>JAVBLV010000035.1:0-20996 GCA_031553195.1 Bacteroidales bacterium
GACTTTGGTATCCGAAAGCGGCATCTACTACCGAGGTCTGCTCCTTTATCTTGTCTATACCTGTAAAAAAACATACCGAATTACTCATATTATATTGAATTTTAATATATTATTACACTATTACAGAATGATCTTTTTATAAGAAATTTGAATTTTATAACAAGTTCCATCAAAATCCTCCAAATAAATTTTTCCATACCCTAAAAATGTAGTTTTAGCGAAATTAAGCTTCTTTTTATTATTAAAATAAGCTTCATCGTATAAAAAGTCATTCAGGAGGAGAAAATCATTATATCTATCCCAACGAGAAGAGGTCAGGAAGTTATCATACTTGTAAAAAAAATCACGATAACCCTCTACCAATTTCCATTCTTCTCTATCCCATTTCCATGAAGTTCTTGAGAGACCATATCCATTTTCATCGTAAGAAAAAGTATATTTCATAAAAAGAGATACCTTAATAGACAAAATACGTCCTTGTTGATCATAAGAATATTTGCAATCTTCACCCTCTCTTACTTCCCAGATCAAATTATTTTTTTCGTCATAGGTATAGTCGCTTATTTTATTCTCCTCATCGTAACAATCATAGCAATTCCGTTTTTTATACCTGGAATCTCTTATTAAATTATTTCGTTCATCATAATCAAAAAAGTCCCTGTTTTTGTTTTCCCACCTCTCTTTGTCTTTATTCCATTCATCTAAAAAATGGTACAATAGATTATCCTTATTATCATAAGAATACGTGTGGAGAAATCTATCAACATATTCTTTTTTTTCATTATCATATCTTTTTATTAAAACAGACGTTAAATTATTCCGCTCATTATAGGTGTAAGTAAATAAATCATTTTCCCCAAACTCTTCATAATTTTTAATCCGTTGTATTAAATTATCTTTTTCATCATAATAATATGTATTATTTTCGCCTGTGTAATAAGGCATGGTCAACAAATTATTTCGATTATCGTAGGTAAATCTAGACGTATCTTTAAGAATTATTCCGTTGGCATAAAACCTATTTTCTTCATATGTTGTTAAGTTTCCCCTGAGATCATATTCATAATGGCAAGATCCATACTGTAACAATTTGTTTTTCGACCTATCATATTTAAACTCGCTAACTATTTGATTAACAGAATCATATATATATATATATATATATATATATCTTTGATAGGGCGTCCATGACAGATTTTCCTTCAATTTAGTAAAAAATGAAACATTACTGTCTTCTCGAAAATAATACGACCTCCCGTTTTCATATCCTTTGTATTGCTTTTCTATTGTCAATAGATTATTCCTTTCGTCATATTTTTGTATCTGGCGATGCATGCCGTAATCATCTTTGTTCAATAATAAAACCAAATTTTTACGGCTGTCATATTTATAGAGATACTCTACTGTCGTTTCCCATTTCGATTTATTTAATTTTTGCCACAATACGCTTTTTATCAACCCTTGTTTATTATAAGCCATTACATATCTTATGCATCCTCTCTCTTTGATATTAAGTCGGGGAGTATCTATAAATAGAGTGATTGTATCCGGCTTGTAATAAACATCGTTTTTTTCCGAACGATTTTTTTCATTTTCCCAAAAAATTCCGGGTCTTCCCACCTTAGGGGGAACAGGCTTGTCATTTATTATCGTTTGTTGACGCCATGAATAATCCAAAGTGGGCTTCAATGTCTCATACTGTCTCTGGGCGTACAAAATATTACAAATGCCAAATAATATAACAAAAACAAAAAATACATTTTTAACCTTCATGATGATTACAATTTTCCCAAACTACAAACTAACATTATCTATCACAAACAATTCATTATTAACAAACGCTATCTAAACAACTGAAATACTTTCCAATTTTCTTATTTTCAATAATTTACTATTAATCTTTTGCATTGCGAATATTCCTTCATTTTAAAAATCCGCTTGGCAAATATACAATGCTTTTTTGGGACTACGAAATTTTCCACTGTGTTTTTTTATATAAATCCTTAAATTTAACATTTTGGGCTTATGAAGCTAAGAAAAGATTGTTTTTGCCGGACGCCTCAGGGTCGAAGCCGACGCGGAAACCGTTTTCACCGCCAATGTTGGCCCATAAGGTTTCCCCGACGGTTTCCATTCCTATGGTTCCCGAAAAACCGCCCGTACCGATTAATATATTCTCCCCGACCAATTGCATACTGGGGCCGCTGAACCAGTTTGGAGGCAAGCCGATAACCGCGCGCTCGGCATACAAGCCCACAAAGTCTTCAGGACGGTTATCCATCAGCGCTTCTTCGATGTTGGTTGCATATACTAACTACCAAGATATTACAATTAATTTCTTTAAAAAAAACAAAAATTTTCCGAAAAAAAATTCAGTTTCATATTTTTTACATATCTTAGCATCATGAAACAAAAATAATGGCTTGGACATTAAGTATTGTAAATCAGTTAATTAAAAAGCATGGGCCATTTATCAAACCCACTCAAATTAACTTAAATACTTAGAGCATAGATACTTGCTCCACTTTCTTTGCTGTTGTTTCTTTTTAAGGAGTTTATATTCCTTATCTTCTCATGTATTAAGTATTATAAAGCTATATAACGTATTACGGATTGGGCTTTTTTAGATTTTAATTAAATATTTTATTTGAACTAAAAATTCGTCATTAATTACGCTTATAACCAGAATATTTCTAAAGACATTCGCTTTAAATAAAAGTAATACATATACCTGACTAAGGTTAGTAAGTCCATACAGCCGACGTCAACCAGATCCTGTTTAAAGGATTCAGGAAACTGTAATAATTTAAATATATGAAGAAGGTACGCATATTATCTATTGACGGGGGCGGAATCAGGGGAATTATCCCTGCCATTATTCTAGCCCATGTAGAAAAACGTTTACAAGAAAAAACGCACAATTCCAACGCCACTTTGTCGGATTATTTCGACTTAATTGCCGGAACCAGCGCCGGCGGTATTTTAAGCTGTCTTTATGTTCTGCCGAATCAATCGGGCGACGACAAAAACAGCAAATATTTTGCCTGCGAAGCAATAGAAATGTATGAAAAACATGGCAAAGACATTTTTAAGTCCCGGTTCTTATCATTAGTCCGTCAACTCTATCAGGAAAAATATTCCGAAAAAGGGTTGGAAAAGATCCTCAAGGATAAGATGCAAGACATCAGACTCTCGCAAACCCGGAAAAGGTGTTTAATTACCGCTTATGATATCAGCGAGCGGAAAGCGGTTTTTTTTACTACTCCCGAAGCGAAGAAATATCCGCACAGGGATTATTACATGCGGGATATTGCCCGCTCCACTTCGGCGGCTCCTACTTATTTTAAAGTGGCCAACATTCAATCTATGGGCGGGAATCCTTCTTATCTGGTCGACGGCGGCATGTTTGCCAATAACCCCAGTATGTGCGCCTTTGTAGAGGTAGAAAAGGAAATACTCAAAGGATATGAAAAACCCATAGAGCAAATATACATGGTATCTGTCGGCACAGGCAAAGTTAAAAAAGAATATTCCTATAAAGATGCTAAAGATTGGGGCGTAGTGGGATGGATCTCTCCCATAATAAACATACTGATGTCGTCATCGGCAGAAGTTGTAGACTTTCAACTGGATCAACTTTTCAAAGCTGCTGATTGTTCGGATTCTTATGTTCGCATAGAACCCAAACTCCACCAAGCCAGTTCCGAAATGGACAATGTTTCGGATGAAAACATAAAAGAATTGAAAAATGCAGCCCAGAAGTATATTGCCGCTAACCTCGAACAATTAGATAAGCTTGTAAGCGATTTGATAAAATACGGGGAAGAAGGGTTGAGAGAATAGATACTCTACTTATTTCTTGCAAATTTAAAGGACTTTGTTGCAACGGCGCTAAATTTAGAACCTCCCTATCTTTTCAAGGGGTTAATATTTTAAGCAACTTTGTAAGAAACGGGCATACCTATGGCCGTATATTTATTTAATAATAAGTATTTTAACTTGACTTCCATTTTTTAATTTTCTATAGTTCGCGCATCTAATTCCCCACCAAAAATTGTTTTGTATCTAAACATAACTACCTCGTTTAAACTTTGTTGATGATAATCTTGCTGTTCTTTCCATTGTTTGGATCCATGTTGTTGAATATATTCTACAGCTTCATTGCGCTGTATTAGGTGTTCTGGTAACGGTTTGCCGCTAAGCGGGATTTTGCTTTGCCTGCTGATTTTTATCCTTTGCTATATCTTCATCTCCGCAAATCGGAAAAGGAACAGCTAAAAACTATTGGTTAATTGGATTGTTATGGTTATTATTGACTGTCGCTTTTGAAATTATTTTCGGATTGTTTTCGGGAAATACGTTGGCAGAACTCTTGAAAGCATACGACACCAGTACCGGAAACCTTTGGCTGTTGGTGGTTTTGTTTACAGGTATTGCGCCATGGTTGACGGCAAAAATGAAAAAATTAATTTAATGTATCACAATAAAATAATAAAAAGATGAATGCTAATAAAATTATTCCGTGCATTTGGTATAATGCCGATGGCGGTAAAATTTCAAAAGTTATTGAATACTATAAAACTATTTTCGGCAGCGATTTCAAAGAATCGCCGGTCATTCCTCTTGGACAAACGCCCAGCGCATATAGCGAAATGTGCGAAGTGCAAATCTTCGGACAAAAATATTCCCTGATGAGTACCGAACAAGCCCATCATCCGCTGAATGATGCGGTGTCGTTTGCGATTAATTGTAAAGACCAAGACGAAATTGACCGCTATTGGGATTATTTCACCCGCGAAGGTGAAGAATATGAATGCGGCTGGTGTATCGATAAATATGGCCTTCGCTGGCAAGTACTTCCTGAAAATATGGAAGAGTTGATGAATAGACCCAACGGTTTTGATGTGCTGATGAAACAGCGCAGAATTATCATTGCAGAATACCTGAAATAAAATAATTGTAAATATGAAAGGTATAAATGTGTTATCACCGGAACAACGCACGGCGCTATTGGACGTACTGCAAGACCGTTTCAGAAAAAACAGTAATCGTCACCAAGGCATTGGCTGGGCGGATGTACAAGCCAGGTTGGAAGCCGATGTCGCGAAACTTTGGTCGCTCGCCGAGATGGAACGCACCGGCGGCGAGCCGGATGTTATCGGATGCGATCCGAAAACAGGCGAATACCTTTTTTGCGATTGTTCGGCAGAAAGCCCCAAAGGTCGCAGAAGCCTTTGCTACGACCGCGAAGCGCTGGAATCTCGGAAAGAAAACAAACCGGAAAATAATGCGGTGGATGTAGCCGCCGCTATGGGCATCGAACTTCTGACGGAAGAGCAATACCGCAAGTTACAGCAGATGGGCGATTTCGACGCAAAAACGTCAAGCTGGGTAAAAACACCTGACCGTATCAGGAAACTCGGAGGAGCCCTTTTTTGCGACCGCCGCTATGACACGATTTTTGTGTATCACAATGGCGCGGAATCTTATTATGCGGCCAGAGGCTTCCGCGGATTGCTAAGGGTATGAATGATATGGATTAACAATTAGAAAACAAGACGAAAAATTGGTATGAAACGCTCTTCAAAAACAGAAAATATCCTGAGTCAAATTAATCCCGGAACTAAGTTGGGTGACTTGCGGAAAATGGCTAAGGAACTCAAAAAGAATCATGAACTGGCAATGGAACTATGGTCAAGCGGGAAGTTTTTGCCCCGGCAATTAGCCATCCTGATTATGGATAATAAACTTCTTTCACAAGATTTAATTAATAAGTTTGATAGGGACATGCAGGTTCACTCATTTGATGAGCGAAATCAACTCATGGACTGGCTGATGGCAAACCAGCTTGCTAAAGACAAAAAAACAATAGCGTTGATGGAATCGTGGAAAGACAGCCCTTCTTCGCTTCAAAGACGAATTTTTTGGTATTACCAGGCTCGTTTACGTTGGGTAGGACAAACACCTCCTCCTAATACCGAAGAATTGCTATCTGCCATTGAAAAACAAATAAACAACGAAGAGCCTGAAGTACAATGGGCAATGAATCTCGCCGCAGGATGGATCGGCGTTTTTGATAAAAATTACCGAACACGTTGTATTGAGGTTGGGAAGAAAACGGGTCTATATAAAGGGGAAATGGTATCAAAAGGATGTACACCCAATTATTTACCAGAGTTCATTGCCATTGAAAGCAACAAAAGAAAATTATAACGATGAGTGATTATGCAATCAACAGCAACTACCATACAGGCTTACTTGGATGGACTTCCTGAAGAACGGAAGTCGGCAATGAGCCGATTGCGCGAAATTATCCTGCAAAATCTTCCCGAAGGATTTAGTGAAACTATGAACTATGGCATGATTGCTTATGTGGTTCCCCTGACAACCTATCCGCAAGGCTATCTGAACGATCCTAAAGCGCCGTTGCCCTTTATCAATATCGCTTCGCAAAAACATTTCATAGCCGTTTACCACATGGGATTGGCGGCCGATAAGCATTTGTTGGAATGGTTCCGAAACGAATATCTGAAACACTGTAGAACGAAGTTGGATATGGGAAAAAGTTGCATCCGTTTCAAGAAATTCGACCAAATTTCCTACGAATTAATCGGTGAGTTAGCCACAAAAATGACACCCGAACAATGGATAAAATTGTATGAAACGGCAAAAACAGGAAATAAGCATTGAAGAAAGACAGTGAAAATTGATATGTCATGAACATCGAAGAATTAAGAGAATATTGCCTTTCCATTAAAGGAAGTTCGGAATCGCTGCCGTTTATCGACCCGTCAGCGCTAGCATTTAAGGTTATGGACAAAATGTTCGCCTATATTGCTTTGAATCCGAAAGACGGAATTCTCAAAATCAATTTGAAATGTAATCCTGAAAAATCAATCGAACTGCGGGAACAATATCGCGGAATTACCGCAACCGATTTCAGAACGTTATTGTGGAATACGGTATATTTGGATAGCGATGTTCCCGACAAGTTGATTGAAGAACTGATTCGTCATTCGGTAGATGAAGTAATCCGCAAGTTACCGAAAAAGAAACAGGAAGAATATTGGAATCAATAATCTTCTTACCTGATATGGTAGAATAAATTAAACTGTATCAGGTTTTATATTTTCTTCAACTGATATTGTTCTTTCAGTATTTGCTTTTTCTCATCATCCAACGATTTAACATACCCTTTCCATCCGGGACAGAAATTGATATGCCAACGCCAAAATCTTCCAATCAGTGACTTGGGCGCTTTATCGTATTTCGCCCGTATCGGGCAATTTTCGCAATTATGTTGTGCCATAACCCACTACAATTTATATAATCAAATGACTTTGTTGCAACGATAAAAAGAAAGAAAACTTATTGGCTTATTTTTGTATTTGCACAACAAAAGAGTAGATACATGAGTACCGAGCCAATAAACCGAAGCAAAGATAAGTATAAAGTACGTAATGGGAAAGAATATAATACAAGTTTATGTAAACGAGGTAGTTTGGCATTATTTCTAGATGATGCCGTATTGCAGGAATGGGAACAATTAAAGCATAACAAAGAAAGAAGTCGGCGAGCAAACTTATTGCGATAGCATTATTCAATGTTGCCTTTTGATAAAGATGAATTACCATTTAAAGTTACGGCAAAGTACGGGTTTTCTTGGCAGTTTATTTTTCTTGATGGGGAAAGGCGATATATCAATACCTGATTATACAACTTTATGTCGTCGCCAAAAAGATGTCCCTGTGGAGATAAGTCAACGTTTAAGCGGAACGCTCTTTTTGGGAAAACGTTGGGATTTAAATCTAAGCATAAACATTACCAGATTTATACTTCTAAAGGTTATGGTTCGGAAAAAAAAAGAAATCAACGGTTTGGGCAAAGATGAAAATTTCCATTATGCCAACGTACAGGGAAATAAAGGTTATGCCCGATTGTCTCTGACGACTCAACGGATAAACTACAAAATTTCAAATAAATTTAACCTTAGTTTAGAGCAACTTACGTATCTCCGCAAGACGCACTATGATTATCTGGAGGATGTGGAAACGATTTCGACCGAAACCCGCCTTCGGCTGACGTATAACATATTGAATATGTAAATTTTTAAATATTTGATTTTTATTGCGTTGTGTTCCTTTTGAAATTCCATACAGAGTTTTATAAGGAAATTATAGCAACAATATTTTGTGATAGAAAGTCGATTTGATAAATTTATCATTATTTTTGCCAAAAAAATTGACGATAATTTGCATTGGCCTTCCTGCAAATTGAGGGCCAAGCGAATATGTATTCTGTTTTCTGAAATATTTTCATATTTTTAACACTTATACAATTGATAGATAGGTATTTAATGCTATTTAGAACAATTAAAAACTTCAAAAAGAAATGTTTATTAATGCTGTAGGATATTTTATTCCCGAAAAAAGACTTCCTAATGATTATTTCCTGAATATAAATGGTCTTACCGGCGATTGGATTTTTCAACGTACAGGCATCCTCACGCGTTCTAAAGCAAGCGAAGAAGAAACATTGGATAAAATGAGCATTTTAGCGGTGGAAAACGCTTTGTCTCAATTGCCTTATGATATAAAAGAGGTAGATTTAATTATTTTTGCTTCCTACACTCCTTCCGACACAGTAGGAACAACTGCTCATGTGGTGCAACGGCAATTCGGAATAGAAAATGCAAAGGCGTTTTTGCTTTCCTCTGCTTGTTCATCGGCCATAAATGCTATGGAAATTATCGATTCATTTTTTAAAGCCGGCCGAGCTACTAAAGCGCTATTAATTTCTGCCGACAGAAACTCAACCTATATCAATGAATCAGATTCTAATTCCGGACATTTATGGGGCGATGCCGCTACAGTTTTGTTTGTTTCGAAAGAGAGAATATCTGGTAAAGAACCTCATATAGTGGACGTGACGTCACAAGCGCTGGGGCACATAGGGAAAGGACCTTTGGGAGTCTACCTGAATCCCAGGAAAGAAATAGAAATGCCTTATGGAAAGGACGTTTTTATGCAGGCTTGTACTTATATTGCGCAACATACAGTCCAAATCCTGAAAAATAACGGTTATACATTGAACGATCTTTCTTACTTTATCGGACATCAGGCAAACATGAGAATCCTTTCGCATGTGACTTCGGAACTAGGCATTCCGGAAGAAAAAGCATTATCCAATATAAGGGAATTGGGAAATACGGGTTCCGTAAGTTCTGTATTGGTTTTGGCGCAAAATTTTAAAATATTCAAACCTAACGATCTGGTCTGCCTTTCGGTATTCGGCGGCGGATATTCTGCCGGCGCGTGTTTGATTAAATTCTAGAAAGCGTCCGGATTTGAACGGCAAACGTTTTCATCTTTAAAAAAATCGACTAAAGATACATTAATCGTCGATTATTCCACATACAAAAGAAGGCCCTTAAGATATTCGCCTTCGGGGTGAAAGATATTAACAGGATGATCTTGCGCATGAGATAAAGTTTTGACGATGCGAACATTTCTTTTTGCAATGACGGAAGTAGAAAATAATAAAGTCGAGAATTCCTGTTTACTAATGGCTTGCGAACAGGAAAATGTGAATAAAAAGCCTCCGGGATTAATTTTTTCCAATGCTTTTTGATTGATGTTGCGGTAAGCTTTCAGTCCTTGCTGAATGTCCTTTTGATGCTTGGCAAAAGCAGGCGGGTCTAAAATGATGATATCGTAAGAATCTTCCATTTTAGAAAGATAGCTTAATACGTCAACAGCCAAGGCGTTATGTGGAGCGTTTTCGCCAAAATTGAGTTTAATATTTTCATTGCAAATTTCGATTGCTTTTTTTGAAATATCCAGCGTGCGAGCCAAGCGGGCTCCGCCTTTCAATGCGCTGACGGAAAAACCTCCCGTATAACCGAAAGCGTTTAAAACCGTTTTGTCGCGCGATATTTCCTGTAATAATTTTCGGTTTTCGCGTTGATCGATAAAAAATCCTGTTTTTTGTGATTCTATTAAATTAATTAAATATTGATTTCCATTCTCGGTTATTAAGCAGTTTTCTTCCTCTTTGCCAAATAGAAACCCGTCGCGACAATCGCTTAAAACACGTTTGGGTAAAGTAGCATTGCTCTTGTTGTAAATGCTTTTGATTTTCCCCGGAAGATTTTGATGTAAAGTCTCGCAAAAGATATCTTTCCACCTGAACATGCCAAAAGAATGGCATTGTATCACAGCAACGCCGTCATACCAATCAATAATCAATCCGGGTAAAAAATCGCCTTCGCCATTCACAAGCCGGAATGCATTGGTTTCTTTTTTGTCGAAGAATCCTAATTCTTTACGGTAACGGATAGCCAACGATAATTTCTTTTCCCAGAATGTATTGTCAATTTCTGTTTCTTCGAATGAAAGTATTTTTATAGAAATGCTGTCATGTTGAATATAACCGGTAGCTAAGTATTGTTTATCAAAAGCATGTATTTCTACAATATCGCCTTCGGCAAAGGCGCTGATATCGGTGGCCAAGGCGCCGGAAAATACCCATGGGTGAAAACGTTGCAACGACTTTTCTTTGCCGTGTTTAAGATAAACTTTAGGATACATAAGTTGAATAATTGAAATAAAACTATAAACTGTAAGCCATAACCATAGGCCGGAGTTCATGCAAAAGTACGCAAATAAGGTAAAGAAGAGTGCGACAATTTTCTTTATTTTGTCAAACTATTGAAAAAGAATCAGGTCAATTTTGACGTCGATTGTACAATTTGAATTATTTATCGTTCCTTCGTAAATTTGCATAATTTTCAAAACTTATTCCCATGGCACAAATTGTTGACGATATTTCAAGAACCTTTAATGAATACTTACTGATACCAGGGCTGACGCCTAAGGATTGCACGCCTGATAAAATTAATTTGAAGACGCCTTTGGTAAAATATCGTAAAAATGAAGAACCTAATGTAACTTTAAATATTCCATTTGTTTCGGCCATCATGCAATCGGTGTCCGACGCTAATATGGCGATTGCTTTAGCCCGAAACGGCGGACTTTCTTTTGTATTTGGCTCCCAGTCGGTCGAAGATCAGGCAGAAATGGTGCGAAAAGTAAAAAAGTATAAAGCAGGATTCGTAATCAGCGACGCCAATCTTACTCCGGAGCATTCTTTAAAAGACGTAATTGCTCTAAAAGAACGGATCGGTTTTTCAACAATAGGAATCACCGACGATGGAACGCCGAATGGAAAATTGTTGGGAATGGTTACCAGCCGCGATTATCGTCCAAGCAGAGACCCTCTGGATAAAAAGATAAAAGACTTTATGACGCCCTTTTCCAAGCTTATTGTGGGGAAATATGGCATTAGCCTGGAAGAAGCCAATGATGTTATTTGGGATAATAAAGTAAATGCGCTTCCGATAATTGATGATCGTCAACATTTGAAATATTTTGTTTTCAGAAAAGATTACGATAATCATAAAGAGAATCCTAATGAGTTGTTGGATATTAATAAAAGTCTGGTAGTGGGCGCCGGCATCAACACGAGAGATTACAGGGATCGTATTCCCAAATTAGTAGAGGCAGGCGTCGATGTTTTGTGCATCGATTCATCGGACGGTTTTTCGGAATGGCAACGCGATACAATTAAATATGTAAGAGATTCTTACGGAGATAATGTGAAAATCGGCGCCGGAAATGTAGTTGACGAAGATGGTTTTTACTACCTTGCCGAATCAGGCGCTGATTTTATAAAAGTAGGAATCGGCGGCGGTTCTATTTGCGTAACCAGAGAACAAAAGGGAATCGGCAGAGGACAAGCTACAGCTTTGATTGAAGTGGCCAAAGCCAGGGATGAATATTTTGAGAAAAACGGCATATATATTCCTATTTGTTCCGACGGGGGAATTGTACAGGATTACCACATGGCCCTGGCATTAGCTATGGGCGCGGATTTTCTGATGATGGGAAGATATTTTGCCCGTTTCGACGAAAGTCCTACAAAAAAACTAATGGTTGGCGGAGCCTATGTGAAAGAATATTGGGGAGAGGGTTCTAACCGCGCTCGGAATTGGCAACGGTACGACATGGGCGGAAGCGATAATCTTAAATTTGAAGAAGGAGTGGACAGTTATGTGCCTTATGCGGGTAAACTTAAAGATAATTTGGAAGTTACGCTTGGGAAGATAAAATCTACCATGTGTAGTTGCGGATCTTTGTCGATACAGGAATTAAAGAAAAAAGCCAAGATAACATTGGTTTCTTCTACCAGTATTATTGAAGGGGGCGCGCATGATGTTATTCTTAAAGAAACACAGTCAAATAACTAAAAAGCGCAATATTCAGGGAAGTTTGGATTTTGCGTTATTTCGACGCTTCATTTTAAAAAGAAGGCGGGTAGCAGACAGTCAAGGCGTGACTTAGAGTCACGCCTTGACTTAATAATTACACCTTATCAACAAAACGCTTAATTTAAAAAATTAATTTGCATGCAATTGTTTAATCTTGAAAATAAACATTAAGCTTTCAACATCAAACACCCAATTTTGTTATGCGCTTGTTTTTTAAAACACCTTGATATATCCTTGGAAACGGCACTCTTTGTTAAGCGTTAATACATAAAAATAATCTGCCGTAGTAATAACATCGTTTGAATCGCCGTACCATTTGAAATCGGGATCTTTTGACTGGAAAACTTTTCTCCCTAAACGATTAAAAATGGTAATTTCCATGTCGAAAGGAGTAAAACCTTCGGGAAGACAGAAATAATCATTAATCCCGTCTCTTACGGAAGGAGTAATTACATTGGGAAGAAGATAATTTTGAGGGCAGCAAGGTTTGATAATAATTGAATCCACGGCTGTGCATCGACCTTCGGAAGCCGTTACATAATAAACGCCTGTTTCGTACACGGGAAGAATGTGTTCTGTCGCTCCGGTGTTCCACATAAGATATTGAAGAGAAGTTTTAGCCTGGAGATTAAGGCCTTTTTTGCACAGAAGGCTATCTGTAGCTTCTATGGAAACAATAGGGTCGATTACTTTTAAATCCAAATAAATAATGGAATCGCAACTTAACAGATTGGTCAAAAATAATGGAAATCTATAATCCCCCTCTGTTTCTTGAACAGGGATATCAAAACCATGCAACTTATATGCATCTCCTTTACAAATGGCGTCGTTGATAAAAATAGCGGTATCCCCAATAGTTAAAGTAAGGTGTACAATGCTATCGCAGTCATTCGATGAAGTCAGATGTTGAGTATATCTTCCGCTTTTATCATAAATAATTCCGTTCCACTCATAAGCATGACAACTTGTATCTGAAATTTCGATATCGTAACGAGGGTATAGAACAGTAAGTTCCAAGTCGATAATGCTATCGCATCCGAAAATGGAAACATGGGATTGCCGGAAATTAAAAACGCCTAGATTTTGGGTATTGCCGGCGGGAATATTAAAGCCGTTCTCATTGTAAGGTTTTCCTTGGCAAATGGATGCTGTTAATTGATTATGGTAACTATAGAAAAGAGAGGGGAAAGGGATTATAAAAATATTGTTGCTGGCGTCGCATTCCGCTTGTTGGCCTCCGTATTGAGCAATACCTGTTCCGCCGTCGTTAACGGCAAAAACAAGAGAATTGACGGGTAAAAAGTCATTTAGTTCTTCGAAAGAATAAACGAGCGTAACATATTTATTTTCGTTTACGCCGACAGAAAAAGAAATTGTATCTACTCTTATAAGTTCATTTTGATAGCGGTCTTTGTAAGCGGTTATTTTGAAAAATGATTTAAGCGTTTGACTTCCACTATTTCGGATCAGCAACTTTATTTGAATGGAGTCGCAGGAACGGATAACGGCGCTATCCTCGACAAAGGCTATATCCGCAACGGGAATGAAAGGCTCTCCATGTTGATTGACGGTAGTGGCTTGTTGTAAAAAATTATTAAAGGGACGATTGATAATAGAGGGCGTATTCGGATTTATAAGCGGAGTAACGGGATTGAATTGATATTGGGGAACAGTAAGATCATCGTTGATGTGTACGACATTGTAGCTATATTGGTTCCACACCGGCCGGGCAGGCGCCCACTGAACTCCCGGCAAGCTTGTAAAAGAACGGATTCTTCCTCTTTCCGCGTTAGGAGAGTCCAGATTATGGGTTTCGGAAACAATAATTTCAGCCGCTCCGTCTTTGTCCAGATCGACAATAACCGGATATTCAATTCCGGTGGCAGAGGCGCAGGGAAAGGTGGAAATATCCAATCCGGTTACTCCGTTTAGAATCCTTAAATTAGTCCGGTCTCTATATATGATTTCTGCGCTTCCATCCTGATTAAAATCAAAAACCGACATAACCGTCGACCCCGAATTATCCGTTGTAGGGTGAATCCAAAGCGTTTCTAAAGATCGCGCAATGGCGTTGTATTTGCATGCATGTATTGTATAAGCGTACGTCCAGGCTATTTCGGGGTAACCGTCGTTATCAAAATCTCCGATCAATGCCTTTGATCCGCATAAATTGTTTGAAGAATAATATGGAATAACATCAAGAAGCGAGGGCGTCGAGTTAAAGCCCGTATAAGGTTTCCATACGTACATAAATCCCTTTCTAACAACAATAACATCAAGAAAGCCGTCCAGGTCGATATCCGCTACAGAGGTAGGTCCGTCTCCAATATTCATCCCCGTCAGCGTTTTCCATATATATGCATTATTCCCTGTTGTTCCATGGGGATTGGTGATATTTACTTTCATAACAATATTACCTCCAACCGCTTCCAGTAGTCCGTCGTTATCTATATCGGCAAAAACCGGCATGCTTAGTCTTCCGCCTCCATAATAGATGGTTTCTTCCCCTACCGAAACAGGAAGAGTTACTTCCAGTTCCCCCGTCTGTGCATTGAAAATTTTGTCTATAATCAAAATATCGGGGATGCCGTCGGCATTTACGTCGGCAATAACGGGGCAAGCGGTTCGGTTTGAGATAGCATATTGGATTGAAATCCATTTTGTTGTAACATTTATTCCATTAAAGTTATAGCATCTTAATTTGCCATCGCTGGAATGAACAAATATTTCCGCAATGCCATCCTTATCCACATCTGCAATAGCCATTGGAAATCCGCCGGCCGTATTCATTTCAAATACGTTAAATGAAGCTTTCTCCACAAGCCGGTGGTCATATATAACAATCGTTGAAGTAGCTATGAAACTATAGGCATGTCCGGCTACAACGACTTCATTTTGTCCGTCGTTATCGATATCCCCAACAAAAGGCTGCGCGCATATATGCGAGGTCAGGGAGCTGGAATCTCCTTTGCGGATTCCCCATTGAGTCGCTTCGGGAGATGTATAGCAGTAAGCGTTAAGAATATTATCGGGATAGGGAGCGATGATAAAATATACCCAAGCAGAATTGCTATTGCCATTGCAATTGATGGTATATTTAAGGCTATCTTTACCTGCAAAACCATTGTTAGGCGTATAAGTGAATGAACCGTCAGGATTAATGCTTGATAAAATGCCACGAACAGGCGAAATACTAATGGATAAATTATAATTTTCGCATCCGGAATCGTTATCCAACGGATTTATTGTAATGGCATTTCCAACGTAGGTAGAAAAGTAGTCGTTTATGGCTGTTTGCCCAGCTAGCGGGATGGATAAAAGAAAAAATAGAAAAAAAAGAAGGTAGAAATGAAATTTCTGATAACCAATAGTAAACATTAGTTGAGCGCGTTTCATCAGCGTATTCCTTTTCTTTTTAAGATAACAAATATAGTAATTAATGCCAAACTATACAAGATTTAGAACAAATAATTTAAATAATTTATATTTGCTTACATAACCATAAACAATATAATAGAAATACTTAGTCATAAGGAAACAGACAGTTTTGAGTGTATAGAATTTATTATTCCTTTTGACAAATCGGTACCGGATTGGAATCTCAATAAACTAACGGCACAGTATCCAAGATTACATAGGATTGTTTTCTTTAATTCACCTGAAAATACCTACAAAGACATTAATAATGCAAAGTTTGTATTTATTGAGGATGAATTACATAATTCTTCCTGTGGAAATATTCATAAAGGATATTTTTTTGTTAAACTCCCTTTCTTTACCGAATCCCAACAATTCAATACTTGCCTGAACCGTAAGGTCTGTATAGACACCGAAGGCAATATCAAAAACTGCCCTTCCATACAACGAAATTTTGGGAATATAAAAGACATTACGCTCCAAGAAGCCATTGAAAAGCCTGGATTCAAAGACTTGTGGCATATCCATAAAGACCAGATAGATGTTTGCAAGGATTGCGAGTTCCGGCACATGTGTGCCGATTGTCGTTGTTTTATCAAGGAGCCTAAAAATATGTATTCCCAACCCGCTAAATGTACCTATAATCCTTATATCTGTAAATGGAAAGGCGAAGAAGGATGTGTACCTGTAGAAGGATGCCGGAATGAAGTTGTGACATCGGGTTTTGTTCCAGACCACGAAAAATAACAAGATTGAATAAAACGATATGGAGGGAAGGAAATAAATTTACAAAAATCCGATTTTATGAGAAAAAATGGCCGTTTTTTAGGGTGATTTAAAGTTAAAAATATAGTATTTTTAGACTTTGAAAATTTCATATCATTTTTATACAAAAATTCGCATTTATAATTGTATGAAATTCTATGATTTACAAACGATAAAAATTTATACATCAATTTTTTATCATTTCTTAATAATATAAATTTATTACATTAACTTTGAAACGTTAAAAGGGGAATTAAAAAGAAAAAAATCAGAGCCACAATAAATATTTACATTTTAAAAGTTTCGCTAGCTTTTAGAGTAAATAAAAAAGCCTTCCTTGCAGGGCTTTATAAATGCAAGGATAATACGGGAACTATTGACAAGAATTATAAACCAAAAATTACAAGAAAGGCATAACAAAGTTAAGGAAAAATACCCGAAGAACCGCAATAAATTGACGGTTAAATTGGGCGTGTCTGTTTTTGTCTTTTTCAAAGGCATAATGGTTGCGTGAAAAAAAGAGCGGATGCCTAAGTCGCTTAACAATTTAGGCCGGCTGAAACCAGCAAGTTCTGTTTTTGACCGTATCATGCCATAAAAAGAACAGCCGAGCTAAGGCACAACGCCCTGAACAGGGAAAACAGGCACACTGTTGTAAGAATAAGAATTTGTAACTTGTATAGGTAAGTTGGCTCATAACTGATATATAAAGGGTTTTAGCTGAAATGGGCAAAAAATAATAGTTGTAAAAACAATAAGCGGAACCGAAAAGCTTTATGAGTAGGAAAAACAAGCATTTTTAGATATGAAAAAGAAAATAAAAATTATTGAGTACAGGAACAATAATAAGCGTAAAATTGCCGGTATATTACTTAATAATATGCTCACAGAAGAAGAAAACATGCAAATTATTAGTGGGGCAGCAGTTGACAGTGGCGCCGTGGCTTGTTCGTGGCTTGACTGTAGTAATGTGATATTAAGGGAAATGAAAAAGATTTTTTATTAGCGCATATCGAATACCTCCAAAAATGTCGTTTATGTGAAAATATGAATAAACCACAGGAATAATTAAAAACCACACTGCTATGAGGGCTTTCATTTTTTTCTTTCTTGTTTTTTCCTTTGTTCAATTTTCCTTTGCTCAGGAAAAAACCTATGGCGGCTATACCAAAGAACAACTGTACGCCGATTTTGATAGTTTAATGAGTATTATAGAACAAGCCAATCCACATTTGCCTATTTATAAGAAATTGATGAATACAGATGTGATCGATAATATGAAAAAGAAAAAAACTGGAATTGAAAATATTAATAGCTTATCCGATTACTGGTATTTATTGAACCTGACGCTTGGTTTGCTTCCTGAAGCGCATACCCGATGGCTAACTTTGAATGATTTAGGGGGAGAAAATTATGATTTTTGGTCAAAACTTTATCCTGATTTATTCGATTCAACTCATATGATTAAAATTCAACATTTTGAGCAAACAACTTACAATGACCGAGAAAAGGAGAATCGAAATTGGGATGAAGAAATGTACAGACATTTTAATTATAGTTTTATGTTGGAATATGTTGATGGAAAGTATTATAACTCAAAAAAACTTGTATATATAAAACAGCATATTGAGAATCCTGATTCCATTATATTGCCAAAATCTGCTGTCCTGCAGAAAGTAAACGACATGGAGGTGGATGATTTTGTAAATGAACATATTGCTATACAGGATTATCCCTATGCCAAATATCTTAGGTGGGATAATAAAAAAAAGAAATATTATACGACATACCTCGCGGCAGCTTCATCATTAATGAAAAACAACTTACCGGTTGTGATGGAATTTTTTGCACCTCAAGAAAATAGAATTGTAAAAATAAATATTGTTGATACAAATTATAAATGGAAAGATTTCTTTGCTCAGGAGTGTCCTATTCCCAACTTCTCTGATGCAGAACAATCAAAACTTCCAAAAATCAACCTATTTGATAGCATTTTATATATTCGAGTTCCAATAATGAATTTGGATGATTTGCCTGTATATGAAAAGGAAATAGGGAGTCTAAGTAAAAAAAAAGGAAACAAATAAAAAGAGTAATTGTTGACATTCGGCGAAATCCGGGTGGAAATGATGCGATATGGAAAGGTATTATGAGTTTACTGACCGATGAAGAACTTTGCCAACATGGAACAATAGGTATCCGAAATACGCGACTTTTTCCAGATACCAATTATTTTAATACTCCTTTTGATTCGCTTCTCCTTTATCATGACCCTATATTGGATAGAAGCTACAGGTTGGTAACTATTGATACGGCAGGCTGCTTTGGATCTATAAAACCTCACAAAAAATCACTCAGGTATAAAGGACAGATTTATCTGTTACATGACAGGGAATCATTTTCAGCAGCTAATTCATTTGTTACATTTGCCCTTAGCGAAGAAAAATTGATAGCCGTGGGCGAACCTACTGGACGATTAGGTGGATATGGCATCACGCCTTCCGTTTATCAATTACCTATCACAAATGTATCTTTTGTTATGCACTCCAGTATACATATTCCCTATAATGGACAAAGCGTGGATGATTACCTTTGGAATAAAACAGAAGTGCCTGTAACAAGCACTCCTGAACACGAAAGCTTTATTGGTTTTTGGTGGGCATATGATATCTTTTCTAAAGATTATCTTTTTAACCAAGACCCATTTTTTCGTAAAGCTCTGGAACAAAAAAATCGATAATAAATAATTTTTTGATTAAGGAACTGTAACATCGGGTTTTGCCCCCGACCATGAAAAAATAGCAAAACTGAATGAAGCGATTTGGGGAGATGATTAAAAAATTAATATAATATGAAGCCTCGCAAACTTTAGTAAAAAGCCTTCCTTGCAGGGCTTAAATGCGAGGGGAATAGTTTACTGCTATAAACCGGATTTATTAACCAAATACAAGAAAGGCGTAACAACAATAAACACAAATACCCGAATTTATGAGAACAGCATCTATTAGTAAATTTACAATATTTACAATACTCATTTTGCTTTTTACCATTTGTAATGCTCAATCAATTGCAAATCCCCGGAAATATTTCGAATATGTGAATAAAGCAGAATTAGCAATTTGTGATAGTAATTATTATGAGGCAATTACAAATTACAAACATGCTCTCCAGTATTTAAAAGAGCCTTTTGGAAAAGATATTTACAACCTTTTACATTGTGCTCTTAACACGGAAGATAAAGAATGTATAAATCTATGTATAGTGAAATATAAGGAAAGGGATTATAAATTGCCTTTTTGGATGGATAATTTCCGGGAAAAAAAAATTGGAAAATACTTTGATAGCATTTATGCCCATAATTTAACTCAATCAACGATTAATTATAGGTATAAAGCGTTTATTGAAATGTTATTGGCAAAAGACCAATCCATTCGATATGATTTATCTGAAAAAACTATAATTCAATGGAAAAAGGATAGTATAATCTATTCTATTGATAGCATAAATATGACACTATTAAAGCATTATATTGATAGCACCGGTGTTTTTCCAACAGAATCAGTCGTCGGAAATGAAGATAACTTTCCTTCAAATCCAATATTATATACAATTCTTTTAATTCATTATGCAGCGGATGTTGGTACTCAGAATGTTTTTAGCAATCCTATCAATCTAAATTTAAATCAGCAAGTATTATCGGGAAATTTTTCTCCAGAAATATATGCACATCTATGTGGAAGTAGAGGTTATGGATTAGATGGTATTTACTATGATAATCCTAATACATATGTTGGTAAATATCAAATTAAAGGAGAAGGGATTGGGAATCCTTCTTTTAAATTATCAGATAAAAGTACTTGGAATATTAAATATGAAGAGATACCAATGTCTGTTGAAGAAATAAAAGCAATTAATAAGAAACGAGATAATATATATATGGAGTCTAATCAAGACTTTTTAAGGAAAGTACGCTATCTTGTACAGTTTGATTATCCTCCTTTTCAATTAGTAAATAACTGGTTTTTAGCAGTCGAAATGGATTATTAAAAGTTGTTGGGTATGATTTTAATATTATCGGAACAAAATGAAATGTCCACGGACAATACCATCGAATGGTTATTGGCTAAAAATATATCTATAGTTCGTTTCAATACAGAAACACCTTGGCAATTGAAAAAGATTGAACAATCTACTCAAGGATTAAATTGTAAGTGGAGTTATAAGGGTGATACAATTAATTCAAAAGCTATAAAAGTTGTTTGGTGCATGTCAAATTGCATTACGCAGTTTTTTACATTCTCTATCTATAAAAAGCTGTCTGAAAATTTTTCTATGAAGTATTTTGGGGGTGCATTTCATTTTGTCGCATTCCATAAAAAGTAGTACATTTGAGCAACCCAAAAAACCGTAATAGCCATGACAAAAGAAGAATTTCTCCAGTTGGTATCCGAACGCTATGATGAGATTACTGCGTTAAATGAAACCG
>JAVBLV010000065.1:0-8365 GCA_031553195.1 Bacteroidales bacterium
CCAAAGAGCCGGTACCGGATGCAAGAGTATCCGTAATGTCTACATTTAGAAGTAACGGATATGCTACAATACATCCAATAAGTGAGTACTATACAACAAATAGTAGCGGATATTTTTGTGTAAAATTTCTCAAACGGACAAGAAAAGAAAACGTGCGAAGTTATTATATTGCGGCAGATAAAGATAATTATAAATATAATATTTATGAAGGTCGCGGACTAAACTTTACAGCCGAAGAATTCCAACAAGCAAAAGGCACGATTCAAATAGATACATTATGGTTAGAATATAATCCACTTTGGATAGAATAAATAAAAAATCAAAGATAGTATGAGTACAAAATTTTTACGATTATTTCGTTTTATCGGACTTTTGATAATCTTTCTGCAAGTAACTATTATCCAAGCGCAGTCGGATTATCAAACACAAATGAATAATATATTCAATATTCCTGCCTACAAAGTAACCACAGGCCTATTGATAAACCGTTCGCCGGATGTTATTGAAATGCAAAATTTTAAATTACAACTCAATGCTAATAATACAATATCAATTTAAAACAATCAATATTATAAAACGATTAATCTTTTTTTTAGCAATACTATTGCTATTTACAGGCTGTGAGAAAGAAGACGAACGCACATACTTTAAAGCAGAAGGTGTGGGCTATGTATATAACGAACAAACAAAAGAGCCTGCTAAAAATGTGCGGGTAACGGTTAGAAGTAATTTTAAAAGTCGCGAATGGGCAACTACACCTGCGATTGACGAAGATTTCTATACCGACAACACTGGTTTTTTTAAAATAAGATTTCTAAAAAGGACACAGAAAGAAAATGTTGTTGGAATAACAGTTTATGCTTACGATGATATAAATCAGCTTAATTCTAAATTATATTCTTTTACTGTTGATAAAATAAGAGAAATAAACATTTTAAAACTTGACACATTATGGATACGATAATTAAAAAATACGCTATTTTATTGTTATTTGTTTTATTGAAATCAACCTCTGTTGTTTATTCACAGTCGGATTATCAAATACAGATGAACAATATTTTCAATATTCCTGTCTACAAAGTAACCACAGGCGTATTGATAAACCGCTCTCCGGATGTTATTGAAATGCAAAATTTTAAATTCAACTCAATACCAAAACGAATTAACAATAATTTAAAACAGCAAGTATTATGAAACGATTAATCACTTTTTTAGCAATATTATTGCTATTTACAGGCTGTGAGAAAGAAGACGAACGCACATACTTTAAAGCAGAGGGAGTGGGCTATGTATATAATGAATACACAAAAAAGCCTGTACAAGGCGCTATAATACATGTTGATTATGGTTTCGAGCGTGGACGTTTTGGCGCTACTGTCCAAATAGACCCGGAGTCTTTTAAGGCCGATGAGAATGGCTATTTTCGTGTAAAATTTTTGAAACGAACACAAAAAAGCAATGTAGGAGGATATTCTATTACCGCTTTCGACACTGATTATAAATTAACTAGCACAGCAATATCTTTTACTGTTGATAAAATAGATGAAATAAACATTTTAAAACTTGACACATTATGGATACACTAAATTTAAAGAAATATGTTATTCTATTGCTGTTTATTTTGTTGAAATCCGCTCCTGTTGTTTATTCACAAGAGGATTATCAAGCACAAATGGACAATATTTTCAATATTCCTGCACAGAAAGTAACTACAGGCGTATTGATAAACCGCTCGCCGGATGTTATTGAAATGCAAATTCTTAAATTACAATCCAATGCTAATAATGCTACAGTTATTAATACACATAATTGGTTGGAATTGTTTTACAGGTTGTATGCCTCGCATTTGAATATGAACAGTTTTTTGTATGATATTACGCTTGCCAATAAGTACGCCGGCAAAACAGCGCACGAACAAATTCCTTTGGGTTTGATTTACTATTGTTACGACAAAATAAAAAACAATGCAGTGCAAAACGGATTATTGTCTGTAGATACTGTCAGTCAAAAAATTACAGATATTTCGCCTGTGGGGCAGTCGCCTTTGGAAGTGGATACTTGCTTTGCCGCCTCGCTATTGGTAGATACCCTAACTGCTGGAACGAATGCATTTATTTTAAAAGATTCGTTGTTTGTATCGAACAAAAAATCTGATATTCAGTCAATATATGCGAATTTTGACAATGGGCAGGGCTATGTAAGGATGTATCCGAATCAACCGGTCACCGTATCATATACTGCCACCGGTAATAAAACACTCACGACCCGAATTGTAGTGGGTTCAAAAAATTATTACACATCTTCCCGTTTATATGTAAAAGAACCCCCGCCTCAGTCCCCACTGTCAACTAATTCTGATGTTCCAAGACCTGACTTCGGACCAGAACCGTATGATAATAGTGACATTAAGGCTTATTATGGTATTTGGTATCGTTGCAATCACAATAGTACAATCCGGAAACCCATATTAATTGTTTCGGGTTTCGATCCTAGCGATATGATCCGCATTGCAGGAGAAGAAGCAGACCAAGGAGCAGAATCCAAGGCATATCTTTACAACATAGCCAATAAAAATGGTTTTTTGGACAGTTTGCGCGAATTGGGTTACGATATTATCGTTTACCGTTCGGCAGATAGTGATAAGTCCGTGATAGACAATGCTATGAATTTGGTCAATTTTATGCAGGAAAAAATAATCAATGTAAAAACTTCCAATAATGAATTAATCGTATTGGGGGCAAGTATGGGCGGTTTGGTGTGCCGTTATGCGCTTACTTATATGGAAAAGAATAATATACCACACAAAACCAAACTGTTTATTTCGATGGATTCGCCGCAAAATGGCGCCAATGTGCCGCTTGGGTTCCAATACATGGCGTTTTGTTTAAATGACGACTTAAAGGGCTTGGTACCCGATTTGAGCGATGCGATAAAAAATCAGTTGTCTTGTAATGCGGCAAAAGAAATGCTTATTTACCATTATGCCGCCACAGCGGGTAACACCGCCAAATGTCATCCAAAGAGAACGGAATACTTGAACAGTTTGGCAAGTATCGGTAACTTTCCCAAACAATGTACCACAATGGCTATTTCTTTTGGCAGCGGCGTGGGGACTACGCAGGGTTTTCCGGCAGGCGCTACCTTAATAAAGAAAAACTCATCACCGCTTGTAACCACCAATTTAGGCGCTTTAGATTTCTTATTGACTCTTGTCGGTATTCCTCCTACAATAGGGATTACATTAAATAGCGCTACTTGGGAATTTGAAGTGAATGCGGTTCCAGACCAAACATCTAAAAGCATCTACAAAGAAACCATTTCGTTAGATATCTGTATTCCTAAAACAAAGGTAATAGTTGTTTGGACTCCTCTTCCTGTTCCTGTTATTGTACCCTATTTGGATTGCGGTGTTAATTTGCTTAATAGAAATGTGGTAGTGAATAATACAATGCCATTAGACAACGCGCCTGCAAGTATTAAAAATTGGCATAATTTTGCTGATTTTGATTATGCGGAAGCAGGACGGTTTTTAAATTTATTGGGTGTAACAAGCATAGACCAACATTCCGATGCATTTATTCCTGCTTATAGCGCTTTGGGATTGAGTGTTTCACCACACACAAATATTAGAGACTATTTGAACGGCCAAGCAAACGTACAACGATTGTCGGCAACATCGGCAAATTATCATTTTTATCGCAATTCAAATCCGGCAGTCAGCCCATTTAATTATTTGTACATAGAAAATCGCAACGATGAACATATTTTTAACAGCAACAACGAAGCTATATTCAGTGAGGATTTATTGAAAACGTTGAACGATATGATCTTCCCACATCAATTATCCTTAGAAAACAAAACCATCACTTCCGGCCAATCCGTTGCCTACGAGGCGCTCAATGTTACGGCTACGAATGTAACCGTCAAATCGGGCGGGCGTTTAGATATAACAGCCAATGAAATTATATTGAATCCCGGATTTAATGCAGAAATTGGGTCTACAGTACACATTAACGCGGATGTTTCATGGATTTGTCCTACAGATAGCGTACAGTTCGCTTCGTTTTCTCCTCTTTCGCGTTTGAATTTTGTAGAAGTGGCCGGAACAGAAAATCCCATACGTTTACAACAAAATACGCCTGATCCGTTTACTCAAAATACACGGATTGATTTCTATTTGCCTAATACTGTTCAACAAGCAGATTTATATGTGTACGACACGAACCAAGCGCAAATCATGCATTTCCCACTTAGCGAACGGGGCGAAGGCAGTTTGACGATCCAGGGCCAAGCCTTGGCTGCCGGCATGTACCTTTACGTGCTGATTGCCGATGGCGTTGCTTCTGAAGCCAAACGGATGATTTTAACCAATTAAACAGAACCAATATCATGAAAACCAGACATATTGCAACGCCCATTGGTTGAATGACTTTGAAAATTTCTCAAAATCAATACGCTGTAATACTGCGCCGATTGTTACATGGTTCGGTACTTTATGGGGAAGGCGCAAAGACAAACGAAACTCCTTCTGGTTCCTTTTTAGAAAACTGTCAATTTCCCGATATCCTTTACAACCACTCATCATTGCCATTATGCACATAAGGAGTACATCCGGAAGCGAATGACGAAGGCCATGCACTGAACGTGGGCCTTCCTACCGTTGATAGCATTTCTTGTAATGTCATTTCTTTTTTTATGCAAAGATAATGATTTCAAAGAACTTAATATAATAACTTAACAACCCTGCCCCTTTAGGAGTTGGGGGTATTATCGAGGTTAGTCATAAAATATTTTATTCTCCTTTTTTGAAGACTGAAGAAATTCTTAAAGATGAGCTTGTAATTTTCCTACTATCGTTTCTTTTTGAGTAGCTCCCACTAATTTGTCCACAACTTCTCCATTTTTGATAAAAATAAGAGTCGGAATATTCCTGATTCCAAATTTAGAAGTAATCATTTGATTCCCGTCTACATCTACTTTTCCTATCAGTACGCTTCCTTCATATTCCATGGATAATTCATCTATTATCGGAGCAATACTGCGACAAGGGCCGCACCAAACTGCCCAAAAATCGAGCAATACTAATTTTTCGGATTTGATAACAAGTTCCTCAAAATTTGTGTCTGTAATTTCTAACGCCATAACATTATATTTTTTAAAGTTACTATTTGAATTGAATTATGAATCATAAGTATACATCAAAAATTAGTTTGCATTTTACAATCGCTTAAAATTGAATACTGATAGAAGTTTTCAACATTAAACGCCAAATTTAATTTTGCTATGTACTTATTAATTTTTATACTTTACAATAGCCGCCAAAATACATCTTTATCATTCAGGGACAGTTATTAAACATTTAAATAACTTAAGAGTTCAATGTTTTGATATACTCATGAATGGCTCTTGCCGCATTTCTCCCTGCTCCCATCGCTAAAATAACGGTCGCGGCGCCTGTAACGGCGTCTCCTCCCGCAAAAATTCCTTGTCGAGAAGTTTGTCCGGTATCTTCATTGGCAATAATACCTCCCCAACTTTCCGTTTCCAATCCTTGAGTCGTTGAGCTTATTAACGGATTGGGATTAGTTCCTAAAGACATTATCACGGAATCCGTTTCAATAATATAATTTGAACCTGGGATTTCAGAAAAACTCCTTCTTCCAGAGGCGTCGGGTTCTCCTAATTCCATTTTCACGCATTCAATACCTGCGACCCATCCGTTTTCATTGCCTAAAATAGCGGTAGGATTCGTTTGAAAATGAAACCGGATACCTTCCTCTTTGGCATGATGAATTTCTTCCACGCGGGCAGGCATTTCTTTTTCGGAACGACGATATATCAAATGAACTTCCGCTCCCAAGCGTTTGGCTGTGCGGGCCGCATCCATGGCAACATTTCCGCCTCCTACCACGCAAGCCCTTTTTCCTATAAATATAGGAGTTTCATAACCAGATGCATAAGCCTTCATCAAATTGGAACGGGTTAAAATTTCATTAGCAGATAATACGCCGTTCAAATTTTCGCCAGGAATATTCATAAACTTGGGTAAACCCGCCCCTGAAGCTATAAAGACAGCTTTAAAATCATGTTTTTGCATTAACTCGTCTATTGTTATAGACTTCCCGATTACGACATTGGGTTCAATTTTTACGCCCAATGCGCGGACATTGTCAATTTCGTATTGAACCACTCGTTTTTTAGGCAAGCGAAATTCAGGAATACCATAAGTAAGAACTCCCCCCGGTTCGTGCAACGCTTCGAAAATAGTTACATCATACCCCATTTTAGCTAAATCGCCCGCGCAAGTCAAACCTGCAGGCCCGCTGCCTACTATAGCAACTTTAGATTTGTTTTTAACTGTTGGAGGAACAGGCTTTATATTGTTGATCCTAGACCAATCGGCGACAAAACGCTCCAAATATCCAATGGCAACCGCTTCCCCTTTCTTCCCCAAAATACAACTGCCTTCACATTGGACTTCCTGTGGACAAACGCGTCCGCATACGGCGGGCAAAGCAGAATCTTCCGCCAGAATATGGGTTGCCGCTTCGAAATTTCTATTTTTAATTTCCCGTATAAAATCCGGAATTTTTATTGAAACCGGACATTGGCTAACACATAAAGGTTTTTTACATTGAATACAACGCGAAGCTTCCGCTATTGCTTCTTCTTCGCTATAGCCGTAAGTAACCTCCTCAAAGTTCGTGTTCCGGATGTTCGGATCTTGTTCGCGAACTTTTATACGACCATTGGGAGAATGAATATGGCTCGCATATTGACTTTCCTGAACGACCGAGGTCAAATTGCATTTATGTTCCGAAGTATCGGTTGCTATTTCGTAAGTCTTATACATGCCTTGCCGACGCATGGCCTCATCAAAATCAACCAAATGAGCATCAAATTCGGGACCGTCTACACAAGTAAATTTTCTCTTTCCACCCACGCTTACGCGACAGGCGCCGCACATCCCGGTTCCGTCGACCATCAAAGTATTTAAACTGACAACCGTTTTAATGTTATACTGCTTGGTCAGTTGAGCGACAAACTTCATCATAATCATGGGACCGACAGCAATTACCTCGTCATAAGTTTTCCCCTCTTCTTCAATCAATTGCTTTATTTTCCCGGTAACTAATCCCCTAAATCCATAAGACCCGTCGTCGGTTGCAGGATAATAATTCTTAACCACAGCACGGATTTCTTCTTCCAGGATCAACAGATCTTTGGTTTTGCTCCCAACAACAATGTCAACGTCTATTCCATTTAGTTTCATCCATTTTACTTGGGGATATACCGGCGCGGTACCTACGCCTCCGGCCACAAACAAGAATTTCTTTTTCCGAAGTTGTTCTACGCTTTCATGTATAAATTCCGACTCGCGTCCCAACGGGCCTACAAAATCAGTAAAGTAATCTCCCTCTTTTAACGTTGCCATTTTTTGAGTAGATTTCCCTACTGCTTGAAATACGATGGTAATACTTCCTTTATCTCGATTATAATCGCAGATGGTAAGCGGAATACGCTCAGACTTCTCATCGATAATCGCAATTAAAAATTGACCGGGTTTGGCAGAGCGGGCAATCCAGGGGGAATAAACGTCCATCCAATAAATGTTCGGAGCTAAAATTCTTTTTTCTAATATTTTATACATACTTATCGCGTTCTCGGAAGGATTAAAATTTTCGCAAATGTAAGGATTTCCTTTTTAAAAATCAAGATGGCTTTGAATCGGGCAATAAAAAACTTTACGTTTTCAAATTTATTTAGCCCGCATTATTCATGGTATTTCCATAAGTTATTGAATATCGAATACTTCAAAGATTTGGCAATACCCAAAAATTGGGTGTCTATATTTTATTGTGAAATTAGTAATTATCAATAAGTTAATGTCTTGTCCATATTTTGAGATGAATAATGCGGGTTAGAAACGGAAGTTTGGATTGAAAAGGGAATGGGAAATAAATTCTTAGGTATAGGCACTTAAGCCGCTGCATCTATCTTGTTGTTATTTAGTCTTATTGGTTTTCCATAAACCATTTTTTTGATAGTCAAATCGAAGATTGACCCCATATCATTTCTTCTATTATACCTGTAATGATATTCGTTCAGATATCCTTGTACATGTTCTTTTGAACAATGGTGATGGATACCGCGCAACCAACCTTGTATGTTCATAATATGAATGTGCAGCTGTTTAAAATTTGCACCATTATTTGAAGGTATGTGTTCTAATTTATACTCTTTTTTTAATGGCAAATAACCTTTCCATTCATCAGAAACCACCTCCGCTTCTTTGCTAATATAGGACTTGAAGAAAGGTTCAAATTCTTTCGCAGAAGATCGGTTAATAACCTGAGCATAGGCT
>JAVBLV010000117.1:0-23925 GCA_031553195.1 Bacteroidales bacterium
TTCTCTTGAACCGGTTAGACCGGGCAGAAAGTATGCCCGAAATAAAAAAACAAAGCGAATGAACGGAAAATATCAAACTCTAACTAATTATAAAAGAGCTATATAATACTTAACTTAATGACATTGGGATTTAGGGGTAAAGAATAATTAGTAATTAGAAATGAGTAATGAGTAATAATGGCAATCCGCCTGTTCTCAAGTCCCCTTTTAAATTAAAAAATCCTATTTATCTCCCTTGAGGGGAGAATTAAAGAGGGGTAGGGAATTTAGGGGTAAAAAAACGGATGGTCGCTTAGGAATAATGATGGGGTGAAAATGAAAATACAGTATTCTGTACAAATATCAATAATTTATTAAAAACAAACATTTATGAACATGACTATTTTTTCATCTTTATTTAAAAAGATGTTGTTTCCTGCAAGTCTATTCCTTTTTGCCGGCAGTTTGTATGCACAGGACGAGAGATGCGATTTTGGGGCGGAAGCCCGCATAGACGCGGTTAGCCAGTATATTTGGCGCGGTTGTTACCAGTCGGGGGCAAGCATACAGCCTTCGTTGACGGGTTCTTACAAAAACTTTTCGATCAATGCTTGGGGCAACGCCGATTTCCAGTCTGCCGGACACGAAGTGGATTTCTCGTTGAAATACGCCTTTTTCGGCTTCGAGGCGGGCATCACCGATTATTGGGAAGGAGAACTGGGAACGCCTTATTCCGAAGGACATCTGCTGGAAGGAAACCTGTCGTACACCTTTCCGAAGTTTCCGCTTACGCTGGCTTGGAACACCGTGTTTTATGGCGAAGAAAGTCCGAAAGATTATTCGTCCTACGCCGAAATAAGCTACCTTTTGGAACTTCCGGTTTTGAATTTCGAATTTTCGGTCGGTTTCACGCCTTGGGCAAACCAAATGCTGGATACCGATAAGTTTGCTTTTACCAAACTAGGTTTGGCCGCCAACAAGGAATTCAAGTTGAATAATACGCTTAACATGGACTTCTCAATGGCATTACAATATAATGCCGCTGCTGAAAAAATGTTTTTTGTGGCCGGAATCGGATTGTTTCTTCCTTGAAATAATGGGTAACTAGTAATGAATAACTAGTAATTAGTAATTAGTAATTAGCAATTAGTAATTAGTAATTTACGTTGTTTTGTGCCAAGCCTTATTTTGTTTTTACAAGAAAGTTTTAACTATAACACGGAATCAATACCATGAAGAATAACCGGATAAACAGGATTGTCGCTATTGTATTGTTGACGGCCGTTGTTGGTTTGTTTATACAAGAATATCACTTTTTTGCCAAAGCCCGCGACATTCACTTTGAAGGAGCCGCCCGCGATAAATTGAAAAACTCGGGAGAACTACTTGATACAGCGTTTAGAAAAGCCAAAATGTTGTCGGGCGCTATTTCAACCGGTTTGTCCGGGCCGGCTTCTCTGAGGAAAGAACATATCAGGGAATTGATGATAAAATATTGTAGCGCTTATCCTATCGACGGATTATTTTTTGCCATTGAAGATACCGGAACGAAAAATCATTCAGAAGATTACGCTCTTTTAATGGAAAAGAGAGATGAATTTTGTTATTCTGAAATCGCCGGTTTTTATAGTTCGGGAAATGCCGGCCTGTATAAAAAATGGTATTCCGAAACCTTGAAAAGAAACACCGCTATCTGGACAGGGCCCGTTTACGACAGCTTGCTGGGCGCAAGGGTAATCACTTGTTGCGTGCCTATCTATCCCGGAAACGGACGGAAAAAAGGCATGGTTGCCGTTATCTATAAAACTTCGCATCTTTACGAACGCATACATCATTTGGGATTGAGCCGCTACGGATTGCCTTATATTATGGATTCGTCGACCCATTTTGTTGCGCATCCGCTGGACGAAGTGCGTTCACTGAAAGAACTGGCAGAAGAGAACAACGACCACACTTTGCGCAAAGTAGTAGAGGATATAAAATCCGGCGATCTTTATAAAAAAGATTATATCCATATCAATACGGTTACTAAAAAAATCTGCAACGAAGCATTTTATCCGCTCAACGAAACTTCTTGGATTTTAGGACTTTCAGTATATAACGGACATTCTCTCGAATCGGCTGTTTACCACAAATCCATGAAGCAAAGTTACATCCGTTTAATTCTCTATGCTTTGTTTTTTGTATTGATCGTATTGATTTTTATAGGGAACGAGATTCCGGAATTCCACCGCTCCATTCATTATTACGTCGCTTTCCCCGTGTTGTTCTTTATCGCCATTTCGATGATTATTAATGCGTACAACCGCTATCCATTCAATCAGAAAACAAGCGTTATAGCAGAAAACAATGCGAATTTCGACCAGATAAAAGTGGACAAGAACGATCAACTGTTTTTGGATAAACAAAAGATTTATAATAAATGGGATCCGACCCGGATTGTAGATATTCGAAGCCTGAATATCTTTTTAGATAATTACCGGGACGAATCCTGCGAAACGCAAAGCGAGTTGGTGAAAATTATTCCTACGGGAATCTATTTAAACAGCCTACAGTTTTTAAGCTCGTATGAACTGAAAATGACCGGTTTTTGCTGGCAGAAATTTCTTGCCGCCGATGCGCCCCATTCGAAAGAAACGTTCAACAAATACCATTTGAGCAATTACGAGAAGACAGGCATTGTTTTCCCCGGCTCTACGGTAAATACATACGAACTGATCGACTCTATTCCTATTCTGCTCGACGGCGAATGCGGAACCCTTTACCGTTGGAAATTCGATATCGAAATTACCCAGCATCTTTCTTATTCGCTATACCCTTTCGGGAAAAACAACATTGTGTTGCCGGTATGGTCGACGGGATTAGACGATAACACCCTGCTTACGCCCGACCTGGAAGCCTACAAACAATTGTATCCCGACGTTTGTCCCGGACTGGCCAACCATTTTTATATAAACGGATGGAATGTGTACAACACGTTCTTTTCTTATAGCCTGGAATCATACCTGTGCGATTTTGGCAACACCGAAATTATCGGTTCAAACCGTTTTCCCGAACTGACTTTTAATATCGATATTTCGCGGAAGTTTATCGACATTGTAGTTTGTAAAATTATTCCCTTACTGGTGGTGCTGGTATTGCTTTTCACTATTTTGTTCGTACGCGACGACGACGACGGGTTCAATAATATTATCGGCTGTTCGGGTTTGTTTTTCGTGTTGGTGTTCGACCATATCAATCTTCGCGAAACCATTATGTCCGATGGTATCATGTACCTGGAATACTGTTACTTTTTCACCTATCTGCTGCTGCTTGTCATAACGGTTACTTCGTTTCATGTGGAAAGCGATTCAAAAATCAAGCAATATTACCAATGGATAGATAAAAGCCTGAAGAAATTTTTCTGGGCGGTTATCTTCGGGATGATGCTGACGGCTACCGTACTTATTTTTTACTAATTGAATGATTGAATAATTGAAACCTTTGTACTCTTTGCGCCTTTGTGGGATATAAAAACGTTAATATGAAAACAAAAATAATTTTAGTTTTTTGCGCCTTCTTATTTTGCATAAATGCGAAAGGGCAGCTCATTTGTAATGATTGCGGATCTGAATATATGGTCGAAAAACAAGTGGATACCGTTAAAATCCGCGACACATTGAAAATATATATTTCCAGGCTCGACGATATTACCCGCACTTTCGGCATGACTTTCGACGAATTTGCCAAAGAATTTTTTTTACAAAAAGAACAACACGACACGGCAAAAATCTATTCTCCGGAAATGATTTACCTGAATTATTTCCTGCCTATGCTGCAAAATAAAGACGGCTCTAAAAGTAAAAGAGCTGTTTCAACTATTTTTACGTTTGAACTTGACAAGAGATCTTCGATAAATACCGTAAAATTACCCGATTCTATTGATATTGAAAATTACGATATTCTTTTCCGTTGCGGAAACAGCCTGACTACCGACTATTTCCTGACATCTCCAAACCTTGTCGACCAAGCTTTGATAGAATTGTTCGGCTATATCGACGAATTCAATAGCAATCAAACCAAGAAAATTAAAGGCGTTAATTTCGACTTTTCAGAATTTCAGTTTCATGAAAAAAGAGCCATGGCTCAGTTTGCCAAATCGACGAGTTTGATTATAGACAGTATCCATCTGAAAAGCATTCAAAACATACGTCTTTATTTCTCATTCGATAAAACTTTAGGCGAAATAAACAAACACTATTTGTATTCCGTTTCGGGAATGCTCGACAGCATTTTTTTACTTGAAAAAGGCAGTTTGAATCCGGTGAAAATTATTACGACAAAACAGGCAACGGATTTACCCCTATACGCTAAAATTGTTAATCAGTTTTATCTTGCCCGTTTTTTCCTTCAGGCGTTTCCTGTAACCGGTAAGACCGGCTTTTCGCCGGAAGATATTAAGAAACTGGCCCATGCCGACTATGCCGACAATAATTGGGAATACTATCTTTTTGCCCTCTTGGGAATCATACTGATTTCCCTTGTTGTTTTTGCAATTTACTGGTTAGTTCCCGACTTTTCCTATTATTTGGACAGAAACCGCGACTTCATGTTCATGCTTCTCCTTATGGCGGGTTTCGAAATATTGATACTGCTTTTCGGTATGGTCGACGCCATGTCGCGCGAGGATATTGTAAACTTCAGCGGCGAAAACAAAGATTTATTGCTGTTTCTCCCGCTAGTATTTGTTTTTGTCATTCCTATATTCAAAGCCATTGGCCGTAGGAAAGAAAAACCGTAATTAGTTTTTGCAATAACTCATCACTTTATTCAAAAATGAACAATACAAATTAAAATCATTATCCTGGATTGCATCCCGCAAAAAGTCCTTCAATTTTTGCAAAAACGACAGTTCCTGTTCCGTCAAACATAAGACAAGGAAAATCTCGACGGATTTTTCGTCATAATAGTACGCTTTCCGCCGGTTACAATAATTGATAGGTAAAAAATATCCCAAAAACGGATCGTTCTTCATGGCATCCATATCCAGTTGGATGGTTCGTTGAGTAACCTTAAATCCCAGTTTTTCCCTGCACATTTCCGCTATCTCCATTGTTTTTGCGCATTCCTGTCTACGTAATATTTCATCAATTAAACGGTAGCGGGCCAATGCAAATTTATTTTGAGGCATGGTAAAGAATTTATGCAATGAAATTACAAAACGATGTGTTTCAAAATAAGGAATATTTAGATGTTTTAATAGTTTTACCAGATGTTTTAATAGTTTTATAGTGAATTGAATATTTTACTTCGAAACAAAAAGCCATCATAATAATCAGCTTTTATTTTCCTTTTATTCATTAAACAAAAAGATAATTAATATTGTTCATTTGCATTTATTATATGTATTTGTGAATATAATGCAAATAATTGATTTGTAAACGCTCAATAAAAACCAACTTGTGCTGTTTTAACAGAGATTCTGGTTTCGCCTAACATGATAAGCATTACATTTTAGCGTAATAAAATTAAGTACAGCAGCCCTGCGTAGACAAAATTATTGAAATCAAGTTCCTAAATAACAAAAACTTTTTTTGATACATACCTTATATTCTTTCGACAATATCTTTAATCAATTCGCATTACAATTTCACCTTGAATTTTTCTTCTATTTTACTTATTAAGGATCAGTGTAAAAAACAGGTGGAGATAATTTTTACTGTTTCTATCATAATGGTAAGAATGTAATAGAGTGCATTGTGATCTTTCTTTTGCGTCAAGGCAAAAGAAACAAAAAGTCAAGGCTGACGACAGATATGCTAAAAAATCATTTGTTGGGGCTAAACAAAATAACTCGCCCGTCGACGCTGTTATTCCAACCCCTAAATAACAAACGCTGTTATGTTATTTTTCGGAAGGAGGCTTCGAACCGAATCTTGTTTTAACGCCTCCAATGATTTTTCTTAACGCCATCTGTCGTAGGCCGTTATTCCCTTACTCATCCTCTTTTGACTTTTGATATTTTCACTTAAATATTTTAGTTCTCCACCGGAATTTTACATTGATCCCTTATTAAGCTCAAAATGCCTTATCATGCATTTCGATTAAATAATTGTAAGAAGATGTCATTCAAATTGATAAATAGAATCTCCATATCTAAGATTTTATTCGCAGAAATAATATGAAATGATATTCTTTGAATGGAAAAAGTTTAAGGATAATCATATTTTTATTGTAATTTTGCATCCCTATTTTAGTAATGTTTTCGCAAGAACAAACGCTCCTGAGCAAAATAATTTTACTTTTGTTTCAGGCGTTTTTTTATTGCTTTTAATTTCACAAATTTTTGATATTGGCTTGTCGCTTTTATGCTTATAAAAATTTACCCGGAGAATCCTTCGGAAAAACAAATTAGGATTGTCGTAAAATGTCTAGCGGAGGGGGGCATTGTTATCTTTCCCACCGATACGCTTTATGCTATTGGTTGCGACCTTCGAAAACCCAAAACTGCCGAACGTCTTGCGGAGTTGAAGGGGTTAAAACTTGAAAAAGCTAACTTTTCAATTATTTGCAGCGATTTAAGTCATTTATCCGATTTTACGGCGCCTATTAATAATACAACCTTCCGGTTGATGAAACAATGCTTGCCGGGGCCCTATACCTTTATCTTGGACGCAAACAATAATGTCCCCCGCATATTTCAAAGCAAACGAAAAACCGTAGGCATACGGGTTCCCAACAATCCTATTACTAAAATGATTGTTTCGGAATTAGGAAGTCCGCTAATCTCTACTTCTGTCAGGAGAAACCATGATACGGACGATTATTTTACCGATCCCGAACTGATCAAAGAAATGTATGAAAATAAAGTAGATATTATTATTGATGGAGGGCATGGGGATAATACCCCTTCTACCATATTGGATTGTACGGGAAATAATATCGAAGTGATCCGCTATGGGAAGGGGAAAATAGACTGATTTTATAAATCTCTTTTTCGCCACTATAACATCCCAAATATCATGAGAGTAGTAATTCAGCGAGTTTCGGAAGCAAACGTTTCAATAAAGGGCAAGATAAAATCTCAAATAAAAGAAGGATTGTTAATTCTATTAGGAATAGAAGATTCCGATACGAAAGACGATATTAACTGGTTATGTCAGAAGATCGTCAATCTAAGGGTTTTCAACGACTCGGATGGAATTATGAATTTATCTGTTTCGGATGTGGCCGGAGAGTTGTTGGTTGTAAGCCAATTTACTTTGCATGCCAGCACAAAGAAAGGAAACAGGCCTTCTTATTTTCGCGCATCCAAGTCCGGTATTGCCGTTAAAATGTACGAAAACTTCATTGCACAATTGGAACTGGAATATAAAAAACCTGTAAAAACAGGCGAATTCGGGGCCGATATGAAGATTGCTTTAATCAATGACGGCCCTGTAACTATTTGCATAGATTCTAAAAACAAAGAATAATCGAGATCTCTAAATTCTGATTGGAGAAACAACTCCCCGTTAAACGTATTCGCATAAAGTTATCCCGCAAAAGCAATGCTTGCCACGCTTACTTTTGTTCCTTGGCAAGAAAGCAATTGAGTGGCGCAGGATTCTATGGTTGCTCCGGTAGTAATAACATCGTCGACGAGTAAAATATGTTTATTTTCAATTTTCTTAGATTGCGAAAGTTGGTATTTTTCTTCTACATTTTGCCAACGCTTGAAACGGGTTTTCCGGGTTTGGCTTTCGGTTGTTCTCATACAAGCAAGAGCGTCTTTAGCAAGGGGTTTCTGTAAAATATCCGAAATGCCTTTGGCAATCTCTTCGCTTTGGTTGTAGCCACGCATACGGAATTTGGATACATGTAAAGGAACCGGAACCAGAATATCAATTTCTTCGTATTTTTTGTTTATCAAAAGTTCTTGTCCTAACATCTGTCCTAAGAAAAAGCCTAAATCTTTTTTCCCTTTATATTTGAGTTCATGCAATAAATGTTGTACAATCCCTTTTTTCTCAAAAAACGCATAAGCCGTAATATTCTCCAAATGCACCCTTCCCCAAAACATCTTTTCCATCAGCGACATTTCTTCTTTATGAAAATTAGTAAGCGGAATCTGCGAAAAGCAAGCCTGACAAATATGTTTTTCATTCCCTTTCAAAGAAGAATGGCAAGCCAAGCAATTGTTGGGGAAAAAGAGACTGAAAAAATCGTGAAAAAGATTCATATTATATTGAAGGATTGAGGAATTGAATATTTTTTTTAAGCCAAAGTTTACAAAATCATCTAATTCATTTTTGCTTAATTAAACAAATCATATCATGTTCGCCATTTTATATTTTTGGATTCCGGCATATCCCTTTCAATATTTATTATAATGCCTTATCTATTCCGGCATATCATAATACTCTCTGCTTATGGTTGGCTTTTTAATTTTTTTACTTCTATCGGTAGAAATATAAGAATACATGGAAGGAACAATAAACATTGTTAAGAAAGTAGACACCAACATTCCGCCGATAACGGCAATCCCCATAGCCACCCGTCCGTTGGCGCCTTCAGCGCTGGCAAAAGCCAGGGGTAACAATCCCAAAACTGTGGCAAAACTGGTCATTAGAATAGGTCTTAGGCGCTGGATAGAAGCATTTTGTATTGCTTCCCGTTTACTCATTCCCATTTCTTGCCGTTGATTCGCAAATTCCACTATCAGAATCCCATTTTTAGCTACCAAACCTATCAGCATAATAATCCCTATCTGGCTGAAAATATTCATAGTAATATCGAAAAACCACATAAAAATAAGCGCTCCGGCCACCGCCAAAGGAACGGTAAACATAATAATTAACGGATCTTTAAAACTCTCGAACTGAGCCGCCAGAATCAAGAATATTAAAACTAAAGCCAAAACAAAAGCAAACATCAAACTGGAAGAACTTTCACGGAATTCCTTGGAATCGCCCGAAAGAGCCGTGCGGAAAGAATCATCCAACACCTCTTTGGCAATTTTATCCATCTCGTCTAAGCCTTCTCCAATGGTAACTCCTTTTGCCAAACCTGCCGAAACAGTGGCGGCAGTAAAACGATTATACCGGTATAATTGGGGAGGCGAAATACTTTCCTTCAGGTTCACAAAATTATCCAACTGAATCATTTCCCCTTCGGTGTTGCGCAAATAAATGGATTTAAGATCAAGCGGTTTATTCCGTTGCTGACGGTTGATTTCCGCCAATATCTGATATTGTTTTCCATTCATATAAAAGTATCCCATCCGTTGTCCGCTCAACGCGTATTGAAGCGTTTGTCCTATGTCGCGCGTGCTTACCCCCAACATGCTGGCTTTGTCGCGATTAATTTCTATCTGGGTTTCGGGCTTGGTAAATCTCAAATCCACATCCGTCATTTGAAATACAGGGCTCGCTCCGACTTTATCCATAAATTTCGGAAGATATTCTGCTAGTTTATCCAAATTAGGCGCTTGCAATACATATTGCACCGGCATTCCCGAACGCCGGCTGCCAAAGGTAGATTGTTGCTGTACAAAAGCCCTGGCTGTGGTTTTCTTTTTAACCGCCTCCGAAAGTTGGTCGGCAATTTCCATCTGACTTCGTTCCCTGTCTTTAATATCAGACAACGAAATACGAACATTCCCGCTTCCCGACCAAACCCGTACCATGTTGTTTACCCTTTCCGGAACCAGGGAATCTACCAATTCCGAGACGCTATACGTATAGTCCCGCATAAACTCAAAGGTCGAACCTTCCGGACCTCTTGTATTAATGGATATTTGAGAGCGGTCTTCCAAAGGCGCCATTTCGGAAGGAACCGCCTTCCATAAGAAAACGATAAGACCTATCATAATCAAGGTAACAAAGATAGTTCCTCGTTTATGAGAAAGCACATAATTTAACGATCGGCCGTATACATTATTTAACCCTTCGAAGAAAGGTTCCGTCTTTTTATAAATCCAATTTCTTTTTTCCCTTCTTCTCAATAACTTAGTAGCCATCATAGGGGTAAAGGTGAGCGCTACAAATGCAGATATCAGAACAGAACCGGAAATAACGATACTGAACTCCCTGAAAAGCCGTCCTGTCATTCCCTGTAAAAACACGATGGGGAAGAAAACCGCCACCAAAGTAATAGTGGTAGAAATCACCGCAAAAAAGATTTCTTTGGAACCTTCTATTCCCGCCTCTCGGGGCGACATTCCTTTCTCTATTTTAACATAAATATTTTCGGTAACAACAATAGCATCGTCTACAACCAAACCAACCGCCAAAACCACCGCCAACATTGACAATACATTTATCGAAAATCCGGCCACATACATCACAAAAAACGCTCCTACCAAAGAAACCGGAATAACAATAACAGGAACCAAGGTAACCCGCCAATCTCTCAAAAAAACAAAAATGATCAATACTACAAGGGCAAAAGCAATGTATACTGTTTCTTGTACCTCAGCAATAGAAGAACGGATAAACTTAGTATTGTCAAAACCAAACCCTATTTGCACATCTTCGGGCAAATCTTTTTTCATCTGCTCTACCCTAAGATATACCTCATTGGCAATTTCTATGTGATTGGCTCCCGGTTGGGGAACTACCACCACGCTTACCATAGGCACGCCATCTATACTAAAAATACTTTTTTGATCTTCGGGGCCTAGTTCGGCAGTTCCTATATCGCTGAACCGAATAATACTGGTACCATCTTCTCTTATAATCAAATCATTGAATTCCTGTGGCGTGTGCATTAATCCTAAGGTGCGGATAGTCAATTCTATAGTATTGCCTTCTATGCTGCCGGACGGAAGTTCCACATTTTCCCTGTCTATGGCATTCTTCACATCTGTGGGAGTAATACCGTACCCTGCCATTTTCACAGGGTCGAGCCACAAGCGCATAGAGTAACGTTTTTCTCCCCATATTTGTACCGAACTTACGTCGGAAATGGTTTGCAAACGTTCTTTAACCGTCAGATCGGCAATTTCGCTTAACTCTAATAAGGAACGTTTATCACTTTGAACTGTAATTTGAAGGATAGGCGTGGCATCGGCATCGGATTTTTCTACTGTAGGCGGATCGCAATCTTTCGGCAAATAACGTTGCGCTCTCGAAACTTTATCCCGCACATCATTGGCAGCCCTTTCCATATCCACATTAAGCTCAAACTCCACTGTAATCCGGCTGGAACCTTGCCTGCTGACGCTCGATAAAGAACGAATACCGGGTATGCCGTTAATACTTTGTTCCAATGGTTCGGTTATCTGGTTTTCAATAATATCCGCATTAGCCCCCGGATAACTTACATTTACTGTAATAATTGGCGTGTCTACGCTCGGATATTCCCTTACGCCCAAATAGTTATATCCAATAATTCCAAAAAGGAAAATGATAAGAATAAAAACCGTTGCCAATACAGGACGTTTAATGCTTAGTTCGGATATGTTCATATTTATAACGTTTGAAGAATTGAATCATTGAAGGATCTATTTTCAATAAATTCGATTCTTTATTTTGATTGGATATCGTCTATAGTAATAGCGGCCCCTTTTCTCAATTGCATAACTCCTGTTGTAATAAGGGTGTCGCCTGCCGACAAACCGCTCAGTACCTGTACTCTTGATTCGGTGCGCAGACCTTTGTTTATTTCCGCCGGCTCAGCAATTCCGTTCTTATAAAGATAAACAATATCTCTTCCCATTTCGGGAATAACAGCTTCGCTGGGAATGGCTAGCGTATTCTTTATTTCATGAAGTTTTATTTCGATGCTTGCAAACCGTCCCGGCAATACGCTTTCGTTGGCGTTAGGATAAGTGGCGCGCACCTTCAATGTCCGGGTTTTTGGATCTACTGTCGATTCTACGGCATACACCGTTGCTTTGTATTTATTTAATGAGCCGGTCAACTCAAATTCAATGTTGGTTCCTTGCCTGATTTCGGTGGCATGGCGTTCTGAAATGGAAAAATCGATTTTCAAAGGTTTTATTTTTATCAACTTTACCACCACTGTAGAAGGCGAAGTATAAGCCCCCTCGCTCACCATGCGTAACCCAATTGTTCCATCAAAAGGCGCGCGCAATTCTGTTTGGGCTATACGCGCTTTTACCAGATCGATATCGGCATTGAGTTTATCCAATTCCGTAACCACTTGTTCATAGGCCTCCTGACTAATGGCGTCTTTGGCTAACAACGATTTCTGTCGAAATACGCGATCTTTGGCCAAGGGAAGCTGGGCTTCTAATTTTTTTAACTCTGCTTGCAACAGATTGTCATTGACTTTTGCCAATAATTGTCCTTTCTTCACCTTTGATCCTTCTCGGAACAAAATAGAAGTAATCTTTCCGGATGTTTCAAAAGAAAGGTCTACTTCTTCGTCGGGCAGCAAACTACCCGTGGTGCGAATAATATCTGTCAAGGAAACAAATTGTAACACTTCTGCATTTACATTCAAAGGCTTATTTTTACCCGGTGTTGAAGAAGGTTTCCCTTTTTCGGATTTTTCTTTGGAGGGTTCTTCTCGTGTGGCATAATTTCTTACAAATGGAAAGGCTGCCATTCCGGCAATCAATAAAACAATACACAGGATAAGAATTCGTTTGGTGGTTTTCTTCATAACAGATTTGCTATTTTCAAAACAATTATTGCTGAAAAAGAATGATTATATATAACTGCAAAATACCCAAAATTAGTTTGTGGCAAAACAAATATTTTAGCGTTAAAATGAATGCAAAGTAACACAAAAAGCGGAGACAGGAAATAAGGGAGAAGGGAAATTATTCCTGGTAACGGTTTAAAAATTTTTCCATGAAGTATTTTGGATCTAAAAACGCTCTTTTTTGTCGGAATTTTACCAAATAGCGCTACTATTCTTGAAAAATCCCGTCGGCAAACTCGCTGTTTTTATCTCTCAAAATCTTTTCCTTAAAATTTCAAACAGTTACTTGATCCCCTTTACTCTATTCCTTTATTCTTTTTTCCTTGTACCTTTGCACTTAAATTTTCTTTGTTCAAAACAATAGCTTGCTCGATAATTTCAATTAGGATATGCAATTATTTATACAAGAACTTAAATCTATATTACAACAAAAATTACCGGCAAAAAAGGCGCATTTACAAATGGCGCCCGAAATAAGGATTGAAAGTTTGAAAACTGAAAATGGAAATTTTGAGAACGCGCGCAAGGCGGCAGTGTTAATTCCTATTTATCTGAAGGATGGGGAATATTTTACGGCTTTAATAAAAAGGACAGAATATGATGGCGTGCATAGCGGACAAATGGCTTTTGCCGGAGGACGTTGGGAAAAACAGGACTCTACACTGATTGTTACCGCTCTTCGCGAGGCCAAAGAGGAAATCGGCATAGAGCCCGCCACTGTGGAAGTTCTGGGAAGTCTATCCCAATTATATATTCCGCCAAGTAATTTCCTTATATTGCCTGTTATTGGCTTTCTTACAAAAAAGCCTTCTTTTCATTTACAAATCGAAGAGGTACAAAGTGTACACGAAATCCCATTAAAAGAATTTTTGTATCCTAAAAACATTTCTTCTGTAGAAATAAATTCAGGATACAACCCCCGGTTCAAAGCGCCCTGTTATAAAATTTCGGGAAATATCATCTGGGGAGCAACCGCCATGGTTATAAGCGAATTGACAACCATAATCAGACAATTGAAAATTTATCAGAAGTCCCCTCATAATGAAAAGCGATGAAGAATGTTTATAGCTTAAAAACTTATTCATCTCTCATTATTCATCATTTATCGTTAAAAACACATTTTCAATTAACAGGTTCGCAACTGGAATGTAGAAATTAAAAATAAACCGATCAAACAATCTAAACCCAAAATAGAAACAGATGAATATTGAGTTACCGCATTTTGAATTACCTCTTTTCACAAACTTATTGATTTTACTCGTTGCGGCAAGGCTTTTAGGAGAAGTATTCGAACGTTTTAAGCAACCTTCTATGATTGGGGAAATCATTGCCGGAATTATTTTGGGTCCAACCGTACTCAACCTTATTCATAGAACGGAAGCCATTGCAGTAATTTCGGACTTAGGCGTTTTTTTGTTAGTTATTATTGCCGGGCTGGAAGTAAATGTAGATAATATAATGAAGTCCCTTAAGGGGAAAAATGGCATCATTGCCATAACGGCATTTTTTCTTCCGATTCTTGGGGGTTTTGCTGTGGGTTATTTTTTCGGTAAAAGCGTAATGACAACGGTATTCATCGGACTTTGCATTGCCATAACGGCTTTGCCTGTGAGCATACGGATTTTGATGGATTTGGGAAAACTCAACTCCAGCGCCGGACAAAAGATCATTTCAGCGGCCATTTTCGAGGATGTGTTGGCCTTAACAATGTTGGGAGTTATTCTCAATGTTAAAGATACCGACATGACGTTAGGGTCTATTCTCGAAGTATCTGCCATTTCAGTATTAAAATTGTCGGTATTTATCATCATCCTATTCCTGAGTTATTATTTAGTTAAGAAATTATCGAACCGGGATAATTACATAGAAAAGAATCTAAATACCATATTATCCTTACTTAGAGGAAAAGAGTCTTTGTTCGCTATATTTTTTGTTTTTGTTTTGGCTTTCTCAACTATTACGGAACTGCTTGGCTTTCATTTTATCATCGGCGCGTTTTTTGCAGCTATGTTGGTGAGCGAGAATTTAGTAGGGAAAACTTATTTTACCGCTATTAGCAAAACAACCAATGGTTTGGCAATGGGGTTTTTGGCGCCTATATTTTTTGCAGGAATCGGACTTGAATTCAGTTTTGCGGCCATACAAAATTATGGATTACTGATTGCTATTTTGTTGGTTTCTTATTTATCGAAAATAGCAGGCGGATACTTGGGCGGAAAACTTGCCGGATTGAATAACAAGGTATCGATGATTATTGGAATTGGTTTGAATGCCAGAGGGATCATGGAGTTGGTAATTGCCAATATCGCCTATCAATCAGGGTTAATTGATCTGGAGATATTTTCAATTTTGGTCATCATGGGCGTTTTAACCACTTTAACCACGCCTTCTTTATTAAAGCGGGGATTTGATGCAGAAGAAAAGTCTCGGAAAAAGCCGGTTAATTATTGATGGTTTGTTTGTTTTGAAGGTATAGCACGAACGTACGTTGGATTCCAAGATATTTTTTAGACGTTGTGTAAGACCATGTTGCTATAGTGGTAACCGATTAACGCCAATCATCCTGCATAGTCGCTTATATAAAACCATTATTTAAAATATTGTGAAAGAATATTCTGTAGAAGTAAAATTTATCTTGCTATCAAAATTTTGCAAGAATTACAGATGCGGTTTAACAACTATTTGGGTGGAAAAGCGTTTTATCTACGATGTATTACATTGATTTTTAAAATATATTTTCAAGGTCATTGAATAAAATCCCTTTAAGTTAAGCCGGTTATGGAAATTATCGAATTATTAATCAAATGTCCTTTATTTAGAGGAGTATCCAAAGAGGAACTGGAGAATTTATTAAAAATTTACGGTTACTCTCTGCAAAAATTTCCTTCGGAGAATATCGTTGCCTTATTAGGCGAAAAATGCGAACATTTAATAATTATTCTTGAAGGAGGCGTGCGCGGGGAAATGATTGACGAATCGGGGAAATTAATTAAAATAGAAGAAATAAAAGCGCCGTCTCCCATTGCGCATGCTTTTTTATTTGCCGAACAAAATATTTTTCCGGTTACCATAACGACATTGGAAAATTCGCGGCTCGTATTTATTGAAAAACATGTTTTTATAGAACTCTTGCAAAAGAACAAAAATATTCTCGTCAACTATTTAACGCTCATTTCGAATCGAAGCAAATTTCTTTCCGAAAAAATTTCCTTTCTGGCTTTTAAAACCATCAAAAATAAATTGGCGGCATTTATTCTGAAACGGGCGCAAGAACAACAAAAAACATATATTTTGCTAACCGAAACGCAGCAAGAACTGGCAGATTATTTTGGCGTTACAAGGCCTTCTTTGGCGCGTTCTTTAAATCTTTTGGAAGAGGAAGGCCTTATCTGTATTGAAAAGAAAAAAATTACAATTAAAAATATGTCTACTTTAAAAGAACTGGCAAGATAAAAACATAAATTATTCTACAGTTTAAGAAGTTGTCTAAATTTTTGTGGAAAAGATTTTGAGAGATAAAAATGGCCATTTTGCAGGCGGGATTTTTCAAGAATAGTAACGCTATTTGGTAAAAATTCCGACAAAAAAGTGCATTTTTAGACTCAAAATACGTCATAGGAAAATTTTTAGACAACCTCTAAGAGATTGTCTAAATTTTATTTATGAATTCTATTAAGCATTATTCTAATCATCGCTAATTGAATAAAAGCAACACTGCATTCATTAACTACTTCATAATCTTTAGCGGGTCTTCTATTGAAATTGAACCAACCAAAGGTTCTTTCAACCGCCCATCTTTTTGGTATTACAGAAAAAACAGATGTTCCACTAACCTTTGCTACAATTTCTAATGTCCACCCCAAAGCTAATAACGTCCATTCTAGTAAAGCCCCTCTATACCCGCCATCAGCCAACACTTTTTTCAATAAAGGATATTTTATACTGTAATTCTTTGAGAACCAATTTTGCCCCATCTCTGTCTTGAATATTGGCATTGTGTATAACAATAGCCAGTATAAAACCCATTATATCTGTTATTATATGTCGCTTTCTACCTGTAACTTTTTTTGCTGCACCGTATCCTTTATCTTCAGTTATGCAAGAAGATTTTACACTTTGATTATCTAAAAGTCCCATACTTGGACTTTCATTTCTACCTGCTTGCCGGCGACAATAACCACGCAATGAATCATGTATTTCCTATATTAAACCTTGGCCTGTCCAACGACGAAAATAATAATACACCAATTTCCAATTAGGATAATTATAGGGCAACATGCGCCATTGAATTCCGGTTTTTGTTATATAGAGTAAGGCATTTATTATTTCTCGTAAAGAATGCTTACGCTTTCTTTTTCTAAAAAACTTTTCTATCTTTGACCATTGGCTGTCGGTTAAGTCCGTTGGATAAATTTACATCTTTTTTGATTAATTGATTCTTAATCACAAAGTTACGAAAATTATCAATACAAAGTGCTGGTAACTAATTGTTTATATTATTTCGTTTAAAATTTAAACAACTTCTTAGTAATTTGTACATCAACAATTCTTAAAAATGTAGACTTGATTTCGTTTATTTTTGACGAGCCAAGCGCCATAAAATTTCATTTGAGCGAGAAAGAATTAATGAGTCGGCATCTAATTTTACGATTTTTAAGGTATCGGTACTTTTAATAGTTTGTCGGTTACCAATACTTTCGCTGGTTAATAAAAGCGTAGCATCCTTTAAAATCCAATTTTTAAAAATCAAAGTGGCCATGTTTACAGAAGAAGCCGTGCCGTCTTGATTTAATATAAATCCTTGCATTTCCTGAGGTTTTATAGGATTGGGCTGTACCCACGTTCCGGCAATATAAAAATAGGGTGAATGATGCGTGATAACAAGTTTTATCGCTTTCAATATATCTGAAGTTTCTGTTCCTTTCTCTATGGAATAAGTTATTTCTACGGAATCATTTATCAAAACGCCGGGAACATTTGTAGGATCGGCGTCCATGACGCTTATATTTAGCGTGTCGCCGGAATGGCTAACAATCATAATGTTATTCATCGAAGCATCGAGAACCCATCCGCTTACAGTTTTGGGTCCTTGGCTTTGATTTTGATCTTGTTTGGGCGTACAGGAATATATTCCCAATGTTATTAGTAAGAGAAGAGCGGTAATAGCATGAATTGTTTTCATAATAAATTGAATTTGAAAGTTTTTTGTTTGAGAAATAGAACAATGCAAATTTAATTATTTTACTGGAATATTTTGTCAATTATTTTGGATAAACGGACTATTACTTATCGTCATTTTTCGTTACATCTTGCCTTTTGCTTAAGAAAATGACTAACACAACCGAGGTCAGAATGAGTAATAATCCTATGGAACTAAAAAATCCGAAATCCTCGTTGAAAAAAAGAATCCCGATAATAACGGCTACCAACGGTTCCATGGAACCTAAAATAGAAGCGATGGTAGAACCTGCATATTTAATAGCAAGAACCAATGTCAAATTTGAAATTACGGTAGGGAGAAAAGCCAATAGTAAAAGATTCGCCCATTCAAAACTATTGGAGATTTTTTGAATACCTGTCGTTGAAAAAGCAAATATTCCTAAAATAAAAGCGGTAAAAAACAAAATATAAAAGGTTAACGTTTGTGAATCTATTTTTTCTACGCCCGACTTATTGATGCCCACAATGTAAATGGCATAGGTTACTACAATACCCAACGCGATAAAAATTCCTGTCGGATTCAGCATGCTTCCTCCCGACCATGTTAGAAAACCCACGCCAATAAGCGAAAAGACGGCAGATAAAAATAAAAGCGCCGACTTCTTTTCTTTATAAAAAGTTGTCATGATGACAGTTACCAATACAGGGTAAAGGAAGTGTATTGTAGTAGCTACGCCGCTTGGAATATAAAGATAGCAGTAAATCAATCCCAATGCTGTAGCAGCATAAAACAAAGCAAGAATGAATGTTCTATTGAATTCTTTCGTAGATATTTTGAAATTCTTTTTTTGCGCAAGGCATGCTCCTCCCATCATAATGGCTGAGAATAAGAAACGATAAAAGAGAATGCTAGGCAACCCCATTCCGTTTCTCATTAATGAGATGGAAAACAAAGGAATGAGCCCGAACGTGCCCGAAGAAACCAATGCAAATACAACACCCTTAGCGTTTTTCATGAAATATAGATGAATATAAAAAGTGCAAAGGTATTTCTTTTTCTATTTTTCCGGATGCTTTTATTATTAAGCGAGTAAATAAGACTGAGGATTTTTGATAAATGAAGTTTTTTGGAAGATGTTATGCTCTTAAAATGAAGAAATAAATAGTCTGAAATTAAGGAGCTGTCTAAAAATTTTATGATATTTCGCAATGTTGCCCTAACTTTTTAAAAGAATCCATTTCTAGATGACGAGTAAATATTAGTTCTTTGCCCTTTGCAACTAAATAAAAGAGGGTGTCAATTTATTTTGAACACCCTTTTTAATAAATAAAAAATTTCTTTTCGTTATTTCTATTTCAAACTTTTATTTAAGTCTGGTTTAGAATATTTTAAATACTTTTCCTCTATTCCAATTAAATCAAAATCCTATCGGATAAAAATCACAACGACGATTCATTTCGCGATTTTCCTCATTGATATTTGGTTTTAATGGATTTGCAAATGATTGATTAACAGTGTTTAATCTGATTTTACTGATTCCATGATTTTCCAAATATTTCCTAGCGGCATTAGCTCGTCGCTGTCCTAAATCCAAATTATGACTACTACTGCCCAAATCACAGGTATTTCCCGTTATAAGCAATTGAATTTCAGGGTATTTTTCAAGGATAGTTATTTTTTTGTTTAAAATGATAATAGAAGCTTTAGTTAATATATCTTTATCCAGGTCGAAGAAGATGGGTTCGGACAGAATCCTCAAATCGTCGTCTTGCGGTTTGGGTTTAACTGTTTCAGATGGTGTAGAAGGTTGTTTCGGACAAGTGTCACAAGATTTCGTCAGGTTGATGACATAAACAGTATCAATCCGTGATTTTTGCGGAATAACAGGTTCTTCATCTACCTTTTGTTTGATGTCTTCCAATTTCCCTATTTTGATCCTCACACCAATCTTTCCCCCTATTCCAAACAAATTCACGTTGTCCACGGCATGGGAATTGACATAGCCGTTGTATTGCAGCTTGTCGCCCACATAGTTTGACGGATGGATGGTTTTGGCGTTATTTTCGGGGCCAATCAGGTAGTCGCCTTCAATTTTATTTCCGTCTTTGATATTATTCAGGCCATAATCCAAATAAGCGCCCAAAGTCAAGTCCACGCGCGGGCTAAGGGTTTTCAAAAAACCTATTTCGCCCGACAAGGCAAAACTCGTCTTCACATCCATATCGCCATTGTAAGTGATTTTATCGTTGGTGCCGTAGCCGTGCCAGCTCACATCGGGGCCGTCGGGTTCGGGCAATACCAAATCGGGTGTTGGGTAATAGGCCGAAACATCGAGTTCGCTGCCGCTTTTCACCTCATAGGTTTGGCTGATGACCGGAATCTGCGCCTTGGCGCCCACGCCAAAATACATGCCCCAGCTTTGCGAAGCGCCCCATTTGGTCTGATACATCAGCATCAACGGGATTTCGAGGAAATAACCTTGTTGTACTTCCGTCCAATTGTCCAAACTCAAGCGCAGGGTGTAGTTGGTATAATCATTACCAAAAACATAACGGAAATCATCGTCATACATATTGTCGAAAGAATAATGTTGCGGATCGTTGTCCCAAGCGTTGGCATAGTGTCCCTTACTATTGTAGAAGGAAATGCCTAAGCCGGTAGCCAATCCCCAATGACGGGTGAAAAAATACTGCACGCCCACGCTTCCGCCAAAACCCAATTGGGGAATGCCGGTGTTGTTATTGTCCAAAGTGTAGCGGAAATTGTTTGCACCCAAACCCAAACCGGCCGTGAGGTACAAGCCCTTCTGCTGCGCTGTGGCCGCCACTGTGGCCAATAGCATGGTTAATATGAAAATAAATCGTTTCATTTTTATTGCTGATTTGGTTATTTGTTTAGGTTTATAGGTTTGTTTAGTTGTTTAACTGTTTAATTGTTTATTCTTTACAGAACATTGAAATATTTACAGTATTTTGTATTTTTCACTTTCAGTTTTCAATTTTCAACTAAAAAACATTCTCTACTCTCAATTAAATAATTACCACATAGACACATAGAAGCACATAGTTTTATGTTGAGTTGGTTATTTGCTTAGGCGCGTTTAGTTGTTTAACTGTTTAATTGTTTAGTTTTTTTACAGTATTCTGTATTTCCACTTTCAGTTTTCGACTTTCCACTTTCCACTAAAAAACATTCTCAACTCTCAATTAAATAACCCCCAAGCACACTTTGTGTTTTTGTTGTGCACGCTGTGCACTTGGAGATTTTGGTTTTATTTTACTTCAAAATTAAATTAAGGTATGATGAATTTACAGCTGTTGGCGTCAGTTACTTTAATTAACTGATAAGTGTAGTTCACGCCCTTTTGTGCAGGTGTTACGTCGAAGGTAACGGTATTGCTTCCGCCTATAGTAGAAACGGTGGCCGTTCCATTGTTTGGCGACCAACCATAGTCGATAACATAGTTGGCTGTACCGCCATCAACAGTTACTTTCAACGCAATGTTATTGGTTCCGTCGTCACAAGTTTCGGCGTTGCCGCTAACAATTTCGAGGTTCACGTTGGTTGGCGATTGCAGGATGTTTACATCTTCCGTAGCCGTTCTCGAACAAGCTTTTCCATTGGTTGTCAATGTATAAACCACTTGAACTTGTCCATTTGCGCTAGCAATACCCCAAAGTACAGAGTCTTTCGCAGCTGTAGGAGGAGTACCTTGTATTGTACCGCCAATGGCAGACCATAAATAAGATACGCCAACTTGAGGTGATGTAATTTCATAAGCAATTATGTTATTAGAACATCCGTGAGAAAGCCCAGCAGTAATTGTTTTCACAGTGGGTGCAGGTTCCACTTTCAAAGTGAAGCTTTGTACGGCGGCGCCCACAGATGTACAGCTTGTGGAAGGCAAGGTTGCTCTTACCCACAATGGTAAATCTTGTGTGGTGGTGTTTCCATAGTTCAACACATAAGCCGAATGGTTGGAAATAATGTTCGTGAAATTGGCGTCGGTAGCAAATTCCAAGGTAGAACCAGCCGTAGAGTCGGTTACGTATGTTGACAAATTAATAGTTGTAGCGTCGCACACTTGCGAACCGTCGGCATTCACAGCCAAAGTAACGGTTGGCATTGGGTTCACTAACAAAGTGAAACTTTTCACTTCGGCGCCCACGCTTTCGCAACCGGTAGTGTTCATGTGTGCTTTCACATAGATGGTCAGGCTTTCTTGAGTTGTGTTGCTTCGGTTAAGTGTGTATGACAACGCACCGGCGCCTGTGATAGGTGTAGTGAAGTTAGGATCATTGATAGAGAAAATCAGAGAAGCATTGGTTGGCGTAACCGAAGTCACAAAATTTTCAAGATTGATGGTTGTTCCGTCGCAAGCCTCGCTGGTATTGGCAGCGGCTGCCGGTGTCAACACCAAGGTCGGCATAGTGTCGATATGCAGGATAAAAGGAACGATTTCGCTGTAACATTCCGAACCGGCATCTACATTTTCAACACGGGCATAGAATTTATAATCGCCCCCGTTCAGTGTGCCCAAACCTGTTGCGTCGTAATTTGTCGGATTAGCCACAAGATTGGCATTGAAATTCAAACTGTCAGTACTGATTTCTTTAAGCGGCGCTGTTCCTCCGTTGGTAATGGTTCCTATGGCAGACGTCAAGTCCACATTCACGCCATAACACGTTTGGATGGCGGATGTCAAGAACGTAGGTTGAGGCTTGGCATTCAGCACAAACGAAAAGGTGTCGTTTGTACAGGATGTGGCATTGGTCATCGTAACCTTTGCGTAAATGGTTTGACTGTTGGCTGTTAAGATATATTCATAATCAGGGCCAACAATCGGGTTGGTGGTAAAATCACCGGCAATTGTACTGAATACAAGAGTGTAAGCATTGTCCGGAAGAGCTACATTGTTTGTGTCCACATGGGCTACATACAACGTTTTCAAGTTTAGTTCAACACCTTTACAAACATCGTAGATGTTGGGTGTGTTAGTGGGCGCATTCGGTACAATGACCGGAAGATAGTTTACTTTTACAGTTACCGAATAATTTTGCGCTTTAAGACTTCCTGCAATAATAAGCATGATAAGTAATAATCCGATTGTTTTAAATAATTTCAAATTTTTCATTTTAGTATGGTTTTGATTATAGAAAATATAAATTTATTTTATAATTATTTTTTTTGTTGTAATATCCCCATTAGGTTCTGTAATTCTAAATACATAAGTACCTGCTGCCACATTCAAATAAAATTCAGTAACAGCTTGCGAAATAACTTTCTTTTCAATTAATTTTCCAAGCATATCGAATACTTCAATAATGGAGCCTTTTGCCATATCGCCAGGTAAATCCAGTGAAACATTGATTTTTTCGTTTACTTTACTTGGGTTAGGATAAATTCGGATGACGCCTTTTCCCACCGGAATCAACGTGTAAGGACAACTCATGCGTTTGGCGCCGTTAGAATAGGTAACTTCCACGGCAAAGGTTCCGCTCAGGCCTTTTTCGGCATAATATTGCGAATGGCCTTTTTCGAGAATGGGCAACATACGGCCGTCGTCATACACGCGGTACCATTGAAATGATTTTATTTCCAAACGGTTGCCTGCCGAATCGCGGCGCGAAACAAAGAGCACATCGTCCCATTTTACCATAATGAACACATCGTTGCCTTTCACCTCGGCAGGATTGCTCATCACCGAACCGCAACTGCCGGTAACTTCCACCGTATAAGTGCCGTAGTAGGAAGCATCGGCATTTTCTTTTTCAAAAACGTTGGTCGTGGCGCCAAAAATAGGCAAACCGTTTCTATACCATTGATAAGTCAAATTGGCGCCGGTGGCTTTCACTTCCAAATGAAGGAAACCGCTGTCTTCACAAATAATATTTTCGGATTGCGGTTGTTGAGTGATCGTCACGTCATTCATAATATCTATTACAAAATCATAAACGTTGCCATTTGAAGCACAGTCGTTTTGCACGGTCAAATGTCCCAAATAGGAAGCTGTTCTGACATTTGCCGGAATGGCAATGCGGATAACCGTGTCGGTCAACAATGCAAATGTGCTCATATTGCTGAATCCGGCGGCCAAAGCGGCTTCGCTGAATGTAATCTTATAATAAACCGGCAACGAAGGATTGTTGCTT
>JAVBLV010000049.1:0-43852 GCA_031553195.1 Bacteroidales bacterium
CAAAGACTTTCATCAAACAATAAAAGATTTTTTTGCAATTATAAACGATAAATATCAAAACGAATTGATCAGTCTTTTGAATCTTAAATTTCAATTCTTTGATATTGACAACTCACAAAAATAGACCGCATGAAGTATAAACAAGCAATGCTTAAACAGGCATATAGCAACAATGAAAGAAATAGAAAAGCAAGTAAATGCATGGCAGGAACATCGTAATAATAAGAACGCTGTGGTCAACTGGCAATTTACCACGAAAGATGCAAGAGTGAAATTAAAAAGATTATATCCGTCATTTGGCGATTAACGTAACACTAGCACAATTGACAAATTCAGTCAAAAAAAAACACTTGTTATATAGAACTTTTAAGTTCATTTAAAAAAACTGCGTAATGCAATTTGACATGCACCCGAATCCATTTTATTTATGTAATAACCAAACAAAACGAATTTCTTTAAACCCTCTTCTAACAAAAAGTTCTGCTAAATATTTAAAGAATTTAATTCCTCCAAGGTATTTTTCCGATTGAGAAACAAAAGGATATTTATTTCTTAATTGTTTTATCTTTTTTGCATAAGGATTAAAAACCAATTCTATTACAGATTTATTGCGTTTATAATACGGACGAGGCGAGAAATAGCTTGGACTTACAAACATTAGCGAATGGAAGTGAAAAAATATAAGTTCAAACGTCTTGGTAGTTGCAAGTTCTTTTCCAATGATTTTATTTTCTGCCTTAGTAAAACTATACTGTTGCATATTCCAAGGGGCTACGCCGCCACCTAAATGTTGTAAAATATGCACTCCGTAGAATTGTGTTGGCCAGTTGTCTAAATACTTTTGATCGCCAAATTTTCCATCTTCCATTCTATTATAACACCATTCCAAACAGGCGTTACGCCACCAATTCAAAACTTTCAACCCTTTTTCATCTTTCTTGAATGTAACAAATTGTACGCAATAAATACCAGTTCTTTCGTTTTGGTCGTATTGTTTTGTATAGCGATGAGGTGTAATTAGTACCGAATTATCGCCCATTTCGTCAAACAAAGCTTGTGGCGATGAGAAAAAATAAAGATCTGAATCTAAATAGGTACAATTATCTACGTTGTAATTATTTAAAACAAATAAAATGGTAGACGATGTACATGTCCAGCAATATTCCCCGCGAGTGCGGGTAGGTTTAACTCTTAACAATTCTTCATCTTCAAATTCCTGCAAAGAAATAATAGTAGCATGTTTCAGTTTTTGTTCACGCAAAAAATGCAAGCATTTGTTGTCAAATGCAAAAATATAAAGATGGAATTGGGCACAATGTTGTTCTAACGACTCATAAAGAGCCAACCCGCGCGATAAATAAAATGTATCGAATAAAGTGCAAAAATTAAGCATGTTTCAATTTAAAAAGAAATCCTTTGTAGTATGTAGTGGAAATATTGGTTGTATCAATTACACTATCAAATGCAGCCTCTATTTCATATTTCTTTACGAAAAAATGTATAAATTTTTCTTCATTAAAAAACCTGGCTGGATAATTTGCTGGATAAATAGATTTGAATACTTTTTGTATCGTGATACGGTCGGTGTTACCTTCAATAAACGCAGTACGATCAATTAAGATATAATCAAAATCGAAATTAATAAATTGTTCGATAAATTTATATGGATCAGGCAAATATTGAAGAACGCTTGAAAGTAACAGTACATTGGGCTTACTTTTACTATTGGTCAAGCATTCTTCTATTGTGCTGTAAAAATGCAGTTTGTCTGTTTCTATATACTGCTTTCCCCGTTCAACAAATCCATCTTGTTCTATTACATTCCATGAAAAACTTTCAATTGTATCAAAATAAAATTTATGCTGAAAATAAGTACTACCCAAAGCGCCCCCGAAATCAATTACATGCAAATTATTGCCCGATTGCTGGGCAATCCAAAGCAAATTGGCAAGCACAGGATAATGATATTCGATGGGCGAAAATATTACAGAGTCGCGCTCGTAACAGTTCGGATTATTTTTAACATGCAATGTAGCATTCAAAACTTTATCGTAAATAATTTCATTATCGTATCCTTCCGATTTTTTCTCTGCTTCTTCCCAACTGGAATAATTTCCAAACCATCCCGATTTTTTAAAAAATCGCAGGTATAGCTTGGTAATAAAAGGGGGTGTTATATCGTATATAAAAGAGTGCATCATAGCTTAAAATTTATTTAATACGTCAATTACTTTTATAATATCGCTTTCGGTATGAAAGTACGAAATAGGCAAACTCAAAGTCGTGTTATGAATTTCTTCGGCAATGGGTGTTTCTATTCTGTTGAAAATGTTTTTCATAGCTTCCTGTTTTACAGGTATTACAGGATAATGAATCTCGGTTTTTATGTCATTTTTCAACAAATATTCACGCAATTTATTGCGTTCGGGGTGACGGATATTGTAAATATGATAAACATGTGTGGCATGGGGTATGACGAAAGGTTTTATAAAATCATTTTTTAAACTTTCATTGTATAATTTTGCCAACTTTTGTTTATGTTCATTAATGCCGGCAAGAGCTTCCAGCTTTACTGACAAAAAGGCTGCCTGCAACTCATCTAAACGTGAGTTATGACCGGCTACTTTGTTGTAGTATTTTACATCTGAACCATAATTTCTCAATCGTTTAATGGATTGAGCCAATTCTTCGGAATTGCAAGTAACAGCACCGGCATCGCCCAAAGCGCCTAAGTTTTTTGTAGGGTAAAAACTAAAAGCGCCATATTCGCCAAAACTACCGGTTTGTTGTCCGTTAAAAGTTGCCCCATGCGATTGCGCACAATCTTCAATAAGTTTTAAATTGTACTTTTGCGAAATAGACACAATCTTGTCCATTTCGCAGGCTTGCCCGTAAAGGTGTACGACCAAAACAGCTTTCGTACGGGATGTGATTTTTTCTTCAATTTTTTCGGAATCAATATTATACGTTCGAATATCCGGCTCTACCAAAACAGGTTTCAATCCGGCTTGCAATACTGCCAATATAGTAGCAATATAGGTATTGGAAGGAACGATTACTTCGCTGTTTGGTTCAAAATTAAACGATTTCAATGCAAGAACCATAGCTTCCAAGCCATTGCCAACGCCTATGCAATATTTACATTGTGTAAATTCGGCAAATGCCTTTTCAAATTGGGTAACCGCATTGCCCAAAATATACCAACCGCTTTTTAGTACAGTGTCAAATTGTTTTTGATATTGAGTGAAAAATGGTTCGTTGAGTTTTCCTAAATTTTCATATTCAATCATGGTATTTAATATTTTTCATGAATATAATCTTCTGCATCAAAGGGTTCGGATGCTAACACTAATAAAATCGCATCTTTCGAAAAGTTATACATCGTGTGCCAATCTTCAGGATAAAGAATAAGGCATTTTTCGGGCGAATCTAGCAAAAATCGCTCTTCTACAATATTGTTATTATTATAAATTTCGCAACTTCCGCTGATACAAATTGCAGCTTGAATTGTTTTCTTATGCCGATGTCCGCCTCTTACAGAATCATCTACACCATAAATATAAAAAACTCGCTTTATTGGGAACGGTATTTCTTTTTCGGCAACGGTTAAATTTCCGCGTGCATCCGACATGGTTTTTAAATTAATGAGTTGTGGCATTGTTATTGTTATTTACAAGATTAGGCATTTCTTTTCTCTCAAAAGCATCAATGAAACTATTTGAACAACGATTGTAAATTTTTGCACCTTTATATTTTGCATAATCATTAATCAGTTGATATGTTTCAAAAACAATAGCGGAGTAATTAAGTAGTTGATGTAATTTAGGTGGCTCTTTTTCTCCTGGGGCTTTCGGTATTGGTACTAGCTTTATAGTTTCATTTTCATCATAAAAATGATGATCAAACATGGATATACTATTATCTTTATTGATAATATAATCCTTATGCCAAGAATGTTCAACCCCTAATAAATTAATTTCTTTAAATCCTAAATAAGTAGCCAAATAGGTTGCAACATTTAAAACAGTCTGGGAACCATAGGTTGCCAATTGTTTGTCATGCAGCCAAAGGTCAAATTTTTTAAATGTCTTTTTAACAGTGATATTATTAAATGTAGTAATTTTTATCATATCGTTATGCCCAAACAAGTCCTTCGCATAAGTGAAGACAGTTTCCGGAACAAAAATAGTTATTTTCCATGTTGTTCTTGTTTGTATGGCATTGTATAAAGCACAAATTTTTGATTGTAACTGTTTATCTATGTCATTTGTAAAAAATGCAGGATCTACCAAAAGATAATAGATAGGGCGTAGCTTTGAGTACAAATCGGTTTGTGCAAAAAAATTGACCACAAATAATTGCTGGTTAGATAAGATGTCAACAGGAATGTTTTCTATATCTTTCAGCAAAGAAGGTCCATTCCCTAATATATAGCATATTCCATCTTCAACTTTATCTTTTTTTATAGACGGAGAAAATTTTGATTTCAATAAAATTTTAATTATTCCAATAAGTGTAAAAAACAGACGGTTTGTAAATAGGTATAATTTCATGTTCTATTCAGGTAAAAGAGTAATATAATGCTCCGCAAGTTCCCAATCCATAGGTAAGTCTATATCAATAGAATAGATATTTTCCATAGGATATTTTATTTTTTTTTCAAATTTCGACAGAGGTTTACTTTTCAACGATTCGACATTCATTACATAAATAGAACCATTGTATTCCCATACTTTTGGCGAGTCTTGTCTTCGAACATAGACACCATCTCCTTTTGAGATATGTAGGTATCCATTCTCATCTTCTTCAAAAAGATTATAATACGGATTAGAAGTAGATTCCTTAACAGATACTACCATGTCAATATTTTCTGAATATAAAGAAATGGCGTCCTTAATGTGTTCTTTCTTTCTAAATGGCGAGGTAGGTTGTAATAATAATACAATATTATAAAATTTGCCGTGTTGTTCATAATAATCAATTGCATGAAGTAATACTTCATACATGCCCACAGTGTCTGTTGCTAAATGTTTTGGACGAATAAATGGAACTTTTAATCCTGTTAGCTTAACCAAATTAATTATCTGTTCATCATCAGTTGTAACACAAATGTCGTCATCATCAAATAATGAACGAGCCAAATCAATGGTGTGTAAAATCAGAGGTTTGCCGCCAAGCACTTTCATATTTTTACCCGGCACACCCTTGCTTCCACCCCGGGCAGGTATAATTACTAAAATTCGTTTATCTCGCAACATGTTTATTTATGCTTTATATGTTTGCTTATTTCTTGCGCTTTCTGATAATCAACAGGCTTCCCAATATCAATCCAATAGCCCATCAATGGATAACGAACAACGTTTTTTCCTTTAGAAATCAGTAACCCCATTAGATCCGTCGCATTAAAAAAAGTATGATCAGGGATAAAATTTAATAAATCTTTTTTTATTAAATAAATTCCGGCATTTGCATAGTAATTGTAAGTAGGTTTTTCCTTGACACCTTTAATATTTTCTTTGTCTAACTCGAAAATTCCATAAGGAATATTGATTGAGTATGGGATTGCTGCAATAGACATATCAGCATTATTGTCTAAGAAATGGTCATAAAAATCCTCAAAATCTATATTTGTAAATATATCTGAATTCATGATCAGTACATCTTCACTTTCAATATTTTCAATAAGTTTCACTGAGGCAATCGTTCCAAGGAATTCCTTTTCTCGAACACAGTTTATTTTAATACCTTGTCGTTTTTCTTCAAAATGTTTCTCAATTTGTTCGGACAAATAATTGGTTGTAACATAAATATTATCGACTCCATACTCTATCAGGCTATCTACATTGTAATCTATAATAGCTTTATCGCCAATTGTGAGTAGCGGTTTTGGTGTTTTTTCAGTCAGAGGCCTTAAGCGTTCGCCTTTTCCGCCGGCCATCAATACTGCATCTATGGGTAGAACGGATTTTCTTTTTTTCAGATCATGTATGCAGAGAAGTGTTTTATTACTATCAATGCAAGGTAACAGTTGTATTCCTTTAGAACGAATGTATCGGATTTTTTGAATATCTTTTTCATTTGGAGAAATAAAACTGTAGTTGCGATTCATTATATTCTCAACAGGGTAATCAAGAGGTATATCTTTTATCAAAGCTCTCCTGATATCTCCATCGGTTAAAGTTCCCATTAAACGAAGCCCATCCATTACGAATAAAGTAAGCACATCGCTTGATAATTCGTTTAAACGGATTAACGCCTCCTTGACTGAAGCAGATTTTTCAATTGTATATTTAGACATATTATTCATCATTTAAGCAATATCATAGAATTTCTTGATTGTTGATATAATGCTTTTTTCTTTGAGAACTCTCAATATGCTCTCAGCTGTATCCGGTTTTTCATAGGGATTCGAAATATTTTTTAAACTTTCGATATGACCTATTTGTCGGATTTTTTTCAGTGCACATACAATATCATTTAATTCCGGCAAACAATTAATTACGCTATCGGCAGCAATACGCCCTTTTTGACGATCACCAATATTAACGGTAGGAATATGAAAGCTTGGCACCTCTACAATGCCACTGGACGAATTACCAACCACCCCACCGATATATTGCAATGCGGAAAGATAACGCTTCATTCCCAAAGAGCTAAACCAAGTTGTTCTTTCGGGATTTTCATCCACATATTTTTTGATCAAACTTATGATAATTCTTCCATCCGTATCCGAATTCGGCATCGTAAAAATCACCCGTAAATCATCCACTCTATCAATCGCCGAAAGCAATTCCTTGAATTGAATTTCAGCAGTATGATTTTCCATTGTTACCGGATGAAATGTAACAAGTATCGTATTTCGATCCAATTGAAATTTGAGAGATTTTTCTAATTCTTCTTTCGTCAATAATGGAACGTGTCGAACATTATCGCATCCCAATGCCCCCACATAAAACACAGTATCCGGCTGTTCTCCCATCTGAATTACACGCCGACGATATTCTTCAGTTGAAGTAAAATGCAAATGCGACATTTTTGTAATTGCATGACGAATTGCATCATCATACGCCCCTTCCGTTAGATCGCCTCCATAAAGGTGAATAACCGGTATTTTATAAAATAAAGCGGCAGAAACTGCTGCCAAAATTTCGTAACGATCGCCTAACACCATGATCATATCGGGTTTCAAAACTTCATAGGCATCTGCAAATCCTTCGATACCGATCCCCACTGACTTCGCTGTTGCATTGGCCGTATCAGAAGATGATAGTATCGGTACTTTTTTATCAATAGTAAATCCATCTGCTTCTATCTCCTTATATGTTTCACCAAATTCCGGAGATAAATGCATATTTGTTGCAATAATTTGCAACCGGAAGTCTGTATCCTCTTCAATCAATCGCATCAAACGACTCATCAGACCATATTCTGCACGAGTACCTGTTACAACACAAATTTTTTTCATAACTGAATTAATTCGTCTTCTACAAAGTTACGGTTTGCCGTTTTTCCAATGACTTCTTCCCATCTCATTGGCGAAATACCATTACCGGGGCGTTTCACCGTAAGGTTTTCTTCCGTAAAAATTTCTCCTTTTGCAATGGGTTTTGCCGCCACAATACTTTTTCGGGCAATATCCATATTTTTTATTTCCGATGGGGATGGTTTTTTATTTCCGGAACCTAATGCTTTTTCAATGTTTCTTATAGCTTTCACCATTTCCTTCAACTCCTGTGGTTCTAATGAAGCTTTATGGTCAGGTCCGGTCATTGTTTTATCCAGTGTAAAATGTTTTTCAATAACCACTGCGCCAAGCGCCACAGCTGCAATAGGAACTTCTATTCCTAAAGTATGGTCGGAATATCCTACTTTTACACCCAATTCGTGAGCCATAGAGTGCATAGCTTTCAAATTCACATCTTCCATTGGGGTCGGATACTCTGTATTGCAATGCAGAATGGTAACATCATTCAATGTCAGCTTGCCGGATGTAAGGATGTTTAGAGCTTGTCTTATTTCTTCCATCGTACACATTCCGGTAGATAAAATTACCGGCGTACCTAAAGCTGCTATTTTTTTCAAGTAAGGATAATTGGTAATTTCCCCCGATGGAATTTTAAAATAATCCATTCTAAGCGGAATCAGACAATCTATCGACACCAAATCAAAAGGAGTGGAAAGAAATCCTATTTGTTCTTTATCACATAACTCTTTCAAGACAATATAGTCCGATAATGGCAGGTGAATGGCTTTGGCCATTTCCAGTTGTGATTCTTCTAGACCTGTAGTAACTTTTTGATAATCGGCTTTCGATGCATTTTTCGAAATCACCAATTCCGGAACAGCTGTTTGGAATTTCACATAATCCACCCCTGCTATTTTTGCTTCTGTAATCATCCGCTTAGCTAATTCAAAATTGCCGTTATGATTAACACCTGCTTCTGCAATGATTATAGTTTTTGTCATTGTTTTATTTTTTTTACAACAGTTGACCAATTATCAAAAGAAATAGCTCTATCATCAATCCAATAATCACCGATTGGTTTACCCATGATCAGCTGATGATATTTTATTTTATATTGCTCCAACCAGGCGACTGTCATTTCATACTCCATCCACGTCCGCGCTGAGTAAATAATGATCGTATTCCCCTCATCATACAAAATATTGATAGCCTCTACAGCACCTTCTTTAGGTTGCGCTAAACAACGACTATATGTTTTTTCTTCGGTACAAATAGTACCATCCATGTCTATTATTAATCGCATTGAAATACTACTTCTTTTAAATATCTGGTTATTAATATATTTTCTCTCCATTCAATGATAGGGGAAGGTTCTACGCCAAGAAATTCATCAATAATGCAAGACGAAGTATTTGCTCCGGCTGCAATAGATGCAATAACCCCACCTCCAAATCGGGGATTAATTTCCATTAGATATGGGGTACCTGATTTTTCTTCTTTTAAAAATTGGATAGTTATAGGTCCTTGAAATTGACCTTTTGTGATTATGTCTTTTGATAAAGAAATAATTGATTCGTTTCTTTCCGTAATAGTTCTTATGGCTTCACCACCTACCGTTTCTAATCTTACACGAGGAACTATTGATATAATTTTCCTTTGACAGGATATGTAAGCATCAACTGTATATTCTATTGCAGGACAAATGTATTGTTGAATTAGATAATCATCTAGTAGATGTACTTTCGCAAATTCATAAAATTCTTTTGGATTGTTTATTACTTGCAAACCTTTAGACGCAGACCCATTGCGAGGCTTCAATATTATGGGAAATTCCTTTATAGAATCAGAATCACTATAATCTTTTGGGATAGGAAACCCTTCTTTGGCAAACCATTCTGCAGATCTCTTCTTATCAAAAGTTATGTTACATATTTCTGCATTGCTACAAGGGATAAAAACATCAGGCAATTCTTTTTTCAGACTGCAAGCAATTAATATGGCAGGATCAAGGAATGGAAGAATTATATTTATGTTATATGTAGTTACAGTTTCAATGAGATGGTTATAAATTTGAGGGTCATTCCATTTTAATCCGATAATAACTTTCCCTACTATGTCAATTGGCACATAAGGGGTCAATTCATAGGAAAAAATATTCACATTGATATTTTTTGCCTTACCGGATTCTATGAAATACTCAGCCAAAGAAACACGTTTTGCTCCCCCTAAAAACAATATATTTATTTCTTTATTCATATTTTTTCCTTTTAATAATGTTCTCTCCTATTTTCATTAATTTTTTCTCAAAAAAGTGATAAACAAACAAACTTACAAGCAGAGTTAGAATAACAGATACAATTATCAGAAAAGTAATATTCATGGATAAAAATCGTGATGACAAGAATGCTGTTGAAAACCAGATCAATGGATGTATAAGATATACTGAATAAGTTGCTTCTCCAAGTTTAACTAATGGATAATGAAAAATTGGGAACAAATTTGTAGAAAATTTATAGCAACACACACATACACTAAAACAAATAAAGGTAAAAACAACTCTATTCCATCCAGTAACAATATGTATTTGATTTCCTGATATGGGATAGAAGATAAACAACAATATTGTCAATATAAGAATAGATAATAAATATTTATTCTTAGTTTTCTTTTTTTCCATAAAAAATCCGATAAGAAAGCCTCCTAAAAAGAAGAAAGCTTGATTTAAAGGATTAACATAGTCTTTCCATTGTGAATCTAAACTAGTAGTTGTATTTAGTGCGAAAAAAGAGAAATAGATATACAAAACAAGTACAACTAACGAAAAAGAAAAAAATATCATTTTATTTTTCTTTTTTGAGAAAATACAAAGCAAGGGGAATAAAATGTAAAATACCAGCTCATTTCCAATAGACCAAGCGCCTATTGCTATATAATTATCCCATTCTATAAATCCAAAAACGCCTGTAAAATTCAGGAAGAGTGTGTAAACATCCGGAATTTGACGATTTAAAATTATTGTAGCAATATTTACGATCCAAAGTAAAGGAAAAATCCTAAAAAAACGTTTAATATAAAATTTTCGAATACTGTCAAAAGTTTCCATTTTATGCTGATAAACCTGATACAGTGTTAATCCACTTAGAACATAAAACATGGAAACACCATATACGCCGACTTTCCCCAAAAATGTACCTACATCTACTCTACTGTTTATGCCCCACAAAGAATAATGATATAACATTATTCCAAGAGCGCAAAACCCTCTTAAATAATCCAGCCAAGCCAAACGGTATTTACCAATGGGTTCTTTCATATAATTTACTATATTTATTAGTTGTGGAAGATTCCATGTGTCATAATATTTTTGCATATTACAGAACTGGCTGCTATGACTGTCTTTTTCGTAATCAAGATTCCATTTACAAACACAACTAACAGCCTCCATTTACCATAGTGTCTGTAGAAATATGGCAATAATCACCAAGCGCCACATCGTTTTCTATATTTGCTATTGTATTGATAATACATCCTATTCTGGCATCTGCATTTACCACTGCTTTGTGCATAATAACGGTTCCTTCGCCAATCTTCGAATGTTTTGATACATGGGCATCAGAAGCAATGATAGTTGCTAATTTTCCTCCTACTGATAATATTTTTTTATGTAATTTTATTCTCAACCCGGCATCTTTTATTTGACCGACAGTAACTATAAAATACGTTTCATTTACAAATTCGGGAATTTGATCATCTGTACCAACAATACTGTATCCCAACACTTTTCTCCCCACATTTTTTTCTACATCTAAAATGCCAAGGATTGTCCATCCAGCGCCTTCCGCCTCATCTATTACAGATTTGTAGTGTCCGCCTCCACCTACAAGTATGAGATTTTTATTGTCCATTTTTATAATCTTACACTACTTGGCAAATTTACCACCCTTTCTTCAAACCATTCCGCATTACTCAAATTACCACATTGGCATGACTTAAACATTGGTAATCTGTTCATCAACTGCCAGATGGGACGAGTCATCACGCCATTATCATTTGTATAAGTCAAAAATTTATCCCGTTCTTCACGATTTTTCAAAGTAATTACATTCAGCCAATAGTTAGAAAAACATTCTAGAGGCTCAACAAAAAAGTCAGCGTCCTTATCTTTAAAAAACTCAACATATTTTTGAGCTAATTCCCTTTTATCGGCAATAAACTCATTAATCTTTTCCATTTGTGCACATCCTAAAGCTGCATTAATATTCGGCATACGATAATTATATCCTATTTCGTCATGTACAAACTCCCAACGGTGAGGCACTTTTGCCTGAGTTGTTAGATATTTTGCATAGGAAGCCAATTTTTCATCATTAAACAATAACATTCCACCACCGCCGGTTGTAATGGTTTTATTTCCGTTAAAACTCAAAATACCTATTTTACCAAATGTACCGGTATGCTTACCCTTGTAAAAACTACCCAAACTTTCAGCAGCATCCTCAATTAATTCAATATAATATTCCTCGCAAACTTTTATTAATTCATCCAAATGAACAGGATGACCAAATGTGTGCATAGGGACACAAGCTTTGATACGCCTTTGAGTTGATTTATTGAAACACGCATTATTTTTTATTTCTGCATTTTCAACCAACCATTCTTTCATTTTTATGGGCGAAAGCCCCATTGTATCTTTATCAACATCAATAAATACAGGATGAGCATTACAATATGAAATCGCGTTAGCTGTAGCAATAAAAGTTAATGGTTGTGTAATTACCTCTTCATCAGTCTTAACACCTGCAAGTATTAAAGCTAAGTGTAGTCCATTTGTACCATTTACACAAACCACAGCTTTTTTTGAACCTGTATAATCAGCCACCATTTCCTCAAACTGATCGACAAATTGTCCGACGCTTGAAACAAAAGTAGAATCAATACATTCGTTTAAATATTTTTTTTCATTTCCGACAAAACAAGGTGCATGAAGCGGAATAAATTCTTTTGGTTCATTAAAAGTGGTTCTGATAAATTGAATGACATCGTTATACATTGTAAATATCCGATTTATATTTTTTCAAATTTTCAGGATTCAAAAACCATTCTATTGTTTCTTCCAACCCCCTTTCTATTGAATACTCCGGTGTAAAACCTGTTAGATTCTTAATTTTGGTATTATCTCCCCAAAGTCTGAAAACTTCTGATTTTGCAGGACGCAAACGTTGTTCATCTTCAATAAACTTTACATCAGATTTCATAATCTTTGCTATCAATTCCAATGTATCTCGCATTGAAACTTCATAATTAGTTGAAATATTAACTTCTTCACCAATAGCATTATCACATTTAGCCAATTCTATGAATCCTTTACAAGTATCTTTTACAAAATTAAAATCGCGTGTAGGAGTTAAATCGCCTAATTTAATTTCTTTTATTCCATTGGCTATTTGTGTTATAATAGTCGGAATGATAGCTCTTGCCGATTGGCGTGGCCCATAAGTATTAAATGGACGTACAATTGTAACTGGTAATTCAAAGGCATTGTAAAAACTCATTGCCATCATATCAGCTCCTATTTTACTGGCAGAATAGGGTGATTGTGGCTGCTTTGGATGTTTTTCATCAATAGGAACGTATTGTGCTGTTCCATAAACTTCTGATGTAGAAGTGCACAAAATACGTTTCACTCCATTTTCCTTTGCCGCCTGACAAATATTCAATGTTCCTTTTACATTTGTATCGACATAGCTATCAGGTGCAATGTATGAATAGGGAATAGCAATTAAGGCCGCAAGATGAAAAATAACATCAACATCTTTTGTAATATGTTTACAGAAGTGGGGATCTCTTACATCCCCGGTTACCACTTCCAAATCCGGATGTTTAATATCATCCAACCAACCCCAATAATTAAAAGAATTATAATAAGACAACGCTTTTACATCATATCCACCATCCAAAAGCATTTCGGTTAAATGTGAACCAATAAAACCATCGGCGCCTGTGATTAAAATTTTCTTCATAATATAAATTACATACAGACGAAATATAGAACTGTACTTAGCAGACTATTGCTTCTCTTTAGAGAAAGCAGCATAGCAAATTTATAAATAATTTTCGAGTTTACCTAAACAAACCTATTCGTTTTAGGGTAACCGCATCAAAAATACAAATGATTGATTTCGAATTGTTTGAAAAATATTATTTCTCAATTTGAATCCATAAACACATCTGATTATCAGTGTTTTAATTGCCTGAAACAATTTTGATGCGGTTGCCCTGTATTCGTTTTTGCGTAAAAAGCATTATTCAATGTAAATATTTTTACCATCACTTTTATAGGGTGTTTTTCATTCGATTTTTAATTTTATGTATTTTGCAATGCAGTATCAATTATTTCAAGATAAAAATCTAAATAATTTCCCAATGCCCACCTTTATCAGATCCAATTCGTTTGAGGCAACCTTTGGCTTTTAGTTTTTCCAAATCTCGATGAATTGGTTTTTGTAATGTTAAAATTTTCAACTAATTACGTTGTAAGAATTTTGTTATTCTTTCTAATCATAGCAAGAATTATATCTTCTCTATTTTCTGTGACATTTTCTATTTCGGAAAAAAACAGTTACGATGAATCCTTCCGAAATTATGCGATAGGAAGGTGCGGGTAAATCGGCTTCAACAAAACGTTTTCGTCTTCCAATTCTTTTTTAAGATTTTTTCTTCCAAAAAGATTTGATAAATCCTTGTTCCATAATTTACGAGCTGTATATGGCTTGCAGTAATAGTAAACGAGCAATCAATCTATTGTAAAAAATTACCTCTCTTCTTTTTACTAATAATTACCCAATATACAATTCCACCTATCAAAATAATTCCAACCAAAATAGAGCCCCACAAAGAAATGGTATAGCTAGCATTTACTATTTCTGATTCGGCTTTAAATTCAATAGTATGATCTCCTGCTGGGATTTTCATTGCACGCAAAATATAATCGGCACGGAAATGTTTAGTTTCTTTTCCATCAATAAACACTTTCCAATATTTATCATAAAACACTTCTGAAAAAACTGCTAATTGTTCTGTTGAAGCATGTGTTTTATAAACCAAATGGTTAGGCGCATACTCTGTTAACTGAATGGTTGCCAAAGTATCTTTGGTTATTTGCAAATTTTTTACAAAATCACCAAAACGCTCATCTATAACAGCTGTATAGCGTGGATTAATATCTTTTAATGCCAATATTTCTTCGTCAGCGTTTTTGACAATTTTAAAATCATTTACAAACCAAGCATTTCCATAAGCATCCGAATTTTGTTGAACTTGTCCATTAGGAGTAATAAAATAGCGAGTATTCAACATGTTAAGTACCTTTGGCTCAAAATTTCTAGACATGTAAAAGTCTATCAAATCTTGATAGCGACGTAATTTAATAGCACTATATCCACCAACAGATTTATGAAAATAAGATGTTGTCGCATCGTTAAATGTATTTACAGAAGCATTAAACACCCTATAATTGGGATCTTTATCTTCCATAATAAACAGATCTGCTGCTGTTGGATTTACAGTAGTCGCTTGTCTTTTAGGTTTGAAGTTATCGTTATTTAAATAGCGTTTGTCAACTGTCCACATATCTACCAACACAAGTACTATTAGAATGCCTATTACATAATATATATTTTTCAACTTTCCCTTAAAATAAAGATAAAGAGTTCCAAAAGCTAATATAATAAATATCAGTGAACGGAAAGCATCCGAAATCAACATGGATTTTCTATGATCAATTAATATATTTAAAATTTGATTTACAGAAGAATCCGGAAATCCTGCATTAAGTAATTGAGCTTTAAAGCTATCATCTGCCGTTAAATGATTAACAGAATCTATTATATGCTGTGAAGTAAAATCAAAGATTGATAAAGCAGCACAAGCTATAAATAACACACATAAACCACCTGTAATATAAAAGGATATTTTTACTTTTTTGAATATTTCTTCCTTATTAATAGATTTTGAAAAAATTTCTTTAAGAGCTAATATACCTAAGAAAGGCATACTTACACCAGCTATCATTAATGCCATATTTGGCGATCTAAACCCATTAAACAACGGAAGATGGTAAAATAAAAAGTCATTAAAAAATGCTAAATTTTTTCCCCATGCTAAAAAAAACGAAAGGATGGTAATCCCCAAAAGTATCCATTTTTCCTTCCCTTTAACAATGAATAATCCCAATACAAATAAAAAGCAAACTATAGCGCCTGCATAAACCGGTCCTGCTGTAAAAGGTTGATCTCCCCAATAGGTTGGCAAATATTCTAAATTTGCACCTGCTGCCTGTAATTCTTTCGCAGTTTTTGAATTAGGCCCTATCACATCATGTCCACCACCATATAAATCAGGAATTAACAAAGTAAATGTTTCCATTTTCCCATAACTCCATGCAAAAGCGTAATCTTTTTCCAGTCCGGAATCATTGACTTTTTGATTACTTTGTTCATGCTCTGGACGAATACTTAATTCAGACCCACCTCGCATAGTAACTTTTCCATAATCATAAGTTGGGTAAATATTTGCCATATTGGGAATGATAGAAATGCCAACTGCAATTATTAAAATACCAACTGCCTTAAAAAATTGAGGAAGCCATTTATCCTTAATTGCATATACCAAATAAAAACATCCAACAAGAACACACATTAACATGGTGTAATAGGTAACCTGCACATGATATGATGCTATTTGAAATCCAACAGATAAAAGCACTATTATTCCACCTAATATATATTTACGATTAAAACAGAATATCAGGCCTCCTAAAATTGGAGCAATAAAAGCCATAGCGTAACACTTGTTCACATGTCCGACCTCTATAATGATAAAATTATAAGATGCGAATGCATAAGCTACAGAACCTAAAATGGCTAATAGAGGATTTATTCTAAAGCTAATAAGGAATATAAAAAATCCTATTAAATAAAAAAATGCGGCAGCAGCATGTAATGGCGGCATTCCTAATCGCAAAAATTTTATAATACTACTAAAAATATTTGTAGGCGGATCCGCATATTTGCCGGTATAAGGCATGCCACTAAACATGGCATTGCTCCATTGCGAATTTTCGCCGGTTTGTTTGTGAAAATCATCTATATCCTTCACCATTCCAACTGCACTAATTATATCACTCTGAGGAAGATCTTTCCCTTCAAAGAAAACAGGGCTGAAGTAAGTGATGGTCAAAAGCAAAAAGAATGCTATTGCTCCTATATACGGCAACCACTTTTTGAAATTAATATTTTTCATATCTATATATTAAAGGCATTTATTTTGTTAATCAAATACTTGTGTAATTTCACTCACACTTCCTTTTTTTTTGGCTTCACATCCTGATAATCCAAGCCTTCGTTGTAAATCTGCATGGCTTTCAGGCTCATTCCCATATTGGAATAGCCGCCATCGTGAAATAGATTTTGCATGGTTACCTTTCGGGTTAAATCCGAAAATAAGGAAATGATGTAGTCAGCGCATTCTCCAGCTGTTGCATTTCCAAGCGGCGACATGCGATCGGCAAAATCCACCAAATTATTAAAACCCATAATGCCGCTTCCGGCAGTGGTCATGGTTGGCGATTGCGAAATAGTATTAATACGGATTTTCTTTTCGCGTCCATAGATATATCCAAAACTGCGGGCAATGGATTCCAACATGGCCTTGGCGTCGGCCATATCGTTATAACCGTATAAAGTTCGTTGCGCGGCTATATAAGAAAGCGCCACCACCGAACCCCAATCGTTAATCGCATCCAACTTACGACAAACTTGCAATATTTTATGAAACGAAATAGCAGAAATATCCAACGTCTGTTGCAACATGCTATAATCCAAATCATCATATGTTTTTCCTCGACGAACATTCGGCGACATGGCAATAGAATGCAACATAAAATCGAAATTGCCGCCCAAATATTCAATGCCTTTTTCCACTAAATTTTCTAAATCTTCTATCTTTGTGGCATCGGCAGGAATAACAATCGTTTTGCATTTTTCGGCTAACTGGTCGATATTCCCCATTCGCATAGATAGAGGCGTATTCGTAAGCACAAAGGTTGCGCCTTCTTCATAAGCTCTTTCAGCCGTTTTCCAGGCAATAGATTTTTCATTCAAGGCTCCGAAAATAAGCCCTCTTTTCCCTTTTAAGAGATTATATGCCATCTTATTATCTTAATTTATTTCTATATCCCGAATATATTATACGGAAATTAAAATCTATATTTTATCAATGTCCATACAGCCTCAACGCCGTCAGTCCATTTAATTTTTTTACCTTCTTCGATAGAACGCGGATAATATCCAATGGGAACCTCCCGTATTTTTATCCCTCTCCTGGCTATTTTAGCCGTTATTTCCGGACAAAATTCGAATCCATTACATTTCAATGGAATAGCCTGAATAAAATCTGTCTTAAAAAGCTTATAACAAGTTGGCTCGTCGGTTAGGCGTTGACAAAACAAAATATTGGCAACCCACGTAACCAAACGACCTCCCCAATAAAAAGTTTGGTATGAATGCTTATTCGTTTTTTTAAGAAACCGGGAACCGTATACAACCTTTAAGTCATCATCAATAAGCAATCTCAATAAAGAATTATAATCTTCTGGATTATACTCCAAATCAGCATCTTGTATAATTACATAGTCGCCGGTTAAATACTCTATTCCCTTTCTTATGGCAGCTCCCTTCCCCCTGTTTTTTTCCTGAGAAACCAAAATAATATTACTCTCCTGATGATCTTTCATGTAAGCTAACGCAACCTCTCTTGTATTATCGGTAGAACAATCGTTTACGATTATTATTTCTTTCCGGATATCTTCAATGAGACTTACATTTATTGTTTTATCCAATATTTGACGGATAGTTCCTGCTTCATTATAAGCAGGGATAATAATCGAGAGCGTTTTGGGCTTATCTTCCAAATTCATGAAATAGTTACATTAATATCTAAAATCTTGTTTCGAGAAACAAAAACATCGTTCCTAAATTTAATATCCTCATATTTAAACAGACTATTTTTAAAAGAAAGTTTGCCCGGGAATGCATAATATTTATTTCTGCAAAGATAGCATGTTTTTCAATATTTATGAGAACAAGTGCTTATAGATTGTTTCTATGCTTGTTAGAGAAATGACTTTTATGTTGTACTTTTGAGTATTCAGAACTTTTGTATTGTACTTAGAAACAAAAATACGCTCAAAACCTAATTTATCCGCCTCGGCGATACGCTGTTCTATCCGGTTAATAGGTCTTACTTCGCCTGAAAGTCCGATTTCGGCGGAAAAACAGTCTTTAGGACTTATTGCAATATCTTCGTTAGAAGAAAGTATAGCCGTTATTACTGCCAGGTCAATAGCAGGATCATCCACTTTGATGCCTCCTGCAATATTTAAAAAGACGTCTTTACTTCCCAGCCGGAATCCGCAACGTTTTTCCAAAACAGCCAACAACATTGATAGCCTTCTTAGCTCAAATCCGGTAGAAGAACGTTGAGGCGTGCCGTATACGGCGGAACTTACCAAAGCCTGGGTTTCTATTAATATGGGACGCGACCCCTCCAACGTAGCGGCAATACTGGTTCCGCTCAGTTTTTCATCGCGTTGCGAAAGTAATATTTCCGATGGATTTAATACTTCTCTTAGCCCATTGTTATGCATCTCGTAAATTCCCAATTCGGAGGTGGATCCGAATCTGTTCTTGATAGACCGCAGTATCCGGTATCCATAATTGCGGTCTCCTTCGAATTGAAGAACGCAATCTACCATATGTTCCAATATTTTAGGGCCTGCTAATCCGCCGTCTTTTGTAATATGGCCAATAAGGATTACAGGAATGCCTGTGGTTTTCGAATAACGCTGGAATTCGGCGGCGCATTCTCTAATTTGGGAAATACTTCCCGCCGAAGAATCAATTGCGTCGGTTTGCAATGTTTGTACGGAATCTATAATAACGATATCCGGTTGCAATTCTTCTATATGCCTGAAAATTTGCTGAGAAGAAGTTTCGGATAAAATATAACAATTGGCGTTCCGTATACTAATCCGTTCTGCCCTCATGCGGATTTGTTGTTCGCTTTCTTCGCCGCTTACGTACAAAATTTTTTGATTTTGCATATTTAAAGCTACCTGCAACAAAAGAGTAGATTTCCCGATACCTGGCTCTCCCCCAATAAGCAACAAACTTCCTGAAACAATGCCTCCTCCTAATACTCTGTTCAATTCTTGATTGAAGCTATCGATTCGTTTTTCTTGATTATAAGAAATATCGGTAATAAGAGTGGGAACGCTTTTAGAAGAAGAATTAGCATTCCGACTCCATTTCGAATCGTTATCCCGTTGAACGACCTCTTCAACATAAGTATTCCATTCGCCGCAATGAGGGCATTTTCCAAGCCATTTCGCCGATTGCGCGCCACAACTCTGACAAAAGTATTGTGTTTTTATCTTCGCCATATCAATTTTTTATACAGGATAATACAAATCGTAAATAAGAACGTTAAATATCCGTACGTTCTCGCGTTATAACGCCGGAACATTTGCGCGTTTTCCATTTACAATGAAAAAGGAATAGAAAAAAGCAAAAAAAGTCACGCCTGCCTCCGTTTCTAAAGTATCTTCCGAGAACATGGACAATAAAACAATGCTGAAAAAGAGCAAAAAGAGAGGGTTCCTAAAAGCCTTTTGACGAATGGGGGCATAAAACAAACTAAAAACAAAAATTAAGAACCCGACGATTCCAAAAGAAAGAAGAAACGTAATATACTGATTATGTGTCCGCATATCAGTACCCTTCAATTCGGAATTATTTTTTATTAACTGCACTTTTATTACATCAGCCACATCGCCGGTTCCTACTCCAAAAACAAAATGATTTTTAACAATCTGAAGACTCGTTTTCCAAAGTTCAAACCGTTGATATAATGAATGTCCCTTTACATAATTATTTTTTTTGTATTGCTCGTGTTCAAATGCAATAACATAAATCATTTTTCGCAAAACAGATCCCTCTGCATAATAAATATTGGCTATGCCTCTTTCAATATGCTTTATGTCCTTTGAATCGAGCTTCGACAATCCTTCTGCATCTTTAGTCAGTCCTTTTGAATTTAAATAACGAATCAATGTTGAGCGGATCGGTTGTTTCGCGTTGTCGAGAGAATCATAAGGGATGGGACTCTTTTTGTTCCACTCCTCTCTTAGTTCGTCTTCGCAAATATAATTATGGATAAAATTCCCGTTTTCAATAATTCCGTCGTTCCTATGTTCATAAGTATTCCCTAAGCGAGTCAATTCCTTTTGCGGCATTGTTGTTGATAATGGCAATAGTTTATAGTAACTATTTACATAGTATCTTATTCCGAAGAAAATGCCTGTCAGCAATATGATGCAACCGGCAAAGATTATCCATCTTAGAAAGGGATTCTTTTTATGCAGGATTAAATATCCTGAAAAAACAAATACAGAACATATTAATATTAAAATGCCTGTATATGAATGCAAAAGATTTAAGAAATATAATAGCCACAAAACCCCTAAAACCGGAAATATCATAAACCAGGGCTTTGTAAAAGATCTGCCATAAACGATCCTGTAAACAAGGATGAAAATGACCATACAAATATTTATACTGAATCGTATGTGGGAGATAAAAGGAATAATATTCCTATAATTAATGGATTCTCCATAAATTAAATAGCGGACAAATCCAAAAAAACTTCCTCCGAAAACTGCGCCGCAGTATACCAACAATAGAATATTGCTTTGTTTCCTCGACAAAGGCTTTGAAGTAAAAAGTACAAGAGGAATCGCTAAAAGAGGGAGTTTTTTTTCTATATCCCGTAATCCGTAAGCGATGTTCTGACTGTTAATTAACCAAATAATATGAATCAAGAACAGGCTCAGAATGCTTATTAATACAATATTGTTTTTCTTGGAACTAAATTTTTCTCTGAAATTACCTTCCCAAACCCAATTAATACATAGTAAAATCTGCGTCAAACTCATGAAAAAATTTGACAACGGAATAGCGGCGGCCAATACGCATAACAGAAAAAAATAAAAGGTTTGATGTTGCCTGGTTTTTAACGAGATTGATTTCATTTAATAGTATCATAGACAACCATGGAAAAAGACAAATAAAAGCGCTTTATTTTTTAGGGCTAAGGCTTAAAATTTTATCGTATTCTTGCTTGTCAGAAATAATTCCAATGGCTTTCAAAACATCTTTATCGGTTTTAATAGTTCCTTCTACGCGGCCTTTTTGAAAATAATAACGAGAAAGAATCTCTTCCTTTAAAAGCTCTCTTATTCGAGATTCATGTTTTGCTAAATCTTCGCTTTTGCTTTGTTCTAATTTTTTCCTCAACCCATCTATATCCGATTGAATATTAGAATAATACTGTTCATTTTCCGCTATATTTTGCAGTACGGACAACGTTTTCTCAGTTGCCGTTGAATAGCTATAATCGCGGGGTTTTATAAATTCTTTGAAATCGTTATAAATCTGGTCTGTAATTTCAAAATCTTTTGCCGGTTCTATTTTAGCGTGTTTATTAAAATACTGGGTTGCGTAATCAAAAATCAAGAGTTTTTGAATCAAACTAATTTCTACGGGACTTAAAATTTCAGGCTCTGTTTCCACGTCGGGTTCTATCCCGAATCCATCATAAACCACGCGGCCTTTTTTAGTTTTAAATGCTGTTTTTAATGAATCGGGCACTTTGACGGGCTTGCCCGTTTCGTCCCTGTGGGAATAATCTATGGCCTGTATACAACGTCCGCTGGGAATATAATACTTGGCAATGGTTACTTTCATTTGAGCATTGTACGTTAAAGGAACAATATTCTGAACCAATCCTTTTCCATAAGTTCGCTGACCAAGAACAACCCCTCTATCCAAGTCTTGTATACTTCCGGCCACAATTTCCGAAGCAGAGGCGCTGCCATTATCTACAAGCACAACAAGAGGAATATTTAAATCAAGAGGAGCGTTGGTTGTTTTGTGGAAAGTATTCTTCTCTGCAACTTTTCCCTTTGTGCTCACCACTAATTGTCCCCGTTCAACAAAAATATTGACTATGTTTACCGCTTCATTCAACAAGCCTCCCCCATTTCCTCTCAAATCCAGAATTACGCCTTTTAAAGAGGGATTGGTTTCTTTCAACTTCTCAAAAGCCGTTTGAACGTCTTTCCCCGAACTTTGAGTAAATTCGTTAAGTTTTATATAACCCACATTATTGCCCACTATGCCAAAATAAGAAACAGGTTTTATTTTAATTTCCTCTCTCATCAGCGATTTTTCATAGACCTTTCCATTTCGTTCCATCTTTAATTTAATCTCCGTCCCGGCCTGCCCTCTCAAAGAGTTGCTTACATCGGTTGTGCTTTTTCCTTCTACCGACTGGCCATTAACTTCAAGAAATTTGTCGCCCACCTGCAGTTCGCTTTTCTGAGCAGGCATATCTTCGTATAATTCATATATAAAAATGGATTTATCTTTTTGTTGGATCAGCGCCCCCACTCCGCCATATTGTCCCAGCACTTGTAATTTTACGTCTTCTATGTCCGATTCGGGAATAAAATTTGTGTAGGGATCCAAAGACTCAAGCATGGCGTCTAAACCCGTTTTTATTAACTCGCCGGGAATGATATTGTCTACATAATTTAATTGCAAAGCTTTATATGCCGAGCTAAATATTTCTAAATTTTTGGATATTTCAAAGCCTTTGTCATTGTTATTCGGTTGACAATAACATGAGAAATTAATGGCAAAAAGGCTTACTAAAATAAATGCGATTTTTTTCATTGTTTTCCGGAAAATGTAATGTTTGCAAAAGTACAGATATTATTGATTGGTTAGAGATTCTATCTTCTTAATAGATTCTCTTGATTAAACAACTGGCTCTAACCTCTTTTCTCAATTCCATTAAGTTATTTAAATTATACATTAGGGCACGGGATCATATCCGCTTTTTCCCCACGGATGACAGCGGAAAATTCGTTTTGCCGTCAACCAGAATCCTTTAAAAGGGCCATATTTTCTAATTGCCTCTACTCCATATTGCGAACATGTAGGCACAAAACGGCAACTGGCAGGAAGTAAAGGTGAAATAAAATATTGGTATACTTTAATTAAGAGGAGAAACACCTTGCCTAGTATATGAGAAAACATTCTAAACAGGTTCATTATTGTTTTCCTCCGCTTTTATCTTGAGTTGTTCCATAAGCAAATGCAATATTTCTACCATCTTTTCATTTAAGAAATCGTAGTCAGGTTCGTTTTTATCTACATAAGCAACAGAAAAGGATATAGAAATATTGTTCTGAAGTAGGAACTCGTATAAAAAAAATTTGTTTTTTCTATAGCATTCGCGAAGCAAACGTTTGATCCTGTTTCGTTTTACAGATAATTTGAAATGTTTTTTCGATGCGACAAAGAGAATCTTTGCAGGAACATGCAATTTTTCCGGAGGAACATTTATCCATTTTATGCTAAGAGGATATAAAAGAAGGTTGTTTCCTTTTTCGAATAGTTCGTTAATAACCTTTTTACTACATAACCGTTCTGCTTTTCTGAATGTTTGCATAAATTACCTCAAGCCAGTATATAGCAATAAAAAACCATTGAAGAATTAAACTTAACGAATAAGCGAATATTGTTCGAGATTTTCAAGACAGGATTTTAGTTGTTCCGATATTAAAAGAAGTGGTTTATTTTTACATTAATGCCAAAACTTTTTTTCATCTTTTGACGAAATTTCAACACAAAGAACATCTTTAACAGTGAAATTCCATTGCCAATCCTTTTCTTATAATTTACTCTGTTGGATTGTTTTTTTTAGCTTCGGCTTCGGCTTTTCTCCTTGCAACTTCGGCTTTTTTTTCGGCGGCTAACGTTCGTTTACTTTCCAAAAGAGCCACATATTTCGATTTATTTGTAAAAACCGATTTTGCTTTTTTAGTTGCCGGCGCTTTTTTCGGCGTGCTCTTTTTTAATGTAGCGGGTTTAGAAACCAATAAAGGTTCGGGTTCCTTGCCCAACATATAATCTTCAATTGCCATGGCCATTGAGGGCGCCGATTTGGTAGGCGCGACAATGTTTATATTAAGGCCATTCTCTATTAAAGCAGCTTGAGTAGATTGTCCGAATGCCGCAATAATTTTATTTTTAGATTTGATATCGGGAAAGTTTTGACATAGCGATTTTACTCCCACAGGAGAAAAAACGACAATCATATCGAAGCCATCTATTTTGAGGTGAGACAAGTCCCTGGGAAGCGATTTATACATACAAGCTTTCGTATATTTGTATTTGCTCTTATCCAACAACTTAAACGATTCCGGTTGCGCCTCGTCCGAACAGGGAAACAAAAAATGCTCGTCTTTATGTTTATGCATTACATCTATTAAATCTGCAAAAGTTTGTTTTCCAAAAAAGATTTTTCTTTTACGATATTGCACATAATTTTGCAAATAAAGCGCTATCGCTTCCGATGCACAGAAATATTTCATCGTGTCGGGAATTTCTTCCCTTAATTCTTTCGCCAATCTAAAATAATGATCCACAGAATTTTTACTATTAAAAATCACTGCTGTGTAATTCAATAAATAAATTCTTTCCTTCCTAAATTCCTTGGCTTCCACGCCAACAACATCAAAAAATTTATAAAATGTCAGATTCAGGTTAAACTTTTCTACAAGATTTTTAAAAGGAGATTTCTCAATACTTACAGGTTCGGGCTGAGAAATGAGGATATTCTTGATTTTTACCATAAAACTTTAGTTGTACATAAATTACGCTCAATTTCCCTGGGAGAATAATATTTTCCCAAAGATAAGTACAGGAAGAATTTCTATGCTGCAAAGATAGTAAAATAAATAGAGTTTAGAAAATTTAGAGTACGTCAACGTTAGCAAAAATCCACGTATAGTTTTGACAATAAATATAATAGATATTAGTATTATCACTGCCAGCGCAGGTTGAAAAACTATGTCTATATGAGCAAAAAACATCAAAAATAGCAATGGGAAAAGAGAGATTGCAAGCAAAAAATCAAAAATAAGATCGTTAACAAGGTAAAGGATTGATATTTGATCGCTTCTGAAAACATTTCCAATAAACCGGACAATAACAAATTTCAGCACGCTCAACATTGTTAGTCCTCCAAAAATCAATAAGTATAGGACATAATCACGCATGGGCGGCAATATGTCGCTGAACGAGTAGTCTTTAGCCAGTTTATAAATAAATAGCGAAAAAAGAGTCAGGTAAGTTATCGCAATGAAAGGCAATATCATTTCTTTTAGAACATTTCCGCCTTTCATCAACATATTCATGCGCCTATTTGTGAAACAAGCGTAAAACATTTGAGAAACGCGTACCCGGTAGCTCCAAAAGATCCAACAAAACAAAATAGCAATTCCAATCAAAATACCAAAAACCCAAGAATCGGATCCCTGGGTTTTCCCGATTGGTTTTATTTCTGTTTTTTTGGGTAAATAATGATGCGTAAATAAAGATTCTCTTTGAGGATGCTCTTTTTTAAACACACTAAATATCTCATATAAACCTATATAGACAGAAGTATCTTTCTCTTTTTTGCTCAACGAATCCTGAACTATACTTAATTTGTATGAATCCTGGAATGAAAAACCAATCGAATCATTATTTTCCGATAAGTTTATCGACATAATTTTCTACTTTACAATGATAAATTTACGATTTATTACCTCTCTCCCTGTATAAATAACGGCATAGTAAGTCCCCTTTGCATAACCGGAAAGACTCAAAAGCGTACTCCATTTTTGAAAAGGAGCTATGTTGGGTATCGTTTTATTGAACATTTTCTGTCCGAGCGCATTATATATTTCTATTGTAATGTGTTCGCCGCTAACCGGTAAAATATCTATATTGATTTCTCCTTTTGCCGGATTAGGATATAAAAGAACTGATAATTTTTCCGTTTTCAGCGGTTTCACAGAAATATCATAATCTACTCCGCTAGGCGGGAGTATAATTTCATCTATCCACGCGGCATCATATCCGTTAGATCCGCTAAAATCCTTTTTATAAATCCATTTAAATGTATGCGTTCCCGGCTGAACAACATAAGAAACAACTTTCCAATTGGCTGTTCCCGACCACCTTCCTACCATTGTATTATCAATGTAAAATTCCAGAAAATCATATCCTGCTTCCGAAGAAATTTTTAACGCAAAACGAATTGAATCCTGAGTAATAACATTCTTTGTGATTGATAGCGCGGAAGAAGCGTCATCTTCGATTTTTCCTGATTTTGCAGAATAACTTCCTTTAAAAACATGAGCCGGCGCATTTTCTATTGTCCATGGCGCATTTCCATTATTTATCCATGAGTTTCCCGAAAAATTTCCCGACTCAAAAGTTTCTGCAACAGATTCCGGATAAATGGAAACTTTTTCTGTATCATCATATTGATTATCGGAATATAAATACACCGTCAGGCGTATCCATTTGTTGATGTCGTCATCTGGAGAATAATTAGCGGCAAATGAAACGGTGCGTTCTTCGCCGGGTAAAAGCGTTCCTACAGGCAAAATTGAATCTTCCGGGAAAGTGATATTCTCCGATTTGCTTGTTAACTTGCAATAAGTATTCGTTGCCTGAAGAGAACCGACATTTTTCGCAACTACATTGATGATTATTGGCCCCGAAGCGCGTATTTTATCGACGCTTATATCTCCAATGCTTAATTGTGGAGCGGTTGCTACAGCATAAATAGATTCCTCGCGCAGAAAGTTATCGCTTCCCGATATTTCCAAATTGAACCAAACCCTCGCAAGATCTTTAATTCCCTTGCTTGCTCTGAATGAAAATACATTTTGTTGCATCACAGATTCATTTATATCGATAGGGGGCCAGGAATGCATATTTTTTATGATTTCCGTATTTGCATTTTCTAATTTTGTATTCGGATTAGGTTCTAAAACGCCGCCCACATTTCGAAGCGTCATATTTACATTTACCAACTGTCCGCTCTGTATCTTCTGAATTACGTTCCCAAGGGAATCTGTAAATTCATAAGATACCTGTATAATTTTAGGAGAGGAGGGCGTGTATACAAAAATAGAGTCTCTATAGGGTTGATAAAATTGTTTAGACGCTGTTACATATAGATAACCTTCTGTTAAAAGCGGAGTTAAAACTTTCACCGTTGCATCCCCATTTTCATCAGATAATCCTGCGCCCAATAAAACCGAATCTTTATATAAAGCGATATATGCAAACGGACTTCCATTCAAACGTATTTCCGTCGTTCCTTTCTCTATACTATCGGGCACATTGAAATGTTGAACGCCTGGCATTCCAACATAAGGAGTCAAGGAAGGATCTCCCAACAAATTGTAGATTTCCCAATAATAAACTTCATATTCAGATCCGGATTGGGAAACGGCCATGTTTCCGGCCTGCACCATTTCTCCTTGTGTAGTATAATGTTCAGCAACAGGCTCGCCATGGGTATGAAAAAAGCGGTCAAAAGCGCCCAATGTATTTGCATTATAATTGGGGTTGATGGTAACGGGATTTTTACTCCCCACCTCCCAATAGTAATCTTCATTCCATATTGTTTCGCTCGACGCGCCGATAACTCCTATTGCTCCTGCATCAGCAACCCTTAGCAAGGCTTCTCCAAAACATTCCGGCTCGTCGAACTTACTTGACAAACAACAATTATTAATAGAAAAGAAATATTTACGGAAATTGTTAAGTCCATTGGCTTGGGAAGTTGAAAAAGCGGGGGAATGCCATCCGTTTTTATCGCAGTGGGCCGTATAGCCTATAAATGATTTTCCCTGATCAACTTCCGCCAGAATTTGTTCTTTATATCTATATGAAGATTCGTTGTAATAAAAACTCGTATCGACCATCGGATTTATAGGAAAATATGTAGATTTCATATAGTTAATAAATCCATTCGTAGTCGTATGCGCCAACTGAGCGCTTTCTTGTCCCGCTACCAAAAGAACATTATTTAAATATGAAGTATTCGGCATTTCATATTTTTCATATTCCATTGTTTTATCAATTATATTTTCCAGTTGCTCGATATTCCTTGCCGAAAAACGGCCGTAAAACAATTCCGGAAAGTGGTCGCCTGTATATTCCACATAATCCAAATCCGTATAGTATGCGCTTAATCCACTAGCGGGCGAAGACCTTCTGAATGAAGGAACTTGCGGCGTATCGCCTACAATCAGTAAAAAAACGGGAGCAGGATCGTTGGGCGTTGCCGAATTATATAATTGTTGTAAATAATTTTTAATGCTTTCCTTTGTAGTTCCCACAACAGGGTCGTCCGTATACGCCTCTATTACCTGAAATCCTTTTTGCGTTTTCCATTGGATAAAAGGTTGTAGCGTCTGTCTGAATTCAGGGTCAGAAACGATTATGTACTTCATTGGGACATTCAAATCATTATCAAACCGCGTAAACAAATTACTTTTATTCATCAATAATTTTGTCGAAAAATCATGGTAGGGAGAACGGGTTCTTGATTTTTCATAAACCGTTTTTTCCAAATTTGCATTTTTGAATGATATTTGGATCTTTAAATATTTGTGTACTTCGAGTTTGTTCTGAACCGGATTATATGCAACCGGCGAAACACTAAGTCTTGCCATTTGAGTTCCCCTAAGCGAACCTAATTTCACGACATCCACAAGGGGATTAGAGAAAAGTTTATTTGAGGAATAAACGACGCTATCCATTCTAAAGGGAGAAGGTTGGGTATTTTTAAAGATACTGGGTTGTATGGGATACAATTTGTTTTGAACGCCCATTTCACTCAAGTGATAGGTTATTGTTTCATCGTCTATTATTTGAATTGAAATTTCCGCATCCAAAGGTATTTCTATGAGCCTTTGTATTACTGGTAATTCAGGCTTTCCCGCTTTACCGGAATATGTATATTCATTTCCTAATAATATTCTTGAAAAGTTTCCTTCGACAGATGAAATATCAGAGAAGTTCAGGCTCTCTATTCCATTTTCAAATTCCAATATAAGGAAATTATTCTCCAGAATTGTGAGCGTATTCTTTGACAGATCTTTTCCTGTTTGGTTTTGAGCATATAGATGTATGCTCAAAATCGTAAAGATAAGGGATAATAAAATATACTTATTTTTCATAACCAAGTCTCCTGATGTCGATTATAGTTAGTTGATGCAGCGTATTCAGTCGGGGCATGACTTAAAGTCACGCCCCGACTTGGGTCATAACTTTTGCACTTTTTAAAAACGTTTTCTTATGTCATTTTCGTATAAATGCAAAGATTTATGGACTTTCGCAAAAATACATACAAAACTATTGGGTTCCCATCTGCTTCCTTATATCTCATTAAACTAAATCCAAACCGGCGCATGTATTGGAGATATTGTATTTTAAATTTATTTATCCGACATTAAATCTTTTATATAATCCTGGTAATCATCCATCGAACGTCTGATTATTTCGTGAGCTTCATCCCTATTGAATACATGAGGAATCCAAACATTGGCTTTTTCTTCCGGCAAATCCTTGTATGTCAAAAAATAATGTCGCAACTTTTCAACAACGGTAGGGGGACAATCCTGTATGTCTTTATACTTTCCGAAAACGGCATCGTCTTTTAAAACGGCAATTATTTTATCATCAGATTCGTTGTTGTCCAACATACGAAATCCGCCAATAGGTATTGCCCGGACAAGGATGTCTCCGTGAGCAATGGAATTAACGCTTAGCACGCAGATATCGATAGGGTCGCCGTCTCCAATAATATTGGTTAGGCCGGTTCTCTCTTCGGTAAACTCAGAAACCCTGTTCCCGCTGTAAGTTTGAGGTATAAATCCATATAAAGCGGGAACAACATTAGAATATTTTTGAGGTCGGTCTATTCTCAGATACCCGCTTTCTTTATCTATCTCGTACTTGACGGTATCGGTAGGAACAATTTCTATAAACGTAGTAATAATTGCAGGGGCATGTTCGCCAATAAAAACGCCATGCCAAGGATGAGATTTATAACTAAAACGCGTATCTAGAAAAGAATTCATTTCCTAATAAAGATTTTGGATTAAATTAAGTAACTGTTTAAAAATTTTTCCATGAAGTATTTTGGATCTAAAAACGCTCTTTTTTGTCGGAATTTTTACCAAATAGCGCTACTATTCTTGAAAAATCCCGCCGGCAAAATAGCTGTTTTTATCTCTCAAAATCTTTTCCATAAAAATTTAAACAATTACTAAACAAATATGGCGTCTTTTTCAGACTTGCCAAATTCCGGCGCCAATTCTATTCTACTCAAATACAATCAATATGTTTTTAATAATTTGGTTTCGTATCAGGGGTTATTTGCTTTCTTCCAAAAGGTCCAATGTTTGATTGTATTTCTGGATGGCAAATTTCATAATCTTTTGCGAATGAGCAGATAGTTCTCGTCTCTCATAATCATTGGCTTTTTGCATGACAAAACTAACCGACTGCATCATTTTGGCAATATCGTTCAGATATTCCCCGGAATCAGGCATAGAGAAATAGGATATCAATTCGCGATTGCAAAAATTTAAATATTCGGGAGCTAAGGAAAAATATAAATCAACGCCGTTGCTTTGTATGGATTTTAATTTGTATTCCCTCGACGCTTCCAAAATTTCGTTCAGTATCATAAATGTTTTATAAATATCTCCCCTCAGATAAGACTGATGCTTTTTTTCCAAATTGAAATAATAGTTTAATTTACGATACGATTGATGAAGAAGCATTTCAAAAACAGGGATTGATTTCTCGGGTCGTTTAATTTTTAAATAATCTTTCGCCAATAAAAAACTTGCATAATTATACGGCAAATAGTCGTTCGGAAAAACCTCAAATGCTTTATCCAATACCCGTTCTGCCGAATCTTTTTTATTTTCCTGAATAAGAGCGTCCGACAAACGAACAAAGGCATCGCGGGTTGTCGAGGCTATACGGGTTGCCGTTTCGTCTAAATAAATATTTTTACGGGCAGGATTTTTCCAGCGGAACTTTTGCATCATATTCCGGTACATTAAATCTGTATTTACATAGCCGATATTATTTCCTTCTTCTTCTCCGATTGTCTCAACCGGAACCAAGCGGTAAGCCAATCCTTCATTTTGAAAATAATCCTCTAACCCAAGATATGCGTCAGGCCACGTATCGACAAAATATACCGGACGTTCCCAATTAAAATGGGCTAACAAATCCAACTGCATTAATTGACTTTTGGAAATAAAATCCGACTCCAATTCCCAAATTATTTTAGACTGGATATTTCCCTTGTATTGTGCTGGAATATATCCATCTTTCATAACCCTGGGGATGTTTACCTCCAGTTCAAATTTATTCCCCGGAGAGAAATACATCTTTTTACCGCTTTCTTCGTCTACAATAACATAATTCTCATCATCATTAATAAAATCGATAACATCTTTAATATTGATTGTGTCTTTTGCCTTCCTGATAAGAATTGCCTCCCTGTTTTCACAAATATATTTATTTTTAGAAAGCGTAAATGGAACGGGTTTAGAATCATACATCTGCCTTTTACATGCGTCAATATACCAATCTGCGTTCAAGAGACTTAAATTTATTACCCGGACATCGGTCCGGATACCTTCCACTTCTTGCGCATACCAAAGAGGGAAAGTATCATTATCGGCATTTGTAAACAAAACGGCATTGGGCGCGCAAGACTCCAAACAATTGACGGCCATCTCCAATGCCACGGTTCTTCCCGAACGATCATGATCATCCCAATTTTCTTTTGCCATTAAAACAGGGACGGATAAACAAAGTAATGGAGCGACAATAGCGGCCGCCTTTTTCTTTGCCAGTTTCAACGCTTTCTCCGAAAGGAAAAGCGTTCCTAAACCAATCCATATCGCGAAAGCATAAAACGAAGCGGCGTACGCATAATCGCGTTCCCTCGGCTGGTAGGCTGGTTGATTGGCATAAATAACAATTGCAATTCCTGTAAAGAAAAATAAGAGCGTTACTACAATGCTATTCTTCGGATCTTTGTTTAACTGGTAAAAGAATCCTATTAAACCCAATAATAATGGGAGCATATAATAAACATTGTGCCCTTTTTTACCTAAATCGTCGGGTATATCTTTATATGAATCTACCAAATGTTTGTCTAAAATGGGAAATCCTGTTATCCATTCTCCATTTTGCAAATCCCCGCGTCCTTGTATATCATTAAACTTTCCTGAGAAATTCCACATCAAATAGCGAAAATACAGATGTCCCAACTGATAACTCACAAAAAAACGAAGATTTTCCGTAAAGGTAGGTTTCATAAAAGTATAGCCATTATATTCTACAGGCTTCCCTTTTATATTACCCCAAATTTCATAATTTGATCTGTAGGTTGCATCATGATTCCACATTCTAGGGAAAAAAGTATAGAACTCTTTCAGATAAACCAGCTCGCTTCCTTTCCCATCAAAGGCAACTGCATACAATGGCTTTATGGTTAAAGACTTATCGTTGCTTTGCAGGATAAAGAGTTCCGCTTCGTATCGGTCAAAAAAAGACGCAACCGGTTTTCCTTCCGAAACAACGTCATATCGCTTTGCATACGAAGGTTTTCCATCTTTATAGCTAAGGGCGGGCGCATTATAGTACAAACCATAAGCCAAAGGCGTTTCTCCATACTGTTCCCTCGCCAAATAAGAAGAAAGTCCGAAAGCGTCGTCGGGCCTATTTTCATTAATAGGAGTATTTGCATTGGAACGAATTACCAGCATCAAGAAACTGGAATATCCGATCAACAAAAAAGTGAAACAAAGCAGCGTCGTATTTAGAACAATTTTGCGCTTTTTATGCGAGACAATGATTCCCAACACAATCAAACCAATCAAAAATGAAAAATAAACAATGCTTCCAACGCCGATGGGAAAACTTAATGCGTTCACAAAGAATTTATCCGCCTCGCCCGAAAGGATAACAATATATGGCATAATTCCCCATAAGAGAACAGCCAATAAAGCGACAGATATAAAAAAAGTAGCAATAATTCCTTTTAAACTAGGTTTATATTTTCTGAAATAGTATACAAAAACAAGGGCAGGTATCGTCAGTAAATTCAATAAATGAATCCCGATAGATAATCCTATAAGATAGGAAATCAATACAATCCACCGTAGAGAATTTTTTTCTTCGGCACATTCGTCCCATTTTAGAATAGCCCAAAATGTTATAGCTGTAAATAGCGATGACAGCGCATATACCTCTCCTTCCACAGCCGAGAACCAAAACGTATCGGAAAAAGTATAGGCCAAAGCGCCGACAATCCCCGACCCGAAAATAATTATTTGTTGGTTTTTCGACAGTTCTTGCGATGATGAACGAATTATGATTTTTTTCGCCAGACAGGTAATGGTCCAGAATAAAAACGCGATAGTTAGCGCCGAAGCCAAAGCAGACATGCTGTTAATCAGAACAGCAACTTTAGAAACATGACCAAACGAAAAAAACGAAAAAAAGCGTCCTAACAGCTGGAATAGAGGAGCTCCCGGGGGATGTCCCACCTCCAACTTATAGGCTGTTGATATATATTCTCCGCAATCCCAAAAACTTACGGTTGGCTCGCAACATAACAAATATACTGTGGCGGCAATTCCGAAAAGAAGCCAACCCAGTAAAATATTTATTTTTTTATAGCTCATAAATGCAGGGAAAGGGGTTACCAATTTGCTACCGATTTATTGAATATATCGTCTATCAATTCTTTGCATATTTGATTCATGTAGCCTTCTTCCACGCTGGAAAAATTTTCTTGACTATTATAGTCTTTGTAGCGCGAAAATTTCTGATCAAAATTGGCTTTAGGATCTTTTTTATTGACAAACTTTACGCGTACTGTAATCGTAAACCGGTTACTGGCGGCTTGATCGTCTGCTTGTATTCCCACAGGAACAGTAGTATAATCCGTTATTTCACCCGAAAGGTCCAAATCGCCGTCATACTCGACAAGGGTCAACGGCGTTTGTCCCATAAAACGATTTCTCAAAGCGTCGGTAAATACCTGGCTCAATTGCGGTTGAACAAGCCTTGCATTATTGGGGAACATCTGTATCGAAATTGTTTTGGCGTCGACAGGAATAGAAGCTCCCGTAAAAGAATACCCGCCTGTACACGAACACAAAGCAACCAAACAACCAACCATCCAGTGCAACTTACATCTAAAAATCATATAATAAACAACTTATACTATATTCATAGAATATCATGTCATGTTGCAAATGTACAAAACATTATTGATTATAAGGCAAAAGCATTAATTATTCGAATATTGACGTATAGGAGGTTGCTTCAAAATTTTTCTCTTTCCGAAAACTCGTGAGACAAATTCTTTATCGTAGTAACTGTTTTCAAATTTTTCTATGAAGTATTTTGAGTCTAAAATGCTTTTTTTTGTCGAAATTTTTACCAAATAGTTCTACTATTCTTGAAAAGTCCCGCTTGTAAACGCGCTATTTTTATCTCTCAAAATCTTTTCCATAAAAATTTAGACCGTTGCTTGATTTTCTTTCAACCATTGATCGACATTTTTTTCAATTCGCTGCAAAACATTATCGGACTCTGCCTTTACGAATTTTTCCCCTACAATGTTTTCATATAATTCAATGTAACGTTCCGACACCTGGGTAACAAAATCTTCGGTCATTTCGGGAACTTTTTGTCCTTCTTTTCCCTGAAAACCGTTTTCCATCAGCCATTCACGCACAAACTCTTTCGAGAGTTGACGTTGTTTCTCGCCTTTTTTCTGGCGATCTTCATAACCTTCCGCATAAAAATAACGGGAAGAATCGGGCGTGTGAATTTCGTCTATCAAATAAATCGTATCATTTGCTTTCCCAAATTCATATTTGGTATCTACCAAAATCAATCCGCGTTTTGCCGCCATCTCAGAACCTCTTTGGAATAAAGCTAACGCATACTTTTCCAATTGTTCATAATCGTCTTTGCTCACTAAACCCAAGCGTATGATGTCTTCTCTTGAAATATCCTCGTCGTGCCCCACAGATTCTTTAGTGGTTGGAGTTATAATAGGGTGCGGAAATTTATCATTCTCCTTCATTCCTTCGGGCAATTGCACGCCGCAAAGAATGCGTTTTCCTTCTTTGTATTCTCTCCATGCATGTCCCGATAAATACCCGCGAATAACCATTTCCACTTTAAATGGGACGCACAATTTCCCTATTGTAACCATTGGATCCGGCGTGGCAATTTTCCAGTTAGGAATAATATCCGAGGTCGCATCCAGAAATTTGGCGGCAATCTGGTTAAGCGTTTGTCCTTTGTAAGGAATTCCTTTAGGCAATACAACATCAAAAGCGGAAATACGGTCGGAAACTACCATCGCCAAGTATTTATCGTCGATATTGTAAACATCCCGGACTTTGCCTTCGTAAAGGGATTTTTGCCTAGGAAAAGAAAAATTAGTTTTAACTATTGCTTTCATTTTAATATTCAGATTTTAAGTTAGAAATATCGTTCCTTTATGTTTCTTTATTGCTAAAAATGCCCAATTTTCTAAAATTCAACAAGATAAAAATTCTTCAAACTATGTAATATAAGGCAAAGATACGGATTTTTGCAAGGCATTTATTAATGATTATAATGAGCTACAAATACAAACCTCAACGATTCCAGGCAATAGAAAATGGTTTGAAATAATTCTCAATCGGAATAGTTTGATCGTTTATTGCATGGGAGGCTTTTTTCAACAAATTGTTGATATTTTCTTTTCCCCTTTCATAATTTGAATTGAGTTTTGAAGTAATTTTGATTCTTTGTTTGAACGATCACAAAATACAAGTAATTATGAGATTTATTATCAATAGCGCTACCCTTGCTAAATATTTACAATCCATTTCCGGCGTATTAACGCCTAACAACACGCTTTCGGTTCTGGATAGTTTTTTATTCCAATTGGAAGAAAATAGTTTGAATATCACGGCTTCTGATTTGGAAACCACAATTGTGGTAAAAATTGAATTAGAAAACGCCAGTATTAATGATGGTATAAACCAGGTGGCTATTCCTGCAAAAATGTTGTTGGATATCCTCAAAACTTTTTCCGATATTCCTCTTACTTTTAATGTAAACGGGGAAAACTTCGGCGTAGAAATTTCATCGGGAGAAGGTAAATATAAACTTGCGGGTAAAGATCCCCAATCGTACCCTTTAATTCCATCCAAACAAGATACTAAAGAGGCTATGTTTTCATCCTCGTCTTTGGTAAATGCCATTTCGAAGACCATTTTTGCCGCATGCAACGATGAATTGCGTCCGCAAATGTCCGGAATTTTTTGCGAATTAACGCCCGAATACACTACTTTCGTGGCTACAGATGCGCATAAACTCGTTCGTTATCGTTGCCTCGAAACCAAGGTTGATGAAACAAGCAGTTTTATTCTGCCTAAAAAACCGTTGAATTTGTTGAAAAACATCCTTACCTCTCGAAAAGAAGTGGCAGACGTTGTTATGGAGTACAATAACATCAATGTTTTCTTTAATTTTGAGAATTTCAACATTGCTTGTCGTTTGATCGACGCTAAATATCCGAATTATGAGGTTGCCATTCCAAAAGAAAATCCTAATAAATTAATCGTCGACAGAGAGTCTTTTCTCAATACAATCAGGCGGGTAGGAATTTTTGCCAATCAATCTACACACCAAGTGCGTATAGGCGCTCAAGGTTCCGAAATTATGATCAACGCCGAAGATGTGGAATTTTCCAACGAAGCAACAGAACGACTTGCATGCAATTATGAAGGCGAACCTATGGAAATCGGATTTAACGGGAAATTTTTGGTTGAAATGCTTAGCAACATCGATACTGAGCAAGCGCTTATCGAAATGTCTCAACCCAATCGCGCTGGAATTATTTTGCCTATGGAAACCGAGCCGCAACAACATGAAGATATTTTAATGCTTGTAATGCCTGTCATGTTGGCAAATTAAAATAATTGAAAGTAAAGTATCAATAACTTAAGTCTAAAATTCAAGAGTCCTTGGGAAAATTTTCCCAAGGACTCTTTTCTTATAAAGCTTTCAAAAGACTAATCTGTTAATAGCATAATTCATACTTCCCTATAGAATCGGAGGCTTCTCTAAATCCAATTTTTCAACTTATAATAGAATAAGGCTGCATATTCGCGGAAACAATCTATTTCAAGTTTTAAGTAATTCCAAAAAGTATATCGTAAACTTGTGCTTTCCACAGAAGGGACATATTTATTTCCGCCTAATTTTTCCTTTTTAAAAGACAAATCAAAATCAATAACGGCTTCAAATGTAGCTTTTCCCCTAACAGAGGCAAAACCGGTTTTATTAAAACATTTAATGGCCCTTGTCAGGTGTTCGGGAGAAGTAACGACCAATAAACTTCTATTTATCAATTCCGGTCTCTGTTCTTTTAAATGAAGTAATTGCAAATAAGTATTTGTTCCCCGATCGATAAATGTAATTTTGTTGGAATCAACTCCTTTTGATATCAGTTCGCGCTGCATTAATGTATGGCATAACGAATCTTCTGGGTGCAGAACAATTACATCTGCATGAAATTTATTTGCAAATTCGGCAGTATAGAATAAACGCATCAAATTATCTTTCGAAGGCATTCCCGCCCCGCCTAACATAATAATATAATCGGGAGAGAATGCTTGTTCCGATTCGTTGGGATCGGTTCCCAATGAATAATGCATGTAAAAAGGAACGGGAGTGAGCGCCAGCAAAAGCAATATTAAAAAAAGACATCCCATCGAAACGGATATGATTTTTAATATCTTGAGAACGTTGCTTTTTAATTGTTTCTTTTTCATTCTTCCATTTTCAAGATAAGGCAAGCGCATCTAATTATCTTGCAAATTAATAATCTCTCTAAATCAGACATCTGCAAGATAACATCTGTAACTTTACTGTAAAGAATACTTAAAATTGCAATAGCAAAAACACATGACTACCAACATCAAACATTTTGCATACCGGTAAATTTTAAGATGCGTTTACCTGAATCTTAAACGCCTGTATGTCCAAACCCACCGGAACCTCTATGGGTTTCTTCCAATACGTCGACTTGCACCCATTCGGCTTTTTCGTGTGTAGCAATAACCATTTGAGCAATTCGTTCCCCATCGTTAATAACAAATTCCTGATCGGAGAGATTAATCAAAATAACGCCTATTTCACCCCTGTAATCGGCATCTATGGTTCCTGGGGAGTTCAACACCGTTATTCCCTTTTTCAAGGCTAATCCGCTACGGGGACGCACCTGAGCCTCATAACCCGACGGCAGTTCAATAAATAATCCTGTTTTGACCAAAACGCGCGCCATTGGCTTTAAGACAATCGGCTCCTGCAAAAATGCGCGCAAATCCATTCCCGCCGCATCCGAGGTTTCATAACTTGGCAAAGGGTGATGAGAAGTATTAACGATTTTTACCTTCATTTTCAATTATTTTTTACCGATCTGCTTAATACTTCGTCTATCATTCCATATGCTTTGGATTCTTCGGCCGTCATCCAGTAATCGCGGTCTGCATCTTGCCAAATTTTTTCGTAGGTTTGGCCTGAATGCTCTGAAATGATGGTGTATAATTCTTTTTTCAATTTCATAATTTCCCGGGCCGTAATTTCGATATCAGAAGCTTGCCCTTCAGCGCCGCCCATCGGTTGATGAATAAGCGCCCGGGAATGTTTTAAGGCCGTGCGTTTCCCATGGCTTCCCGCGCAAAGCAATACCGCAGCCATAGATGCGGCTATTCCCGTACAAATAGTCGCCACATCGGGATTAATGTATTGCATGGTATCGTAAATCCCTAAACCGGCATACACGGAACCTCCCGGCGAGTTAATATAAATCTGAATGTCTTTGGAGGAATCGGCAGATTCTAAAAATAATAATTGAGCTTGAATAACATTAGCGACAGTATCATCGATAGGAACGCCTAAAAAAATGATTCGATCCATCATCAATCTGGAAAAAACATCCATTTGAGCTACATTCAATTGGCGTTCTTCGATAATAGTCGGATTAAGGTATGACTGCACTTTTGATTGATAATTGACAAACTGGTCAAAAGCGACGCTTGATATTCCCCGATGTTTTATTGCATATTTTCTAAATTCATTTTGCATAATTGTTGATTTTAAATGTAAATATATATTCTTGATCTATGGGATAAAGCATTTCATTTACTTAAACTTTTCCCAAAACAGGACACGCAAAGTTACAATTTTTGGATTTACAAAATAATAATTATCATTAAAAATCCTTTAAAGGAAGGCGAACAATGTTTTTAAATTATTTCATCTAAATTCCTAAAACATAGTGTTGAATAAAGCGGATTAGTTCAATGATCAAAGCAATACCCATATGAATAATTACGCCTCCCCAAATATGGCGGGTTTGATACGCCAATGCGCCTAAAAAGAAGCCTCCGAAGGCGGCAGATATTGTTTCTAAGACAGGTTTGCCAAAATGCAAGGCAACATAAACCATTACCATTGGCAATACTGCCGACCTGCCGATGACGGAACCCATTCCGATAACCAACGCTCCCCTAAAAAAAAGTTCCACCATTACAAAGTCGCTCATGTAAGCCGTTTCGAAAATGAGGGTGTTCAACCAGGCCGGATTGCCGAATAAGCCATCAAATAACCATGGTTTTCCAATGGGATAGTAGGACAGAAAGTCCGGCGTAAAGGAAACGGCAATCAAGATCGGCAGAATAATGACATACAACCATAAATAAGCTTTTACGTGATGATTTCCCTTGCATAAACCGTACAAGCCTTTCACTTTTTTGTCGACAAAAACCCGTAATAACACTAACATGGGCAATACAAATATCACATTGCTCAGTCTCCACATGGCTTTGTAAATAAACGTTTTCTCGGCATCTGAAAAAGCGTTTAACTCTAAATTCTCCCGCCAAGAAAAAATGTCCGAAAGGCCGAGTATTGACATAAGAAGAAGGCCTTTCAGATAAAAATGAAGTTTTGAAATTTCTGTATATTTCCCCTGGATAATTAAAGTTGGAATAGCAATTAAAAAATATAATATCGAAAACGTCAAAATATTATTTATGATAGAATTTGATGTGGGGAAATGTCCTTTTGCAATATCATAACCTATACCTGTCGTGTAAATAAATAATATTGAGAAGACTATGACGATAGCCGTGTAAATATAAGCCGCCCATTTAAAATCTTGATATAAAAAAGCAAGAAAATCTCGAAACAGGCGCTTCAATTCTTTTAACATAATAATCCTATCCGTTTTATAAAAACCCAATGCTTTTTGAAGATCGGCCTCCATAAGCAATAAACGTAATTTGAAGTAAATAGGAATTCATGAGATTCTTACTATGATTATGGTTTTTTGCAATTATCTGATTAAGTTTATATTTCCTTTTTGTTGGCGTAAGTAACTATCCTCCTGACGTTCGTATGACATTATCCAAACATAGCTTCCCGTAGGACATTTCTTCCCTTTATATGTGCCGTCCCAACCAATGCTGATATTGTTCGATTGGAAAACCTGTTGTCCCCAACGATCGTAAATTACCAAACTGAAAGAACGCAATTTATTTTTTGAATAGAATTTAAAAATATTATTTGTAGTGGCATCCGGAGTAAAAGAATTTGGAGACCATACCGTAAAAATACCAACGGGGAGATACTTAAAGATACTATCCGAACAGCCTAATTTATTCGAAACTTTTAGAAAAACACGTACCGAATCCTTGGATAAGTCCATATACTTATGGCTTGGGTTTCGTTGTTCGGTAGTTGTTCCATCTCCAAAATCCCAAAAAATAATATCGGCACTTTCGGAACGATCCCTGAAAGCTACTACCGGATTTTCCGAATCGATATAATCAGGCGTGCATTCAAAACGGGCAACGGGATATGGATATACTGTTACTGTTTTACTCAGCGGGTCGGAAGAGCATCCATTCTGCCCTTTCCCTACAACGGAATAAGTAGTGGTTTGAGACGGACTGACAATCAATTGGGATTGTACCAAATCCACATCCGAAAGGTTCGTATCGGCAGGATTAGCCGTCCATTTATAGGCATGCGCTCCCGATACCGTTAATATGACCGATTCGCCAGGGCAAATAGTTAGTTTGGACGACTCGAGCTTGGGAATTGTTATGCTGATATGAACCGTTTTACTGGAAACACAATTAAGAACTTCATTTTGGACATATACCGTAAAACTAGTATCAGATGAGGGAGTCTTGGTTATAGACGCGCCTTGCGTTCCCTCGTTCCACCAGTATTCTACTCCATAATCGGAATGAGCAGTAAGGGTTGTGGAGTTTCCCATACAAATAATGCTATCTCCCGTAAAAATAATTTCCGGTCTGGGAATTACATTTACCACATGGAAAGAAGAATCCGTACAACCTGTTTTTGTATCGGTTACGATCAGTTTAATTGTAGTCGTATTGTCAATAGTACTGGTAAAAGTATTTCCATAAGACATTACATTGTTTGCACTCCACAAACAAGTATCTCTTCCACCTAATCTCAGATTAAGGGCTTGTAAATTCAAAGTCCCTCCCGGGCAAATTTTGGATGGATTACCCATGTCCGAATCAATTATTGCCACAGGCAAGGGTTCTAATGTAATACTATCAATTTTATATGATCTGATTCCGATTTCCGAGGCAATGGAATACTTAACCACATAAGCGCCAGGAGCGGCATATCTATGCTGGGGGTGAGGGACGGTATCTGTTGTTCCATCTCCGAAATCCCATTTGATGCTGCTACTATCCAACGGAGAAGCTCTTTCGATGCTGGTTGTAGTAAAGCGTACCGTCCGGCTTGTGTCGCAAGGATCCGTATTCATTTCAAAATCCGCCAGAGGACGGTTATTATCCACATTTATTTCCAAGTTGGCTTTGCACCTGTTTCCATCGGTGCCTACAACCAAAGACGTTAATTCGCAATAAACCTTTATGGCGCTCAGGTTGCCAAAATCCGAATCTCTTATGTAAAGTTCTCGTTGCAAGAAGTTAAAATTACCTGTTGCATTTAAATTATTTAAAGTGTCTATCGACCCATCGCCCCCCCGTATAGTCCATGTGTATAAAAATCCGTCGGGCGCCGTAATCTTACTTACCGTATCGGAATACTCCGTGGCCCCATAATAGTCGATGTTATTTAGTTGCATACGTCCGCATGTTCCGGTAAAATATACATATGCATAATGAGCGTATGTTTTTTGCACGGAACAGTCTCCAATATCCAATTCAATTTCAATTGATTTATTTTCATAATGCCGTAAATCGATTCCAACTTTTGTCCAACTTCTGTAAATTACGCTTCTTCCATCCGTAGCGGTAGTCGAGTGATAAGCCGTATCAATTGCAATAATAGCAGGATATGCATTAATATCCAATTCGGCGCATCTCAAGTCCGAAGGAACCGTATAGTTCCCCACCTCAAATTCGTCATTTTTTACATGAATTTGAAAAGAAGGATTATCCCTGTTGTTCCAATGCCCGGGATTTTCAAGAACAATAGCATAATTTAATATCAATAAATTGCTTCCTATGCCAGGTTTATAACGAAAACAAAGGGCTTCCGCTTCGCGGGTTCCGCAAGAATTCCCTAAACGGGCAACCCGTTTATAAAGCGTGTCTTGAGGAAAGACAGACAATCTATTTCCTGTTTGCGGGTCTGTGGGGACAGTACCTGTAGCAGGCCTAGCCAAGATCATAAATCTGTTGCGGATATCGCTGGCGCTAAAACAATATCCTGTTGTTGCAATTGTCGGCAATAATGCATGGGGAATATTTGTCGCTGTCCAATTATAAAGATTATTAGGTCCATTGTCGTCCGATTCGTAGGTGCCCGTTTTCCCTATCCAATTGAAGAAATCGCCATAATCAAAATCAAAATTGCTACATACCGATTGAGAAAATAATAATTGGACATTAAATACTATAAGTAATAGAATGATAAACTTTTTCATACAAAGAGGCCTCCTTTACATAACTTGTAACATAAAAACATTGTATCAAAGTATTTCTAGTGTTGCGTTAATCTTAAAATGTCGTTATATGACATTGGAAACGCAGTTTTTACCAATAATCTCAATATTACTGACTGACAAAATACGCTTAACATAACACTAGTGTCTCGTCACTCCTCTAAAGTCGGATAAAGCCTCCTTAGTTTAACCCGTGCACTCTCCGTTGTGAACTGCCAATTGATTTTGGCGTTCTTATTATTTCTGGCTGTTTGCCATGCTTCTACTTGAGTTTTTATC
>JAVBLV010000076.1:0-9437 GCA_031553195.1 Bacteroidales bacterium
ATGCGCAGCAGCAAACTTACGTCCTGCCTGCAAGCGGGCTGAAATCGGTAATTGAACTTTTGTTGCCCGCTTCGGCTTTTGTCTCGTGGGATAATTTACTACCCCGCTCGCCCGCTCGCAAGCAGCCGCCGAACCGTTAGCAGCAATTTGGCTGACAATAAAAGTACAAAATTTGAGATATCGAGTGAATTAAAATACAATAACATTAATGAAAGCAATTGCGATAATATTACTTCTGACCTTGACAACTGTAGTTTACGCACAAAATAGCGATTTAGATATGCCTGACAGTTTAGCAACTGTGAAACTTGAATATGAGACATTGGATTCCATAGCAATAACAATGTTAAACAATCCTTCAAGGAACATCCATTTTCCTAACATTGTGAGTTACGATTCCGATGACGGGGTTAAGTTAGCTTATTACACCGTTGATAAAAATAAATGGACAGCTATTTTATTACCTTTTTCTCGAACCACAAATGATTTTAGTTTAGTTAACTTAGACAAAAAAGGACAGGCAGAATTAATCATAAAAGGAGAAAATGCTTGCTACGGAAGTGGTGGTGGAACAGGTATTAAAGGAATGCTTATCCTAAACATTGACAGCATTCCAACACAAATTTTCAAAATCTATTATGGCTGTTGGGAAGAGTCATTCGGCGACAGAACAAACAATGGAGAAGGTAGATACATAAAACAATATGATAGGGGAATAAAAATCACTAACAATTCAATAATTATCGGTTCACTTGACAAAAGAGATCATCCTTTTGATGATTGTAAATTAACAGAAATACAAAGCGGAACTTATTTTATGAAATCAGGACAAATACAAAGGAAAAGTAATGTGCAAAAATAATTGAAGGTGGGAATATTAGAATAAAACAGCTGCTAACTTGCGGCCTGCAAGCGGGCTGAAGTCAGTAATTTGAACTTTTGCCGCCCGCTTTGGCTTTCGTCTCGGTAGATAGTTTAGCCGTCCGCAAGCCCGCTCGCAAGCAGCCGCCGGAACGTTAGGGGGCATTATGGGCGACCCCATAGCATTAAGAAATTATGATAGTAAAAATTATTCCAAAACAAAATAGTTTTTACGGGTAAAAACTCGAATGAAAATTGTATCTTTGTAAAAATGTAATTAAACGTGAACACTTTCTCAAACATAAAAGAACTGCTTACCGCTCTGAATAGAGAGGCAATTTTGTTATCGGAAATGTTTAAGAAGCGTAAATCGGTCAACTACAAATATGAATACGCCCTCGATTTGGTTGATAACAACGATAGCCGCATTCAGTATCTTTTAAACCGCAATGTAATCAGGCAAAACGGCAATAATCTTGAAATCGACGATTTGTTTTTGCAATTTTTCGAACAGATTCTAAATGCTAACGAAGAAATCAATACATTTTATATCAATGAAAATATTGAAAAAATCAAACAAAATATTGATTATTACCTGAACGAAACCAATGAACAGCGAAAATATAATTACCTGCGAACTATAAAAACGACGGTAAGAAATGTCGGTAATATCACATTAAGAAATGTGGTTGATTTAAAGCGAAATATCGACAACACTTTTAAAAATGAGCCAAACTACAAAAACAAAAAAGCAAAACTTATCCACTTAGACAATAAACGAAAAGATATTGTAAAACTGATTGAATTAACCGAAAAACTGTTGGCCGACGGCGACATTACATTTTTCAGCACTGCTACCGATGAAGAATTGAGTAGAATAATTGTTCAACTCAAAATGCAGTTGCAAAAATGCACCCACAATTTGATTGAAGCAGAAAGGCAAATTATTGATTTCTTAAATCAAATTCAGTATCAGAATAATGTAATAGAAAAATTGCGGCAGATTAAATATTTGAAAGACCAATTTATACTCGAAACTTCAACCGATTTCCGGGCAATTTTGAGCGGTAACAATGCTGTTATCTTTGAACCTAATCCGATTTACCCATTGAAACTTTCATTGGAATACCTGCAAGCGGACGAGGATGTTTATGCAAGCATTCTTAAAATTGCGAAACGAATTAAATCAGGCATAAAATTCTCGTTGCCTGTGGCAGAAAAAATTTCGAACGAGTATTTGGAAACTCAAATTGAAGAAGAAATTCAAATCAATCTCGAAGAAGTGAAAAACGGATTTACGTCTTCAAGTTATAATTTACTTGATTTTGTCTGTAATTACCAGTATCCAAAGGACGTTTCGTTTGAAGATATGGTTACAATTTATTGCCAATTAGCTTCTCAATACTCAACTATTTTTGAAATTACCGATAAGTTTCAAGAAAAGGAAAATATTGAATTTGCGATAGTTCACCCCAAATAAAAAACGCTATGGAAGTCCCAACACAAACAGCCGGAATATTTAAAATCTTGAGCAAAGGACAGTTTATCAACTCAAACAGTTCCGATAAAAAGATGAGTGATTTATACAAAGTGATTGAAGACGAACAAAACTTTGAGAGCTTGTACGATTATTTTCTGAATATCAATTTTGTATTGGAAAAAGGTAACGAATATTTTTATTTCAGCCGTCCCGAAAATAAAACCGACCTTGAGAAAAAGATTGAAACAGCGTTTAAGTGGATTGATATTGTTGACTTTCTGAAAACATTTAGAAATGATTTTGGTTCGGGCGTAAGGTTTTCGCCTTCGGATATTTTGGTGCAATTGAAAACCGATGCCGACTTGGAAACAAAATTAGAAGCCTTGAAAAAATATGCCGACAAAAACACACAACGCGATATTCTTGAACGGATTTTGAAAATTTTGACAGACGATTCGTTTATCGAAATAGAAAATCCAATCACACAACAATATAAAGTATTGGCAGCATTCAACTATTTGGAACAACTGATTTTAACAATTAACATTCCCGAAGACATCAAAAATGAAATACCTGGATAAAATAATCTTTATCAATTCTGCCGATAAATCGCTCAGATATGCCGAAGTACATCTTGATGGGAATGTGCACTTTATTGGGACACAAGGTGTCGGCAAAAGCACCTTGCTTCGGGCAATTCTTTTCTTCTACAATGCCGATAAGCAAAAATTGGGTATCCCACGCGAAAAGAAAACGTTTGACGAATATTATTTTCCATTTCAAAATTCGTATATCATTTATGAAGTGAAAACCGAAACGGGTTTATTCTGTGTGTTGGCGTTTAAATCGCAGGGCAGAGTGGCTTTTCGTTTTTTCGATTCGGCTTATGATAAAACATTATTTATTGATAATGAAGGAAAAGTGTATGAATCGTGGGACAAAATCCGGGATAATTTTGGACGAAATATCAATTACACAAAAATAATTAACAGCTACGAGGATTATCGCAACATTTTATACGGAAACAACAAAGGTTTTTCTACCGAATTTAGAAAATACGCCTTGCTCGAAAGCCGCCAGTATCAGAATATTCCGAGGACAATTACCAATGTTTTTTTGAATGCAAAACTCGATGCCGAATTTGTGAAAGAGACCATCATTAAATCGCTTAACGAGGAAGAAATAAAAATCGATTTGGAAACATACAAATCACATTTGAGAAGTTTTGAAACAGAATTAAGCGATATTCAAAAATGGACGGAACGAAACCGCAGTGGCGAAAGTATTATTGAGAAACAAGCAGATAAAGTTTCAGAATTTTATTCTGCCTTAAAATTTTTGGAAAAGAAAAAAGAGGATTTGGCGGCGCAATTAGGCTGGGCATTGAATTACGTAAAAGAGCAACAGCCAAAAATTCAAGAACTACTGATTGGCGAAGAATTAAAAAAGAAAAAAGCGGAAGATAAATTGAAAGATTTCGATAATACTTTCGAAGATAAAAAAGGGAAAATTCAAAAAGAAATAGGCGAATTTTCGAGCAAATTAAAAGATATTTCAAGAAAAAGAAAAGAATACGAATTGCTGAAAATCAATGAAATTATTGAACGGGTTTCAAAGAAAAGCGTATTGGATTTGGAAAGCAAAAATCTTTCGAACGAAAAAGCCATTTTGACTGCTGCATTTTCCGAAATCGAAAATAAATACAAGGCATTGTTGCAGGATTTGCAAAATCAATTGAAGGAATTTGAAAACAGCAAGCAAACTGAAAAGAATACTGCAAACGCCGATTTTTTGAAATTCAAGGAAGACTTGAACTTTCAATATGAAACAATTTTTGAAAATATAAGAACGCAGCAAAAATCAGAACTCGAAAATGCGCAATCGCGTGTAAAAGAGAAAGAGAATGCCATTACAGAACAAAAAATCAATCAAGCCGAAGTCAAAAACAAAAAATTCCATGAAAAGGAAATCGAAAATTGTAGAAATGAAATTTCAAATCTGAAAACGAGTATTTTAAACGCAGAAAATGCGATTCGTCAGGCAATCGAAGTGAAAAAAAACTTGGAAAAAGAATGGTCGCTTGAAGAAAAAGGAATAAAAGACGATACCTCGCGAAAAGTTGAAAAACAAAACGAAAAGCAGGCAAAATTAAAAGCGCAAATTACGGAAATTGAAAACTATATTGCCAATAGCAAAAATTCTTTATACGGGTGGTTATCTGAAAATTATTTGAATTGGGAAAATTCAATTGGGAAAGTAGTTGACGATAAAAATGTGTTGTTTAATTCATCGTTGAATCCTCGCTTAATCGAAAAGTCAAGCAATTTTTATGGACTTGAGATTGATTTGAATGAAATCGACAAAACCGTTAAAACTGTTGCCGATTATGAAAACGACAAATCCGATTTACAAAACCAAAATATTGAAATTCAGAAAATAATTTCTGGGTTAAATACTCAAATGGAAAAGGAATTGGAGAATTTGAGAGTCAAATTTCACAAGAAAATCAAAGAGCAGAAAGAGAAAATTCAAGAAAGTGAATATATTGAAAATCAAAGCAAAATAAAATCAGACGAAGTAGGAATTAAACTGACAGGATGGGAAAACAAAGCAAAATCGGATAAACAAACAGCATTAGCAACGATTGAAAATGAAATTTCCAAACTATCAGAAGAGAAAATTAATGCCGATGAACAAGTTACCAAAATAGCGAACACTATTGATGATAACATTGCTAAAAGGAAAAAAGAAAGAGACTCTAAAATAAAAGCCGAACAACAAAATTTGAAGGATGTTTCTTCAAAAATAGATTCGGAAATTGCGAACAAAAAAACAGAAATTTCAAAAAAAGAAGCCGGAATAAAGCAACTACAAAAATCTGAACTTGACACAAAAGGCGCTGACACAAAACGAATTTTGGAAATTGATTTACGGCTAACAGAAATTATCGCTGAACTTATTTTTATTGACAATAATCGCGACAAAGTAGCGGAATACAACAAGGACAAACGCGAACTTTTCGACCGCGAAGCTGAATTTAAAAATCAAAAAGCTACGCACGAAAATCAATTAGAAACCGAACGCCAAAAACACGAACAGCAAAAAAATAAATTTACTCAAGAAATAGGTGCGCACAAAGCCGAAATTAATTCGATAAGTCTATCGCTTACTGCTTTCGACGAAGATATTAAAAATTTTGAAAGTTTCAGAAATTCGGAAATTTTTCCATCAATCGAGCATTCTGTAACTAATTATTCCGAGAAAGCGAGAAGCGATTCTCGTTGCACTGCGATTATTGAAGAAATCAACAAAAATCATTATACCAGCAAAGACCGTTATGCCGATTTGCAGGAAGCAATCAATAAATTTTCAGGAAATTTTCAGGAAAATAATCTGTTCAGTTTCAAAACAAAGTTTGTAACTCGTACTGATTATTTTGAATTTGCCGATAATTTGAAAGAATTTGTCGATGAAAATAAAATTTCAGAGTACAAAAAACGGGTGGAAGAACGCTTTGCACATATTATCCGGCAAATTGGCGCAGAAACCAACGACTTGATTTCAAAAGAGGGCGAAATCAGCCAGGTTGTCAAAGAAATAAACAACGATTTTATAGCTCGGAATTTTGTTGGCGCTATCAAAAGTATGGAACTTCGTACTGAAAAAAGTGCGAATGCCATTTTTCAATTACTTGTTGAGATAAAGAATTTCAACGATGAAAACACCTTTGATTTGGGCACGCCAACATTGTTTTCTTCGGGCGAGCAGGCAAGCAAAAACGAAAAAGCAATTTTGTTTTTGAAACAGTTAGTCAGGGAAATGACCACCGGCCGCGAAAAAGAAATTTTGCTTTCCGATTCGTTTGAATTACAGTTTAAAATTGTAGAAAATGACAATGATACCGGTTGGGTCGAAAAGCTGACCAATGTGGGTTCGGAAGGAACTGATACTTTGGTGAAGGCGATGATAAATATCATGTTGCTTAACGTTTTCAAAGACCGTGCAACCCGGAAAAACAAAGGCGATTTCAGCTTGCATTGTATGATGGACGAAATAGGCAAGCTGCACCCAAATAATGTGAAAGGCATTTTGAAATTTGCCAACGATAGAAATATTTTGCTCATAAACAGTTCGCCAACTTCATATAATGCAGCCGATTATCGCTATACTTATTTGTTGATAAAAGATAGTAAAAACATAACAAGCGTAAAACGAATAGTAAGCAAAAAATGAAAATTCCCATTCACATAGCAGAAAAATTGGGACGACTTATGCAAAGCGAAACACTTCCTGCAAGTTCTGCAAAACACGCCATAATTGAAGAAATGATTACGGAAGGTGTTATTGAACGCAAAGGAAGAATACAAAAAACGCTTTCGGTTTTCAATCCGAACACGTTAAAGATTTATTTGCAAAATAGATATTCTATCAGCGATTTGGAGCAATACATTTTTGTTTTGCAGCAAGAAGATTCTACAAGAAGCAACGCTATTGAAATTTCAGGAAATTCAAAATTAAAGAAAATAAGAACTTTCAAAGGTTTTTTGGTAAACAGCTATCATCCTATTCAAGCCATTATCAATGAAAAGCAAATAACTCTAAATCAGACAGAAGGCACATTTCAGTTTCTTTACGATTTTGAAAGTTTTACAATCCCCCAAAATATTACGATTGTTGGCATAGAAAATCCTGAAAATTTTCGCCATATAGAAAGACAAAAGCATTTATTTGAAAATATAGAACCTATGTTTGTAAGTCGCTATCCGCAAAACCAAAGTAAAGACTTACTCAAATGGCTGCAAGCAATTCCGAACAAATATCTTCATTTCGGCGATTTCGATTTTGCCGGAATTGGAATTTATTTGAACGAATATAAAAAATACCTTGGCGACAAAGCACAGTTTTTCATTCCTGAAAACATAGGCTATTTATTTGATAAACACGGAAATAAAGAATTGTATAATAATCAAAAAATCAATTTTGACACAAAAATTATTTCAGAAATTAGTTTGGAGAAGTTGATAGAGATTATTCATAAATATAAAAAAGGATTGGAACAGGAAATCCTCATAGATAATGAGAGTTTTTACGGGTGTAAACTCATTTGAAAGCAGAATATATTAAATAATAAAAATCGTTATAAATGATTGATTTAATTAAAAATACAATCGACAAATTTGAAGCCGGATACGTTTTCTCCGCAGATGATTTTTCAACAACGGTGAACGAAGCAAAAAATGCCAGCAAAATACTCAATCAATTTGTTGCTACGGGTTATCTTCGCAAATTGTCGAAAGGTAAATTTTACAAACCTAAAATGAGTAAGTTCGGCGAACTACAACCCGATACGTATCAAATTGTAAAAGATTTAATTCAAAAAGACGGCAAACTCATTGGCTACATTACAGGATATTCCGTCTTTAACGATTTTGCCTTAACTACACAAGTATCTGCCATTTTGGAAATTGGAATGCGAAAAGAAAAGAAAGCCATTGTTCGTGGTCTTTATCGTATTCGTTTCGTACAACAAGAAAATACAATTACAAAAGAAAATATTCCTCTTTTGCGGTTGCTCGACTGTTTACGGTTTTTCAAAAACATTCCTGATACAACGCCAAATGATGCTTGCCGCCGTTTGATTTATTTGATAGAAAAATTAAACGAGCAAGAAATAGCCAAAATTAAAAAATTAGCTCTAAAATATACACCACAAGCGATTGCGTTTTTGGGAGCAATCCTCGAAACAATTAATCCGAAGGAAGATACAAGTATGTTGCTCAAAAAACTGAATCCGATAACAAGTTATAAACTCGGCATATCAAACGATGTTTTGCCAACACAAAAAAAGTGGAACATTCAATGAAGCTACATACAAACACACAAGATTTTGCGGAACTGATTCGACTGACAGCCACGCATTTTGCAATTCTACCCGAATTTGTCGAAAAAGATTATTGGATTACGCTTATTCTCTATCGGTTATCGCAATCGTCGCACATTAACAGCGTAGTTTTTAAAGGCGGAACTTCGCTTACGAAAGGTTACCGCTTAATCAACCGCTTTTCGGAAGATATTGACATTGCTTTGCTTGACGAAAAATTGACAGGTAATGCGCTAAAAACTAAAATCCGAAAAATAGAAAAAGCAATTACCCCCGATTTGACAGAAATTAAAGAACCGGACATCACTCGCAAAGGTTCGGTGTATCGAAAAACACTGTTTCAATATCCCAGTAATGTGAACAGTCGGCTTGGAAATAATGTTCAAAAACGTGTCATTTTAGAAATTAATTCTTTTGCAAATTCATATCCTTTTGTGCAACAGAAAATCACTTCGTTTATTGCTGAATTTCTAACCGTTACAAATCAAACAGAAGCTATACAAGAATTTGGTTTACAAGATTTTTCTTTGAATATTTTAGACAAACGCCGTACAATGCTCGAAAAGTTGGTTTCTTTACTGCGTTTTTCGTTTGCCGAAAATCCTAAAACCGAATTAGCAAAAAAGATTCGTCATTTCTACGACTTATATTATTTAGCTAATGACGAAGATTGCGCGAAATACATACAATTACCTGAATTTCGAAACGATTTAACAGAATTATTAATCCACGACAAACAAGAATTTGACGAACCACAAGGTTGGCGAACAAAAGCGATAAATGATTCCCCATTGATTATCGATTTCCCAACTTTGTGGGAGAATTTACGCTCTACTTATCAAAATGAATTGACACCATTGGCTTTTACAGACATTCCTGAAGAGAAACTGATTGAAAAAAGTTTTATGGAAATAGTAAAAAAGACGCTGACGATATGAGAATAACGCCCCCTAACTCACGGTCTGCCGCCATTGCCTTGTAAAAAATTGAAAGTTCGGCACTCGTCCGAACTTTTGTTGTATATGGCAGTTTTGTGCCTCGTAGAAACAACGGCAACAGCAGCAACCGTGGGCACGTTAGGCGTCAGCCTACCGATAAATGAGATAAATTCTGAACATAGCAGAAATAGAGAAATATGAAAAATTTAGGAATATTACTTTTAGGGATATTGTTTTTAGTAGCTTGTAGTAATAATCAGCCAAAAAAACTTTCAAA
>JAVBLV010000006.1:0-116946 GCA_031553195.1 Bacteroidales bacterium
TCGGTTTCATTTAACGCAGTAATCTCATCATAGCGTTCGGATACCAACTGGAGAAATTCTTCTTTTGTCATGGCTATTACGGTTTTTTGGGTTGCTCAAATGTACTACTTTTTATGGAATGCGACAAAATGAAATGCACCCTTTTATAGTATGACATTGTTTACAAAGCAGGTACAAGAATAAATTTTTTTTGAGGCTCCAAAAAGAATAGAAAGAAAATATCTGCGCCTATTTTTACACTGATCCATTATTTTGGTTCTCCACCGGAATTCTCCACTGATCCCGCTTTTGTCTTGCCTGCCCGACGTCCAAAGCAGAACAAACACTTTATCATTCTATCGAAACGAGTCGAAGCCCTAAGCATAACGAAGTAAAAATAGGAGAAATCTATTAGTTAGTTCTGAAAAGCGACAAAATGAGACACATCCTTATTGAGACAATAATAACCGGAAAAATATGCCACATATAGAACAAATTCTAATTCGATATGTTTATATGAAAACTATGAGCAACAATAAAACAAAAAACAAGAAAATTTGGGGTTATTAAAAAAAATATTAATTTTGCATTCCGGAAAAAATGTTGCATTATCCCATAATCGATTAACAATGAAAACATTAAATATTCCTCCAAGTTCTTTTATATAATTTAATACGTCTATCCACAATTTTTAGAGAATTCTTTTGTTATCTCTAAGTCTGCAAGGAATATTAAAGCTATAATTTACCATACCATGAGACAATTAAAAATATCACATTCCATTACCAATCGCGATATAAAATCCCTTGATAAATATCTGCAAGATATTTGTAGTGAAGAGTTATTAACTCCCGACGAAGAAGTTCAACTGGCACAACAAATTAGACAAGGGGATCAGGGGGCGTTAGACAAATTAACGCGTTCCAATTTACGTTTTGTCGTCTCTGTTGCAAAACAATACCAAAACCAAGGGCTCAGTCTTCCCGATTTGATTAACGAAGGAAATGTAGGGCTTATTAAAGCAGCCAAACGTTTCGATGAAACGAGAGGCTTTAAATTTATTTCGTACGCTGTTTGGTGGATTCGCCAATCTATTCTGCAAGCCATCGCCGAGCATTCGCGGATTGTCCGGTTGCCCTCAAATCAATTAGGCGCTCTTAATAAGATGAAAAAAGAAATTTCACGGTTGGAGCAGCAGTACGAAAGAGCTCCTTCGGCCGAAGAAATTGCCGAAATAATGGACTTGCCGCAAGATAAGGTAAAAAATATGATTAGCATTTCCGGAAGGCATATTTCGATTGACGCTCCGCTTATCCAAGACGATGATATGAATTATGTGGATGTGATCGAAAATGAAGACACTCCTCCCACCGATGCTGTTTTAATGCAAGAATCGCTTACGCAGGAAATCCACCGGTCGTTGGCGACACTAAACGAACATGAACGCGAAGTTATAAAAATGTATTTTGGGTTGGATATGCCTCATGCATTGAGCCTCGACGAAATTGCCATGAAATTCGATTTAACCAGGGAAAGAGTTCGACAAATAAAGGAGAAAGCGCTTAAACGATTAAAAACCACTTCAAAAAGTAAATTATTAAAAGCATATTTAGGTTAATCTGCTTTTCAAGAAATAAAAAAGGCTCAAATTGTTTATTGACATTTGAGCCTTTTTTATTTCAACTATTATCTTGCGACTTTAGAATAAGCCGTTTATTTCTGCGTTTATCTTATCCAATACAAATCCAAGATCTTCGGGTTTATCAGTAAAATTAACATGGTCTATATCTACAATTAAAAGTTTTCCAGCATCGTATTCTTTAATCCATTCTTCATACCTGGTATTTAAACTGGATAAATAGTCGATACGGATAGAATTTTCATATTCTCTGCCGCGTTTCTGAATCTGATTCACTAAAGTCGGAATTCCGCCCCGCAGATAAATAAGCAAATCGGGCGGTTGTAAGAAACCTATCATCAAATCGAAAAGGGAACGATAATTTTCAAAATCCCGCGTAGCCATAAGTCCCATGGCATGCAGGTTAGGAGCAAAAATATACGCATCTTCGTAAATAGTACGATCCTGTATGATATTCTTTTTACTTTTACGAATATCTATTACTTGTCGAAAGCGACTATTTAAAAAGTAGATTTGCAGATTGAAAGACCAACGGCGCATGTCTTCATAAAAGCTATCCAGATACGGATTTGAATCTGCATTTTCGTATAATGGTTGCCATTTAAGATGTTTTGCCAATAGCCCCGTCAGGGTTGTTTTACCGGAACCTATATTTCCTGCGATTGCGATGTGCATAAATAAAATTGTATGTTTTGTTTGCAAAAATATTATTTTCCCCGAAGCATTTCAAATTTTTCAGAGAAAGAATTTTATCATGTTTCACGGTTTATTCAATCTCAATGCTCACTGGTTTTGTGAACATTTTCTAATCATCATATTTTTTTACAATCCTTCTTTTGTTATTGCTACAAAGGAGCAATAAAACTAAAATAAATGCCCGTTTCTTTGTCTTTATTTGCAGTGAATTCGATTCGAAACACGCGTTGATAATACGAAGAGATGTCGAATCCTATTCCATAACCCAATAAACCTGTATTGGGCAATGAATTTCCCGTCGAAAATTGTTTATCGTACGACCAAGCCATGTCGATAAATAAATTTCCATAAATACTCAACGGTATTTTATTAAATTTTCTGAAAGGAATGAAACTCAAATGATAAACCTTTTCGGGAAGTAGGGCGTATTTTATATTCGATTTGAATAATGCATAAAACTGGGTTTTTATTAAATAATTTTCGTACCCGCGCACATAAAACCGGTCATAACCCAAGCCATACTGAAGATAAAAAGGATACTGGGGATCCGTGCAACCATACACATTTAAGGCTGCTCCCGCATACCAGCGGCGTCCAAGCTCCCAATATTGCCGATAGGTACTCCGGATAGTATATAAGTTCGGATATTCATCGAAAAGATTTAATCCGAGTTTTGTAAATTCAAGATCAAAATAATATCCATCTGTCGGATAAGCAATGTAATTACGGTGGTCTACCGTTAAAAGGTATTGGAATCCTAAATTTTGTTGCGACTGAAACGGTTCTTGCGAAAAGTTCGGATTTATTCTATAAATCGTATCTATATATAAAAAGTCATTATATAGAATTTTAAATTGATGTACGGTAAACAAATTCTTCTGATAACGTATTCCTGCTTTGGCCGTGAACTCTTTACGGGAAAAAATCGTGCTGTCTTTGTAAAAAAGAGCCAAGTCGTCTCCTGTACCATAATTGGTTTCTTTCGAAAAGTTATAATTTACTTCGAATAAAATTCCCCATGTTTTCTTTTTGTTGATGAAAGGCAGCAAATATTGAATATTTCCCACATAATCATAACCCGCCATTATAGAGACAATCAACTGTTCCCTTCTTCCTGTAAAATTACCCATTTTTACGGAAAATCCATAATAAATGCGCGAAAACTTATCCGGTTCGTCTGATTTTAACCATGCATTAATATTGCGGTCTGCAAATTTGATGCGGGGAATTATAAACAACTGCCAGGACTCTTCTACTTCTATGGCTAAATCCATACGAGAACTGTCTTCCGAAAACTGGGGAGAGAGTATTACCTGATTGAATAAATTCGTATTAAAAAGTTCGTTATGCGTTGTCTGCAACCTATCGTCAAGCTCCGCCATATTAAGGGTATCTCCTTTTTTAAACCCAATTTCCCTTTCAATATAAGGAGTCCGGGTGCGCTTGTTTCCCGAGAATGTAATATCTCCAATAACTATTTTTTTTGAAGTATCGGTATATTCCGGAAACAGGTATAACTTACATTCTTCTGAGAATGCCTGAATAGAGAAGATTAAAAAAAGCGAGGCTAATAATGCTTTCAATTCAATCAGATACTAAGATATTTCATAAGTAGTTTATATTTCTCAACTAAATTCCCCTCGATAGGATTAGGTTCCGAAATCATGTTTACAGTGTAATTGTAACGATTCAACGTCTGGATGATTCGGCTTAAGTCGGTTTTATTAATTTTGATCGTTACTTTAATTTCCGTCGAGTGCATTACGGGCGTTACATATAAATTAATGATTCTGGCGTCGTTACTTTCTATAATCCTCGCAATTTCACTAATATATAAATCGTTAACATTCATGCTTAACATTAACACCGATCCTTCTTCCGTTGCAGAAGTCAGTTGGGTAAATGCATCCAGCAGTTTCGAAAGAGTAATGCAACCTAAATAATTTTCATTTTTATCTAAAACAGGAATAATATCTATTTGTTCAAAATAAGTTAATTTAGCAATTTCATAAATATGCTGGTTCTCATAAACAAATATCTTTTTCAGAAGCGTAAGATGGTTTGATATCCTATCGCTGAATGAGTTCAATTCAAAGATCGAATTTTCGGAAATAAGTCCGAGAAAAGTATTTCCTTCAACAATGGCCAGATGATTTATTTTTTGTTCATCCATGAGCGTAATGGCCGTGGAAATTCTTTCGTTTGTTCCCAGCGCTCCAATTTCTTTATAAATACAATCAATAGCTAACATTATTTGCACATTGAAAATTGAAATGAGTTAATTCAGCCTCTATCTTCTGTTAATATTAATTATTGATTTTATATCCGGATGCAATTGCTTTTTTACTTTACACGAATTGACGACATTTACTATAGCCGGTTCGTACTTTGGGGGGAAGGTATTGGGAAGAATAATGTTTATATCTATTTTTTCAATACGCGCTTTCTCTTTATCCCAATGCGTATTGACGGATATTTCCATGCCCTCGGCAGAGATCTTTTTAGTATCGCAATAATATTTGATCGAAATTCCAACGCAACAAGCTATCGACGCTAAAAAAAGTTGATACGGAGTTGGCGCCGAATAATCGCCTTGCTCAGTCGCAGGCAGGTCCGTTTGGATATGAAACCCGTCTACATAAGTCGATATTTTTTTATTTCCGTCGAAACTGATTTCCATAACTGTTTATTATTTAAAAGCGTATAACCTTCTTCTTTAAAATTACCCTATCTCATTTATTTATGCTTTATCTAAATAGATTAAGATCGTTGAGGCATAATTCGCTTCATTAATATAAATCGAAAATTATATCGTACAAAGGTAGAAAAAATAGATATATAAAAGTTTATTAAATTCCTATTCAAAATTTTCCCACAAAGTATTTTAAGGTTCGATACATTTTAGCTTCTCGTTTTTAAAGATTTTGCAAAATTGAATTTTTGCAAGAATCTAATCTCCAATTGTAGTTATAGATGCTTCTTAATATCTTCCCATGTGAATTTTGAGTTTAGGCCTCAAAATATTTTTAAAAGGACTTATAAACTTTGTAAAAACCCCAAAAGCTTCCGTAACTTTGCATGGAATTAAAATATAAAAAAATGGTAAAGACTTTTTTATTGAAGGATAAAAAATTCTCGAAAGAGTGGTATATTTCTTATGGTTTTCTGATACTGGGAACAATTATACTGGCCATGGGATACGCGTTTTTCATAAAACCTTACAAAATAGTTCCCGGCGGCGTTTACGGTATTTCAAATATTTTGCATCACAAATTCGGATTCCCTTTAGGAATGGGGGCTTTGTGTTTCAACCTTCCGCTTACTTTAATCGGATTGAAAGTACTGGGACCTAAATTTGGGGCAAAAACATTTACTTGTTTTATTTTGACGGCTGTATTTACAGACCTTTGGGGATTGCTTTTCGGTGAAGATCCTTTACAATTGGGCAACGATATATTATTAGCCAGTATTTTTGGGGGCGTGGCGATGGGCATCGGCGTTGGATTTATTTTTAAGGCGCGGGCGTCTAGCGGGGGAACGGACGTATTGGCTTCTATTTTGAATAAATATACAAAAATCCCTCTCGGACAACAACTGATGATTGTCGACTCTTGTATTGTTGTTGTCGGACTTCTTGTCTTCCGTGATTGGAGGATCCCGTTGTGTTCGTGGTTGACTATTTTTCTGATGGGAAAGGTTATCGATATCGTTTTACAGGGTTTTAGCAACGAAAAGACATTATTTATCATTTCCGACAAAAGCGAAGAAATTCGCAATGTTATTATTAATGAAATCAGAAGGGGCGGGACAATATTGGAAGGGAAAGGAATGTATAACAAATCCGAAAAGGAAGTACTCTTTACAGTTGTCAGTCGAAGAGAAATGGTAGATCTTCAACAGTACATACACAAAATAGACCCGATGGCTTTTGTCACGGTTCTGGATGCGAACGAAATATTAGGCAAAGGATTTAAGTCGTTGGAAAGTAAAATGAAGAAATAATTATGAACGTCCCTTTTTCAAAGTGAAAATTATACAAAACTTCATTTGTAATTTGAAATAGTTCAATGATTCAATATTCAATAAAATAGACGATATGAAAAAACTGCTTTATTCCCTGTTGGCCTTAAGCATGATAGCCGCTTGCCAACCAAAAGAAACTTCGACCGAAAATCCAAAACAATTTATTGGAAAAGAAACCGTAGACATGCTTGTAAAAGAAATTGGAGCGAATCTTTTGCCGGCGGAACAAGCCCGTTTAGCCAAAGGCGTTCAACAATGCGCCTCGCTATGGAACGAAACAGACGGAAATACCGAGACATTTAAAACTTTTGTAAAAGAGTATTTTATTTCGGATTCGACAGAGTTGAAAAATACCTTTTTACAATTGTCGGATAATTTTGAAAGTTTGTTGGGCTGTTTCAATAAAATCGGAGTAGATTTGAAATTAAAACTACAGGTCGATAAAGGAGAAATTAACAAGGTCGATGAAATCTTCGGCGCCTACGATGTTTCGGCACATTTCAACGATGACATGTTTGCCAATAAAATCGCTTTTGTAATCCTGCTAAATTTTCCGGCCTATACCCTCCAGGAAAAGACCGAACTGGGAAACTCCTGGTCTCGCTTGCAATGGGCTTATGCGCGCATAGGAGATATGTTTGGTTCCCGCATTCCCGCTCAAATAAACCAACAAATTTCCGAAGTTTTTTCCGCCGGAGATAATTATATTTCCAATTATAACATTTGCATGGATCAGTTGCGTAACGATAATAACGAACAACTTTTCCCCGATGGCATGAAACTTATTTCTCATTGGGGGCTACGCGATGAAATCAAGTCGAACTATGCCTTGGGAGAAAAAGGATTCGAGAAGCAACGAATGATATACGAAGTAATGCAACGCATCATCACGCAAAGCATTCCCGAACAAGTAATTAATAATAATGCCTTTACTTGGAATCCGTTCAACAATAAAATATGGGAAAATGGGAAGGAAATCCCCGTAAAAGCCGAACCTCATGCCCGTTACCAAACCTTATTGAATTGTTTTAAAGCCGTTCAAAAAGCGGATGCCTATAGCCCTCAGGCGCCTACATACATCGAGCGTAAATTTAGCCAGGAAATGGAAATTCCAGTGCAAGACGTGGAGAAACTGTTTACCGAATTTGTTTCCCATCCGTTAATGAAAGAGGTAGGTCATTTAATTGCTCAAAGAATCGGAAGAGATTTGCATCCTTGGGATATTTGGTATGACGGTTTTAAACCGCGCAGCACGATTAATGAAGAAGATCTAAACAAAATTACGTCGAAAAAGTATCCTTCGGCAGAAGTTTTCCAGGCCGATTTACCGAATATTTTAGTAAAACTGGGATGGACAAAAGATTCGGCTGTTTCTATCTGTAATAAAATAAAAGTCGATCCGTCCAGAGGAGCCGGACACGCCTGGGGAGCCGCCATGCGCGGCGACAAAGCCCGTCTGAGAACCCGCATTGACGCCAATGGCATGAACTACAAAGGATATAATATTGCCGTTCATGAATTCGGGCATAATGTGGAGCAAACCATTTCATTATACGATATGGATTATTACATGCTGCAAGGCGTTCCCAATACGGCTTTTACCGAAGCCTTGGCATTTATATTCCAAGCCCGCGACCTGGAATTGCTAGGCATTAAGAACGAGGATAAACAGAAGGAATATTTCAATACATTGGATAAAGTTTGGGCTTGCTACGAAATCATGGGCGTTTCTTTGGTGGATATTCATGTATGGAAATGGTTATATGCCAATCCGAACGCGACTGCTGAACAGTTGGAAGAACAAACCGTGAAGACGGCAAAAGAGGTCTGGAATCAATATTACGCGCCTATTCTGGGAAGCAAGGACTCTCCTATTCTGGCCATTTATAGTCATATGATCGATTATCCGCTTTATCTATCCGCATATCCTATCGGACATTTGATCGATTTCCAGGTTGACAGTTATTTACGCGGGAAAAACATGGCCAATGAAGTATACCGGATGTTTACCTATGGACGGGTGATTCCTCAACAATGGATGAAACATGCCGTAGGCGAAGAAATCTCTACAAAGTCTATTTTGTCGGCAGCCCAGGAAGCATTGGAGAAACTAAAAAAATAAGCTATACCATTTGCATATTGAAGATAGTCCAATCTTTCAGACTTCAAATGTTTCCAATATATTTGAAGTATAATTGATTGCGATTAGAACAATGATTATTCTGTGGACTAACTATAAATTCCAATTGGTATAATAATATGGGCATTATTGATTAAGCAACTCAGTAACTGAATGATTCAACTATTCAAACTTCGGATCCGCGCAAAGAATGGCAGCAGCTCGTAGCAAGGAAGTAAGGAGATGAGTAACTGAAAGGAGGTATTATTCCGATGTGTAATTTTTTAAAGTTGCTTTCAATATCCGGATAATTTCATTTTTTAATGAGTCCGGTTCTAAAACATGAATATTAGCCCCTAATGAAAGTATTTCCATTATCAAGTCGGGCGTAATATATGCATGAATAGAGAATGTCATTGAGCGATCCGCTGATTCAATCAATTTCTGAGATTCGTGGAAAGGTTGGGAAAGCAAATATTTTCCGGTAGTCAGGCTGGTTTTAAATGTAATAATTTGAGGTTCTTCTGAATTCCCGTCAGGACGGTAAATCCCAAAACAATATTTAAAATATTCTCTGGCGTCGAAATCGTGAGGAAAAAGAAACGTTTCTCCCGAAAGATACATATTTCGAATCCTGTCTAAGGCAAAAGTTTTAATGGATTTGCTGTTTTTTTCTTTTCCGAACAAATACCAACGGCCCTTGTATTCCTTCAAAACCAAAGGTTCGATCGTACGCAAAGAAGTTTCGTTCCAATCTTTGTAATAATTAAACCTGAGTCTTTGCCGGTTACGAATGGCATGGATGATAGGTTTTATATATTCTGTCCCCAGCGTATTTCTTTGTTCGAAATGAAAGTATGATTTCAGCAGGTCAATTTGGTTTAACGATTGAAATACGTCATATGCCTCAACCATTCGGGTAAAGTTCATATTATCGCTTTCGTCCGATTCAATGTAATATCCTCCCTCGGTATGACTGAACGAAATTTCAATATTAAAAAGAGACCGTATTTCGACCAGATCCCGTTGAAGCGTCCTTTTGGAGAAACCAATTTCCTCTTCGCCGTTTAGTTCCAGTTCGGTTTTTACATACTCCAATATTTCTTCGAAAGTAGAATGTGGCTTCTTCCGTAATCTTCTTATGATAAGCAAATATCTGGAGATAAATTCTTTTTTTGACATAATTTAAAAGTATGTATTTGAAAAAAGCGGATCCTTTTTACCAGAATCCGCTTTTACTATTTTCCCGTAAAAGGAATAATCTTAAGCTTTATGAATTATATTCGGCAAGAATATTCTTCACATCGTCGGGAGATACTCTACCATGAACTTTTTCGCCGATGAGCACAACGGGAGCCAAGCCGCACGCGCCTACGCAACGCAAACAATTCAAAGAGAATTTTCCATCAGAAGTAGTTTCTCCTATGCTAATACCCAACTCATGTTTAAGTTCGTCCAATACTTTTTCTGCGCCGCGAACATAGCAGGCGGTTCCCATACAAACCGAAATAGGATGTTCCCCTTTTGGAAGCATTGAGAAAAAAGAATAGAACGTTACAATTCCATAAACATGGGCAGTTGGTAAGCCTAATTCGGAAGCGACCACTTCTTGCACTTCGGCAGGAAGGTATCCTAAAGCGCCCTGCACTTTATGGAGTACATTGATAACTTCTCCTTTTTCATTATTGAAAGATTTGCATATATCTTTTATCAGGTTTACCTTGCTTTCTGATAAGTTAACCTTTACCATGATTTCTTGAATTTAATGATTATTTCAATTTAAAATTATTTACACATTTATCGATTATTCAGTAACTTCAATTTGTTTTGATTTATCGAAGTAATGTGTATGTAACAAGTGGTGCGATTTTTCGCCGCAAGGTTCGCCTAAAAATTCGGCATACAATTTCTGAATGTATGGATTTTCATGAGATTTACGGATAGGTTTTCCTGCATCTTCTTTGTAGATGGCTGCAAAACGCTTTTTGATAATTTCGCTATCGCCATGGTGGAAAGGTTGACCGGCTCCGCCAATGCATCCTCCGGGACATGCCATTACTTCGATGGCATGAAAATCGGTTTCGTTGTTACGAACCATCTCCAGCAAACGGCGGGCATTGGAAAGTCCATGGGCGATTCCTATTTTAATAGGCGTTCCGTTAAAGTCAACGGTAGCTTTACGTATTCCATCCAAACCGCGAAGTTCTTCGAAATCCACTTTGCCTAATTTTTTACCTGTGAAAATTTCATAAGCCGTACGGGTAGCGGCCTCAATAACCCCGCCTGTCGCTCCGAAAATAACGGCGGCGCCGGTAGATTCTCCCAGTGGGTTATCAAAATCTTCCTCGGGTAATTCGTTGAAATTTATATTGGCCTGTTTGATTAATGCCGCCAATTCGCGAGTTGAAAGGGCAAAATCCACATCCGGATTTCCATTTACTTTAAACTCGTCTCTTTGACACTCATATTTTTTAGCCAAACAAGGCATGATAGAAACGACTACCAAATCTTCGCGTTTAACGCCCATCTTATTTGCCCAATATGATTTGGCAATGGCGCCGAACATTTGTTGGGGAGATTTTGCCGTGGAAGGAACGTCTAACATATCGGAAAAATTTGTTTCAAAGAAATTTACCCAACCCGGACAACAAGAAGTCAGGATAGGTAATTTTACCGATTTGTCGCCTTGCATGAATTTACCGATACGTCCTAAAAGTTCCGTACCTTCTTCCATAATGGTGAGGTCGGCGGCAAAGTCTGTATCAAAAACATAGTTAAATCCCAAACGGCGTAATGCAGCAGCCATTTTTCCGGTAACAATGGTTCCCGGCTCCATTCCGAAAGCTTCGCCCAAAGCAACGCGTACGGCGGGAGCTGTTTGTACGATAACCGTTTTTGTGGGATCGCTCATGGCATTGATAACCTGGCGAGTTTGATCTACTTCGCTTAAAGCGCCTACAGGGCAAACCATTACGCATTGTCCGCAATAAGTGCAGGGCGATTTCTCCAAGTCTTGCTCAAAAGCAGGAGCAACTACGGAATTAAATCCTCTATTTACAGCCGAAAGCGCGCCCACGCTTTGCATAGTGTTGCAAGCTACTTCGCAACGACGGCACATAACGCATTTATCCACATCTCTGATAATGGATGGAGACATATCTTTTCTGAAAGAAGATTGTTCTCCCTGAAAAGGAATATCCCTAATTCCTAATCTTTGCGCCAAATCCTGAAGTTCGCAGCTTCCCGACTTGGAACAGGTCAAACATTCGGCAGGATGGTTAGATAAAATCAATTCAACCACTGTGCGACGGGCGTTGATAACCCGCATTGAGTGTGTATTAACTACCATGCCTTCGGTAACTTCCGTTGCGCAAGCAGGAGCTAGATTTCTCCGTCCTTCTATTTCTACAACGCAAACGCGGCATCCGCCGGGTTTGTTTTCAAATTTCATTCCGTTAAGCTCAAAAAAGCATAATGTAGGAATGTTGATGCCCAATTGCCGGGCAGCTTTCAACACGCTGGTTCCTTCGGCAACTTCTATGGGCCTGTTATCTATTGTTAATTTTATCATTTTTAATCTCTTTAAATCGATTCAACAATTTACTGTACTGTTTAACTAGGTTATTTGATAAAAATTGCATTAAACTTACATTTCTCATAGCAAGCCCCGCACTTAATACAAATATCTTGATTAATAACGTGCGGCAATTTTTTCTCGCCTTTAATTGCTCCGACAGGACAAGCCCGGGCGCAAGCAGTACAACCTACGCAAGCAGTTTCGTCTATAATATAACGCATTAAAGATTTACAAGCTCCGGCTCTACATTTTTTATCAATCACATGTTCCATGTATTCGTCTCTGAAGTTATCTATAGTAGACAAAACAGGATTGGGAGATGTTTGGCCTAATCCGCAAAGCGCCGTATCTTTGATTACATTAGATAAATTCTTTAATTGGTCGATATCTTCTACTGTTGCCTGACCTTTGGTAATTTTATCCAACGTTTCGTACAAACGTTTGTTCCCAATACGGCAGGGAGCGCACTTACCGCAAGATTCCTCTACTGTAAAATCCAAATAAAATTTGGCAATAGAAACCATGCAGCTGTCTTCATCCATAACAACCATACCTCCGGAACCCATCATAGAACCGACGGCAATTAAATTATCGTAATCAATAGGGGTATCCAGATGTTTTTCGGTTAAACATCCGCCAGAAGGGCCTCCGGTTTGCACGGCTTTGAATTTTTTACCGTCTTTAATTCCGCCTCCGATTTCGTAAATTACTTCTCGTAATGTTATCCCCATGGGAACTTCGATAAGCCCAACATTGTTGATTTGTCCGGCCAATGCAAATACTTTGGTTCCTTTAGATTTTTCGCTTCCGATTTTGTTGAACCAATTAGCGCCTTTGTTAAGGATAACGGGAATGTTGGCATAAGTTTCTACGTTATTCACATTTGTAGGTTTGCCAAGATAACCGGATTGCGCAGGGAAAGGCGGTTTAAAAGTAGGTTCTCCGCGCATTCCTTCCATGGAATGAATCAGAGCCGTTTCTTCTCCGCACACAAAAGCGCCGGCGCCATAACGTAATTCAATATCGAAATCAAATCCGCTACCCAAAATGTCTTTTCCCAATAATCCATATTCGCGGGCTTGATTTATAGCCGTTTTTAAACGTTCGATAGCCAACGGATATTCAGCGCGGATATAAACCAATCCTTTAGTGGCGCCGATGGCATAACCGTTTATAGCCATCGCTTCGATAATAGAATGAGGGTCGCCTTCCAAAATAGAACGATCCATAAAAGCGCCCGGATCGCCTTCGTCGGCATTACAAACTACATATTTTTGATCGGCATGGTTTTTGCTGGCTATTTCCCATTTTAATCCTGTTGGGAACCCGCCGCCGCCGCGTCCGCGAAGACCCGAAAGTTTAATTTCATTAATTATTTCTTCGGGTTTTATTTCGGTCAGGCATTTTCCTAATGCCAGGTAACCGTCGCGGGAAATGTATTCTTCTATATTTTCCGGATCAATAAAACCGCAGTTACGCAAAGCAATTCTTAATTGTTTCTTATAAAATCCCATGTGCTTGGAATCGCTCACATGTTCTTTGTTTTCGGGATCGGTATATAACAAACGGGTTACCCTGCGCCCTTTTATAACATGTTCGTCAACAATTTCCTGAGCGTCTTCCGGCCCAACTTGCGTATAAAAAGTATTGTCGGGCATTACTTTCACGATAGGACCTTTTTCGCAAAAACCAAAACAGCCGGTAGTAATAACCTGAACCTCGTTTTCTAATCCTTTGTTTTTAATAGCTTGTTTTAAGTTTGCTACTAATTGTTGGCTATGAGATGCATTACAACCCGTTCCTCCGCAAACAAGCAAATGCATTTTAAATTGTGCCATATTTTTTCTCCTTATGTTTATATTGAATAAAGAATAGGTTGATTATTTCTCATCGATAACTTCATAGTTAATAGGAATAATTCCATCTATTAACTCATTGTTTTTGATGTATTTTTCAAATATTTCGTCTGCTTTTTTCTTGTCAACATGACCAAAAACGATAGGATCTCTACCGGGAACAATCACTTCGACAGTGGGTTCTGCATGGCAATAACCCATACATCCGGTTTGAGTAAAAACAGCTTGGATTCCGCGCTTTTCAGCTTCTTCCATCATATAGTCCATCACTTGTTTAGCGCCGGCGGCAATTCCACATGTAGCCATAGCAATTTTTATTTGAACCATCGATTCCGGATTATTACTTTTTTCACGGACATCAAGTTTTGAGTGAAGGCTTTCTTTCATTTTTTTTAAGTCAGCCAGTGATTTTACTTTTGTCATATATCCTCCTTATGGATTTTTAGAATCTGTTTATTTCTAATTTAAATAGTTGTCTTTATTGCCATACCTAATTTTAGGTAGCGGACAAAATATTAAGTTGCAAAAATACTGATTTTTGGGGAGTTTTCAATAGAAAAGAACAAAATTTCTCAATGCAAGTTCTTTGTTTTTTAATTATTTGATTATAAAATGATTGCAAATTATCTGAAATGTATGGTTATGTCTTGAAATTATCTTTGATATTAATGCCGGAAAAGGGTAATGTCCGAGGCTTTAAATATTACCATTAATAACGTTTTCAATTACTTTTGGAAAATATTCATATTCCAGGACATGTATTTTCTTTGCCAGGGATTCGGGCGTTTCTTCCGGACTTAGCGTACAACGCGCCTGAAAAATAATTCTCCCTTCGTCGTATTTCTCATTCACAAAATGAATGCTGATTCCGCTCTCTTTTTCTTTTTGGGCAATCACCTCATCGTGCACATGCATTCCGTACATGCCTTTCCCTCCATATTTGGGAAGAAGCGCCGGATGAATATTGATAATATGATTATTCCCATAATGTTTTAAGATATTGCCTGGAATTAACCATAAAAATCCGGCTAATACGATAAAATCAATTCCTTCCTCTAATAAATAATCTAACACGACATCACCCTCATAAAAATCAGTTTTTGAAAAATATTTACATGGAATTCCCAAATTTTGCGCTCTTTCTATTACATAAGCGTCTTTTTTATTCGTGATAATTGTCCTCACTTTGATCTTATCGTTATCCCGGAAATACTCTGCAATTCGTTGAGCATTACTCCCGTTTCCCGAAGCAAAAATGGCGATTTTCTTAATCATAGTTAATGGTATTGGGTTGACAAAAATACATATTTTTAAGAAGTATAAGTCTAAAAACTAAGTATGTCATAAAGATTGGTTCGCATTTTACAATTGATTAAAGTTGAATGTTGATAGTTGAAAATGATTGACGCTTATTTGAATAATTGAATTTTCGATTCATCGAATTTCTCGCTATTTCTTTATTCGTTATTTATCATTCACTTTGATATTCATTCTCAATTTTCAACTCTCAACTCTGCATTAAATAAGACTTTTGTCGCATGACTATTTCATCTTAATATTCTTATTTTTGCAAAATAGTTCAAACATTTATTACAACGCAATATTGAAATATGTGTTTCTAAGATCAGAATAGCGTTTTCCCAAATATTTGAAATGATGACGATGTCTACAAAAAAAATTGAAATAAACTATTTGGAATATGATTCCATTGATGAATTGCCGGAAGAAGATAAAATTTTAATACAAAGCGCCCTAAATATTTCAGAGAATGCTTATGCTCCTTACTCTCATTTTAAGGTTGGGGCAGTGGTAGAGTTTCTGAATGGAGAACGGGTTTTGGGGAGTAATCAGGAGAATATGGCTTACCCTTCGGGACTCTGCGCCGAAAGGGTTGCGGTGTTTTCAGCATCGTCGCTTCGCCCCCGGACGCCAATAAAAACGATTGCCATTGCCGCCCGGAATGAAAAGGGCGAGATTGCAAACGCATCTCCTTGCGGGGCATGCAGGCAAGTATTGTTAGAGTATGAATCTTCTTTAAAACACCCCATTCGCGTCCTATTCTTTAACAATAATAGGAAAATTCTATCTTTCAATAGCGTCTCCGACATCCTGCCTTTTCATTTCGAAATGTAGATATAAAAATGATGTGTCCCGGCATTAAAAGGGGGAGAAAAGTATTTTACCTCATGTATTTGATCTTGGAGGTTGGTTAAAAAAATTTTCCCATAAATTTTCAACCAATCTCTTAGGAAAAAGACATTGAGAAACTTATTTGTCTTTTCAGCTTCCATTCACTACTTTTGCAAAGGCAAGAAACAGCGTATATGAATCGATTTATTCTGGTTGTAAGTATTATTTTATGGGCAAATCTTACTTCTTTTTCGCAAGGATTGGCAGAGAATTTTAATTTTAAGATTTCTCCCAAGCTGGAAATCGGAGGAGGGCTCGGCGGAAGTTTTAATAATTCCCAACTTGAAATTGGCATTTCGCCGGTTTTAGGAATACATCTTACTTCGTTTCTTTATTTGGGACTAGGAATCAATTATCAATATTATAATAATTTTTCCGTCAGCAATACATCTATGCATACGGTGGGAGGAAACTTATTATCCCGTTTGCTTGTAATCAAAGGCTTTTATGTGCAGGCGCAGGCAGGAAGAATGTTTTATATTACGGATGACGAATATTATCGAAACGGGAATAACCATGACGATGAACTTATGCTTGGCGTTGGATACCAACAGGCAATCAGCGCAAATCTGAACGCTTATTTTACAATTCTTTGGAACTTTATCGAAAATCCGTATAATGCAACATCTAACCCTGTTATTCAAGCAGGAGTCGGTTATTTATTTTAAATATCTTATTTAATGGCATTAATCTTACTTATCGAAACAACGACTTCTGTATGTTCTGTAGCGCTGGCTCAAAATGAAGAGGTAAAACATATTAACGAAACCAATGAACCAAATTCCCACTCGTCGAAATTATCCATTCTCATCGACGAATTACTAAAAGAATCCGGCCTGAATCCTATGCAACTGGATGCTGTAGCCGTAAGCGCCGGGCCCGGTTCTTATACGGGTTTAAGAATAGGCGTATCTACTGCCAAGGGAATTTGTTACGCATTAGAAAAACCTTTGTTATCCGTCGATACCCTGGAAAGTTTTGCTTACGGGATGAAAACCTTGCGTCCTGGTTTTGAAGGTTATTTTTGTCCTATGATCGATGCGCGCAGAATGGAGGTATATAGCGCCGTTTTTGAATCGAATTTAACTTTAGCAAGGGGAACCCAAGCCGATATTGTGGATGAATTTGCCTATAAAGAATATCTCGACAAAAAACCTGTGTTGTTTTTCGGCGACGGCGCTTCCAAATCTGCCGAAATTTTGAATAAACATCAAAACGCTTTTTTTGATTTTGAATTTCGGGCTTCGGCAAAATGGATGTATTCCAAGGCTCTGCAAAAGTATCAAATGCAACAATTCGAAGATGTCGTTTATTTTGAACCTTTTTATCTAAAGGACTTTGTCGCGCATAAACCGGTTGTAAAAGGACTCAAAGAATCTTGATTTTTAACATATTTCCTATTCAATAATATCCATTTTTTAAGATGTATCATTACTATCAACTTTCAAACGGTATTCGTATTGTTCATAAACAAACTTCGTCTCCTGTCTCTCATTGCGGTTTGTTTATCGATGTAGGCTCAAGGGACGAGTCTTTGAAAGAAAACGGTATGGCTCACTTTATAGAGCATTGTATTTTTAAAGGAACTAAAAAACGTAAATCGTTTCATATACTAAACAGAATTGATGGAATAGGAGGAGATTTAAACGCTTATACAACCAAAGAAGAAACTTGTATTTATGCTTCGTTTCTATCTAATAGTTATGAAAGAACGTTGGAGCTTTTTTCCGATATTTTATTCCATTCAACATTCCCTGAAAAGGAAATTAACAAAGAAAAGGATGTCATTATCGACGAAATTCATTCTTACGAAGATTCCCCTTCAGAGTTAATTTTCGACGAGTTTGAAGAAATGGTTTTTGCCAATCATCCATTAGGAAAAAAAATATTGGGAGAACCTAAACTGTTAAAGTCCTTCAATTCAAATACGATCATAAATTTCATAGCAAAAAATTATTGCGCCAGTTCAATGGTTATCTCTTCCGTAGGAAATATCGACTTTAAGAAGATGGCGCTATTATGCAAAAAGTATTTCGAAAACGATAGCCTTTGTAAAAATAAATCCGAACGCGTTCCCTTTGAAGGATATACCCCTGTAAAAAAAGAAGTAAAAAGAAAAACTTATCAGGCCCATTGTTTGATAGGAAATTTGGCCTATAGTTTTAACGATTCCAAAAGATTGCCATTGATCCTGCTGAATAATTTGTTGGGAGGTCCGGCCATGAATTCGCGGCTTAACATGAGCATAAGAGAAAAGTATGGATACACCTATAACTTAGAGTCGGCCTATACTCCTTATTCCGATACGGGTTTATTTTGCATATATGCCGGCATGGACTTCTCATATAAAGAAAAAACCATAGATTTAATTTTACAGGAATTGAAAATTTTGAGAGAAAACCGGCTTTCGGACACCCAATTAAAAAAAGCGAAAATTCAACTGATCGGTCAAATTGCCATTAACAACGAATCGACGCTAAACGAAATGCTGGGCATAGGAAAAAGCTATCTGGTTTACGACAAAGTAGAATCTTTCAAAGAAATTACGCAGGAAATTCTGAGTGTTTCTGCCGAGGAAATTTTGCAAATCAGCAATGAAATTTGCATACCCGATCAATTGAGTATGCTGGTTTATTCATAGCAGAACAGGTAATCTTTTGAATATTCTGATTGAATAAAACAGTTAATTCAAATCTCTTACGAAAGCTTTTTCCGAATTGATAGATATATATAGAATCTTTAAATCATTACATTCCCGAATCCATTTTTCTATATTGGTATTTGAATTAGACGAAGCAATAATCAATGTATCGAATCGAAAACGGTTTGTAAGTTCCCGGATATTTATCCGCGGATTTTCATATAAAATCATATAATTGACTTTAAGGATATACCGGCTTTTATATCGATCTGATTCTTTATTTATTAATACAATCTTATCCTGTCCGAATTGAATGAAGTTTTGATTTTTAAAAAATAATCCCGATTTTATTCCTGAACTATCCGAAAGGCTTAAACGTTTGATTTGTTTTATTCTATTTAAGGCTTGGTTATTCCCGATATGGAATTTCTGGAGGTTTTTATCCGCGATAAAATTCTCGGTACCTAAAAGAAATGCCTTTCTTCCCTCCGTAAATTCTATCACCGTATGCTTTTTCCCTAAGTCGTAAACAATCCACTTTTTTTGTTTTTTATGCACGCAAATCGTCCCGATCTCATATCCCAGAAACAAAATAATACAAGACAGGCCAATAACTAATACCTGCGTCTTCCTTTTTATAAAAGCCCAACTCAGAAAAAAAACAATGCCAACCAACAATACTGCATGGATAAAGGTAAAACCAATATCTGTTATTGACGAATAAGGCAAGGACTCTATAATATGCGTACAGCCATTCATTCCTTTTATTTCGAGCGAAAGTAATAATGACGCCCAATCGCCCAAGAATGGAACCCATGAAAATAAAGCCACAAAAAGAGCGGTTCCCAACAATATTCCCGAAAAAGGCACAATAATTACATTTGCCAGCAGGAAATAGGTTGGAAACTGATGAAAATAATAAAGCGTAAACGGCGAAGTCGTTAATTGCGCCGCAATAGAAACGCACATTAATTCAAAAATATAATTGAGTATCTTATATCGGGAACGATAAAATCGAACCAGCACAGGTTGAATGGCCACTATTCCCAATAATCCCGCATAAGACAGTTGAAACCCGACATTTGTAATTACAGACGGATCGATAAGAAGTAAAAACAAAGCCGAAGCGGATAAGTTATTATAAATATTGGTCTTATGTTTTATTATTTGTCCGGCAATAATAAACGAAAACATAATCGACGCGCGCAAAACAGGAGGAGCCATTCCGGTAATCAATGCAAAAAACCATACGATAATGAATTGCAAAATCGATTTTACTACTTTTTGTTTAGCCGTTTTCAAAAATGAGAGAAGATAACCAACCAATAAACAAAGCGCTCCGACATGTAATCCCGAAACCGATAAAATATGCGTAATCCCCGCGCTGGAATAAGATTGCAAGGTTTCGGCGTCAATATCTTTGTCCCAACCCAACAAAATTGCCGAAGCAATAGCCGCTTCTTTTTCCAAAAGATTTTTATTTTTAAAAGAACGCATCAGAATTTCTCTTAAACCGGAAGCAACAGAAAAGAGATTATTAGCCTTTCCCTTTTCAAGGCAATTCCATTCGTTTGAACGGATATATCCTTGGTAAAGAATGTGCTTGCTTTTCAAATAACGTTTATAATCGAATTCATGAGGATTTTGAGGAGGCTTTATTTCTTGTATGGAGGTCAATAAAAGAAGCCGGTCGTTATATTTTATGTTTATTGAAAGAGAATCTTTCTGAAAATAAAGGATTACCTTGCCCGATACCTTGTGCCAACCGTCAATATTTTTCATTTTTTGCATGAGGGCAACTACTTTAATGGAATTCTTGCCTTCGACGGGTATTTCATCAATGAGAAGCTCGCATAAATTAACGTCTTCAAGATAATCAGAAATCAAGTCTTTGTCCGATAACGCGTTTTTGTATATTGAATAATTGTATCCGGACAAACTGAATAAACAAAATAAAAGAAGAGAATATGATACTGAATTATTCCAAAAAATCCGTATTTTTGTTGGGTAGAAAGTGCTAAAACTTATTAGTCCCAGTAAAAATATAGAGATGCATATACTTGCCCGGCTTTCGAAGAAAGGGAAATAAATTCCGAAAAAAATTCCAAAGGCAAAGGGAATGGTTATTTTTACCAAAGGAGATGACATAAGCGTACAAGTTAATCATGCAAAATTAATAAATTTGCACAAATTAAGTAAATTTTCGTTATTTGTTTAACTTTTTATCGGCAAATATGCTTCTTGAAAATTATTTTGACCCTATTAATATTGAAGATCTTTGTTTATACCATGCAGGAATCGTGCAGCGTTTCGGACAGAAAATCCTTTTTTATCATGAAAAAGGCAATTTCCCCGATTTGGAGAATGTGGATATCGCCATTGTAGGATTCGGAGAAGATCGTAATGCGCTAAATAATGCAGGTTGCGGAAATGCGCCCGGCGAAATCCGGAAAAAATTATACTCCCTCTTCCCTGCGCATCCTCAAATGCGGTTGGCAGATTTAGGAAACTTATCTACCGGAGAGTCGTTGGCTGATTCATATTATGCAATGGAAGAAATTCTTGCGTTTTTGTTGAAACAACATATTGTGCCGATTATTTTAGGCGGCAGCCAGGATATCACCTTCTCCACCTATAAAGCTTATGAAAAAATAGGACAAATCATAAATATGTTCGCAGTAGATTCCCGGTTTGATATCGGAGAATCGGAAAACGAATTTCATTCCCAAGCTTACCTTCATAAGATTGTCGTCTCCAATCCGAATTTTCTTTTTGATTATGTAAATATCGGATACCAAACTTATTTGGTCGATCCGGATTCGATAGACTTAATGCAAAAACTCCATTTTGACGCTTATCGTTTAGGACTTATCAGAGAAAAGATGAACGATATAGAGCCTCTGGTGAGAAATGCCGACACCGTAAGCATCGACATTTCGGCGGTTAGGCAGGGCGACGCTCCCGGCAATGGAAATCCTTCGCCCCATGGATTTTATGGCGAAGAACTTTGTAAAATTACGCGCTTTGCCGGTTTAAGCGATAAATTAACGTCGATTGGATTTTATGAGATGAATCCGAAGTATGATAATAACGGACAAACAGCCCATTTAATCGCTCAGGCCATCTGGTATTTTGTCGAAGGTTTTTATAACCGCAAACATGATTACCCGCATAAAGAAAAACGGAATTATAAAAGATATACCGTCTCTATAAAAAACAATTCGATGGATATTGTTTTTTATAAAAGTAAAAAAAGCGACCGTTGGTGGATTGAGATTCCATGTAAACAAGATTTAAAGCAAAAATACGAAAGGCATTATTTGGTTCCGTGTTCTTACGCCGATTATGAAAAAGCGTTGGAAGATGAAATTCCTGAACGTTGGTGGCGTTTCTTTAATAAAATGATGGTTTAAATATTTTTGCTTCGTAAAAAAATTTAAAATCGCTATTTAATGATTCACAAATTACTAAAATTCAGAATATTTTAAAAATAATATTTATAGAACGGATATTAATTTATTGGATGCAAAGATTAATGTTTGAAAATAAATTTTAATACGGCATTAAACCATTTACTCTGTAAGTTGTTTTAAGATTTATACGGGAGTTTTTTGAATATGCTGTATCAAATTTTCTCAAAATTCAAAAACTGTTTATAATACGTTATTATGTTTTTAGATAAGCGCTTTTGTATTTTAACGAACAAAATCCGAAAAGCATTCCTGCGTGTCTTATAACGTATTGTATCAAAAGTCGCTATATGGAATGGTATTTTACAATTTTCCGGAAATGTATCGTATTTCATATTTTAAAAAATATTGTTTTCTAATGAATTAAACTTTCAATGAATAAACGAATCCTTATTGTTGACGACGAATCCAGTATTCGCATGTCCCTTAAAGATGTGCTGGAATATGAAGGTTATGAAACTGAAGAGGCTCCCGATGGGAAAGCGGGTCTGGAAAAATTAAAATCCTCCCATTTCGATGCGGTTCTCTGCGATATAAGAATGCCAAAAATGGATGGGGTGGAACTTTTAAAGGCATCTTTTGAATTTAGCGACGCTCCGTTTATCATGATTTCCGGACATGGAACTATTGATACGGCTGTGGACGCTATAAAGAAAGGAGCTTATGATTTTATCGAAAAACCGATTGAACTAAACCGATTGTTCATTACGCTTCGGAACGCTTTTGAGAAATCATATTTGGTAAAAGAGACTAAAGTTCTCAAGAAAAAAATAAGCAAAGAATACGAGATGATTGGAAAGTCTATTGTTTTTGAGGATATTAACAATCTCATTGACAAGGTGGCGCCCAGCGACGCTCGCGTTCTTATTACGGGAGCAAACGGAACCGGAAAGGAGATGGTTGCACGTAAAATACATGAACTCAGCGGACGATCTTCCGGCCCTTTTGTCGAGGTCAATTGCGCGGCAATTCCATCCGAACTAATTGAAAGCGAATTATTCGGACACGAAAAAGGTTCTTTTACATCTGCTATCAAGCAACATAAAGGAAATTTTGAACAAGCCAACGGCGGAACCTTATTTTTGGATGAAATAGGCGACATGAGCCTTTCAGCTCAAGCCAAGGTTCTAAGAGCGTTGCAAGAGAATAAATTTACCCGTATAGGGGGAGAGAAGGAGATTCCTTTCAACGTCCGGGTGGTAGCGGCAACCAATAAAAATCTTAAAGAAGAAATCGGAAAAGGAACTTTTCGCGAAGATTTATATCATCGCCTCAGCGTAATTCTTATCCATGTTCCTTTGTTAAGGGAAAGAGCGGAAGACATCCCTTTGTTGGCAGACTATTTTCTTTCGGATATTTGCCAGAAACAGGGGAGAAAAGTTCTTACGCTGGAACCTGGGGCTATACAACATTTGCAATCGATGTCCTGGACGGGGAATGTCAGGGAATTAAAGAATATCATTGAACGTTTGGCTATCCTTTGCGACAAAACAATTACCAAAGAAGACGTAAAACGTTATGCGAACTGGTAATTCAACTATATCTACTATCTCTACAAAAAAATTAGGCGCTTTTAAATAAAATATTGGACAAAAGCGCCTATCGCTTTGGCATAATCTACCAACAGTAAATTTTTCTTCTCCTACTAAAAAAGATGAGCTATGTTATTTATAGCTCATCTTAATAAAATTGTAAAAGGTTGTTTAAATTTTTGTGGAAAAGATTTTGAGAGATAAAAATAGCGATTTTGCAGACGGGATTTTTCAAGAATAGTAGCACTATTTGGTAAAAATCCCGACAAAAAAGAGCATTTTTAGACTCAAAATACTTCTTGAAAAAATTTTTAAACAACCTCTAAGGTCAAGTTAAAAAATGTTTCAACATATGAATCAGCAATGGGGTAAAATAATAGCCATTATGGTCCAAAAATAGACTTGTCGCTTAGCATGAGTATTGCGAAATACACCCGATGAAAATCCTATTTCTGATTTTACTCATAATTCTGTATCTTTGCGAGGCAATTTAATCATCTGTTGAATTATTCATTCTTTAAACTTATTTTATTTCTATGTATAGAATAGAATCTCATCCTATATTAGCTATTCCTCAAGAGGATATGGTTACTTTCCTTTTTAACGGCGTTCCTGTAAAAGGACAACGGGGATTTACCATTGCCGCTGCTCTGCACCAGGCGGGTTTTCCTGTTCACAGTCATAGTATCGATAAACGGGAACGTAGTTTGGAATGCGGCATAGGAAAATGCGGCGCGTGCGAAATGCTGGTCGACGGAAAAGTCCGTAGGATTTGTATTACGAAAGTCGATGAGATTAAAGAAGTAAAATTTATTCCACAGGATTATCTGCCGGAAGCTTTGCCTGTAGACGTAAAAAATCCTGTAAATATCCATAAAACAACGGTGGTCATTATAGGCGCCGGGCCCGCCGGCTTGGCCGTTCGCGAAGAGTTGAACAGATATAATATTCCTAATATTGTCGTTGATAATAATGATCAAATCGGCGGACAGTTTTTAATGCAAACTCATCAATTTTTCTTTTTTGAGAAAGAAAAAAAATTCGGGGGAATGAGAGGTTTTGATATTGCCAAGACTTTAGCGGGAGAATCATTAGACGGTATTTTTCTGCAATCGGTGGTTTGGGATATTCTGGAAGGGAAACGCATAGCCGTTAAAAATCTCCAAACGGAGGAAATATATTACATCGACGCCGATCATATAGTCATTGCCGGCGGAGCGGTTCCTTTCATGCCTGCATTTAAAAATGATGATGTTCCGGGGGTATATACGGCAGCCGTCGTTCAAAAAATGATGAATAACGAATTGACTTTATTGGGAAAAAATATATTAACCGTCGGCGCCGGAAATATCGGATATCTGACTTCTTATCAAGCTATGCAAGCAGGCGCTACTATTAAAGCCATTCTGGAGGCGCAGCCCAACGAAGGCGGTTTTCCCGTACAAGCCAATCGCGTTCGCCGTCTGGGTATTCCCGTCCTGACTTCGCATGTGTTGCTGGAAGCCATTCCTAACAAAGATAAAACCGGAATTACAGGCGCCGTTATTGCCGAATGCAAAAATTTTGCGCCTATCCCCGACACGGAAAAAGTGATCGAAGGTATTGATTTAATTAATGTTTGTACCGGATTGATTCCCGATAACCAATTATTTATAAAAGGAAATGAAATCTTCGGACGTAATTGCCACGGGGTGGGAGATTCGGTTCGCATCGGAGAAGGAACCAGCGCCGTTCTGAGAGGGAAACAATGCGCCTATGAAATCTTGCAGGCGTTGAATAAACGTTTTCCCTACGACGATTATCTCCGCATTTCCAAAGAATATATCGATTCGCAACAACACCCGTTCAGGGTAATAGAAAAACCCTTTCATCCGAACAAAGAACGCATGTCGGCCAAGCCTTTTGTGCAGATCGATTGCTTGTACGGTTTTGCTTGCAACCCCTGCCAATTTGCCTGTAAATACGGCGCCATTACGAAGTCTTCGACAAGTACGGTTCCGCATATCGATTATGATAAATGTATCGGTTGTATGGAATGTGTATATCAATGTCCCGGATTGGCTATTTTCGGATATAATATAAGTAAAAATCAACTATTCTTACCCATTGAGTATCCCGCGCAGGAAGGCGCTGAAGTTTTTCTAATCAATAACAACGGTCAAAAATTAGGAACCGGAATTATTGAGAAGATTCTGACAAAACCCAATAAAACCAATATTGCCAGGGTAAATGCAAAAGATATCGAAGGCGAAGCCTTGTTAGAAGCAAGGGGATTTATTTTAAAAGAAAAATATCCGGAACCTTTGCCATTCAAAGAAAAGAATAAGGAACAAGAGGATAAGATTTACGTTTGTCATTGCGAAGATGTGGATGTACAAGAAGTCTTGTGCGCCATTGGAGACCGCAAATTTATTTCGGTAGATGAAATCAAACATATTACCCGTTTGGGAATGGGGCCTTGCAGAGGAAAACGCTGTATTTCGCGCATCAAACAAATTATCCGCTCCTATGGCATAGAAGTGATGGGAGAAGCCACTCCCCGCGGACCGTTATCTAATCAGATTGAACTAGGCCAATTATATCCGAAATCCGTTCATGAAAACCTTATTGTTAATGCTCCAATAAAGAAAGAAAAAACAAAAGTATTGATTGCAGGAGGAGGCATGGCAGGAAGCGCGCTGTTGCGGTATTTTGCCGAAGCCGGATATAATCCTGTGATGGTCAATTGCGACTATGGCAGTTCCTGGCGCAACATTGCCGGCGGACGTCCCGCATTCAGCAATCCCGATTTAGCTGATTTGGCATTACATAATTTGGAAATATTCAAAGAATTACACGCCCAAACCAACATCGATTATCATCCGACTCAATATGTAAACTTTGCCCACGACGAAGCTACCTACAAGGAATTAGATGCTTCCAGGGCATGGTCGGACGCTTACATGGTCGACAAAAAAGATTTCAGAAAAGAAATTTCGGAACATTTCAATCCGAACCTCAATACCTATTCTGCAGCTTTAATCACTAACAATTGCTGGCAAGCCTCCCCCGGAAAAACAATAGATGCGCTACGGAATATCGGAATTAAGAACGGAGGAACCGTACTCGAAAGTACTCAAGTAATCGATGTGGAAAAAGCAGGCGCCCAATATCGCGTAATGCTTTGTAATTCAAATAGAGAATACATAGAATACGAAGCCGAAATATTTGTTAACGCTTTGGGGGCTTCGGCAGAAAAATTTGCTCAAAAAGTAGGATTAGAAACCCAGTTATTTCCCGTCAGACATCAAGCCTTTATTACGCGTCGTTTGCCCCTTTTAGGCAAAAACGGAAATCCGATCAACATGCTGATAGATAGACAAAAAAGCAAAGGATTCAGTGCTGTTTACGGGCAACAATTGGCGCATACGGGGCAAATTATTGGTTGCGCATCTCCTTTAATTGATGCGTTAGAAACCGATAAAAATCTAAAAATCAACACTCAATCATTTTTAGAAATTGTTTCGGAAGCATTTACCAACTGGATTCCCAGACTATCTAACGTCGGATTCCAAGCCGTGTGGGCAGGATATTATGTGGAACCCCGTTATATTGTAGACCCTGAACACGGATTGTTTATCGGTCTGCGCGGACACGGTTTTATGCTGAGTCAGTATATGGCTAAATTATATGTAGACGCCATTCAAGGAAAACAAACGCCCGATTATTTCCATAAATTGAAATTGGATGGAGATGGAATTATGGAAATGGCATTTAAATAATTCGAACACTGATTATATTTTCCTCTCGATATGCTCTTCTCGGTTGGGAGGAAAATATAATTCATCAGGTCATTTTTATATATGCATTTATCAGATAAATTCTAAAAAATAGTCTGACAAAACTAAGTTTTTTATTTACAATTCCGTTTTTTAGTACTTTTGCAAATTGACTTTGCAAAGCATTATGCAGAACCTATTCCGCTTTTTACGAAGGTATTATTTCATTTTTCTTTTCCTTTTCCTGGAAGGAGTATCTATTCTTTTCATGGTCAAGACATCCTATTATCAAAGTTCCGCTATTGTGTTAAGGGGGAACAAAATAGCCGGAAATATCATGAAATCATATAGTTCTGTTACGGATTATTTTTCCTTAAAGGAAGCCAATCGTCTATTAGCCGAAGAAAACGCAAAACTCCATTCGCAAATTGAAAATTCATACATCAAGTACACACAAAATGAATTTATCCATTCCGACACTGTTTACAAATTACAATACAAATATATAGAAGCAGAGGTCATTCAAAATTCCGTTAATAAACGGAATAATTATTTAATGTTGAATAAAGGTTCCGATTATGGCATAAAACCGGATATGGCGGTTATTTCTTCAACAGGCATTGTAGGAATTGTCGCCGAAGTATCTAAACATTTTAGCATTGTAATGTCTGTCTTGCACAGCGATAGCCGGCACAGCGTAAAATTGAGAAGAACAAACGTCACAGGGACTTTGCTTTGGGAGGGACGCGATTATAGAAAAGGAACTTTTATTGATGTTCCCACTACGCATAAATTATATAAAAACGATACGGTTGTAACAAGCGGATTTTCTCAAGATTTTCCGGAAGGAATCCCTGTCGGATACGTGCATAAAATTTCGCATAACAGCGGAAGCGGATTTTATACGGTCGATATTGGTTTAGCGACTGACTTCAATAAAATATCGCATGTATATGTAATTACCAATTTATTTCGCGAAGAACAAAAATCGCTTCAGGAGAAGGCTACGAATGAATAAGTTAATTATCCACAATGTATTACGATTTGTATTTTTGATACTTTTCCAAGTATTGGTACTGAATAATATTCTGTTAGGGAATTATGTAACCCCCTATCTTTATGTGTTATTTATTATCATGCTTCCGACCAATATCCCCAATTGGTTATTGTTAATCCTTTCTTTTTCGGTAGGATTTTCTATTGACCTTTTTTCGGGCGAATTGGGATTTCATGCTTTTGCTTCAACATTAATGGGATTTTCCAGGGTTTTTGTTTTAAAACTTGTTTTTCCCCAATCTGAAATAGAGAATCCCATAACGCCTAGCATACAAACGTTAAAGTATAAAACTTTTTTCAGCTATGTTGGGATTATGGTTTTTATCCATCATTTTTCATATTTTTTAGTAGAGATATTCCGGTTCAGCGAATTTTTTCAAATACTAATCAGAACCTTCTTAAGTTCTATTTTAACCGTTTTATTGATTGCCATTTACCAATTTCTGTTTATTCCCAGAAAAAAATCATGATTGAAACAAGAATAATTCCCGACAAAACTGTGCTTGTAGGCGTTGCAACGCCTCAAACATCTTATGAAAAAGTTGAAGAATATTTAGACGAGTTGGCTTTTTTGGTAGAAACGGCAGGCGGAGTATCCGTTAAAAAATTCATACAACGTTTAGAACATCCCGATTCAAGGACCTATGTAGGCAAAGGGAAATTGGAAGAAATCAGAGAATATGTGAAGGCCGGCGAAATAGACGCGATTGTTTTTGACGATGAACTCTCCCCTTCTCAAATTCGTAATATTGAAAGGGAAATGGGTTGTAGTATTTTAGACAGAACAAGCCTTATTTTAGATATATTCGCCCAACGGGCTCAAACAGCCAATGCAAAAACTCAGGTAGAGTTGGCTCAATACCAATACTTACTTCCCCGGTTAACCCGTATGTGGACGCATCTGGAACGCCAAAGAGGAGGATTGGGGATGAGAGGACCGGGCGAAACTCAACTAGAAACCGACAGGCGGATTATTCTAGACAAAATTTCGCTCCTGAAAAATAAACTTAAGGAAATTGATAAGCAAAAAACGACTCAACGAAAAAACAGAGAGAGCCTTGTAAGGGTTTCCCTCGTCGGCTACACAAATGTCGGAAAATCTACTTTGATGAATTTGCTGAGCAAATCCGAAACGCTCGCCGAAAATAAATTGTTTGCGACATTAGACACCACGGTAAGAAAAGTTATTATCGGAAACCTGCCCTTTTTATTATCCGATACGGTCGGATTTATCCGGAAGTTGCCCCACCATTTGGTTGATTCTTTTAAATCAACCTTGGACGAAGTCCGGGAATCTGATATTCTTATTCATGTTGTAGATATTTCCCATCCCGATTTCGAAGAACAGATCAACATTGTTACTCAAACGCTTCAGGATTTGGGAGCGTTAGGAAAACCCACCATTTTATTATTCAACAAAATAGACGCTTATCGATTTATTGAAAAAGAACCCGACGATTTAACCCCTTCTTCTAAAGAGAACATTTCGTTAGAACAACTCAAAAACTTGTGGATTGCTAAAAACGATCAAAAAAATCTTTTCATTTCCGCCAAAAATAAACAAAATATAGAAGAATTAAAAGACACTTTATACCAAGAAGTCAAAAGAATACATGCGATTCGTTATCCGTACAATAACTTTTTGTATTAATGATGCCCTCTTACATCTAAAATTCCCCCCCATATTATCTTATTTTTGAAAGAGAGGCGAGTTGTCCTTTCTTTTTTGTCTCCAACGGGGGACGGTTTTTGCCTATGAAAGAATTGGGGATCAGTGGAGAATTCCGGTGGAGAATCAAAATATTGGATCCGTGTAAAAAATAGGCGAAGATATTTTCTTTCTATTCTTTATTGGAGCCTCAAAAAAAGAATCAAAAACGGCTTGAGGATTTAAACGCGCTCCGCCTATCGGCTCCGCTTGAACGGAAAATCCTCGCAAAGGTATGCTACGCATGGCATTTGACGCGCTAACGCAGTTTGAATAAAGCAAAGCCAATGGGTGCATGTCAAATTGCATTTTTTGAATAAACCTGCATTATTCATCTCAGAACAAAAATAACACATTAACTTATTGATAAATAACCGTTTTATACTAAAATACAGACGCCCGCTTTTGGGTTATTGTAAAATCTTTAAATTGCACTATACTCAATAATTTACATAAATGACATGAATAATGTGGGTTAAACTTTATAAAAAAGTATTGCATCAAGAGAAAAATGACAAGAACAAGATTTACAGTCTGCACAAGCCTTACACGGATTGCATAGCCAAAGGAAAATCTCACAAACAATATGAATTTGGAAACAAAGTTGGGTTTTTATTGACATCGAAAACATTAATCATAACCGCCGTCCGAACTTTTCTGGACAATCCACACGACGGACGGACGATAGAACCATTGGTAAAACAGCTTCATTAGGTCAATGAACGATTTTTACCTCAACTCCCGGATAAAAAACAGTTTTTGGAATACCGGAAGAAGATCCTGTTCTTTTATATGTCGGGCAGATAAGCAATGAAAGGGGCATGTTGGAATTACCTGTTCTTTACAAACGAGTGAAACAAGCTGTTCCACAAACTAAAATGGTAATTGTTGGAAAAGGTACTGCCAAAAAACAACTCAAGAAAGAGCTGCCCGAAGTCATTTTTATCGACTGGTTCAGTCAGGATACATTGCCGGCAACGTATTCGTCTGCCGATATACTGATACTAGCGTCCGGTTTTGATACGTTCTGTAATGTAGTGCTTGAGGCCTTGAGTTGTAGATTGCCTGTAATTGCCTGCACAATACTAAAGGCCCTAAAGATATCATCCGCAATGGGGAAGATGAATTTTTGGTCGGAACGCTTTCCGAAATGCAAGAACAAATTATTGATCGTCTGCAAAGCAATGAAAAAGAAAATTTTAGAAAATCTGCCGTTGAGAGGGCAAAAAACTACAACCCCGAAACCATTATTGATGGATTAATGAGATCGATAAGGATGAGTATCAATGATGACTCATGAATGACAAAATTTTATAAAACCACGTTTACCATAAGCCTTCATACTTTGTCCATAAAAAATCGCCCAAATTCCAAGCTGCGTTTACGGCTTTGTTACCGCAATCGTTAGTATATCTGGTAAGAAAATCGATTGTCTTTTTAGGTTTTTGAGGGTCATACAATTTCAACGCCTCGTTTTCTATACCTCTTTGGTTGGCAAACCATTCTGTTTGTAAAGGTTTCCATACAGAGTCTACATCTTTGCGCTCGTCGCCCCAACGTCTGCTGGCCAATAACCCTACGCGATTAAACGCCCACCATGCCGCTTCTTTGCTGAATCCCGTCTTACGCCCGTCGGTTTTATAAGTGGAGGGCAGATCGGTAACGCTGCAATAAATCGGAACATATATGGATGAAGCAATATTATCCAACGCAAACCAGCAAAGTCCTCCGATTTCATCCGGCAACCATTCCCTACATTGGATTATAGAGCCATACATAGTAAAACGGACTGCAATTGCCCGTTCTCCAAACTGGTTCCAGCCTCCGTTTATTTTGTGCATTTTCATTTCATCCACTCCCATAAAAGGATTGGCTAGGGGCGAGATAACGGTTTTGCCGCTATCATTGGTTACGGTAATGTTTTTCCGCATATCATAAGGCGTGCCTTCGTAATAATCTTGGAAAACGGTTGCCATATCTTGCAAGCTTACCGGTTTATCGGGTTTTACCGAGAAAGGATAATTTTCGGAATTAGGATCTAATTTCAATGACGGAGCCAATAAATCAAATACCCGCCATTCCCGCCGGCGACAAGCCATGTGCACCCGAGTGTCGGGCGCATAGGCATAACAAAACTCAAAAGGTCCGGAAGCCGGATTCCACCATCCGCTTTCAATTGCCGTACTGAATATGTTTTTGGAATACATGAAATAGTCCTTATTCGTAGTATCAATCTGCCTGATGGTACTTGCATTGGCATTTACTGCAATATGATCGTCGGGAACGCGTTGCGCGGCCCACACGGCTCCTTTCTTCCCTTTTCCAGATCCTACAATTTCCAGATGCCAGACTTCCTTTTTATCTGCAATAGTTAAACATTCACCCGCGTCAATCCAACCATATTTTTCTAAAAGATCGCCGGCAGTGCGGATTGCTTCGCGCGCCGTAACGCAGCGTTCCAGCATCAATTGGCATAATCGTTGGCAATCAATTAAACCCGAATCGGATTGCAATTCTTTTCGTCCGCCAAAAGTAGATTCTCCTATTGCCAGTTGTTTTTCATTCAAACAAGGATAAGCCGAATTGATAAAAGCATACGTATGAGCTATTTGCGGTATTTCGCCTATGGGCGTATTGAGATAACTTCTCATTTTTGTAGTATCGCAGGGCGTACGTTTATACAGGGTAACCGTTGCTCCCGGTTTATGATTCTTAGCCGGCTCTATCAGTACGTTCGAACGGGTACGGTGGCTATCGTCGGTATGCGAAGTCCGCACAGATCCATCGTCCGAAGCTTTTTTACCTACTGTAATAGTAGTACATTCAAAGCGGTATTCATCCGAGGTATTTTCCTGTCCTTTTGCCAAGTTACAAATACTTAAGCAAAAAAGAGAAATGAATAGTATTTTTTTCAAATCCATATTATCAATTACTATGATTAATATTTTAATATCCGTTGTAAAGCATTCAATGTTAAAGAAATATTAAATAGCGCGCCTAGCCATACAAATCTCTTGTTTCTTTTATCTTGAAAACTTAACAAACCTGTAAGGTTGTTTAAAAAATTTTCCATGAAGTATTTTGAGTCTAAAAATGCGCTTTTTTGTCGGAATTTTTACCAAATAGTTCTACTATTCTTGAAAAATCCTGTCTGCAAACTCGCTGTTTTTATCTCTCAAAATCTTTTCCACAAAAATTTAAACGACCTCTTAAACTCTATCAAAATCTTATCGCAAAACTATTTTGGATATGATCGTAAAAGGTAGTCCTTAAAAATAAAAAATTCCGAATCCCTTTCCTTGACGCATCAATACCTATTGACAGATCAAAGTTTAAAGGAATTCGAAATAATTTAAATCTTAAAATAGGGTATTGATTACCTTTCGTCGGATACGGTTAATTTTTTTCTGCCTTTTTTTCTACGGGCAGCTAAAACTCTTCTTCCATTGGCAGAGGACATGCGTTCTCTGAATCCGTGTTTGTTTACCCTTTTTCTACGTGATGGTTGATATGTTCTTTTCATCGGTTAAAATGTTTTTTTGTCTTTAAGTTCTAAGGCCATTTAGAATTTGGATTCCCATAATTATCTGATCCAATGGCAAAGGTCTGTTTAAAACCCTAAATCATTTCAGGTTTGCAAAGATACTAAAAAAAGCGATAGATTCAAATATTTTGAGATATCATCCAAATAAAAAACAAAAAATAGGGTAGACTTTGTTCGAGAATTATTCAAACGTGAGAGTAAAGAAAAACATCCGCGATTTCATTTTCTCGATAGAATCAGTATAAATATCGCCTCTATTATCTACCAGATTATTTATCCCCAACGACATTTTTAACTCTATAGCAAATTTGAAGTATCTAAAATAAAAGTCAAATCCTGCCCCTACGATATATTGAAGGTCATTAGGATTTATTTGCATTACTTTCTCCTGATCGTCTATATTGGTAATTTTCCGCAACGAGGCTAAATTAAAAGAATAATGCATCCCCGTTAGCAAATATGGTCTAAAGTTGATCCAACGTTTGGAGCGGATCTTTAGTTCCAACGGAAGGTCTCCAAAGACGGATTCCACCGTTTTCAGCTGGGTTTTTGTGAGGCTCTTGGGATCATTTGATTTGAAGTAATACTCCACATTCCTGTCATTTAAACACAAACCCGGAGAAAGGCGTAAATTCACATATTCGCCTAACCTTAAATCGGCCAGAACGCCGACCAAGAGACCGGGAACATAATAAGAACCAATGCCGTATAGCGTATCGGAATAAGGAGAATTTTCCTTTTCGGTAATATTGAGAACGGCTTGACTATATCCGATACGAATGCCGTAATGAACAATTTTTTTGTCAAAATTCAGCCGGTTAGGAATCTGAGCAAAAGTTTTCAAACACGCGCAAAACAAAAAAGCCGACAAAAATGCTGATAATATGAAAAAACGTTTTTCCAAATAAGAAGGTTTGAATTTACATAACGGTTTTATAGCTGCTTTATTTTATTCCTGCATAAATTGTAACGATTCCAAAAGTATACGGTTGAGCGCAAACTTCTTTAAATCCCACAGAAGAAAGAAGTCTCTGAAATTCTTTCTTTCCGGGGAATGCTTTAACGGAATCCGGCAAATAGGAATAGGCTGTTTTGTCTTTAGAAACTGATTTGCCTATAAATGGCAAAATTTTTTGAGAATAGAATGCATAGATCTGTTTAAAGGGTGATTTTTCAGGCGTTGAAAATTCCAAAATAATTACTTTTGCCGAAGGTTTAAGCGTCCTGTACATCTCGGATAAACCTTTTTCGAGTCGTTCAAAATTTCTCACCCCAAAGGCGACCGTACAAGCGTCGAATATATTATCTTGAAAAGGCAAATCAGCGACGTCGGCTTGCTGAAATGATATGATTTTATCTAATTTCTTTTTCTTTGTTTTTTGCGCCCCGATCTGAAGCATTTTTTCGGAAATATCGATTCCGACAATCCTGCCTGTTCTTCGTTTTGCGATGGAAATGGCCATATCGCCCGTACCTGTCGAGACGTCGAGAACTTTTAAATCATTAATATTAGGAAGTCGTTTTACAACTTCTCTTCTCCAATATTTATCAATAGAAAAAGATAATAAATGATTCAGAAAATCGTACGATGGAGCAATGGCATCGAACATATTTTGCATGTTCTCTTTTTTCTTGAGCGAAGATACGGATGAGGCTTGTTGAGGCATTTTGATGTTGATCGTTGAATAATTGAGAAAAGCATTGGACTCTCTATTTATAATTTCAGAATCCCAAATAGAAACTGTCTGGTATGATAAAATTTATGACTATCCTCAATAATCCCCCAACCCCCTAAAGGGGGCTAATTTAAGAAAAACGACTGCCCAAAAGTCCCCTTTAGGGGATTTAGGGGTAATAAAATCTGTCTTCTCAAAGGATAGGGCAACATTGCGGATTATCATTAAAACTTATAATTTTAGAGTTTCTTCCATAAGACGTTCTTTGCTAATAGGAACGACTCCCACCGACTCGCAAACGATTCCGCCCGCCAGATTTGAAATTTTCACCATATCTTCGGTATTCATTCCTATGGCCAAACAAAGAGTAGCCACGCTAATGACAGTATCTCCCGCGCCCGAAACATCGGCTATGATGCGAACATGCGCAGGAATTAAAATAGAGTGTTTGTTATTTTTTGCATTTCTGTCTCTTGCAAAAGCGCCCTTTTCCGAAAGCGTTACCAGCACAATGTCTATATTTTGTTTTTCCTGTAATGAAAGAGCGACCATTCCAAGTTGTTCCTCGGAGGTCTCCATTATTTCTATTTTCAATCCCTCCTTTAATTCTTTCAGATTCGGCTTAAACAGCGTCACATCTTTGAAGCAGTTAAAATTTCGTTTTTTAGGATCGACCGTCGTTGGAATATTCAGTTGTTTTGCCTTCTTTGTAATTTGTTCGATAACTGCTTGCGTTATACAACCTTTGTCATAATCCTGGAAAATAATGGCTTCTATTTTTTTTGAATCGATAATATGAAGTATGTTTTGGATAAACAAATCTTCTTCTTGCTTTGACAGAGGAGAACTTATTTCCTCGTCAACCCTCAACATTTGCATATTATTTCCTATAACCCTGAATTTTGTAGTGGTAATGCGATTGCTGGAGTTTATGATCCCTATTGTTTCCATTCCCGAACCGGACATCAGATTTAAAAGAACTTCTGCTTTTGTATCGTTGCCTACTACGGAACATAAAATAGGGTTGGCTTCCAATGCCTGAATATTCAAAGCTACATTAGCGGCTCCGCCTAAACGATCTTCGCGTTTTGTCACAGCCACCACGGGAACGGGCGCTTCAGGGGAAATCCTATCTACTTTTCCCCATATATAAGAATCAATCATTACATCGCCGACGATAAGGATATTTAATCCTTTAAACTGATTAATAAAATTAGCGTAATCCATTTTAGTGAAAAATATTAATTAGTTCCCCTTCAATAATCTTTACTGCAATTCTGCCTTTATTTGGAATTTATTTATTTCAGGATCGGTATTTGCAAAGATCATTATAGACTTGTGTAAAAAGCCTTTTTTTCGCCCCGTTGTCTTTACCGTAAAACCTATCGTATCTGTTTGACCTTTTGCCAATGATTTGTTTTTGTTATGAACGGTCGTACATCCGCAATCTCCCAATATCTGCTTGTATACCAAGTCTTCATCGCCTACGTTTTTCACAACAAAAAAAACCTGTTAACGTGCTTCCAATGGCAACCCGTCCAAAGTCCTTTTCTGTTTTCAACATTTCTATTTTGGTCGTTTTTAAAGGAACTTTATTTTTTGTATTACAGGCAGGTAAAACTAATAAGCAAATAATTAACGCTATGATTGTATTTTTCAACAGCCGAACCATTATAGTCTATTTGTGAATATTTTGTAAAACATTGAAATAAAAGAAATAAGAGCGTGAAACGTGAAGATCGTAAGATCGTAAGACGTGTAAGACTGTAAGAGCGTGAGATATGTCTTCTTATTCTCTTGCATTTTTTATTCTTTTCCCTCTCCCCTCTTACTTTCTTGCGTTCTTATGCTCTTACCGTCCTATATCTCTTCGTCTTTTCCGTGGCATTGTTTATATTTTTTCCCGCTTCCGCAGGGGCAAGGATCATTCCTGCCCACCTTTTTTTCCACTCTTACAGGTTGTGGCTTTTGCGCTTCAGAAGTACGTTGTTTCATTACTTCATCTTCATCGCGACTGGTTTTTAACTTACTCATATCGCTCTGAGGAACATGGGCTTCTCTTACGGTGGTTCCTTCGGCCATCGGCAACGAAGCTCTGCTCAAAAATGAAATTACTTCCTTGTTGATATTGATGATCATTTTCTGGAATAAACCAAAAGATTCAAATTTATAGATCAATAGCGGATCTTTTTGTTCGTAGGCTGCATTTTGTACGGAATGTCTCAATTCATCCAATTCGCGTAAATGTTCTTTCCATTGTTCGTCAATAATAGCCAATGTAATACTCTTTTCAACAGACAAGCAAATTTCTTTTCCATTGGTTTCGTAAGATTTTGCCAAAGGAGCCACAATGTTGATTACTTTATGTTTATCTGTAATGGGAATGGCAATATTTTCATAACGGTTACCCTGCATTTCATATACATTCTTTACCAATGGGTAAGTCAAAGTTGCCAAACGTTGCATACGTTCTTTGTATTCCTTGTAAAGAATATCATAAGTCCTTTCCATCAGCTCCTGTTTTCCCTCTTTTTCGAATTCATTTTCGGTAACCGGCGATTCCATTCCGAAAGTCTTGATAATTTCGAAATTAAAACCTTCAAAATCGCGGGCATGGTGATAGGAATTGAAAATATTTTCACAGGTATCGTACAACATATTGGCAATATCGATCTCTAACTTATCGCCATACAATGCATTTTTCCGCTTGCTATAGATCACCGTCCGTTGGTTATTCATTACGTCGTCGTACTCCAACAAACGTTTACGAATACCGAAGTTATTTTCCTCTACTTTCTTTTGCGCCCGCTCTATAGAACGGGTAATCATAGAATGTTGGATGACTTCCCCCTCTTTCAAACCCATTCTGTCCATAATGCGCGCAATCCGTTCGGAACCGAACAAACGCATAAGGTCGTCTTCCAGAGAAACAAAAAATTGAGAACTACCCGGGTCTCCCTGACGTCCGGAACGTCCGCGCAACTGACGGTCTACGCGACGGGATTCATGGCGTTCCGTGCCGATAATAGCCAAACCTCCCGCATCTTTTACGCCTGCGCCTAATTTAATATCCGTTCCACGACCTGCCATATTGGTTGCAATCGTCACCGTTTTGGCAATCCCCGCCTCGGCCACAATATCGGCCTCCTTTTTATGCAACTTCGCATTCAATACATTATGCTTGATATTGCGGAGTTTTAGCATCTTACTTAACAATTCCGAAGTTTCTACCGAAGTCGTGCCTACCAATACGGGCCGGTCTATATCGATTAAATGTTGGATTTCCTCAATGATGGCGGTATATTTTTCCCGTTTGGTTTTGTATACCATATCTTCATTATCCTTACGAATAATGGGACGATTGGTCGGGATTACGACCACATCCAACTTATAGATATTCCATAACTCGCCGGCCTCCGTTTCAGCAGTACCTGTCATACCGGCCAGTTTTTTATACATACGGAAATAATTCTGCAACGTAATTGTTGCATAGGTTTGCGTAGCCGCTTCCACCTTCACGTTTTCCTTTGCTTCGATGGCTTGATGTAAGCCGTCGGAATAACGGCGGCCTTCCATGATACGACCGGTTTGTTCATCGACAATTTTTACTTTATTGTCCATAATTACGTATTCGACGTCATTTTCGAAAAGGGTATACGCTTTTAACAACTGATTAACCGTATGCACTCTTTCGGACTGCGCCGCATAGCGAATTAGAATTTCGTCTTTTTGAGCGGCTTTATCTTGAGCGGGCAGATTTTGTTTCTCCAATTCGGCAATTTCGGCGCCTACATCGGGTAAAAGATATAATTTAGGATCTTCCCCAATGCTGGAAAGAAACTCGATTCCTTTTTCGGAAAAGTCCACACTATGTTGTTTTTCATCCACGACAAAATAAAGTTCGTCGTCAATAACATGCATGTTCTTATTTTGTTCCTGCATGTAGAAGTTTTCCGTTTTAAGCATCAGGGATTTCATTCCCTGTTCGCTCAAAAACTTAATAAGGGCTTTATTGCGAGGTAATCCGTGATATGCCCGCAACAATAATATGCCTCCCTTTTTTTCGTCTTCCGAAGAAGGATTTCCAGACAAAAGTCTTTTTGCATCGGCTAAAATCTGGGTAACCAAATTACGTTGCGCATTATAAATCTTCTCAATAATCGGTTTGAAATTGTCAAACTCCTGGTCGTCGCCTTTAGGCGTGGGGCCGGAAATAATCAAAGGCGTACGCGCATCGTCTATCAACACAGAGTCGACCTCGTCCACAATGGCGTAATTATGGGGACGTTGCACCAATTCTTCCGGATTACGGCACATATTATCGCGCAAATAATCGAAACCGAATTCATTGTTGGTTCCATAAGTAATATCTGCCAGATAAGCTTGTTTGCGTTCTTCGGAATGAGGTTCATGCTTGTCAATGCAATCCACTCTCAATCCGTGGAATTCAAATATCATCCCCATCCATTCCGAGTCGCGCTTTGCCAAATAATCATTGACGGTAACAACATGAACGCCCTTTCCGGAAAGCGCATTTAAATAAACAGGTAAAGTCGCCACCAGCGTTTTTCCTTCCCCTGTAGCCATTTCGGCAATTTTTCCTTGATGCAATACGGTACCTCCAATAAGTTGGACGTCATAATGCACCATATCCCACTTAATTACGCTCCCGCCAGCGCTCCATGAGTTTTGATAATATACTTTATCTCCCCGGATATTCACGCTGTCGCGGGTAGCCGCCAAATCACGATCATAATCGGTGGCGGTGGCTTCCACCTCTTCGTTTTCGGTAAAAAGACGAGCCGTTTCTTTTACGACGGCAAACGCCTCGGGTAAAATATCGTTAAGTTCGCTTTGGGTTTTATCGTATATTTCTTTTTCCAACTTTTCTATGCGAGCATAAGCATCTTCCTTATCTTCGATACTCATGTCGTAATCCTGTTCTATCCGCTCCTTTAGTTCTCTAATCTCTTGTTCTTCGTCTCTAATTCGTTCTTTAATTCGTTCTTTAAATTCGATAGTTTTAGCTCTAAGTTCATCGGCGCTTAAATTTTTTATTGTTTCGTAAGCTGTTTTGGCAGATTCTGCAAAAGGAGCTATTTCTCTTAAGTCTCGTTGCGATTTGTTTCCGAAAAGCGTTGATAAAAAACCCATATATTAATTTTTAATTGTTTAGAATACAGCGATTTAACTACTTGTACACAAAAGCATAGTTCCTTTTGAAATACAGAGCGCTGCAAAACATATGCAAAAGTACAATTTTCTTGCCAATATTATAAGTAAGACATTTCCTCACTATTCCCATTTTAAACCCGCCGGCCATAGAAAGCGCGTTTAAATTAAAGTGCATGTAATATTTATAATCAACGAATGAATTCCCAATATATATTGACGACAATTGAATGCAAAAAAACAAGCCGAATAAAACGGATAAAACGATTCGTACATACTTATTGCGAATGAAAGAAATAAGTATTACAAACATTACCAGCAAAGCGATTAAACCTGTGATTTTCATTTTTTAATTTGAGAACTTGATATCTATTGCGTTAATATTTTCATCCATCAGTTGCAATTATTTTCAGGATATTATAAAATATAACTGAAGATTCTTTAAATAATAAACCCTTGGTACCGTTAATAATTGGCTCCTTTATATTTTTTTTGCATCAAACTGTATTTAAGAATAATAGCAAAGGAAACAAATTGATGGAATTAAGATAAAAGACATGGCGCAGGTTCTAAGAACTTTTTAAATACGCCAATCCGAAGTTATTATTGTATGGATTGGGAAAGTTTCTGGAATTTAGAAGTCGTTTTAATTTTTATGGAAAAGATTTTGACAGATAAAGCGGGGTTGTAAACAGAATTTTTCAAAGATAGCGGCGGCTACTGGGTAGGAATTCCGACAAAGAGAGAGCGTTTATAGTACGTCATAAAAGAACCTTTAAACAACTATTTAGGCAACTAAACCTTTTTGGATAGCAAAATAAAATTTCCTTATCCGGTATTATCTTCGTATTGCATTAAAATGAAGCCATACAGGTGTCGATTGATTATATTTATTCCAAGTTAAGAGGTTGTTTAAAAATTTTTCTATGAAGTATTTTGAGTCTAAAAATGCGCTTTTTTGTCGGAATTTTTACCAAATAGCTCTACTATTCTTGAAAAATCCCGCCTGCAAAATCGCTATTTTTATCTCTCAAAATCTTTTCCACAAAAATTTAAACAACCTCTAAGATGATTTGCTTCTATTATTGAAATAAAATGTTGTTTGAACATTATTTTTACTTCTTTCATGTCAATAGCTCTTTTAAGTTCTTGCTGCATAGAAGTAACTCCCTTGTCGATAAAACCGCAAGGATTTATATGTTTGTAAAACGATAAATCGGTATTTACATTCAATGCGAAGCCATGCATTGTTATGTAACGGGAAGCGCGAACGCCGATAGCGCATATTTTACGCGCATCCGGAGAATCGACGTCTATCCAAACGCCTGTTGCGCCGTTCATCCTTTCCGCAGAAATATGAAAATCATGTAAAGTTCTGATAATAGCTCCCTCTATGGATGCAATGTATTGTTTTAACGACAATCCTAGAAATTGCAAATCCAATACAGGATAACCAACTATTTGTCCAGGGCCGTGATAAGTGATATCTCCGCCTCTATCTATCTGAAAAAATGAAGCTCCGATCTTTTTCAGAAAAGATTCGTCAATCAAAAGATTATGCGGTTTCCCATGTTTCCCTAAAGTGTAAACATGCGGGTGTTCGCAAAAAATTACGCGTTGATTTTTTTGTATATCATTTTCGTTTTGCTCATTCCGGAATTGCAATAGTTTTCTAAACAGAGAATCTTGCTGCTCCCATGCTTTCTCATATTCAATGAGCCCCCAATCTTCAAAAGATATTATTTTATCAAAAACATTCATAAAGCGCTTTCTATCAAAATTATCGAGATCTTGTCAGATTTATCTCTTTATTTCTTCTGTTTTAATAATTTATTTTTCTTTCAGAAATATCCTTGCTTTTGTACATTGGATTCTACTTACTTGAAATTAGAATATCAAAATTCTTAGCAACTGTTTAAAATTTCTAACTATTGATTATCCGCATTATCAGGCGGGAATAAGGTTTTGTAGGTCTTTTCGGCAGCCAATTGTTCAGCCGCTTTTATGGAATAATTAATTCCTTTTTCATGAGGTTCGCCATTAATAAACACTTGGGAGGTGTACTGTTTCCGGTTCCCTACAGTCAAAACCTCTGTTACCTCAAAAGATATTTTTTTTCTTTCTTTTTGCCCCCAATCAATTAGCTTACTTTTAAAATTCCAATCCGATGTTTCTAATTCATCAATGTTCATATACATTTGTATAATTCTATTCAGAACGATTTTTTTGGTAAAATTATATCCGCGTTCTAAATAAATGGCTCCGATTAACGCTTCGAAGGCGTCGCCATCCATCGAATTGAAAACAGAATGACTATCTTTATTGTGCTGGATAAGAATAGGTAATCCTATTTTTTGAGAAAGTTTATTGAGATTGGAACGACTAACGATCTTGGAACGCATTTCTGTTAGAAATCCTTCTCCCTGGAAAGGATATTTTCTAAAAAGGAAATCTGCGACAATAGCGCTCAAAATAGCATCTCCCAGATATTCCAGGCGTTCGTTATTCAACTTCCCATTTTTAGCATGAAATTGTTTAGATACCGATTTATGAATAAGGGCTAGCTTATATAAAGAAATATTCTTGGGCTTAAATCCAAGAATATTTCTAAAAAACTGCAATATTTCCGTATCTGCTTTTGTTTGCTTTCGGACAAACTTAAACATTAAGATTCCATTTTTTTGAATGCAAGGCTAACATTATGTCCTCCAAATCCGAACGTATTGGTTAAAGCAAAATTTACAATGCGATTCTGGGCTTTATTGAATGTAAAATTCAAACTAGGAATCTCTTCATCGTCTGTAAAATGATTTATAGTTGGGGGAACAATATCATTTTTTACCGCCAAAACAGTTGCCACTGCTTCAATAGCGCCGGCGGCGCCTAATAGGTGCCCTGTCATTGACTTTGTAGAATTGATATTTATTTTTTTTGCTAATTCTTCTCCAAAGAGGTTGTAGATGGCTTTGGCTTCAGCGGGATCTCCCACAGGAGTGGACGTTCCGTGCGTGTTGATATGATCAACATCCGATAATTGTAAACCTGCTTCTTCGACAGCTAATTTCATAGCCATCATCGCGCCCCTTCCTTCCGGATGAGTAGCCGTCATATGATAAGCGTCGGCAGTTAAGCCGCTACCTACCATTTCGGCATATATTTTTGCGCCGCGCGCTTTAGCATGCTCATATTCTTCCAAAATCAGAGCGCCTGCCCCGTCCCCTAATACAAATCCATCACGATCTTTATCAAACGGACGCGAAGCTGTTTTCGGGTCATCGTTACGGGTAGATAGGGCTTGCAATGCATTAAACCCTCCAATGCCTGTTTCAGTAACAGCCGCTTCCGAACCTCCTGCAATAATAATATCGGCTTTCCCCAAACGAATCAGGTTAAAAGCGTCGGCTATTGAATTAGCAGAAGAAGCGCAAGCCGAAACTGTTGCGAAGTTTGGTCCGCATAACCCATGTTTAATTGAAATATGACCGGCGGCGATATCGGCAATCATCTTAGGAATAAAAAACGGACTAAAGCGAGGGGTTCCATTTCCTTTCGCAAAATCCGATACTTCTTGTTGGAAAGAAAGTATCCCTCCTATTCCCGACGACCATATAACGCCAATACGATCTTTGTTCAACTTGTCTAAATCCATACCCGCATCTTCAATTGCCTGATCCGCGGTTACTATTCCATACTGGGAATACAAGTCAAACTTACGAGCCTCTTTTCTATCAAAGAAGTTATTCGGATCAAATCCTTTTACTTCACATGCAAATTGGGTTTTAAATAAGCTCGGATCAAATCGTGTTATTCTGTCTGCACCGCTTACTCCTTTCAGTAAAGCAGCCCAGTATTCTGTAGCGCTATTACCAATAGGAGTAAGAGATCCAAGACCTGTAACAACTACTCTTTTCAAATTCATAGATTGAAATTGAAATTAATTACTTTGTTGCACTTTCAATATAAGCAATGGCATCACCTACAGTAGTGATTTTTTCAGCTTGATCGTCGGGTATGGAAATATCAAATTCTTTTTCAAGTTCCATGATTAATTCTACCGTATCTAACGAATCAGCTCCCAAATCATTTGTGAAGCTTGCTTCAGGAGTTACATCTTTTTCATCTACTCCTAGCTTATCAATGATGATAGCCTTTACTTTTGTTGCAATTTCAGACATTTTTCTAATATTTGAATTAAACTTGAGTGCAAAGTAACGATTTTTTTTTGAATTAGAGAATCATTATTTGCTGTCGAGAAACGATTTATTTCTATAAGATATTATTTACCATGACTTTATACTTATTTAAACAGCTTAAAGCCGTCTATTTTATATTTTACAAGAGATTTAAACAATAAAGATAGTCAAGATTATAGAATAACAGACAAATTCATTTCTTGTTGTGTTAAAAAATATTAATATTTTGATATTTAGATCATTACACTACTCCACATTTACATATTTAAGAGTTCAAAATTGCTTTCTCATCAAAAAAATTTGACCATTTTGAGTTCAGAAATAAGATTTATTTCTCTTAATTCTATAAAATACTATCTTCGAATCGGTTATAGATTAAGAGAATCGTAATGTATTCTTATTCATTATTTTTTCACAATAATGACATTGTAATTTCAATTCTTTTTTATTCAAAACTGCAAATTGGGTTTCGATATGTTCAAAGTTAGTAATGCAGTTGGGATTAAAGCACTTAAGTATTTGTTGTATTTTATCGGGGACTTCGGTTTGTATTTTTTCAACGACTTCGAAATTCTTGATAACAATCAATGTCGCCATAGGCGCCACCAACGCTATTTTATTGATTTCGTCTTTTGCAAAAAACTTATTTTTTATTTTGATGATTCCTTTTTTACAAAATTTCTTACTACTCAAATAATTTCCCACTAATACCTCGTCTTCATATTTCTCAAGATCAAGTATTTTTATAACCTGATAAACTACATTTGTAGGGACATGGTCTATAACAGTGCCATTTTCAATGGCCGACACGACTAATTCTTTTCTTATTTTGGTTTCCATAATATTCTTAATAATTTTTTTCTGAAATAAATTATCTAACGCCTAAAATAGCGGCCATAAGCGCTTGACGGACATATACTCCGTTTCTTGCCTGTTGAAAATAATATGCATAAGGAGTGTCGTCGACATCTGTAGATATTTCATTTACGCGAGGCAGTGGATGTAGGATGCGCATATTATCTCTGCATCCTTTCAAAGTTTCGGTTTTTAAAACGTAAGAGTCTTTCACTTTTTCATATTCAAGAGAATCGGAAAAACGTTCCCTCTGAATCCGGGTCATATAAATAATATCGGAAAAAGGAATTATATCATTCAACTCTGTATATTGATGATATTTCAGGTTTCTGTTTTTAACAGACATTTTCACAGAACTGGGTAATTTCAATTCGGCGGGAGAAACCAAATGAAATGTGGTATTGAAATTACACATAGCTTGCACTAATGAATGAACCGTACGTCCGTATTTTAAATCGCCTACAAATGTAACATTCAATCCATCCAATTTCCCTTGCGTTTTCTGAATAGAATAAAGATCTAAAAGACATTGTGTAGGATGTTGGTTAGCGCCGTCGCCGGCATTAATAACAGGTACTTTAGAAACTTCGCTCGCATAACGGGCGCTTCCTTCGCGAGGATTCCGCATAACGATCAAATCGGCGTAACTGCTTACCATTTCAATGGTATCATGTAACGTTTCTCCCTTTTGGATACTGGTCCCGCTCGGGTCGCTAAATCCGATCACTTGCGCTCCTAATTGATTCGCCGCGCTTTCGAAACTCAAGCGCGTTCGTGTAGAGGGTTCAAAAAATAATGTTGCTACAACATAATCGCTTAGGATTTTTTGCTTGGAATTTTTTTCAAAATCTTTAGCAATATCCAATATCTTCAGATATTCTTCTTTGCTAAAGTCTGTAATGGAAATTAAACTACGTCCTTTCATTGTTTGATATGTTTATTGATTTAAAATTCAGCTATTTCAATACTACAAGCATAATAAATATCAGACTATATTTAACGCTTTTATGTACTCAGTTATAATTTAAGAACATGCAAAAAGCGACCTGAAACTAATTTTTATCATTGAAGAGTTGATACAAAGTTTTATAAATGGGCAAAAAAAAAGCGACTATTAAAGTCGCTTCCAAAATATTTTAAATGAAATTTCCGCTGTCTTCAATCAACAAAACAAATATTCTTATCTTACACATTAAAACTCTCATTTTGTTTCTATTATTTACACCTATCAACCATAAATCATTTGCTTAGCAAAGGTACTCTTTTTCATTAAAAATCGCAAATGATTTAAAATTTATTTTTTCCCCTCCAATCTAACCAATGCTTCTTTTGCTTTTTTATGTCCCGAATCGAATTCCAAAACTTTTTTATAATCATTTATTGCGGCAGATTTTTCGCCCATTTTTTCATAGGAGATTCCTCTGTTAAAATAAGCTTCCACATAATCGGGCTTGCTCTCAATAGCTTTTGTAAAATATTCCACGGCCTTTTTATAATCAGCGTTGTAAATAAGTTCAATATATCCAATATTATGCAAGGCGTCGGGGTTATAAGAGGATATTGATAGAATGTTTTCATAAATCGGCAAAGCGTCCGCAGGCATATTCATTTCCTGATAATACATAGCCAGAGCGTACATGGCAAAAGTATTTTTAGGATTCAGGCTAATGGCTGTGTTTAAATAATCGATTGCTAACTTGTCTTTTTTTAAAGCATATAATATTCCTAGTTCTTCAAATGCAGTTTCACTTTCGGGATTAAATTCTATTACTTTGGTATAGAGTTTTACGGCTCCGAACGTATCGCCGGTTTCTTTTAACGCATATCCTCTTATAAAATAAGCCGTCGAATTTATTTTGTCTAATTCAATTACCTTCTTTGTTAATTCCAATACGCGATCATAATTCTTTAAAAATAAAGAAAGTTCTGCAAGTTTGAGGTTTGCTTGTATATTATCGGGTTCAAGTTTTAAGGCTTTCTCAATGGCAGAAAAAGACTCGTCGGTGAGACCTTGTTTCAGATAGATGTCGGCGCGCAACAAATAGTAAGAGGGGACATTATCTTTTAATTTAATCGCTTGATCACAACTTGCAGACGCATCTTTCAGCCGGTCCTTTTTATATAGTAGCTTTGCCTGTTCATAATATAATTCGGAATTTTTAGGATCTTTTTTCAATTTGGCTTCAATAAGCGCCAAAATATCCGTTTCTTCCTTGGGTTTTTCATTTGTCTTACACCCTAAGAATAGTGCAAGCAATATTAATAAGCAGATTCTTAATGCGTTTTTGATCATTTTACAACTTTGCCAATTATGTTATTGTCTCTCAAAAGTACTAACTTTTGAAGATTTTCCGAGAATTTTTCCAATCATAAAATATTTATTCATTTTGTTTGTATTGATTTTCAGGCTTTAGATCAAACTATCTCCAAAAAACACTAAAATTTTATCTGGTTAAGTTTTGTATCTTTGTACTTTCTAGCATTTTGAAAGTGGAAAAGAAACAATTTTTTGTATTCAAAATACATACAAATTATAAAGAGGTCGTCTAAATTTTTATAGAACAGATTTTGAGAGATAAAATGGCTATTTCGCAAGCGGGATTTTTTAAGAATAGTAGCGTTATTTGGTAAAAATTCCGACAAAAAGAACATTTTTAGATTCAAAATACTTCATAGAAAAATTTTTTACAACTTGCTAGTCTTTTTTGATATGATGTCAATTTATTTAAATCCCTTATTTAGGAGTTTGAAAAATTTATTTAGTATGCTTGTAAAACGATTTTTGTTTATTTTGGTACTTTCGATTATACTACTTCCTTCTCTGGAAGCGCAGGTAAGTCACGGGGGGACTCCTCGGAGTTTTGGTTTTAATTATAAAACAACTACAGAAATTCCTATTGTTAAGTTACCTTCTGTTGATATGATGAAAATTGCCGTAGAAGACGAGGAGGACGAAAAAAACGGAAAGCCTGTGAGAATAGGCGTTACGCATAGAGTGGAATATGATATGCGGAATTCCGGATTATGGCAAGAGCTTCCTGAAGGAAGGTTATGGCGAATAGGCTTTTTTTCCAAAAATGCATTGGCAATGTCGGTAGCATTTGATTTTTTTAACATTCCTTCCGGAGCAGATTTATTCGTATACAATGGACAGAAGGATTTTGTAATAGGAAAGTTCGTTCCCGAAAATTCTTTAGACGATAAAACTTTTTATACGCAACAAGTGGTTGGGGATACGCTCTTTTTGGAATATTACGAACCTTTCGACGTTAGCTTTCAAGGGCAAATCCGGATTACGGAAATAGGACATTATTACAAGTCGGTATTGACTAAAGGACAATCCGGCAGTTGCGAAATTAATGTAGCTTGCCCGACCGGCGACAATTGGAGAGTGCCGATTCGAAGCGTTGCACGGTATGAAATCAATTCATCTGACGGAATATACCTATGTTCGGGCGCGCTTATTAATAATGTGCGAATGGATAGAAGACAATATTTTTTATCGGCTTGTCATTGTCAAGAGGCTCCCAATATATCAAAATGGACGTTCTATTTTAATTATCAAACCAGTACATGTAATGGCTCCATGGGCATTTCTTATCATAGCGTAATAGGGGCTGTTATAAAAGCCAAAACCAGTTTTAGCGAGGGTTCCGATTTTCTCTTGCTGGAAATAACTTCTCCAATACCGGACAACTATAATCCTTATTATGCAGGATGGGACAGAACTTCTTCCGCTACTGTAGGCGCTTGCATTCATCATCCCGAAGGAGACTGGAAAAAAATAAGTATTCCATATTCGGTAACAGCCGGAACAGGAGCGTACAATAAATTTTGGAATGTGCGTTGGATAACCGGATCAAATAACAAAGGCGTTACGGAAGGAGGTTCTTCGGGATCTCCTTTATTTAACGCCGGTAAACGAATTATAGGACAGTTATGGGGAGGAACTTCGGAGTGTGATTACACCATCGGGAATGATTATTTTGGAAAATTCTCCGTTTCGTGGAACAGTAGCGGCGATTCAACCAAATCACTGGCATATTGGTTAGACCCTGATAGAACCAACGCACAATATTTAGATGGGCTGGGCATAATATCTGTCGCTTCAACCCCAGGGATTGAAAAGAATTTGTCAATATATCCCAATCCCACCAGTGGAAAAATAAAAATTAATACTACGTTTTTATCTACGGGAAATATATGTAAAGTATATAACGTTAAAGGAGAATTGGTTTTTTCGCAAAAATTAAATTCGAAAATGGAAAATGAAATTGATCTGACAATGTTTGGTAAAGGGACATATATATTGGAGATTATAACCCTGGAGGGTCGATATTCTACTTCTGTTGTTCTGACAAAATAGCCATAAAATATACAAAACGTAATTACTCTAAATCCTCATAACCACTCCTGAGTAAAGCGCTTATTTAAATCGTGATTTTGCAAAACAGAATTAGCAGAGGCGTTTAACAATAATTCCGAGCAAATCTTCAAAAAATATAAAAAGGCAAAGTCTATCGATACTAATATTTGAAAAAGAAAGTTTATAGTAGAAGTATCTTTAGATACCCAAAATTAAATTTGCAAATAGTTAACCCAATAGTGATAATTAAGATATGAAAAAGATCGTTTTTTTTCTTTTTTCTTTTTGGATTCCCATTCTCTTTTTAAATGCCCAAACGGTCTATCCTGACTACGAAGATGGGAAAATTTATTTTAAAATTAAAATTACGGAACCTATCAATTTTAAAATCGAGAAAAATAATCTCGTCCCTACTTCCGAACTTCCTTTTTTAGAGAAGCTAAAAGACGAATTCGGAATAACGAAAGTTACTCGTCCGCTAACATTTGGCAATGATCCCAATCTGTTGCGATATATTTTTGTAAAGTTCGATAGTATTGAAAAAATAGATTTAATAATAAAGATCCTATCAAATGTTGATATTATTGAAGATGCGGGAAAACGTCCATTAATAAAAGCGTTTTGGGAGCCAAACGATCCATATTACGGAACCATAAGCAACTTGAATTTGAAATGGTTTTTAGACTTGATAAAGGCTGATTCGGCTTGGAATATAAAAAGAGGCTCGTCGAATATAAAAGTAGCCGTTGTTGATAATGCTATTTGGGGCGAACACCCCGATTTACAGATTCCATCGCAATTGCAGTTTAATGGAATAACAGGAACCGTAGGGAACTCGGCTCCTCCTTTGAGCGTATTTCAAACATGCCATGGGTATTATAATTGTTCAGGATACGGATGGTCGCATGGCACCCATTGCGCTGGCCTGGTTGGCGCCGTAACCAATAATAAATTAGGAATTTCTTCCATCGGCGGAGGCGTTACATTAATGGGCGCGCGCTGTTCCGAAACGTCCAGCCGTTATTTCGATTCGGACGCCATAATGGCGGGGGTTACATGGGCTGCCGAAAACGGAGCAAAGGTTATTAGCATGTCTTATGGAAGTGATCTTCCTAGTCCGCCTGAACAAGCTATGTATGAAAATTGTCGTCGTTTGGGAATTGTCTTGGTTGCCGCCGCGGGAAATGACTCGGATACGGCACATTCCTATCCTGCCGCTTATTCTTCGGTCATTGCCGTCGCCTCGGTAAACAGCGATCGAAATATTTCTTCATTTTCAAATTACGGAAGTTGGGTCGATATTGCCGCGCCGGGAGGTTTCGACGTTTCTGGTTCCGCCTGGGAAAATCCGACTAGAGCCATGTTTAGCAGTACTTATTCTCAAAATTCCACCCTTGCTAATTATTCTGAATTTGCGGGGCAGTATTATGATGTTATGCAGGGGACTTCAATGGCTTGTCCTGTTGCCGCAGGATTATGCGGACTTATGCTCTCAAAAAATCCGGATCTTACTCCCGAACAAGTTAAACAAATATTGCAATCTACTTCGCAGCCTCTGAGAGAGGGTTCTCTTCAAATTGGTCCGAATACGGGGGTCATTAATGCTTACGCCGCTATGCAAGCTGTTGCGGCAACAGTTCCAAACGCTTCCTTTAAGTCCGATACAACCAAAGGCGCTCCGGGAGTAGACATTACATTTACCAATACTACCCCTGCCATTCCAGCCGCCATCAATTCCTGCAAATGGTATTTCCCTGGAGCAACGCCGGATGTTTCTACATCTGCAACGCCAACTGTAAAATACAATACGCCGGGCATATACCCGGTAACTTTGGTAGTAATAAATGCAAATAATCAAAAGGATTCCTTAGTAAAAGAAAATTTTATCAATATAATTGTTCCCAATGCTTCTCCTGTCTATTTGGCTATTGATAGAGATACTGTTTTCATTGATTCCTATGAATCTGCTAATGGTTATTTTAATCTTGTCTCCAATACTAATTGGACAGTGTCGGATACGAGTTCATGGATTTCAGCGACCTCTTCGTCTGGAAGCGGAAATAATACAATTACGGTTGAATTAAATCAAAATCCGCGCGATCAGGAAAGGGCATCGACAATAGTAGCTTCAGGAGAAAATAATATAACAACTTCTGTTGTAGTCAAGCAAAAAGGCGCGTTCCCATTTTTAACCGTAAATACTGATAGCGTGAGTATTTTAGCAGAAGGGGGCGCCGTCAATATTGTAGTTTCATCCAATGCGAACTGGACAGTTACAGGCCTCGTCCCTTGGTTAACGGCTACATATACGCCTGATGGCGGAAATCAAACGTTAACGTTAACGGCTTCGGCTAATAATACGATCATTTCGCGTTCTGTAAGATTTAATATCGTAACATCCGGCGGAATTATTAAACAGGTTTACCTTACCCAGCAAAATATTCCAATATCATTAGTCGTAAATCCTTCTACTTTAACTATTGGAGCTGTAACCGGCGCAGAGGGGGAATTTGAGATCTCGACGACCGAAGATTGGAGTATTTACGAAATTCCTATTTGGCTAACCGTAGATTCCAGCGAAGGATCCGGAAATGCAAGAATTAGGGTAATTGCAAAATCAAATAATGAGAAAGAAGACGGAACATCCAGAGAAAAAAAACTGGAAGTCATTGCCCGCGGAGTAAAGAAAGAAGTTTTAGTTATACAACAGAATCTGGATATAGATTTACGTCAAAAAACAGAAGAAACCTTTTTAATTTATCCAAATCCGTTTAAGGATGTTATCCATATTGAAAATAATACTTCATCACAAATAAAAGAATTATCGGTTTTTGATTTGTCGGGCCGTTTGCTTTTTAATAAACAGATTTTCGGTTTACCTAAAAATATATCGCTGGATATGAGTTTATTCTTTGAAGGAGTTTATTCTTTGAAGATAGTAACAACAAAAGGAAATAGCCATTATAAACGATTAATAAAACAATAAAAACGTTGTTCTTGAGGTTTTCGAAGAATAAATCATAAAAACTTACCGCAATTTTTATTTCTGTAGATCGTTAAAATATTTTTTGCAATATTTTTTACTAGCTGATTTTGTTTTAGTTATGTAGAATATAAATACAATTACAGAAGTCGGCGCCGGAGTATTTCTCATTTTTACTCAAATTTAGTACCTTTGCAAGGATTTTATTGAGACGTTAGTTCAGTTGGTTTAGAACGCTACCTTGACAGGGTAGAGGTCATTGGTTCGACTCCAATACGTCTCACTCTAACCTGATAAAGATGGATATAAAAACCACTATTCGGATATTTGACTTAATGTCGTTCGTTTGCCTTTTTGCCGGTATAGTGTTATATGTTGTAGCAAAATCTCTGCATCTGAATGTATTCTTTTGGTTGATCTTGAGCATCGCCCTTGCTTTGTTTTTCCGAATACTTGGTTTGCAATCCAGAAATAAAGAACTGAAAAAAGAAAATGAAGAACTGAGAAAAGACCTTAAAAATCTTGCTAAAATATTAGAGGGAAAAAATTAAGGTTCTTTTACTTTCAAACTAAAACATCTTCAAAACAATATATATTTATGGCAACAACAGCAGATATTAGAAATGGTTTATGCATAGAATTTAATGGGGATTTATATAGCGTTGTAGAATTTTTACACGTAAAACCTGGGAAAGGGGGCGCTTTTGTACGGACAAGGCTTCGCAACCTGCGCAATGGAAGGATTTTAGAAAATACGTTCCAATCGGGAACAAAAATCGATATTGTCCGCGTGGAAAGAAGGCCTTACACATTTTTGTATAAAGATGATGCCGGATATAATTTCATGCATACCGAAACTTTTGAGCAAATCTCTATAGAAGAATCTATTATAAATGCTCCGCAATTTTTGAAAGAAGGACAATACGTAGAAATGATTGTGCATGCCGACACGGAAACCCCATTGCAATGCGAACTCCCTCCTTTTGTAGAAATGGAAATAACTTACACCGAGCCGGGCGTAAAAGGAAATACGGCAACCAATGCAATGAAAGAAGCAATTGTCGACACGGGAGCAAAGGTTAGAATCCCCCTATTTATAGAACAGGGCGAACGGATAAAAGTAGATACCCGGACGGGGGAATATTCCGAAAGGGTAAAATAAACTTCGAAACGTGAGATTACTTCTCACGTTTTTTTTTAATTATAAAAAGACAAGCTATGTTTTCCGAATTAATCAAAAATTATGTTTGGCAAGATTTATCAAATGAAATCTATGCGAAAACAAATGCAGATGTGGAACGGGCTTTAAGAAAACCCCAATTAGACCTGGATGATTTTAAGGCGTTGGTTTCGCCTTCCGCCTCAAATTATCTGGAACAAATGGCCGCCCGGAGCAAAGCGGCAACCCAAAAACGATTTGGTAAAACAATCCAGTTATACATTCCTCTTTATTTGACAAATACCTGCATTAATCATTGCGTATACTGCGGATTTAATCATACAAACAAAATAAACCGCATAATATTAACCGATGATAAAATCAAAGAAGAAATTGATATTATCAAAAAAATGGGATATGAACATATTTTATTGGTTACCGGGGAATCTCCAAAAGAAGCGGGCATAGATTATATTGAAAATGCCGTGAAGTTGGTTCGTCCCCATTTCGAATCTATTTCGTTAGAGGTGCAACCGTTAGAAATTATTGAATATGAAAGGCTAATACAATCAGGACTGAATGCGGTTTATATTTATCAGGAAACTTATAACAAAGAACGATATAGAATTTATCATCCCAAAGGAATTAAAAGCGATTTCGAGTATCGTTTGCATACGCCCGATCGTTTAGGCCAGGCAAAAATTCATAAAATAGGTTTAGGCGCTTTAATGGGGTTGGAAGATTTTAGGGTGGAGAGTTTTTTTCTTGCCTTACATCTTCGTTATTTACAAAAAACATATTGGAGGACAAAATATTCTATTTCTTTTCCCCGCATACGTCCGCATGAAGGGGTTTTCCAGCCCAATTATCCGGTAAACGACAAAGAATTCGCTCAAATGATATGGGCATTTCGCCTTTTTGACAATGATGTGGAAATAGCCCTTTCAACGCGAGAATCTCCCCAATTCCGCGACCACATGATTGAACTGGGCGTTACAAGTATGAGCGCAGGGTCTAAAACTGACCCGGGGGGCTATTCCAATGAAAATATTGAACTTGAACAATTCTCCGTTAATGACAATCGAAGTCCCGAAGAAATCATTAAATCTATTCATAATCAGGGCTATGATGTTGTGTGGAAGGATTGGGACAAAATATTTGGATAATTTTTGGTACCAAATTTGTTACTCTTATGTTTCAAAGAATAATCTTTCAAAAAGAAAATTTGTACCTTTGAAAATTCATTCTTTACCTGTTAAAATAGAGTCGTTAAATCAAAAGACTGATGTAAAATATATTAAGTAACACTAATAATAGAATAGAAATGAAAAAAACAGCCCTCTTAATTGCAACTGTCGCAGCTATTTTGTTTAGCGGATGCGATCCTAAAAATTCTAAAGAATATATTGCGGCGCAACATGAACTTGATTCTTTGAAAGCCATAGTTCAGACGAGAGATACCGAAGTTAAATCTTTATTTGACGCTTTAACCGAAATAGAAGACAATCTATCTGAGGTCTCTTCGAAGTTTCAACGCGTAGACCAAATGAAACGGGGCAATAATGAAGCGAATCAAGACACGCGTTCTAAAATAAAAGCTCAAATAAACGATATTAATGAAATTTTAAGCGATAATAAACGTAAACTTGCAGACTTAAATCAAAAACTAAAGAAGTCAAATTTAAAAATTGACGAGTTGAACAAGTATGTACTTAAATTACAAGAACGCGTTAATGAACAAGACGCTCAAATTCAAACGCTGCTTGCCGACGTTGAACAAAAGAAAGTAACCATTCAGAACTTGAGCAATGATGTTAGCCAGTTAACCAAACAAAATGAAGAAAAAGATAACATCATTACGCAAAAGACCTTAGAGGTGAATACCGCCTACTATGTTATTGGAACTAAAAAGGAATTGAAAGATGCAAAAATCGTGGACAAACAAGGCGGATTTATCGGAATAGGAGCTCAAACGCATCTTAGAAATGATGCCGATAACAGCAGATTCACGAAAGTTGACATTACAAAAGCAACGATTATAAAAATAACCCCGACAAAAAAAGTAAAAGTTGTCACCTCTCATTCTGAAGAGAGTTATGAATTGGTTAAAGATGCTAATAAGAAAATAGAAGCATTAAAAATTAATAATCCTCAGGAATTTTGGAAAATGTCAAAATATTTAGTTCTTCTCATTGATTAAATATTTATTAATCAGCTTGGAAAGACCTTTCTACGAAATTGTAGAAAGGTCTTTGTGCATATTGAAATATCTGAAATCCTGTGTATTTTCAAAGTCTCAATAATACTGATTAAAAGATATTAAAACCGGTATTTCTAATCATTTACTCGATAAAAAAACGCTACCGTCCGGCTATTTAAATAATTTATAGACCAATTAAAGATGAAGAAACTAAAATATACTAATTTTGTATTTGTATATTTTTATTAACAGTAAACCCTTTTTCATGAAAACCAAATCAATTTTTAGTCTCGTCGCCATTTTGGCGTTGCTTTTTTCTTGCGGGAAAAACAAGCCGATTACCCCTTCGGCAGAATTTGCGCCTTATATTAGCGCGTATACCGGAGGACAGATTTCATCCAATTCCTCCATCCGCATAGAGTTTGCAAAAGAATTCCCTATGGTAGAATTGAATAGCGAAGTCAAAGAGTCGTTGTTCAGTTTCAGTCCTTCCCTGAAAGGGAAAGCTTATTGGATTAATAACAAAACCATTGAATTTGTTCCCGATTCGGGACAATTGCAACGAGGCAAATTGTACAATGCCAAATTTAAACTGGGAAAAGTAGCCGAAGTGGAAAAGAAATTGAATGTTTTTCCTTTCTCGTTTCAGGTTATCGAACAAAACTTTGCAATCGAAACAGAAGCCTATTCATGTATGGGCGATTATGATACCGAACATGCCATGGTGGAAGGTTCGTTGAAATTGAGCGATGCGGCCGACTCCGTACAAGTAAAGAAGATGCTTTCCGCCGATTTGGAAGGAATAGGAAAATTACCCGTAAAGGTCGAGGCTACACAAGATCTTAAAGAATACCATTTTACCATAGAAAATATTCCACGGAAGAAAGAAGATAAAACCTTGGAAATTTTTGCCGACGGCAATCCTATCGAAGTAAACAGAAGCCAAAAGGAAAGCATTCTTATTCCCGCCGCAGGCTCGTTCCGGTTTCTTTCCGCTTCGTGTATTCATTTGCCTGAAAACGGCATAGAAATAGTTTTTTCCGATCCCATTTCTCAAACCCAAGATCTTACAGGCTTAATCTCTTTGAGCGAAGTCAACAATTTCACCTATCAGATAGACAAAAACAAAGTAAAACTTTTTTTTGAATATGGAAGCATTAAAAATGTTTCATTAAACATTGAAGGAACCGTAAAAAACTGTCAAAACAAAACATTAGGAAAGCCGGTTTCTCTTTCGTTGAATCTGGAATCGTTAAAGCCTAAGGTGGAAATTCCTTTTTCGGGAACCATTTTGCCCGATTCCAAAAATCTGGCTCTTCCTTTCAAAGCGGTAAATCTTTGGGCGGTGGATTTGCGGATTGTACAAATTTATGAGAACAATTTGCTCACATTTTTTCAGACCAATCAATTATCATCGTCGAACGAGTTGAGGCGTTTCGGAAGGTTGGTTTTCAAAAAAACATTGCGTTTGGACGGCGATCCGGCAAAGAGACTGGATAGATGGGAAAACTTTTCTATGGATCTTTCTAAAATTATCCAACAAGAACCCGGCGCGATTTATCGTATAGAATTATCATTTAAAAAAGAGTATTCCTTATATCCTTGCAGCGGAGTAGTTCCTAAAAAACTAACTGCCGAAGGTTTGACTGCCATTTCGCCCGAAGAGTTGGACGAGAAAGAAATGGCGGAATGGGACCGTACCAGTCCTTATTATTACGGCAGTTATTATGAGGATGAAGACTGGTATGATTATCGGTGGGACGAGCAAGATGATCCCTGCAAGTCTTCTTATTACATGAATTCCGACCTGAAGGCCTCCTGTAACGTTTTTGCCTCCAACATGGGAATCATTGTAAAAGGAAACAGCGACAAGCAGATGTGGGTTACTGTGGCAAATATTCTGGACGCCAAACCCATGAGTGGAACAACCGTTAAAATTTACAATTACCAGTTGCAGGTCATCGGAAGCGGCAAAACCGATAAAGACGGTTTTGCTACTATTGAGTTGAATCCCAAAGGCGGGAAACCGTTTATCGCTTATGCGGAATCGGGAAATGAAAAAGCGTATTTACGCTTGGTCGACGGCGAAGAAAAATCGTTAAGTCGTTTCGATGTGGGAGGAAAAGAAATTCAAAGGGGTTTGAAAGGATATATTTATGGCGAACGTGGCGTTTGGCGGCCGGGAGATACGGTTCACCTGGGTTTTATTCTGGAAGACAAACAAAAGAAAATTCCCGCAAACCATCCGGTAACCCTCGAAATATTTAACCCCAGAGGACAATTTTACAGCAAACATATTTCTACCGAAGGACTGAATGGCTTTTACCGTTTTGATATTCCCACGCGAATGGATGATCCTACCGGGCTTTGGAGCGCATATATAAAGATTGGAGGAAATACTTTCCACAAGTCTTTGCGGATTGAAACCGTAAAACCGAACCGCCTGAAAGTGAATCTTGAAATTCCTTCCAGCATTATCGACGCCAGCAGTGGAAGCATAGATGCGACGCTTACTTCCAATTGGCTTACGGGCGCTACGGCCCGTAACTTGAAAGCGAAAGTGGAAATGACGTTTTCCAAGGTAAACGTTCCGTTCAAAGGTTATGAAAGTTACGTTTTTAATAACCCCGGTTCCCGCCTCTATTCCGAAAACATCGAAATTTTTGATGGCGCTTTAAACGAAGAAGGAGTCGCCCGCTTCAGCATGCGCATTCCGCAGGCCGAAAATGCGCCCGGCATGTTGAAAGCAACTTTAGTAAGCCGCGTATTCGAACCCGGAGGCGACGCCAGTATTTATGTGCAGACAGCTCCTTTTTCCCCTTTCAGCAGTTATGTGGGAATTGATTTCCATCAGAAATCGGATTATGAATTTCTGGAAACGGATAAGGATTATTCGTTTGATATCGTTACTTTAAATCCGCAAGGAAAACCGGTAAACGCGCAGGATCTTGATTACAGAGTATATAAATTGAGTTGGAACTGGTGGTGGCAACGCAACTCCGAATCGCTGGAATCTTATGTTTACAACAATTCCATTACGCCGGTCATTTCAAGCAAAGTGAGTACCGTCAATGGAAAGGCAAAGGTAAAGTTTCGCATTGATTATCCGGAATGGGGACGTTATTTGGTGTTTGTAAAAAACAAGGCCAGCGGTCATGTGAGCGGACAAGTAATTTATATGGATTGGCCTTCTTATCGCGGGCGTTCTATGAAAAACGATCCGTCGGGATTGACTATGTATACGTTTTCTACCGACAAACCGAGCTATGAGGTGGGCGAAGAAGTAACGGTAATATTGCCGGGATCGATTGCCGGACGCGCTTTGGTGGCATTGGAAAACGGATCTTCGGTTTTAAAACGCGAATGGGTGGATATTTCTCCTAAAGGGGATACGAAATATAAATTCAAGATCACCGAAGATATGGCTCCGAATTTTTATATTCATGCGAGTTTATTACAACCGCACGCGCAAACTATTAACGATTTGCCTATCCGTATGTACGGCGTGGTTCCGGTTTCGGTATCGAATAAAAATTCTGTGTTGAATCCTGAAATTATTATGCCCGACGTGTTGCGTCCCGAAAAAGAATTTACCGTACAAATAAAGGAAAAACAAGGACGCGCCATGACTTACACGTTAGCTATTGTCGACGACGGCTTGCTTGACCTTACGGGATTTAAAACGCCCAATGCATGGGATGAATTTTATGCACGGGAGGCGTTGGGTATCAGAACCTGGGATATGTACGATTTTGTTATCGGCGCTTTCGGCTCTAAGTTTGCTTCGTTGTTAAGCATCGGGGGAGACGAGGCCATGCGCCCGTCCAATACCAAAGCCAATCGTTTTAAACCGGTAGTGAAATATTTAGGACCCTTTACCATTAAAAAAGGGCAAACGGCCTCGCATAAGATAAAACTTCCGATGTATGTGGGTTCCGTACGAACCATGGTAGTGGCCGGACAAGACGGGGCCTACGGGAAAGCCGAAAAAACAACGCCGGTGCGCAACCCGCTGATGATTTTAACAACCCTGCCCCGCGTTGTCAGCGTCGGGGAAGAGATCTTGTTGCCGGTAACTGTTTTTGCTATGGAAAACTCCGTGAAGAATGTCAGCGTAAAAGTAGAAACCACCGGATTAATGAAATTAACGGAATCGAAAGCCGCTTCCTTGCAATTTAACAAACCTGGGGATGAAATGGTATATTTCCGTATCAAAGCAGGTTCTACTACCGGCGTGGAAACGGTAAAAATAACCGCTTCGGGCAATGGGCAAACCGCTTCGGAAACGATCGAAATTGACGTGCGCAATCCGAATCCGCCTATCATCAATTCAACCAATAAATTGATCGGAGCTTCGCAGGAAGAAGATTTTTCGTATGACTTGAATGCGCCTTCCAACGAAAATTGGGTAAAATTACAAGTTTCGAGAATTCCTTCGGTGGATTTCGGTCGTCGTTTTGATTTCTTAATCAATTATCAGCACTATTGTTCCGAACAAATAACTTCTACGACTTTCCCGTTGCTTTATGTGGAACAATTTAAAAATGTAGATGCCAAAGAATCGGAAACCATCAAGAAAAATATTCGTGAAGCCATTAAAAACCTTTATAGTCGTCAGCTTTCGGATGGTTCTATCGCTTATTGGCCCGGACAAACTTATGCCAATGAATGGGTTACCACTTATGCCGGACATTTTATGTACGAGGCCAAACAAAAGGGATACGAGGTCAGCGATAATTTCATAAAGAAATGGTTGTCTTACCAGCAAAAAATGGCCAAGGAATGGCGGGCGCCTTCTTCCAAACAAGGATATTATGATTATTATACCCAATCCGACTTGCAACAAGCGTATCGTTTGTATACCTTGGCGCTTGCCGGAAAACCGGACCAAGGAGCAATGAACCGCATGAAAGAACTCCCGAACCTTTCGTTGCAAGCCAAATGGCGGCTGGCGTCGGCTTATGCTCTTACCGGAAAGAAGAGAGCCGCAAGCGAATTGGTATTTAATATCGAAACCCGGGTGCAAGGTTATTCTTATAATAATATGACTTACGGGTCTTCTTTCCGCGATAACGCTATGATTTTAGAGACTTTGCTTTTGCTGGATAATATGCAAAAAGCCTGGGTGCAAGCCAAAATAGTTTCGGAAGCGCTGACCAACGAAAATTATTTCAGCACGCAATCGACGGCTTTTGCTTTGATAGCCATGGGTAAATTTGCCGAAAAATTTAGTCAGGGAATGATCGAATTCGAATGGACAATCAATGGCAAAGCCCAAAAAGTAGTAAAGAGCGCCCGTCCGGTGTATGAAATCAATATCCCAGCTAACGTTTTGAGGGGAGACGTTAAAATAAAAAATATTGGCAACGGCGATTTATTTGTTACTTTGACTTCCAAATATAAGCCGGTCATGGATACGCTTCCTGCTTTGGATAACAACTTAAAAACAGACGTCCGCTATACCGATTTGAACGGCAACCCGTTTGAAATCGACAATGTAAAACAAGGTTCGGATTTTGTGGCATGGGTAACGATTTCCAATATCAGCGGCGCTACCGATTATTCCGATCTGGCGTTGACCCATATTATCCCTTCGGGTTGGGAGATTTTTAACGAACGCATGCTCGACGGCGAAGAAAGCAATGAAAGCGAAGCCTATGCCAACTATGCGTATCGCGACATTCGCGACGATCGCGTATTGACCTATTTCAATTTGTCGCGGGGACAATACAAACGCTTTAAAGTCAGAATGCAAGCCTCCTACGTCGGACGTTTTGTGCTCCCTGCCATTTTGTGCGAAGGCATGTACGACACCCAAGCGCAATCCCGGACGCGCAGCCGTTGGATAGAAGTCAGCAAGTAATTTTTTTAACGATAAATGAACGGCGAGCCTTGAATAAAAATTTGCGGTTCGTCGTTTTTTTATTTTACCCGTTGTTTCTATCTATCCAGCGAACAAGAGATCGATATTTTCAATTAGGAAAGAGTGGAAATAAAACTCAATCCTTCAATAATTCAGTAATTCAACAAAAGGAAAGCAAGCCTCAGCAAAAAATCGCAACTCAAAACTCGATTATCGATTATTCAATAACTCAACTTTCAATTATTCAATAAAATTTTGTCTATTATAATATAAATTACTACATTTGTTTTCTCTTATTTATAAGAAAGGAGGCCGGCCTATGAAACAATCGTACTTCTTGCAGAGCAATATTATTGGGGGTTTCCGGACATTTTTCTTCTTTATTTTATTATTTCCCTCTTGGGGGTTAGGGAATTTATTTGCTCAAATTGGCTCGCCTTATCCGGATAATGTATATCAGGTAAATTGTTATACCGATCCGGACACTAATATTCAATGGGGAATTCGAATAAAGGATTCTAGCGCCATAAATGTATATGCTAGAAGCGGGTCTGAAAGACTTCTTACCGGCGATATAGACGGGGATGACCAAATAGAAATAGTAACATCTAATCAGCAAGATGTTGTCATCTATGATTATCAATTAAGAGAAAAAATTAGGATTCCTTATGCCAACTCTAATTTTCTTAGTTCTTCTCCCCTTGCAATTGCCGATGTGGATAATGATGGAATTGCAGAAATATTTTTTACCGTAGATTCAAATACGGTATGCTGTAAATATGATGGACGTGTTGTAACATACTTATGGTCGACAAATATATCATTCTACTCAAGTTCTCTTATTATTGCTGATGTTAACGCCGATGGAATTCCTGATATCTTGGCAGGTGGAAATATATATAATGCCCAAACAGGCGAATTGGAAGTAATACTCCCTTATTGTAATTACTCGTTAATCACATCACCTATTTTTGCTGATATGGATAATGACGGCATCTTAGAAATAGCGGCAGGTAACGCCATTATAAAGATTAACATTACAAATTCTCATGACATAACGGGAAACAGCGCTTATATATGGAAAATTATGGAACCCCGTTTCCCTTTTATCTTGCATTACATATACCATACCGCTGTTGCAGATATAGATCTGGATGGGTTCATGGATGTAATGGTATCGGGGTGCAATATTTACGAAGAAAGTTTCACATATATATGGAGTCCTTATACAGACGGTTCTTCCGTTCCTACTATAATAGGCTCTCCTATTAGGATAGAAGGAACCGGTATTCGGGGTTTTTCAGGATCTCCTTTAATAGCAGATCTGGATAATGATGGCTATCCTGAAATTGCATTTGCAACTATGACATCCAGAATACAAGCATATAGGTACAACGTTCGAACACGCCAAATAGAACGGATTTGGCAACACTTTAATAATAATGCTAGTCCTGATGTGGGAGGAAGCACGGGAATGACAGGCTTCGATTTTAATCAGGATGGCAACATGGAAATCGTATACCGCGATGAAACCCATTTAAGAATTATAAATGGAGAAACAGGAGAAAATTTATCTTCCATCCCTTGTCCATTATATGGAATTTATAACGATTATCCTATAATTGTCGATTTGGATAAAGACGGAGCGGCAGAAATAGTTATCTCTGTTAGGGAGGGGGGTGCGCTTGGCGGTAGAATCTTTTCTTTTACAAGTCCGGCGGAAATCCGTTGGGCGCCGTCACGTTCAGTTTGGAATCAATATAGCCATAATGTTGTTCACATTAATGAGGATTTAACCGTTCCACGATACCAATTTAATCCGGTTACTCCATTTATAAACCCAAACACAGGTATTATTCGTCGACCATTTAACCATTTTATGCAGCAAGTAGGACCCATTAATCAATATGGAGAACCTTTTGTACCTACGGCAGATGTTACTTTTATTATGGATAGTATTACCGTTCGTAATTCATGTGATACAATTCAGATAGGGTTGCTCGTCTATAATCGGGGAGAGCAGAGAATGAATGCCCCTTTTCAATTCACAACATATAAAAATGAATACGGGGGAGATATAATCCAAATAGACGTTATAGACCAAGCGGTAGATACGAATAATTACACAAACTTGTTGTTAAATTTCAGCGTAAATGAGCTAAATAATTTTTTCCCTATTACGAATTTGGTTTTTGCAATTAATGATGCAGGTACAGGTATTGGCCAAAGCGGGAGACAACAAGCGGAATGCGATACCAATAATAATATTCTTATAACTCCTTTTTCCTCTTTGAATTTCAATTATACTCAACTTACGGCCTCCATTTGCCAAAAAGAACCTTTTGTAGGCTATGGTTTCAATCTTCCACCGGATAGTACGGCCTCAGTGGGCATTTTTCATTTTTATCGATATTTGGTTTCTATAAACAGGTGCGATAGTATTGTAAACCTCGAACTGACGGTTCATCCGGCTTATATTACCGAAGTCAATGCACAAGCATGTAATGCTTATGTACTGGGAGACTCTACTTATACCGAAAGCGGGGATTATGTAAACACCCTCGGTACCATTACCGGTTGCGACAGTGTAATTAATTTATATTTAACCATCTTGGATGAATACAATACTCAAATTACCGCAATAGCCTGTAACAGTTTTACATGGAATGACCAAACCTATACAGAAGGCGGAGGATATATGCAACAGTTTACATCCATTCAAGGCTGCGACAGTGTTGTATATTTGGACTTGATTATCTTCCCAAATTCTTCAATTTCAATTACAGATACAATTTATAAAGGCGATACTTATAACCAGTATGGTTTCGACATCCCTAAACAGGAAGAACAGGGTGTTTTTACATTTCAACAATATTCGCAAAACCAATGGGGCTGCGATTCGACGGTAAATTTAATTCTGCATGTTATCCAACCTTTAACAGATCATTCTTCAGATTTGGATTTCCCAAATGCGTTTATGCCGAATAATGCTTCCAATGCTTATTTTTGTGTCAGAAGAAAACGGAACGTCAAAGATTTAAAAATACAAATTTATAGCCGTTGGGGCGAGTTGGTATATCAAAGTTCAGATCTGAATTTCAGATGGGATGGCCGGGACAGAAAAGGGACATGGGTTCCCACGGGTTCTTATGTGTATTTAGTAGAATACCATTCCCAAACGGACCCGAATATCACTAAGCAAAAGAAAGGAAGCGTGAATGTAACGTATTAAATAATGGAGAGTTGATAGTTATCAAACTTAATAGCTCAACGTTAAGCCATAAGCTATAACCCTTAAACCCTTCAATAATTCAATAAGGGAAATTTAGCATTGATTTCATTAGCCTGATTCCTGAGGTTTTTTTTGTTACTTCCGACCTAAACATTATCGCTGATTCATATTTCATTGTTATTTTAAAACAGATGCTTAACCCACATTATTCATGTCATTTATGTAAATTATTGAGTATAGTGCAATTTAAAGATTTTACAATAGCCCAAAAGTGGGCGTCTGTATTTTAGTATAAAATGGTTATTTATCAATAAGTTAATGTGCTATTTTTGTTCTGAGATGAATAATGCAGGTTAAACACATTCTCAGAATACATATGGCAGACCCTATTTTAATCAAGCAGACAATCAGATCACGACAAGAGGTTCTTATCCATGATGCTTTATATCGGGGTGTTGTTGAATATATTCGGATGCTCCCTCGTATCCGATTTGATATATTTCGGTAAATTTATCAAAATCGAAAGGTTCATAATTGGCTAAAGCAGGAAAGCTAAGGTAATGACGACATCTTTCAACTCTCGAAGCATTCATTTGCTTCATCATAATTCGATACGTGAGGGGCAATATATTTGTTTTAGTAATTTTTCCGGCAAAGGGAAAAGCCGTATGTACATCCACGCCGATAATTTTTTCGCATAAGGGTATAAGGGGCTCTACCGGAAGATTATTCATTATCCCTCCATCTATATAAACATCTTCTCCGATAATTTCCGGTTCAAAAACCAACGGAACCGAAATAGACGCCAGCATATACTCAATAAGACTGTTGCCGGAAGACACGATCATGGATTCCGCTTTACGAAAATTAACTACCGACAAATAAAGAGGCCGTTTAAGACGGTTAAAATCGCTGTGAGGAATGTATTGGCGAAGTAAATTCTCTACTTTTTGATTACCTGATAATCCGGCTTTTAAATTTGTTTTTGCCAGACTCATGATCTTGGTCAAGCTATTGACTTTATGTTCCTCTACGATTTGTATAATTTCATCCGAAGCATATCCTTCGGCATATAACGCAGCAATAATAGATCCCATACTGGCGCCAGAAACATAATAAGGATAGATTTCGTATTCTTCCAAAGCTTTAAGAACTCCCAGATGTGCAAATCCCAAAGCCCCGCCGCCGCCAAAACAAATACCCGTCTTATTCTTTACAATTTTCATATTTGAGCAGCCATTTAGTAACTAGACATTACACCGAATAAATAATTATTGACTACGTAAATAATTATTTATCAAATATCTAAAATGTTTCTAAAACCTGTGAGGCACCAAATTTTCAACAGTTTTAACTAAAAATACGAACCCAGTTTCCTCAATAAAAACTTCTAGTTACTTAAAATAATATTTATGTGCAATTTCTTCATTGTTAAAGATTCCAATATTCAATGAACCATTCAAAAGGAGCCTTCGAATGGTCTCATTAATTGCCGGAAAGCAATCGTTTAATTACTCGTTCTGTATGATTTATTGTTTAGTGATCCGTCTTTATCAGATTGAATTTTGAATCGAATTTCAATTCAAGTCCACTGTTTAACTTGATCTCGTAATTACGTTTATCGCGGTCGATTTCTACAATTTTTGCATCTTTATAGTTTGCAGATACGTAATCTTTAATTTTTTGAGGAACAATCCCTCCCGGAACTTGCGAAGATTTACATTCAACATCTTTCCATTCTCCTTTGCCGTCAAACTCCACCTTGCTTCCGTCGGCAAAAACGACTTCATAGTTTTTACCGGACATTTCCGTTTCCATTTTGGCGGAGGATACTTTCGTATTTGGAAAATAGTTTTGAATAAATTGTTTAGCCGCAGTCGGCAACTGTTCAACGGTAATAGGTTTGTCATTGTCGGCAAATGCACTGGTCGCCATCATTGTCAGGCCTGCCAATAAAAAAATAATCCGTTTCATGGTTATTATGTTTTTTAAGTTTTAATACCTCAAACTCCCGAAAAAAGAGATTTTGAAAAACTTGTAGTTTAATTACTTAGTAAGATGCAAGAAATATGCCAAGAATTAGTTTATAATACGCCAATCCAGAAAAAACGAATTGTAAGATCTGCATTCCCCGATTCGTAAATTTATGCGCTATAGATCCATAATCATCTTAAGATCATTTGATTGCTTTGATTTTCCCATTCATTATCCATACATCAAAACCGTTTCCGGAAGTTATACTAATTTTTCTTCTAAGGCCAATTTTACCAATGTAGCGGTATTGCGAACGTTTAATTTGAAGAGTAGATTTTTTCGATAACTGTTGATAGTTTCCACACCAAGGCACATTTTATCGGCAATCTCGGTATTGATATAACCTTCGGTAATCAAACGGAGCAATTCTCTTTCGCGGCCGGTAAGTATAATGGCTTTCCCCGCTTGTTTTTTAAGCAGCATATTTACTTCTTCGCATAAAAATTTCTCGCCTTCGGCCACTGTCTCTATGCCCAGCAAAATTTCTTCCGCCATTGCATTTTTCAAAACATACCCCAAAGCGCCATTATCGAGCATGCGGCTGATTACCGCATATTCGCCAAAACTTGTGAGGGCAAGAATCTTCAAAAAAGGATATTTTTCTTTCACTTCTTTGCAAAAGTCTATGCCGCTACCGTCTGGAAGATGGATATCCAATAATAATACGTCGGCATTTTGATTCCGCAACATTCGCCGACTCTCCTCAACAGTATGGGCAGTACAAATGACTTCTGCAATACCCGATTCGTTAATGATTTTTTCCAATCCCTCGACAAACATTTTATGATCGTCTACTATCTGTACTTTAATCATGGTTCTTCAGACTTTTTCTAATTTTGTATTCTATTCAGGTTAAACTTTTCAGTTGAAAGTGTTTGACTTTATTGAATAATTGAATCATCGAATAAAATGGTTTAGAGCTTATGGTTTACAAGTTTAGGGGTGAAAGAATTACGAGTTTTGAATTAGGAATGGTTTAAGGCTTATTGTTTAATATCATCAACATTACGCTTTCAACTATAAACACTAAACACATTTTCACTTTTCATTTTTCGTTTATAAGACTTTTTCAAGGCTATTTCATAATTTAAATTCTACGCTTATTTCCGTTCCTTTCCCTATTTCGGACCATACGCTCATTTGTCCGTTAAAAGATCCTACGCGGGCATGAATATTTTTCAATCCTGTTCCGTCTGTCTCGGCGGCGATATCGAATCCCCTGCCATTATCCTGAACGGTAAACGCAATCCGTTCCGGCTCTCGAATAAGCTGTACCACAATATGTCCCGCTCCCGAATGTTTCATTGCATTATTAACTAATTCATGTATTGTCCGATAGATCATTACCTCCAGTTTAGAGTCCAAACGTTCTTCGCCGCCGAAATAGTGAAATTCGGCATACGGAACGCTATTGCAAAAATCGGTAAGCGATACCTTTAACCCATAACGGGAGAGAGAATCAGGCATCATATTATGCGCTACGCGTCGTAATTCGCGAATAGATTCGTTGAGCATTGTTAACGCCTGGTCGAAACGAGTTATATCTTCTCCCTCAATAACAACGCCCTTCTTTACGTCATATAAATTTAATTTAACAGCCGACAACATACCGCCAAGCCCGTCGTGTAAGTCTTTGGCCAAACGGGTACGTTCGGCTGTTTCTCCGTCAAGGACAGCCTGTGTGGCAACTAATTGTTTCTCTTGTTCCAGTTGTTTTACTTGTTGTTCAGCCAATTCTTTTTGCTGCTGAATTACTTTCCGGCGATTTACCGCCAATTGTTGCCGGATAATAAAAATAAATAATGTTAATAAAAGAATCGCGCCAACGGCTATCCCCAACCCAATGTATAACTGTTTTTCCTCTTTCATGGAAGCAATTTGCATTTCTTTTTTCTCTGTTTCATATTTTATTGACATCTCAGATAATTTTGCAACCCATTCCTGTTGTTGGATCTCATCTTTTGCATTCTGATATTTCTCCAGGTATTTTATTGCATCTTCTTTTTCATTAGTATGAATAGAGGTCTTTATCAGGTAATTATAAAGAAATATTAAATCGCCTTTATTAGAAGTGTCGGCAAAAGCTAACGCTTCTATTGCATCGTCCTTCGCATTTCTCCACTGACCGGTTGTTAAATAATAATCGGCCCTTGTTCTTAAGGCTTCGCTTTTCAAATGATCATTATCTATTTTATCGGCAATCTCCATTGCTTCGGCAGTATGGCCAACGCCTCTTTTGTCGTTGTTATGAAACAAAGTGGACGCCGTTCTGATTAAAGCGGCGGCCGTGTAGAACGGTTGATTTATTTTACGGAATACTTTTACAGCCCTTTCTCCATAAACAGCCGCTTCTTTATAACGGCCTTGCATATCCGCGCTTATACAAAGATTGACAAGCGTTATTCCCAAAGAGAGCTCGCTCCCGATGCGTTCTTGGATGGTTAACGCTTTTAATGCATACTCGTCGTGCTTTTGATGGTTTCCCATATCACTATAGATAGCGGCTATGTTTGCCAATACCTGAGAAGTATTCTCCTCGTCTTTTTCTTTATCAAAATAGGCAAGCGCTTTCTGAAGATAAAACAAAGCGCTGTCGTACTGCATTTGAAATCTCTGGGCGCTGCTTATATTCATCCATGCAGAAGCTAATTTTCTCCGGTTACCCATTTGTTCCCATCTGTTGCGGGATTCTTTAAAATAATATAGCGCGCTATCGATATTATTCTCATAATAATAAATGATCCCTAAATTCTCTAAAGCATCGGCTATCCAAAACGGTTGTTTTTTCAATTCTGCTAATTGCTTTTGTTTCAGCGCAAAAGAAAGCGCTTTGGGCGTATCGTTGTTTTGATAATGTAATGTTAATTCGCTAAGCGCTTTAAGTTGCATTTCTATGCTTCCCGTTTTCGACGCTCGCTCCAAAGAATCCGGATTTTTTGCCTGCGAATGAATGCTATATGAAAAAACGATCCATATGGCCAACGTCTTGAGAAAAAATTTCAGTTTCATCTGTTTTATTATTTTAATTTTTGTATTTCGGCCAAATTTGTTTAATTGAGAATGGAGAGTTGAAAATGTTTGACGCTTATTTGAATAATTGAATTATCGAATAAAATGGTTTATAGTTTAGGGCTTAAATCTTAATTTTAAATTGATTCCTCATTACTAATTACTAGTTGCTAATTCTTAGTTCTTCTTTAAACTTTAGAAACTTTTAAACATTAAAAACGTTCAATCTCAAAATCTGCCATTCTTTTATTCATATTTCTCATTCTTTAGGTCATTTCAATTTAGATACAAAGATATTTTTTATTGAAATTTTAAAAAACCCCAAAAAAGGGGTTTCTCAAAAAAGATTCCCGCCGTACTTTTGTGTCGTCAAATATAATTATTTTTCTGATAGATTAAGATAAAAACACGTAAAAATAACCTTTCAAAATTTTTAGCTATGAAAACATTACGACTATTTATTACAGGAATCCTTTTTGCAACCGCCCTCCCTTGCTATGCGCAAGATATTATTACATTAAAAAACGGCGATGAAATTAAAGCGAAAGTAACCGAAATCAGTTCAACGGAAATAAAATACAAACGCTTCGAAAATCTCGAAGGGCCTACTGTAGTGATATCAAAAGCAGACGTATTTACTATTAAATACGAGAATGGTTTCCGGGAAGTTATCAATTCGTTGGGCAACTCTACCTCTAATCAAGAAACCGCTTCTGTTATTTCCAAACAGTCAGACCCTGCCGGCAACGAAAAAAAGAACCATGTCGGCATTTACGTTAATCCTATAGGATTCCTGACTTTCGGCCCTATAGCGGGAGCTGAGTTCACGTTTAATAAATTTATTCTCGACGCTCATTTGCACTTCCCTACCTTGGGCTTGCTTATGCCGTTATTTGGCGGAGAAAATAGCGATTTCGATAATACTTCCGTTAGCGGGGGAATAGGGTTTGGTTTAGGGGTTAAGTATTTTGCAGCTAAACCGCGCGGAGGATTATACGTGGGCGGCTTTCTGGAACACATGTCAATAACTTATGAATATGACAATAATACCTCGTGGGCCGATTGTAAAGAATTCATATTAGGTTCGAACATAGGGTATAAGTTCCTTTTTAAATCGGGTTTGTATTTGCGTTTAGGGGGCTATTTCGGATTGGCTTATACTTACTCGGATGATTATTACAATGGGTATTACTATTCCGACGAATCAGGAGATGTTACGGTTTTTGGCATGTTGGATTTTGCCCTTGGGTTTAGATTCTAAAATATTCGAGATCAGTAAATTTTAAATAAAATAATGGTTTAACGCAAAAAAAAATGCCTTATGAAAAAGTTATTATTAGTACTATTTGCTTCTGTTGTAATATTCAGCGGATGTTCAAAAGATGACGAGGAGTCTAAAAATATTGTAGGAACAAAGTGGAAATCTATTATTAGCGGCACAACTGTTGAGTTGGAGTTTACCACGGCGTCTGATTGTCAGTTCAAATATTCCGACAATTATGAGGTTACCTATACTCCTTATAGTTACAGTCATAATCACCCCAATGTGGTATTAAATCCCAAGACTTCCGGCAAAGCAGTTCTAAACGGCGCCATTGATGGGAATAGCATAACGATTACGAATACTTATACGGGGCAACAAATTTATTATCTTACAAAACAATAATATTGTTGAGGCTTTGAGGCCTGACAGGTTTTCAAAATCTGTCAGGTCTTGGCTTTCCGAAATCAAGGTGGTTATTTATTTGGGACTATCTATCTATCAAAATTGTCATTATCCCATTTGCATGTAGAATTTAGTCCAATCGTTTTATGTATCACAAGTTTTAGAAATATGTTAGGTATAATCAGAATCTAATACAAATTTCCGGACTATCATGGATCAGTGTAAAAAAAACAGGTGGAGATAATTTTTAATGTTTCTATCATAATGGTAAGAATGTAATAGACTGCATTGTGATCTTTCTTTTGCGTCAAGGCAAAAGAAACAAAAAGTCAAGGCTGACGACAGGTATGCTAAAAAATCATTTGTTGCGGCTAAACAAAATAACTCGCCCGTCGACGCTGTTATTCCAACCCCTAAATAACAAACGCTGTCATGTTATTTTTCGAAAGGAGGCTTCGAACAGTATTTTGTTTTTAACGCCTCCTCTAATGATTTTTCTTAACGCCATCTGTCGCAGGCCGTTATTCCCTTACTCATCCTCTTTTGACTTTTGATATTCTCACTTAAATATTTTAGCTCTCCACCGGAATTTTACATTGATCCACTATCATTAATACTACTCCCTTAACAAATTCTCATCCAAAAAGGAAAAGGGTAACCTTTCGATCACCCTTTTCCTAAAAAAATGCCTTTTTTCGCATTTATGCTATATTATCAAGATCTTACGTTTTTATAAATTTCTTAGCTGCATTTAGACCATCCGCATTTAGCTTCGCATTCTTTACAACCTCCGGTATATACAATATTTGCTCCGCAATCAGGACATTTTTCGCCTTCCACCTCGGTGCCGTCTACTATATATTTTTTTAATGCACGAGTAACGCCATTTTTCCATGTAGTGATGGTATCCACATCGAAGTTTAACTTCGAAACAAGATCCACCACGCTAAGAAGAGGCATGCCATGACGAAGAATACCCGATATGAGTTTTGCATAATTCCAATATTCTTTGTTAAATAACCGGGAAAGGGCTTCGATAGTTACTTTATATCCTTCTTTATCAAGAAACTGAAAATCATAACGAGCCTTTCCTTCTTCCTTGGTACGGATAACCCATCCTTTTTCTACCCAAGAAGGCAGCATAAAACTTTCTGCTTTACCGGTAAAAATTTCGTAAGGCCTATCATTATAAATACCTACCACTGCAATCCATTTCTCATTATCATTCTGAAAACGAATAATTTCAGCTTCTAACTTCTTTGGACGTTTAGGCGCATTCGTTTCTTTAAATTCATTTTCGCTTTCTTTTTGACTCGTGGGTATCAAAACGCCTGTACGCGAACCATCCCGATAAATAGTCATTCCTTTGCATCCTGTTTCCCAGGCTGTTTGATAAATTTCGCTTACAACTTCTTCCGAAGTTTCTTTAGGAATATTTACCGTAACGCTAATGGAATGGTCTACCCACTTTTGTACGGCTCCTTGCATTTTTACTTTGCTAACCCAATCAATATCATCCGAAGTCGCTTTATTATATGGAGATTGCTCTACTAATTTTTGCAATTCGGCGTCTTTGTACGTCAAAACTTTAGAAATGTCATGTCCTGTAACTTCCAACCAATTTAAAAACTTAGGGTGAAACACATTATATTCCTCCCATGAATCGCCTTGCGAATCGGTAAAGGAAATTTTTGCGTCTTTATCATTCGGATTTACTTTTTTACGACGTTTATAAGCAACCCTAAATACCGGTTCAATGCCAGAAGTAGTTTGTGTGCAAATACTAACGCTTCCCGTAGGCGCAATGGTTAATAACGCAATATTCCTACGCCCGTGCTCTTTCATGTTCTTGTATAATTCAGGCGAAGCTTCTTTCAATCGGAGAACAAATGGATTTCTTTCCTCGCGAGACGCATTATATAGAGGAAAACTTCCACGCTCTTTCGCCATTTCGACAGAAGAGGCGTAGGCCGATAATGCCAGATTTTTATGTACGCTAACCGAAAAATCAGTCGCTTCATCCGTTCCATAACGAAGGTTCAAAGCCGCAAGCATATCCCCTTCGGCGGTAATTCCAAATCCTGTGCGACGACCTTCCAGGCATTTCAATTTAATATTTAACCATAAATTTTTCTCTACACGCTTAATTTCCTCATCTTCAGGATCTGCTTCTATTTTTTCCAGTATCTTATCAATTTTTTCCAATTCTAAGTCGATCAAATCATCCATTAGACGTTGGCCTTTCCGGACATGTTCTCCAAATAACTCAAAGTCAAACCGAGCATTTGGCGTAAACGGATTTTCGACATAGCTATATAAATTAATCGCTAATAAGCGGCAGCTATCGTAAGGGCATAAAGGAATTTCGCCGCATGGATTTGTCGATACGGTTTTAAATCCGAAATCAGAATAGCAATCCGATACGGATTCTTTAATAATCGTGTCCCAGAACAGAACGCCCGGTTCCGCTGAATTCCAAGCATTATGTATTATTTTATTCCACAAATTCCGCGCATTAATTTCTTTTTTCATGACCGGATTGGAAGAGTCTACAGGATATTGCTGGGTATAAGGTTTATCGTCTCTAACGCATTGCATAAATTCATCGTCAACCCGGACAGAAACATTTGCTCCCGTAACTTTCCCCTGTTCCATCTTTGCATCTATAAAATTTTCAGAATCAGGATGTTTTATGGAAATACTTAACATTAAAGCGCCTCTGCGTCCACCTTGAGCAACTTCGCGCGTAGTATTGGAATATCTTTCCATGAAGGGCACAATTCCCGTTGAAGTTAAAGCGCTGTTTTTAACGGGGCTTCCCTGCGGACGAATATGAGATAGATCGTGTCCAACCCCTCCCCTTCGTTTCATCAATTGCACTTGTTCCTGATCAACTTTAAGGATTCCTCCGTATGAATCGGAATTGCCGGGATTGCCTATCACAAAACAATTTGACAAGGAAACTATTTGAAAATCATTTCCTATTCCTGCCATCGGACTTCCTTGCGGAACAATGTATCTAAAGTCTTTTAATAATTGAAATATTTCATCGGCAGACATTGGATTCGGATATTTCTTTTCTATCCTGGCAAACTCCTTAGCCAATCGATGATGCATATCGCCGGGAGTTAATTCATAAACATTCTCTCCGTCGCGTAAAGCATACTTATTCATCCATACATTAGCGGCCAAACTATCTCCATTGAAATATTCAGTTGATTTTGCCATGATATCATCTGTTTCATATGCTTTTAATTCCTTTGTCATTGCTTTTGTATGAATGGATTGTTGTGTATTTTTATTATTCAAATTAAACGCCGGGCTTTCCTGTTGTTGAATTTCATATTCTTCAAAACTCGGTTTATTTCGATTGTCCAACAATGTATTGTACATCGGTTTTTCTTGCTTCTGCTCGGATTTGTCCGATATTGTTTCATTCATTAAAGAAAATAAATCTTGTTCCATAATTGATCCCGGTAATATTTTTTCGCAAAAGAGCGCAACATAAAATATAGCTGTATTTAAACTAAAGTTTTTGCTTTGATTTTCAAACAGCTAGATACAATATTAATTCAATGGTTTAGGCAAACGAAATTACAAACAGATAAAGAAATATCGGGAATTAGTTATTAACAACTCCAGCTTTTTAAACGTAAAAAACTGAGTCAAAAGAAGAAACCAAACAATAAAAATTTTGTATTAACATCAACTCCATTTAAAGAATTCTTATTCATTGAATGTCTGTTAATTGAAACGAACTTTCTTTTATTACTTTTTAGATTTTATTCAGGATTTCAGCGGCTTTTTCCATGGTTTCTTCTGTTTTGGCAAAACAAACCCGTAACACATGTTTATCCAGTTCGTTCATATAAAACGGAGACACCGGAACCGTCGCTACGCCAAATTCTTTGGTTAACCTGACGGCAAAATCCATTTCGTTTTCATTCGAGATTTCACTGTAATCCAGTAACTGGAAATAAGTTCCTTTGCAAGGTAATATTTTGAAGCGGGAATCTTTAATCAGGTTGGTGAAGAAATCCCGTTTCCTTTGGTAGAAGTTTGGCAAGTCCAAATACTTTTGTGGATTTTGCAAATATTCCGCAACAGCCCATTGTGCAGGCGTATTAACAGCAAACATATCGAATTGGTGAACTTTACGAAATTCGACAGTTAGATTTTCAGGGGCCAATACATAGCCCATTTTCCAACCGGTAGTATGGAATGTTTTCCCGAATGAAGCGGTTATAAAACTTCTTTCGGCCAATCCGGGGTACAAACAAACACTTTCATGGCGAATGCCGTCGAATATCAAATGCTCATATACTTCGTCGCTAAGCACAATAATATTGGTATTTTGAGTCAACTCATCCAACTGCTTTAAATCTTCAGGACTTAGTACAGCCCCGGTGGGATTGTGGGGAGAATTGACGACAATCATTTTAGTACGCGGATTGATCGTACTTTTTACTTTTTCCCAGTTAATATGATAAGTTGGATGTTCCAGTTGAAGAGGTATGGGGATTCCGCCATTCATGATAATGGCGGGAAGATAACTGTCATAGGCCGGCTCAAAGAAAATCACCTCGTCGCCCGGCTGAATCATAGCCGAAAAAATAGTATACAATCCTTGGGTAGCGCCTGCCGTAACAGTAATTTCTTTGTCGGGATGATAACTACGATTATAGGTTCTTTGGACTTTTCCGGCGATAGCAGACCGCAAAACCGGCTCGCCCGGCATAGGCGCATATTGGTTTTTCCCCTCTTTCATATATTTATGAACCAATTCTATCAATTCAGGGTCTACCGGAAAATTCGGAAATCCTTGCGATAGGTTAATGGCTCCTACTTCATTTGCCAAACCCGACATGACGGCAAATATAGATGTTTTGGTATTGGGTAATTTTGATGTGAATGTTCCTTTGTAATTCATGGTTTGTTACGTTTATACGGTTCTAACGTTTTAAATTCATAAAATGCAAAGTTATAAAGTTTATCACGTTTATAAGGCTTCTTTCTATTCCCTTATTCCTTTCTCCCTTTATTTCCTCTCTGAATTCAGGATTTGATTTTGTAGCCGTATAGATTCGGCATGGATCTGTTCCATGATTTTTTTCACGAATTCGGTATCTAAGCCCGTTTCCTGCGCTACATGCAAACGATCTTCCAACATCTGACTCCAACGTTTTAATTGAAAAACAGTCATGTTATGTTCTTTTTTGTATTGAATCATTTCTTTGGAAACTTCCATGCGCTGATTGAGGATGCGAATAAGTTCTTTGTCTAATGTATCGATGTAACTTCTAAAAGTATATAAATCAGATTCTTTTGCGTTATTGTCTGTACTTGTTCGTATAACCAACTCCGAAAGAATATCTTTTAGCTGAGTTGGAGTTATTTGCTGGTCGGCATCAGTTAGCGCTTCTTTCGGATTGGGATGAACTTCTATCATCAAACCATCGAAATCCAAATCCATCGCCGTTTGTGAAATGGGTTTCAGCAAAGGAACCGATCCGCCGATATGACTGGGATCGCACAACAAAGGTAAATCCGGGGCTATACGCTTTAATTCTATCGGAATCTCCCAACAAGGATCATTCCGGTACATACTGCTGGCAAATATATGAAACCCGCGATGAATGGCAATCAACTGACGGCTTCCGCTTGCATAAAAACGTTCAAAAGCGCCTACCCAGAGCTTGATATCAGGATTCATGGGATTTTTTATCATTACGGGAATATCCACTCCTTTTAACGCATTTGCCAATTCCTGAATGGAAAAAGGATTTCCGCTGGATCTGGCGCCAATCCAGATCATATCGATACCAGCTTTTAAACAAGCTTCGATATGTTTTGTAGTGGCAACCTCCACGCAAAACTTAACAGGATTTTTTTTCTTTATTTCTTGTATCCATTCCAGACCTTTTTCCCGGACGCCTTCAAATCCGCCGGGCCGCGTACGGGGTTTCCATATTCCGCAACGGATTGCTTGCACTTCGGGTATCGCTTTCAAATCTTCAACAACGGTATTCAATTGCTCAAAGCTTTCCACGCTGCAAGGTCCGGCAACAATATAAGGCGTTTTATTATTTGATTTTTCGCGGATAGGTTCTAATTGAAAGTTAACAGTCATGCTTTTTAATTATTGAAGGATTGAATCATTGAATGACAGAGGGATTGAATCATTGAAGGGGGTGAATGACTGGAGGATTGAAAAGTTTATAGTTTATAAAGCTAAATATCGTCTTTCATTCCTCATTGCTAATTCCTCATTACTAGCTACTCATTGTTTTGATTTTTCCCATTTCCTTATTATCTTATTCCCTAAAATCTATATATCATGCACATCTACCAGTTTATTAATAATGGCATATACCGTAAGTCCGGCGGGGCTATGAATGCCTAACTTACGACTGATATTACGACGGTGGGTGATTACCGTATGAACCGAAATATTCAGATATTCTGCAATTTCTTTGTTGCTTTTCCCTTTAACAAGGGTTCCCACAATGTCTTTTTCGCGTTCGCTCAATTCTTCGTTTTCGACAATTTCAGGATTTTTCTTCAACATTTGACGAAAAGATTCGGAAATTTCGAAAAAAGAATCGCCCATTTTTATCACTGCATCAAAATTCTGAAGATATTGTTTATCCATCAACGAAGATACAAAAGCCGCCAAAAAAGTCGTCTTTTTCAATCCCAATAACTCTTTGGGAGATTTTCCGGAAATAAACCCGAGCAATGCGGGATTGATGACAACGATATCTACGGGATAACCTGTTATTTGATCTTTCAATGCCACAGAATCATTCCATTCGAATACTTTATCGACGAAAGAAAGGTTGTTCAACGCAAACAACAACCCTTTCCGCAAAATATATGAAGGTTCCGCTATAAATACATTCTTTTTACTTTTAGGCATCTTGCTTCGTTGTTTTAGTAACGTGTTTCGACTTGAGTTCATTTTCTATATCCTCTACTAAAGGAATTAGCACCTTGTCTTCGATAAAGCAATGGTTATTCAAGTCTTCTTCGCAAAGATACAAGTCGAAAAGCATGTTCGTCAGTATATAATTATTTTCCGGCGGAAAAGTAATATATTTGATGACAAGACTTTTTAAATCAGTAAGTTTCTCTCTTATGTTGCTGTGCCTTGATTCGAAAACAGCCAATGAAAATCCTTTCGGACGTATTCCTTGCAAAAGATTATCGATATAAGGAAAAACGATTTTATTTTCATAGCTCATATGTTCATAAACTTCTGCAACATATTGCTCAAAAAAACTTGTAATCGCCGAACGTTTTACTTTATCCAGGCCAACAAGACTTTCCTCTAATTTTTTCCCTATATCGGGCAGTCGTTTTTCCAAAAAATACACATGGGAATTCCTTAAGTATTTCAATACAGATAAAGGATTCAATGATTTAAACGATTGCTGTCCGAAAAAATCGGGATTAGAAAGCAAGGTCGCTATGTAGATAAAACAATCAGTATCTACTCCGGACTGTTCGCAGGTTTCGCGCACAGTTTTTTCGCCAAATCCCAATGAAATCTCAAACCGGTTTAATACCAATAAAATATGGCAATCCAAATCAATCAAATCTGCCATTTTACTATCCGCCTCTATTTGCTGAATAGGTATTTGTCGTGAATGCATAAGCCCTCCGCTATTTAATTAATTGAAGGATTGAATCATTGAAATTGAATTTCAGATAATTTTTCAATCAGTGTCTCCATCAAACTCGTTTATTACTATACTTTCTATTTTATACTTTTTATATTTGTGGTATGCAAAAATAATCATCAAAGCCAGTATCAAAAAACCAATTAGTATACTATAAAATCCGGCGCCGAATGTAGCATTTCCTGCATAACTGTGAAGACCTCCCAAGAAATAATTGACTCCAAAGTAAGTCATTAAAACCAATGCAAAGATAAAAAATATATAACTGTTGAAAAAGAATGGGTTGCCAAATGATTTACAGATTTTTCCATGTAACAAAAGGCTTGCAACAAGAAAAGTAATCAACGCCCAAACTTCTTTTGGATCCCATCCCCAATATCTTCCCCAGGAAACATTTGCCCAAATGGCCCCCACAAATATTCCCGCCCCTAAAAGAAACACCATAGGGTATAATAATATCCGGCTTAAAAGAAACAGTTTTTCCTGTATTTGTATTGTTGTTGTGACATTTTTTCCTGAAAAAAAACATAGACAAAAAAACATGAGACTGTTTAACATTAAGAATCCGACAATGGCATAAGAAAACATAATCAAAGATACATGCACGCTCAACAAAGGCGAACTAAGAACCGGAACCAAAGGCGTAATTTGCGGGTTCATGCCCGCAATATGAGCAACCAATAAGGCAAAGCCTGAAACAAGTAGTCCGAATACCGGAATCACCGTTGAATAGCGTTGTAATATCAATGCCAGCAACATAGCGCACCAAGCAATAAACAACATAGTTTCGAAACCATTGCTTACCGGAAAATATCCTCCTATATGCCAGCGCGCCGCATAAGCCGCCGTATGAGCCAAAAAGGCAGGTAAAAGCAGGACAAAAACAAGTCTTGAAAATCCTTTGCTCTGCTTATTTTTTACTGTTTGCCAAACAAAAAACAGAAAAGCCAAAAAGCCTAAACCAAGATTGATTTTGAATAGATACGAAAAAACAGGAATGCGGTTAGATAAAAGTTCTACTTTCTGATGAAAGGGCGACGGCAAAACCGTCGCTGCCTGTTGTTGCTGAAAATGCTGTAATTTATTAATCAAAATATTGGCTTCATTGGTATTCCCAGTTAAAACCGCTTCATAATATAAAGCAAAAAAATTGCGAATAAATAACGCTTCATTGTGTGGAATTTGTTTGGAAAGCGAGCCCATTGGAGAATACCATCTTATTGAATTTTCTTCTTTGTATGGAAATATTTTCAACAATTCTCCCTCATGTAACATATTGATTAATTGTATTTTTTCATTCAATTGCAAAGCTTCTTTTTCAAAAGGCGTTTGCTTGGTTTGTTTATATATTTCTTTATAATACGGCGCTAGTTTATAATTCCGCTGATCATCGAAAAAGTCGGTAAAACAAGCTTTTTCTTCTTTAAGACTTAACAATTTTCTTAACTCGGGATTTTCTACTTTAAACAATCGTACATGTTGCCATTTTTCAGGAAAAAACAACCAACCTGCAAAAACCTGTTCGGCATTGGCATATTTATATGATTCCTTTCCAATCAATTTTTTGGTAAAATCAATAGAAAGCGTTTGCAAAGGCACAATCCGTTGATTATACAAAACCCATACTTTCCCTAAATGGGCGGCTTGTTCACGATTGAGCGTTACTCTATCTTTGGAGAGAGTGGTTACATTTAGTTTCTCTAAAGAAGAATGGCTATTATTTTCTATATCATTCGCCTTACTTGCAGGCAACAAGAAAAATAAAAGAAAGCCTGTAAAAACGCTTTTCTTTAACAGCGGGCTTCGCAACAAAGCGCGGAATCTTCCTTTGGGAGAAAGCAAAACCCACAACATTGACAGGAAAAGAAGAAAATATCCACAATAGGTAATAGGAATCCCATACACATCGCGACTCAACGTCAGAACAGAGCCTTTTAGATCTTCATCAAAAGAAGATTGATAAAAACGATAGCCCTTGTATGACAATATGTTATTCATCGAAATAATATAATCGAATGTTTCTTTTTGTTGGTTATCTGCAATTTGAACAATACTAACATAATCAGAAGGGGATTGTGTCCCCTGATAATATTTTATTTGAAAAGAACTCAACTGTAAACTAAACGGAAATAATTTTATTTCTCCTGATTCATCTCTATAATAATTCATCTTCAGTTGCTCACGTAAATGAATAGATCCGTTTTCGGAAGTAAGACGGGTTATACCGGCGCCCAATAATATAACTAACAAAGATAGATGAAGTAGAAATACAGGAATATTTCTGTATAATTTTTTGTTAATAAGCACGATACAACTAATTCCAGCCAAACATGCCCATAGGGCGACAAACCAGGTTGTTCCGTAAAAATGTACATACGCATAATCTGTTCCTTTCGCTTTTTCTACAAAAGTAGCAATGCCCATCACTAAAATTAAGACAGTTAATAAGAAGCCGGAAATTGTTAATAAAACCTTTTTGTTCATGATGTTCTTTATCTGATGCCTTTAGTAAGTAATCCGCCTAATTATTTAGGCTGTTTCATTGTTCCTCCTTTCAGTGACACCTAATTACTTCAGAATATGATTTTGTAAAGTGCAATTCGCAGTTTTCATTCTTGTTTTGATGGATTATTAAAATGGCATTAATCCTGCATTTTTCATTTCTTTTACTGCGATACACTCTATCTCTATTAACCAACCCGGACGACAAACGGGCGCCCATACAATCACTTTTGGAATTTGAGTATGCTGTTTGTCGAAATAATTTTTTACTACTTCATAATCGGCCGTATCGCGCAAATAAACAATCATTTGCGCTACATCGGTCATCCTTGTATCGGCTTCCGACAACAAAACCTCGACATTTTCCAGGGTTCGTGAAATTTGCTTTTCTATATCTTGCAGGTGAACCACTTCTCCTTTATTATTGATACTTGCGGTTCCCGAAATATATACATGGCGGCGATCGCCATAATCAATAGCTGTTCCGCGTTCAAAAGCCACGCCATATTCATAAGTCGGATTCAGATGAGTCGGCGCTTGCAAATATTTTATTTGTTTTGGATCTATTCCATGTATTGCATACGCATCCATTAACATCAATACTTCGGGGTAAACATAACGTCCTTCAATACCTGTACTGGCAATAAAATGGGTATCGGGCGTCAAGCCTTCTCCCGTAAAAATATCATTTCGCGCCGTAACCATTCCTGCATATTGTACATCTACATCTTGAACATAAATCCAGGTGCGTACGGCATGTTCTTTTAAAGTACAACTGTACTGTTGCAGAGAATTTTTGTATCGTTCAAAGATAGCTGTAGTTTGGTTCTCAACGTCTTTCGATCGTTCATGCATTTGTGTATGATACAGATGGGCGTAATGAGGACGTTTCATAATGACACAGCCATCCGTTTGTTTTGTTAGTTCGGCAGATGAAACAAAATACGCGAAAAGAGCCGTTTTGTTTCCGTTTAAAGGCGGTTGCTGGACGATTGAAATGGCTTCGGGACGATCGCATTCGATGAACGAAGCCTGGTTAATAGCATCGCTCACAAAATATCGTTTCCAAACAAGAATGGAACCTGATAGTTCGCATGACTCCTGCAAGCGTTGCAAAGCCTTTTCTAAAAGATTAAATTGTTGTGCGGAATTGGTTTGCCTTTGATTAAAATCAAAAATAGCATAAAACTCCGAAGCCGCATTTTCTTGTTCGAAAGCAGCAAGTTGTATTTCTATTGACAAATCAGGATATTGTATGGTTGTATATTTCAATTGGCCCTCCTTCTATTAGTTGAAAATTGAAAGTTGAGAATGGAAAATGTTTCAACGTCCATTTTAAACTTCAAATTATTAATTTCTTAATTGTTTAACGCTCCATCTTTGATCCATTCTCTTAAAAGCGTAAGATCGTCTTCCTTCAGGTTCGCGCCTAAGAATTGAACATGGTTGAAAGGCAACGCCGATTCTTCGGTTAAAACATGTGTAATAAAACTGTTTTCGCTATCATTAGGAATAACGCGAATCGTTCCCGGCTTGGATGTAGATGCAATATTAATCAGGTTCGCATAACAATGTTCCGGGCCCAAATCCAGTCCTGCGCTCGGCTCGTGAGCCTGGGTTCCATGACAGGAAACACAACGTCTTGTAAAAAGCTGGTTTTGCAGTCTGTTCAAGGTAGATAGATGAATCTTTTGTTCGGGAATCACAATATTGTTTCCCGATGAAGAATTAATTGTTCTTTGATAAAAGGTGTAGACTACCTGATTGGATGAAGTGGCAAGGTACAGTTTTATGGTTTCGGCTTCGGCAGAAACATTCGCCAAAGAAACTTCTACTTTTGTCCCTGTTAACGGTTTTGAAAGTCTAACGTAGTTCACAGCCGCAGCCTTGTTGTTCTCAAAAGCGCCCAATATCAAATTATAATCGCCGGAAGGAAAACTTTCCAACCCTTTAAAGTCAAAAGAAGCCGCTAAGTTCACAGTTTCTTCTTCTGTAATGTCATCAGGATAAATATCTCCGCTATCGCATCCGATACAAACAAGGAGAAGGAAGAGTCCCCTCAATCCCCAAAAGGGGGACTTGGCTAACGCTGTCCATAAGAATTTCATATTATTCTTCATTTTTAATTTCCCATTCTTCATTAAATAATATGTTGTTTTAGAAAGAGAATTGCACCATTAAAGTAGCCGAATGTTGTGCCAAACCCATATCATCGTTGTCTCTGGCCAATTGATCCTGATGTCCCCAGCGTCCCAAATATTGATACATTGCTTGTAATTTGAGATTATATCCAAACAAATAATAATTAACGCCCGCGGCAGGAAGATTCAGAATGCCGTCCACATCCAAAGAATTCCGGTCAAAAACATCATACCTTAAGGCTGCCTGTAATTTATCCGTAATAAAATATCCGCCTTGTACATATCCTCCTATAAAATCGTAAACGGCTCCGGATTTTTGTCTTTTTACCAATTTCATATTCATATAGTACGCTTCGGCTGAAAAATACCAACGATTGATTAGATATGAAAACTCAAATCCTAAACGGAGATCATTACTGCTTTGCCAGTTGGCTTCTACGTTGTAAGAAGCGGAGAGAGCAAACAGAATTTTATCATCATTCAAATCATCAATCCGTCCTTGGTGAGAAGGCATTGGGCCTTTCGGCATAAAAGCCAAACGGGCGGCATACAACAACGATGGAATACCCAAATCATCGCTCATTGTCTTACGTGCAGTATTTACATTGATCCCTGTCCCATTGAAAACACCTACATTGTATTCCCATTTTTTAGCAAGCAGGCCATGCATCATTACTCCTAAATCAAAACCGGTAGCAAAATTCGGGGGAACAGAATTGATCGATCTGTCGATATTTACGGGAGTTGTCAATGAGATGGGAACCGTGGGGAAAAGCGTTTCCCCCAGACTAACCAAATACGCCTGATTATAGGGCGTTTTGAATTTCCCCACCCTGAATCGAATTTCATCTTTCAGATTCACATCGAACCAGGCTTGTTGCAAAAGAGCGGCGCTTCCCCCTTGTGCCGCATTAATTGTCAGATTAAATGTAATTTTATCAAAAGCCCTTCCCGAGAGCCCCAATATGGCATAAGGTATTTCAAAACCGCTGTTTGCTACGTTATCTTGGTCGTCCAAAGCCAAGCCCTCGTCGTCATAGTAGTTGAATTTGGCGGCTGTTTGAACAAGGGTAAAAGGTTTTAATAAGAAATCACCTGCCTTTGTTTGAAAACTGAATCCTTTTTTTCCGCCCAATGGAATAACATCACTTTCGATATATTTATCGGCATTTTCTCTCTTCTCTTGTGCTGTTATATTTAAAGAAAATAACACGCCTACGGTTAATAAAAGTATTTTTCTTAGCCCCTCCCAGCCTCCCCAAAAGGGAGGAGAAATAAAAATTTGATTTCCCATTTATATTTTAAGTTTTTAGTTTTGAGTAGATCTTTGATGATGTATATTTTAATCCCACAAAGGGTTTCATTTTCAATTCTCAACTCTTAATTTTCAATTAAATTTATAACGATTCCAGAAATTTGATCAATGCATCTCTATCCTCTTTGCTCATCCGTTTAAATAATTCTTTCGAAACCGCTCCTTCTCCGGCGTGCCACATAATGGCTTCTACGAAGTTGCGGGCACGTCCGTCATGTAAAAAGCTGGTATGTCCGTTCACGCTCATCTGTAAGCCTACGCCCCAAAGCGGGGTGGTTCGCCATTCATTTCCCATTGCCAAACCCGATTTATATTTGCTATCTAAGCCCGGTCCCATGTCATGCAACAAAAAATCGGAATAAGGATGTATGGTTTGGCTAGCCAGCCAAGGTAAACGGGTTCCGTTAATCAACACCGGCGCATCCTGGCGCGTATGCAAAGTCGGAACATGGCATAGGTCGCATTTGGCTTTGCTGAAATTCTCTTCTCCCTTTTTCACCACAGGATCATTTATATTTCTCCGGGCAGGAACACCCAACGTATGCATGTACAAATCCACGTCTTCCATATCCATAGTGGAAATTTGTATTCCATAATGACTGTAGCCGATCATCTGCGATTGACCCTCGCAGACTTCCAACGGAAAACGATCGTTGGTTACGCCCAAATCCGACGAAAAGCCCAATTCCACCGTTAAATCCGCATGTTGCGCTTTGTTTCCGGAAACGCCGATGTAAGTTTGATTCCGTTCTTGTATATAATTCAGCTTACCGGAAATACCGTATTCAGGATAGTTGCTTCGCCGAGCCAACTCTTGCAATTCATCCAGGTCTAACGCCATCATTTGGCCCATTCCCACATGACGGAGAGGAATACGGACATCGATAATCAAATCTTCAGGCTTGATGTTGTCAGCGTACCATTCCTCAATTTCATAATGCGGCGTCATTAGTTCATAGGCTTCTCCATCTGGGAAATAGAAAGTTTGATAAGTATACGTTGCTTTTAGCTTTCCTTCCGGAACCACGCCATAAATAGATTGGTCATGCAACACCCGTCCATAATTGCGGAAGAAGCCTCCGTTCTTTTTGGCGATATAAACCAGTTGCGAGGAAAACCCTCCGCTTCCGGTTCCTCCCTGAGAAAACAAGGTTGGGTAGGTGCGTCCGGCATTGCTATGACAACTTCCGCAAGACGAACAAACATACAAAGGCCCCTTCCCTCCCTGAAAAGGATCATCCTGATTGCTTGTGCGGGGATCGTCATACAAACGGTCGCCCGAATAAAAACGGGTGAGGAGACTTTTCACTACCCACGGAGCCGGCGTATCATAAGCCGCTTTTCCTGTTACAAAAACCGTCGCCGTTCCCGCCGAAAGTTCTTTGGGATCGGCAACTTCTCCATATTGATTGTAAATCAAGTCTTCCTCATTGGTGCAAGCAACAAATGTCATGCAGCATAAAAGCAACATGACATAAGCATTATGTTTAATACCTTTAAAAATCCTCATATTAAATAATTAAAAATGGAAAGTTGAAAATAGTGTACGAAACAAATCTTTAAATCAATCAAAAAACAAAATATGGCAATAATTAATAAGATGGTCGAAAAATGTTTGTTTTCCATTTAGTAACTGTCTAAGAATTTTTCTATGAAAAATTTAGACAGCTTCTAAGATATTTTGTTTTCAACTTTCCATAAATCTTATTATCTTACCGTTCTGTTTTGTCCATCTTTAAACAGTAATAATTCAATGGTATGAAATCCTCTTACCGATTCTCCGCTGATAGCGCCAATGATTTGCTCCGGAGTAGTAATATTTGAATTTTTCAAAATTCCGGCAATGTCATCCTGATCCAATGGCCAACTATCCAAAGAAGGATCTAAGCCTAATTTATCAGCAGGTCCAAAAAGAAAGGCTTCGCTTTGTTCCCAGGGAATACGGTTTTCTCTCCATGCTACGCAGATGTTATTCAGCAACTGTTGATTACTTTGGTTATCTTTGAATGCAACTGCCGCATTGTACATAGCCCACGCTTTTTCTTTCATTTCTTTATAAGTTGGAACCACTACCTGATCGGCATAATTTTGTAAAATCAAAGTAAAATCATAACCGCCGGCATTGTTATTCAGCAAAGGATATACTTCTGCAAAAATTTCTACCAAATCGGCGCAAGCATCCATAGCGGCATCTACTTTGGTTCCGGTTAAATTATTTCTGAACGGCGCCTGCATACCTGAAATAGCATTGTATGCATTATTGATGGCGGCAATAATGCGGTTATCCAAATCGGCATTTTTCGATTTTACAAAAGAAGAGATACTATGCTCTTGGGCAGAGGCGGCGCCTTTTTTCCCAAAATAGGAGCTACGGATACTAATGATATTGTCGCTATAGTCTTTGATAGAATTCCAACTATACCATGATTCTACTTCCAAAACGGCTTGAGAAGCCTTGCCTGATTTTGCCAAACCGTTCGGCCCTCCGATTTTTTGTTCGCCTACTTCTCCGGCAATATTTTCGCAACCATTTTTAATGATTTCTTCTATGGCTTGCGTTTGAGAAAGATAAACACTATTTCCTGATTGTCCTGCCGTTTTTATTGTATTGGCAAAACCATTTCCTAATTCATTCGCGCTCCAGAAATTGCTTCCGATTCTCGCCAAATCTTCGCCGCTTACCGCGCTTGGACCTGCCCAAGCCGCCCACAAGCGAATACAATCATCGCGGAGTTCCGAAGTAGAAGCTACTAAGTAGTTTACCCATTTTTCATTCATGGAGTATTCTTCCAGGTCTTTATTTATAGGGGGATCTACGGGCTCGGGGTCATCTTTTCCACAAGAGACAGCAAACATAGACGAGCCGGCTATTAATGCTGTTAATAGGTAGCTATTCAATTTTTTCATCGTTTTTTGTTTTGAATGAGAACGCTGTCTAAAATACCGATCATAAAAATCAGAAAGAAATTTATGAAAGGTATTTTAGCATTGTTCATGTTAATACATATTTGAATTATAAATCGTTTCGAGAATTAAAAATTATAAATTAAGAATGAAGAATATTTTTAGAGAAAACAGTTATTAATGATGAAATAAATACTAAGCGAAACCTCAATATAAACTTTAAGAACTTTACAAACCTCATGAATCTAATAACTCTGCTCATTCTTCATTTTTTACTTTTTAAAGAACCAGCCCGTATAAGCGACAGCTATTCCCAGCGTGTTTTCATTATTATAATTTCCGGCGTCTATTCGCCTCATGCTGTAGTCTAATTTCATAACTAAATTCGGCAGCATAAAGTAGTTCAATCCGAAAGTAAGTAAATCTCTTTTGTAACGTGGATGCTCCTTCGCTCCTACTTCTACTGTTTCGGCGGTGTTATAATATTCATATCGCAAAAAGGGATATAGCTTTTGTTTGGTATTGAAAAACGAAAGCACATTGTAGCCGACTTCGGCGGCATAAGTCAACGCCGACTCGGCAACATCGGTACACGGATAACCCGTTTTGGTAAAGTACCTTCTATTTATCAATGAAATATCTTTGGAATCGGAAAGAGCGCCATATACGACATTGGCGCGGGCAATTACATTGCATCCCATATACTGGGCATCGGAAGAAAAGATTCCGATTCTTCCGGTAACCCCTGTCATATTCTGCGGTTTGGTGGAATTCTTCGCCGTACTGTTGGCATAGTAACCCGATACGCCGACGCGTAATCCTTTTACTCCCGAGTATTCTATTCTTCCGGCCAATGCAGGATTCGTCATTGTGGAAGTTTCAAACATGCCTTGTTTTCCGCTGCCTACCCAATTTTCGGTAGAAAAGCCATTCGGATCTAATCCGTTAATCAACATAACGTTATAGTTGAAATCAAAAATCTTCCCTAAAACGGCAATTCCTGTTTCGTGCCAAGTGCAGGGCAGCATTGCCATTTCGCCTTCAGGGCGAGTAGTTGTAAAGAAAAATATGGGTTCATGATGCGCATTGGTAATGCCTACCGGCACAATCATATGACCGACCCGTACATTGAAAGCATCCCAAAACCGTTTGGTTATATGGAGTTGCTCCAACATTATTTCTCCTCCTTTTTCTACTTCCATTTCATATTCTCCGGCTTCGGCATATTCCAGTTCCATTGCCGAACCTGTGCCGCCGTATTCAATTTCCAACTCCGAACTTAAGATAATATCGTCCCTGAATTTATAATCGCCGGCAAAAATAATGCGGGGCAAAGAAATATAACTGCGGTTGTCGCTGGGAGCTCCGGAAGGATCTTTGTAGCGGTTAGGGCCGTAATTCATGTGTTGAAAAAGGATTTCGCCATATCCGCCAAAACGGAATTTTTTAAATTCGGAAATTGTATCTTTGACGGGTTCCTGGGCATGAAGAAAAGAATTCAGCATGCAAAAAAATAAAAGAAATAGTAAAGATTTTGCTTTGGTAATATGTATGTGATTTTTTATTTGCATAAGTATCTATTTTCAGTTTGCAAAATTAGTTTCGCAATGAAAATACCACAATCGCAAGAAGTGGGTAAATTTCTTACTCTCTATTCAGGGGCAATACCTATAAAAGGTTATTTTGGGACAAATGTCCTCTTGAATGTATTTGAATAGTATCTTTTCAACTATTCATTTCTCTAGTTAAGGCGTGACTTTAAATCACACCCTGACTTATTAATCATTCGCTTTGGCGTAACTTTAGTATCATGGTTATTTCAACCGAAGAAATAATAAGAACAGATATTCTTCCGTATTTTTGCAAGCGTATGAAACACTTTAGTAAGATGTACTTTTTCAAAGATCAATCATTTAGAATAAGAAAACGTTGTTTCTGTATTGCTTTGTCGATTACAAGCGTTTTATTTTTTATGTGTACGGAAAGTACTTCTTCTACAGAGGAAGAGGCAATGAGCGCTTCCAGTTCTTCGAAGGAAGATACTGCCGTCTTTTTTTCTGAGAATATTAAAGAGAACTCCGGCGAAATACTTCAATATTTGGGGGATTTTCAATTAATCAATATAAAACAATTAGACAGCACATTTTTTGTGGATCTGAAATATGCTACTGAAGATAATTTTTCTCATCAGATATTATATGATAACCTGAAAGAGGCTCTTCTTCATCCCGAAGCAGCCGGGAAACTGGCAAAAGCGCATGAATACTTAAAATCAGGAAATCCGAATTACCGTCTTCTTATCTACGATGCCGCCCGTCCGGTAAGCGTTCAACGAAAAATGTGGGATATTGTAAAAGATTCACCCTTGAAAGCCTATGTGGCTAATCCTGATAATTATGGTTTACATAATTACGGAGCGGCTGTAGATATTACTATTTGCGATGCGGAAGGAAATCCTTTGGATATGGGAACCCCTTTTGACTATTTCGGGCGCTTGGCGTCGGTAACTCATGAACAAACTTTGCTGGAAGAAGGAAAACTTAGGCCGGAACAAGTGAAAAACCGCCGCCTGTTGAGAATGGTTATGCAACAAGCCGGATTTATTCCTATCGGAGGAGAATGGTGGCATTTTAACGCTTGCTCAAAGCAATATGCCAAAGAGCATTACGAGTTGATAGAATAACCGGACTTTCATTCCGCATCATTCAATAATTTATCGTTTGGTTATATCTGATATATAATCTTGTTTAAGTCTCCCCTATTTCTTAGTAGCTGTTTAAAAATTTAAACAGCTACTAAGACAAAACGGCAATAGCCGAACCTGGAAATTCCAATTGTGATTTAGAGGTAAGATGGACTTTTTGTACAGCCTCTTCCTCATTTTATTTGTCAAATGTTCATTTCATTAAGTCCGCGATAGGATAAATTAAATCAAACCGGTTCTTGAAGCGTCCTGACGGACAAAAATAAACAACAGAATTGTAAACGCCCACAATGAAGATCCTCCATAACTTAAAAACGGCAAGGGAATTCCGATTACAGGCAATAATCCGATTGTCATACCTATATTTACAAAAAAATGCATAAAAAGGATGGATGCAACACAGTAACCATATATGCGGGCAAATACCGAACGCTGACGTTCTGCCATAGAAATAAGGCGGATAAATAAAATGATGTAAAGTGAAATTAAGACAAGGCTTCCAACAAAACCCCATTCTTCCCCGACTGTACAAAAAATAAAGTCTGTTGATTGTTCAGGAACAAAATTATACTTGGTTTGAGTGCCTTCCATAAAACCTTTTCCAAACAATCCACCTGATCCGATGGCGATCTTGGATTGATTTACATTATATCCAACGCCTTGCAAATCATTAGTTTTTCCTAAAAGCACATCTATTCTTTCTCTTTGATGAGGCGCCAAAATCTTATCATAAGCCAAATCAACACAAAACACAAATCCGCAAATCATCGCCCAAATACCCATTAAATTTAATATTGTTTTTAGATTGCGTTTGATAAAGAAACTGAAAATGAATAGTCCCGCAAAAGCGATTCCCATTACTATATATTGGTTTATCAACAGTGTAAGGATAAATAAAAGAATGGCTATAAATGGGAATAGCAGAATATTTCCTGATAAACCCTCGCGGAACAAGACCAATACAAAAACGCAGAAAACCAAAGCAGAACCTGTATCGTTCTGTAATAAAACCAAGATAGCAGGAATTAGGATAATTGCAAAAGAAATTATTTTGGTCCGGGTTTCTTTTATATTAATATCAGTCGAACTTAGAAATTTAGCTAATGCTAAAGCCGTAGCAAATTTAGCAAACTCCGAAGGTTGGATGCCAAAATCTCCTATGCCAAACCATGATTTGGCTCCTTTGGTGGCGGTGGCCGTGACTAGAATAGCCATCAGTAATAATAAAAAGAAACCGTAAAGCGTGTAAGATGTTTGCGTAAAAAATTTAGGATCTATAACCAATATGAAAATAGCCAGCAACACCGAACTTACAATCCAAATTAATTGTTTTCCATATAATTGACTAAAGTCCAAAATGCTTCCATGGGCTTCGTCGTATACGGCTGCGTAAATGTTAAGCCATCCAAACAAAATCAAGATTAGGTAAATAATAATGGTTACCCAATCCAGACTCGCAAGCACGCTTTTCTTTTTTATTGCAACGCTCATTTCTTTTTTTTGTTGATTCTAACTAACGGAAGCGGTTGACAAGGGTTTGTTTCTATAACATTTTTTTCCACTTCTTTTCTCAATACCTCTCCTCTTATGTACTTTTCAATCATTAAGCTAGCAATAGGCGCCGCCCACGTGCCTCCGAAACCTGCATTTTCAACATATACGGATATGGCAATTTTGGGATTGTCCATGGGAGCAAAAGCAATAAAAACCGAATGGTCGACGCCGATATTTTCCGCTGTTCCGGTTTTTCCGCAAACCACTATATTCGAAATTCTTGCGCGGCTTCCCGTTCCTCCCGCCTCATGAACGACATCATACATTCCCTGGGCTGCAATATTGAAAAAATGCTCGCTGATATGTGTATAATTTTTAGTTTGGAATTCAGGATTTTTCTCGTTTTTATTGCCCCAGGATCTTACTAAATGGGGAGTATAATAAAATCCTCTATTGGCTACAGTTGCGGCAAAATTGGCCATTTGCAAAGGAATTACCTCTACTTCTCCTTGCCCTATGCTTAATGAACGTATTGTCCAAAAGTTCCAACGATTGGCTCCATACCACCGGTTATAAAATGCAGTATCCGGAATGCGACCTTTTTTCACATCCGGCAAATCTATCGAAAGACGCTTTCCAAATCCAAAGCGCAACATATAACTGCGCCAAACGCTTAGTCCGTATTGGCTGTCGATATTCGTTGCATTGTATTTGTGTTGTATAATAATACGTTTGAATACTTGTTGGAAATAAGGATTACAAGACATCTTAATAGCGCTTTCGACATTGGCAGCCGAAGGGTGATTGTGACAACCCACCAAAGATTTATCGCAAGCAAATCCGGTATTATCATGGATAACGCCCAGCTCTAAAGCCGTCATCGCTTGGGCGATTTTAAAAATAGAACCGGGCGGATAAGAAGCCATTAAAGCCCTGTTAAAAAGAGGTTTGCCAATGTCCGTAGCCAGTTTTACATAATTGCTTCCGCGTACGCGGCCTACTAATAAATTCGGATCATAATATGGCGCGGAAACAAAGGCTAGCACTTCTCCTGTCGAAGGTTCTATGGCTACGATACTTCCTCTTTTATTATGCATTAATTGTTCTGCATATTCCTGTAATCCCATATCGATGGTCGAGTACAGATTTTCGCCGGCAACGGCCGCCGTATCGTACATTCCGTTGCGGAACGGACCTTTTTCGCGGTTATGCACGTCGACCATTATTATTTTCGATCCTTTTTTCCCTCTCAAGACATTTTCGTAAGATTTTTCTAATCCGCTTTTCCCGATATAATCGCCTTGAACATAATACGAATTTTGCTGAATGTCGAATCCATTTACTTCGCCGATGTAACCCAACACATGCGCGGCAATTGACTTGGGATATCTTCGAAGCGAACGCGATTGAACGTAGAACCCTTTGAACCGGTATAACTTTTCTTGCAAAGGGCCGAAGTCCTCTTTTGAAATCTGCTTTTCAAAGATGGAAGGCGCGTATGTTGAATAATTCCGGGCTTTTTCCATCCTTTTTTCAAAATCGCTTCTGGTAATTCCAACCAATTGACAAAACAAAAGAGTGTCAATCCCTTTTACTTGCCGGGGAACAACCACTAAATCATAAACAGCCTCGTTGTAAACCAGCAATTTTCCATTTCTGTCGTAAACAAGTCCTCTGGCCGGATATTGGGTAATAAACCGGAGCACGTTTTGATTAGCCTTGGCCGTATAACTATCATCGAGCGCTTGCAGGAAAAGCAAGCGAACAACATATATGGCGCCTATCATTAGAAAGATGGCTTTTATTATATATTGTCTGTTAACGTAAGATTTCTTCATTAAACTTAGATGCCCGACGCGATAAATGAATTATTGGTAATTTTGTATCTACAATTTGATACTGCTTTTGGCAAGCGTTTTTCTAAGAGGTTGTTTAATTTTTTATGGAAAAGATTTTGAGAGATAAAAATAACGATTTTGCAGGCGGGATTTTTCAAGAATAGTGGATCTATTTGGTAAAAATTCCGACAAAAAAGAGCATTTTTAGACTCAAAATACTTCATAGAAAAATTTTTAAACAACCTAAAACGTCGAAAATGGTTCTTGATTTAAAAATAAGGACATGTTCTTATTGATAAGGATAAAATTCTCCCTATCATAATTGCGTTGCATTATATAGCTTTTTACCTAAGAACCAGATATTAGATCTTTCAGAAAAAAATCCAAAAAGAATAGCAAAGGTACTTAATTCCATACATATTATCAATGCAAGACCTTAAGACCCTTCAAGAAAAAATATTCTCGATACGGAATGAGAATGATTTTGGACAAATTGCATTGGAAGTCTTTCGTTTCCAATACAAAAATAATCTTGTGTACAAAAGTTTCGTACAACATTTAAATCTTTTGCCGGAAAAAATCCGGCATTGGACGCAAATACCGTTTCTTCCCATTGAATTTTTTAAAACCCACCGCGTTCAAAGTTTTAAAGGGAATGCAAAACATTTTTTTGCAAGTAGCGGAACAACAGGAATTAATACGAGTAAGCATTATATTGCCGATTTTTCCATTTATGAGAAGAGTTTTTTGAAAGGTTTTGAGTTATTCTGGAGAAATCCACAGGAATATGTTATTCTTGCATTATTGCCCAACTATCTGGAGCAACGGCATTCCTCGCTTGTATATATGATTTCGAGGCTTATACGAGAAAGCCAATATAAAAAAAGCGGATTTTACAAAACTGTCGATGCAAATCTGATTAACTGTATACGTGAATCGGGAGAATTAAAAAACAGGCGTTTATTGTTGTTTGGAGTAACGTATTCTTTATTGGATCTAATTGAAAAAGAAACATTTCATTTGCCGAACGCCATTATTTTTGAAACGGGAGGAATGAAGGGTCGCAGGAAAGAGATGATAAGGGAAGAACTTCACTCTATTCTGTGCAAAGGTTTTGGCGTAAGTCAGATTGCATCCGAGTATGGCATGACGGAATTATTTTCACAAGCATATTCATCGGGAAACGGAATTTTTACAACGCCCCCATGGATGAAAATTCGCATAAGAGAAATTAACGACCCTTTTCATTTTGCCGGTTTTCAGCAAACGGGAGGAATTTCGGTAATGGATCTGGCCAATCTGTATAGCTGCTCTTTCATAGCCACTCAGGATTTAGGCAAGCAATACATCGATGGAAGTTTTGAAATCTTGGGAAGGTTTGACAATAGCGAAATCAGGGGATGTAATTTATTAGCGTTATGATTTTTCTATTTTCGATCCTGAGCTAAAATAATTATTTATGCGTAACTTTGCAAAGGTTGCGCTCATTGGGTGCAGATTACGTAGACAGCTTATTTTCACAGAATAATTCTGAATTTGGAGAAAGTATCTTTGTCCAATCCGGCGCATACAAAACAGTTCTTTTGGAGAAACAAAAAACCTCGTCAGTAGAATAATTTCTAAAAAAACAAATTATAATAAAGAATAAAAAGGGAGTAAGGAAATGGTAAATTTTGAGATTGAGCATTTATAATGTTTAAAAATTTCTAAAGTCAGAAGGAGAATTGAGAGAGTTAGCAACTAGTAACGAGGAATGAGGAATCAATAAACACAAACTTTAAGCCATAAGCTATAAACCATTTTATTCAATTATTCGATAATTCAATGATTCAATAAGGTCAAACATTTTCAACTAAAAAACAAAATTTAAAAATAAACACATGAAACGTATCTTACCGTGCTTATTCGCCATTGCTATTGCTATTACAGCTTATGGCGTTGAAAAAAAAGATGATTTTAAAACGTCTCCTGAAGGAGTAAAATACAAAATATTAAAAGCAAATCCCAAAGGACGATTGCCTATCGCCGGCGATATTATTTTAGTAACCAGCAAATTAAAAATTAATGATAGTCTAATTTCTGAAAATAACACTCCATCCCCTATGCCGGTTAGCGAACCTGAAAAGAAAGGAGATGTGAATCAGGCTCTTTTGATGATGCATGAAGGGGAATCAATAACTTTTGCTTTCGATCCTAAAGTTTTTATCGGAGACGAGCTTCCTCCTTTTATTAAAGAAACCGACATTATTTATTTAACCGTCGATTTAATAAAAGTTCAGTCGGTAGCGGAATACGAAGCTGAGAAAGTTGAAAAGGAAAGGAAATTGTTAGAACAGGAAAGTGCGATACTTGAGAAATACATAAAAGAAAATAATATTTCCGCAAAGAAAACGTCCAGCGGGTTGTTTATCTCCGTTTTGAAAGAAGGAACAGGGAAAACCCCTGAAGCGGGTTCTAAAGTAAAAGTACATTATACGGGGAAATTACTTAACGGATCTAAATTTGACAGTTCTGTGGATAGAGGAGAACCTTTCGAATTCCAAGTTGGAATCGGACAAGTTATTCAGGGATGGGACGAAGGAATCATGACAATGAAAACGGGCGAAAAAGCTGTTTTCTTAATTCCTTCTTCATTGGCTTATGGGGAACGCGACTTGGGTGTTATTCCGGCAAACAGCCCTTTGATTTTCGAAGTAGAAATGATCAGCATAGGCGAATAACAAACGATTTTTCAAAATTTGTTCCACGTAAATTTATTGTTTTTGACAGGAGAGAAAAATGATTGAGGAGAGAATAGAACCCGTCGAGTATTCGGATGATAGCATTACTACTCTGGAATGGAACGAACACATTCGCCGGCGTCCCGGAATGTATATCGGGAAATTAGGCGACGGCGCTTCTCACGACGACGGAATTTATGTTTTGATAAAGGAAATCATTGACAATGCCATTGATGAATTTGCTTCGGGGTTTGGGAAAACGATAGATATTAATGTTGCTTTCCATGAACGTAATGTAAGCATTCGCGATTACGGGCGAGGCATTCCTTTGGGAAAAGTAGTGGACTGTGTTTCAAAAATTAATACCGGAGCCAAATACGATTCCCGCGTTTTTCAAAAATCCGTTGGCTTGAACGGCGTTGGGACAAAAGCGGTGAATGCCTTGTCTTCCAAATTTGTGGTTCAATCCATTCGAGAAGGGAAGACCAAAATTGTCGAGTTCAGCAAAGGGGAAATCATTCAGGAACACGATCTGCAACCCTCCAAAGAGCATGATGGCACTTTAATTGTTTTTTCTCCCGACAGTAGTATTTTCGGAAGTTATTTCTTTTTGGATGAATACATCGAAAAGATGATCTGGAATTACGTTTACCTGAATCGGGGGTTAACTATTATTTACAATGGGAAACGGTTCTATTCCAAAAACGGATTGCTTGATTTACTGGAAAATAACATCGACGGAGAAATATTATACCCGATTATTCATGTCCGGGAAAATGATTTTGAATTTGCCATTACCCATTCCGCCAAACAATATGGCGAAGAATATTATTCTTTTGTCAACGGACAAAATACCACTCAAGGCGGCACTCATCAAATGGCTTTTAGAGAAGCATTTGTAAAAACCATTCGTGAATTTTACAAAAAAGAGTTCGACCCTAGCGATATTCGCACCGGGATTGTATGCGCATTGAGTTTGCGCATACAGGAGCCCGTTTTTGAGTCGCAAACGAAAACCAAACTAGGTTCCTCTCATATGGAGCCTAACGGGGAAGGACAAAGCGTAAGAAATTATATAGGCGATATTGTTAAACGAAACCTGGATAATTTTCTTCATATCAATAGCGAAACGGCCGATGCCTTATACCGGAAAATCCTTCAATCGGAAAAGGAGCGGAAAGATATTGCCAATATCAAAAAATTAGCTCGCGAGAGTTCTAAAAAAGTAAATCTCCACAATAGAAAATTGCGCGACTGCCGGATTCATTATAACAGCAATCATTCCGACCGGCTGGAAACCACGATCTTTATTACAGAGGGAGATTCTGCAAGCGGTTCCATCACCAAATCGCGGGACGTGAATACGCAAGCGGTTTTTAGTTTAAAAGGGAAACCGCTGAATTGCTATGGATTAAGTAAAAAAATCGTATATGAAAATGAGGAATTTAATCTTCTTCATAATGCCCTAAATATAGACGAGGACATTGAGAACCTTCGTTATAACAACATTGTGGTTGCTACGGACGCCGATGTGGACGGAATGCATATTCGTCTATTATTATTGACTTTTTTCCTTCAATTTTTTCCCGATCTGATAAAAAGCGGACATTTATATATTCTGCAAACGCCGTTGTTCAGGGTCAGGAACAAGACAAAAACAATTTATTGTTACTCCGATGAAGAAAGAGATATCGCTATTTCGAAACTTGGCGTTAACCCGGAAATTACCCGTTTTAAAGGACTTGGAGAAATCTCTCCGGATGAATTCAGGCATTTTATTGGCAAAAGTATGAGGCTCGATCCTGTTATTTTAAAAAAGGATTCGGGAATCAGAGAGGTGCTGAGTTTTTATATGGGTAAAAATACGCCTGAACGTCAAACATTTATTATCGACAATTTGAAACAGGAAGAGGCGTAATGTTTTATTACGTATAGATAGTCAAAAGAAGATTCTTGAATTTTGATGTAAACGTCAGAGGCTGTGCAGAAAGTTTGCTTTTTCGTGTTTTAAGGATTTGAGATTTAGGGAAACATTTTCAGCAGGTAAAAAATGTTTTTATACATTTTATCAGAATTAATTATGATTTCCAGAAAATCAATTTGTAATGATCCGGTAGCTGGAAATACTCTGAATACCATTTTGATGTTAAAATATTCGACAGGATCTAATAAGTGGATTATTTCGTTTATATTGAATCGATATTTTTCTTCAGTTCTTCAATTACATATTCCGATTGTTGAGTAAAGTTAGATACTTTCCCTTTGAAAATCATATTATCAGTCTCGCTAATGCAATAAGAATCAATAAAGGATAGTATATTTATTAGTCCGGCAATTTTAAGTTGACGGAACATAGGCAGCATCTTATGGGCAAGTTGTTTAATTTCATAATAATTACGGGTTTCCAGATAAAACTTCATCAAATGAACGCTTTCCTCTACAGAAGAAATAAATAACGTTAAAACTTGTTTGACGGATTCCGTATCATTATTCATCATCAGATAAAGACTTTCTAAACTATAGGCGATGTTAAAGGATTTTTCGTCCTTCTCTGTTTCATTAAAAGATATTGTTTCTCCCTGTGAAATGGGAACGGGAAAAGGAGTTATTACATCCTCTTTGGCGATTTTATCGGCAATCCGGATGAGTTCTTCTTTCAGTTGTTGAAATGAGAAAGGTTTTTTAATAAAGCTGGAAAACCCTTTTTCCATGAAGTATTCTTTATTATACTCTTCGTTGGCAGATACGGCAATTACGGGCAATCCCCGCAAATGTTCGTTATCCGAAGTTTTTAATGTCTCAAGCAATTCAAAACCGGTGGCATTTTTTAATTGAATATCCGTAATCAAGATGTCGAAATACTTTTCTTCCAGAAGCTTGACAGCCTCTTCAATGTTACTGACAGACTTGGCCGAAAATCCCAATTTCAATAAAATTTTTTCCATCAGTTTCAATTGTGAAATATCATCGTCTACAACCAAAATATTTATATTTTCAATTGAATGCAAAAGAGGGTCTTCATGAGTAACCAGCATCGACGAATCGGCTATTGTTATAGGCAATTGCACGGAAAATACGCTTCCTTCCGGTTCATTTTCTTTTACGGCAATATTTCCATTAAACAATTCAACAATCCGTTTAACGATGAACAATCCAAAACCGCTGCCTTTTTTGTTCTGGTCTTCAGGCTTATTAATTTGAGAAAATTCTTCGAAAATAAATTCTCTTTTTTCTGGAGGAATTCCACAACCTGTATCGCTAATGGAAAAGTGCAGCCATTTCTCTTCATTATAATTATCGTCGAAAAAAACATGTATGGAGACGCTGCCTTTATCCGTGAATTTTAAAGAGTTGGATAGTAAATTCGTTAATATTTGTCTTAAACGGATTTTGTCTATTTCTACGTAGAGGTCTTGGGGTATTTGATTAGAAAGTTTTAAATCAAGATTTTTTCTTTTGGCAATAGGGTAAAATGACGATACCGTTTCTTCAAAGAGAGCGGACAGTGGAAACACTTCGGGAGAAAGTGTTGTTTTTTGAGCTTCAAGGCGCGAATATTCCAATAAATTATTCAATAATTCCATCACATGCTCAACGGAATGTTTCATGGAATTTATGTATTCATGGTTATTTTTATCCAATTCGGACAAATCCATCAGTTCTATATATCCTGCTATAGAACTTAACGGAGCTTTTATATCATGCGAAATGCTTAATAACAATTTCTCGCGGCTTTTCATCAGTTCCTCCGCGTGGTTGCGCGCTATTTCCAGTTCTTTCCGATGAATCTTCCTCTTTCTTAAATCGTTGAACACGAAAAAGATAAAAAGAATGATAGTCAATATGGCCAATATTCCCATTGTTAAAATTAACAATCCGAATTTTTTAAGCAAGGCTTGTTTCTCAGTAATAATCGCAGTGGTTGTAGAGAAGGCTTCAATTTGCAGTTCGTTTAGCAATGAATTGATTTCTGCGTTGATAATCCTATCTGTAGCCAGTAACGTCTGGAGCTTCTTATTAATCGTCTGCTTGTTTCGCATTTTCTCAATCTGGACGTCTTCCAAAACTTTTTCAACCGTATTAAATACGGTATCGTAGGTATTTGTCAACGATTGTATTGTGTCTTTTGCAAATGTCCGTACTATTTTTGTGCGAACCGTCGTATCTGGTTTGGAGGGGAAAAAAACTTCTTTTATCCGGCCGAGAACATTTCTTTTTTTAACAGGAACAGGGTGCAACGTATCATATCGTATCTTTTCATGTATGATTACTTTTGTGGGAATTGAATCTATAGATAATTTTAATTCGGACAGGCTTCTACGAATAATTTTTTCTTCATTTTCGCGGTTTATCTCCCTTACAATAGCAAGCATATTACCATTCTTCTTATCCAGTAATTTTTGCAATTTCTGTAAAATAGATTGCTGAGAGGGTTGATTGGTAATTTTGCCCAGAGAGTCGATTTGGGCGTATACCTTCTCTAAAGCGGCTTCATAATTGTTATAATTTTGCCTTGTAGGTTCTTGGATAAATACCATGCTAAGCAATTCGCATTCATAGAGGGACGAAAGCGTTGAGCCTGTGGAAATGACTTTTACAAAAATCTCATCCTTTTTATTTTCTTCGACGTTAATCAGCGGGATAACGTTAATAAATAAATACCCGGCTATTCCAAAACCTGCCAATGCAGGAATCAGATAACCCAGAATAATTTTTATCTTAAAAGAAGTGTCTTTAGGATTCATTTGTTTAACTTGAAATCATCACTTTGTTTAGAGTATAAACTTTAATGCGTTTTTAAGACGCTTAAAGTGATTTTGCTTCGGTCGGTTTTTGTTAGTAAACAAACGAAGATTTATAAAAGAATGTTGCTTTTGATCGATGTTCAATAATTATACGCAAATATACGATCTTTCAAAAGAACCGGAAATACGAATTTTATTAAAAAATCTTTCCGGAATTAAGAGGTTGTTTAAATTTTTGTGGAAAAGATTTTGAGAGATAAAAATGGCCATTTTGCAGGCGGGATTTTTCAAGAATAATAGAGCTATTTGGTAAAAATTCCGACAAAAAAGAGCATTTTCAGACTCAAAATACTTCATAGAAAAATTTTTAAACAACCTCTAAATTAAATAGAAGAATGATGAATAGGGAATAATGACGAAAAGACTCTGATCTCTCAAGATTCATAGCCGTTTTTAAAAAAATCTTTCCCAAACAAATTTAGGAATAAGTTTCCATCCCCACGCGACAAACATCCAACGAATGGGAATATAAGCTTTACGTTTCTTTTTTTCGATAGCTTGAAAAATTAATTTTCCCGCCTTTTCAACAGATATCATTAATGGGTATTTTTCATTCTTTAAAAGATCTGTTCTGATAAATCCGGGAAGTATGGTCGTAAACTTAATATCGAGTTTTTCGTGATGCGCTTTTTGCGCCAGGCAATCAACGAAATGAATATTGTATCGTTTGCTCGAAGAATAAGACGGACACATACGCAAGCTTCTTATGCCTGCAACAGAAGCAATTACTGAAATATGTCCTCCGTTGTTTTTTTTAAAATAATTAAATCCGTAACTAATTATCCGGGTAAAACCCATCACATTGGTTGAAATGGTTTCCATTTCTAAAGAAACATCCAAATTCTGATTTACATAACCTGTTCCCGAATTAATAATAAGCAGATCCATGCCCTCCATTTCGGTTATTAGCGCTTCAAGTGGATCCAGGCAATTTTCGCGGGTAACATCCATTTGCATAGGAAAAAATTCTTCGGGATGCTGCATTTTCAATTCATCTAACAAGTGAATTCGTCTTCCTGTTATACCGACTTTACATTTTTTTTCAGCGTAATGTAACGCCAACATTTTTCCTATTCCGGAAGTGGCTCCTATGACGATTACTTTTTTCACAATGATTATTTTATGGTCTGAATGAATGAATAAGTGTCTAATATCCTTAATTTGAGCAAATCAAGCGCCAATTATTTTCAGGGTTAATTTCTTGTTTAAAACTATCGATTTTTTTTATACTTATAGTTATTGTCTGATTTAAGACGTGAAAACAAAAAAGTTTTATTGATATTTCATGGAGCAAAGGTAAGCGCATTCAAGTTATAAATGGACATTTCAGATAAATTTCCGGTATTTGTAAGAAGAAATTTTATTTGGACTAAAAAACGGGGATCATCCCTCCTTGTAAATAAGGTAATTAGAATAACATCTGGATTGGAAGAGATTCTTTTATTTCTTTAATATTGTGATTTTTGGATAGTTACAAAATAAATCTGTTATAGGAAATATTATTTTGAAGAATCAAAAATTTTATACCTTTGTAAGCCCTAAATTGGGGAACTATGTTTTATTAAAACCGAAGTATATGTCTATAGGTCAAAAAACTAGAGAACTCAAAGAACGTATGCAGGAAGCTTTGCAGGGCGGGGGCTCAAAAGCAATTGAGAAACAAAAAGCTACAGGGAAATTAACTGCGCGCGAAAGAATTTTAGAAATATTAGATATCGGATCTTTTCATGAATATGATTTATTTATCCAACATTCGGGAAAAGATTTTGATATGGATAAAAAGTATCTTCCGGGAGACGGCGTTGTAACCGGGACGGGAACAATAAACGGTTACCCGGTTTGTATTTATGCGCAAGATTTTACCGTTGCAGGCGGTTCTTTAGGATATATGCATGCCAAAAAGATCTGTAAGATTATGGATCATGCCATGAAAATGAAAACGCCTATCATTGGCATTAACGATTCGGGAGGAGCCCGTATACAAGAAGGGGTAAATGCATTGGCGGGATACGGAGATATTTTCTTTCGCAACACAATGGCCTCAGGCGTCATTCCGCAACTATCCATTATCTTGGGCCCTTGCGCGGGAGGAGCCGTCTATTCTCCGGCATTGACCGATTTTGTTTTTGTGGTAGACAAAATTTCCAAAATGTTTATCACAGGCCCGGATGTTATCAAAACTGTTTTGGGCGAAGAAATTTCCCAGGAAGATTTAGGGGGGGCAAGAGTTCATGCCGAAATATCGGGAAATGCGCATTTTTTTGCTGAAAGCGAGAAAGAATGTTTTGATCAGATAAAAGCAATATTGTCGTACATTCCATGGCATAATGGGAAACGGGCGGAACAATTTCCGTCCAAAAAGCCTAAATTGAAAGATTATAAGGTTTCGTCTATTTTTCCGACGAATCCCATTGAATCTTACGATGTAAGGAATGTAATAAGAAGCATGGTGGATAATTCGGAATTTTTAGAAATTCAAGAATTATTTGCTCCGAACGTTGTGATTGGTTTTGCCCGCGTTAATGGAGACACTGTGGGTTTTGTCGCCAATCAGCCGGCCGCAATGGCGGGAGTGTTGGATTGTAATTCTTCGGATAAAGCGGCCCGTTTTATCCGTTTCTGCGACGCTTTTAATATCCCATTGGTAACCTTGGTCGATTTGCCGGGCTATTTACCGGGAGTAGATCAGGAGCATGCAGGGGTTATCAGACACGGTGCAAAGGTGCTATATGCTTATTCCGAAGCCACCGTTCCGAAGATCACTATTATTTTGAGAAAAGCTTATGGGGGTGGTTATATAGCTATGTGTTCCAGGCACTTAAAAGCAGATTTCGTATTTGCATGGCCAACGGCCGAAATTGCGGTCATGGGACCCGAAGGAGCTGCTAATATTATTTTCCGTAATGAAATTGTAAATGCGGAAAACCCTGAAGAAGTCCGTCAACAAAAAATAAAAGAATACAAGGAAAAATTTGCGAATCCCTATGTAGCTGCTGCTTATGGATATGTCGATGCAGTTATTCAACCTGCCGAAACGCGTAATTATATCATGCATGCATTAGAGATTTCAATATCTAAAGAGGTAACCGTTCCGAATAAGAAGCATGGAATCCCTCCATTCTAAACTTAAGAAAAATCTTAAAACAAGATCTAAAAATTGTTTTTCTGGAAACCTTTTGATTTGTTCGAAAAGGTTTTGCGGAAGATTTAAATTTTCACACTAACAAAAATTCAAGATAATATGTCAGAATCAAAACAAACAGATTCAAAACCGGCAAAAAAAATGGTTTATCGGAATCTGTATATACAGGTAGAAGCAGGGAAAGTATATCCATTTATACCAGGGACAGTTATAGATGTTTTTGTAAAAGTCGGGCAGACTGTAAAAGCCGGAGATAAATTGTTGCTTCTTCATGCCATGAAAATGAATAATGATATTTGTTCCCCTATTGACGGGAAAGTGAAAAAAATTAATGTAAAAAAGGGGCAGATCGTTAGCAAAAATGATATCTTGGTGGAGGTCGAGTAATGGTTGAAATAATTCGGTTGTCGCCGCGTCTATTTTTCCCTAATTGAGGAATTTATCGATAATGAACCTTTCATCTCAAAAATTTCTATTTAACAATAATTATTTTGCATGAATTTTTTTTCAACAGCCACATTCTATAAATTTTTGAAATTTGGCGTTGTCGGATTTTCCGGCGTTCTTGTTGATTTTGGGATTACATACCTGTGCAAAGAAAAATTTAAAATTCAAAAATTCGTTTCCAATGCAATTGGATTTTGTACGGCGGCAACTACAAATTATTTCTTGAACAGGATATGGACTTTTGAAAGTCATAATCCTCAAATGGGAGTAGAATACTTAAAGTTTTTTTCTGTTTCATTACTAGGTCTGGGAATTAATACCTTAATCCTTTGGTTTTTGCACACAAGATTCAAATGGAATTTCTGGATTTCAAAGTTATGCGCCATCGCAATAGTTACCATATGGAATTTTGTGGTAAATGTTCTTTATACGTTTGTTACATAAAAATTAATCTCGCTGCTTTTCTTCTGCAAAAAACATTTTATTGAATTATTGAAGAGTTAAGCCATTTGGATAATTAAATTATTGAATAATTGAGAGATTGAAGGGTTTAAGGTTTAGAACTTAAAATTTATAAAGTTAAATCTCTTATTTTCATTACTAATCCCTCATTACTAACTACTAACTATTTATCTCCACTTTCATTCTCAATTTTCTACTATTTAATACACTACATTCACGCTTCCTTTTTTCTGTTTGGCGATGTTCGGGTCGGTTTGGGAATGATATTCTATTAAATAAACATAAGCGCCGGCAGGAACCAAACTCCCTTTCAAATCTCGGCCATCCCATTTAAAATTAATATTTGAGCTTTGGAACACCATTTCACCCCAACGGCTGTAGATTTGTATTTTCAAGTCTTTTATGTTTTGTTTGTAGACTGTTGAGAAATAAGTATTTGTATTTTTATTAGGAGTAAAGGCATTGGGGAGAATTAAAGCAGGCTTAAGATAGGGACTCACGTGTAAATTAAGATTTATGACAGAATAGCACCCCCATTGATTTATTGAAACCAATTGATACTGATAATCTCCTTCTTCTTTTTGGATAGGAATATAAATAGTAAAACCGTGTTTTTCATACGTTCTACCCTGTATAACTGTATCAAAAATAGAGTTAAATGTTGTATCCTGAATAACGGTTAAGTTCAAATAAATAATGCTGTCGCAATTATGTGTTGTGATTGTATCTAACCGATGGGTAAATGCGCCTACCGTAAATTGGGTAGGCAACGAGAACCCGTTTTTATTATAAATTTCATATTGGCAAATCGTGTCGTTGAGAGTCGTATCTTTTATCGGATTAGCTTGCAATTTCAAATAAACAATGCTGTCGCAACCTTGCATAGACGTATAGGTTTTGATAAACGTTTTTGTACCCGAATAATTGGTACTTCCCGATGGAATATCAAACCCATTTCCCACATAAGGATTTCCTTGACAAATTGTGTCGTTCAAGTCGATCCGGTAAACACTGTCAATGGGTTTAAAAGGAATTATAATAATATTGTTTGTTGTATCGCATTCGGCTTGTAAATTTCCGTTCTGGGCAATTCCATCAGCGGTACTATTCAGAGCAATAACAAGATTTGTGATGGGAAGAAAACTTGCCAGCTCTTCTTGCGTAAAACGTAAAGTGAGATAGCGGCTTTCTCCTGTGTCCACAGGAACATAGGATACATCCTGCCTGACAACGCTTCCTCCATACGCGTCTTTGTATATTGTAACAGGAAAAGGAGCATTGAGTTTTCTTGCACCCAAATTCTGAATCAATACTTTAACCTGGAATACTTGGCAGGAAGTTGTTTGGGTACTGTCTTCTATAAAAGTTACATCGGCTAAAGGAATAAAGGGTTCTCCATACTGATTAATAGGCCCTACTTGTTGCAAAAAGTGATTAAATGGACGGCGAACAACTCCTGTAGTAGGATGGGTAAAAGTGGTAACCGGATTAAATTGGTATTGCGGAACCGTTAAATCTTCGTTAATATGTACAGCATTATACATGTATTGATTCCATACCGAACGGGCAGGCGCCCAACTTGAGTCTACACTTGTGTATGTACAAATTCTTGAAGCGGTATTAAGCTCGTTATTTTCCGAAATAAGAATTGTCGTAATTCCATCCTTTCCCAAATCAACTACAACAGGGTACCCTTCGATGGTTTTTGATAAACAAGGAATAAACGAAAGCTCTTGCCCTGTTGTTCCATCTAGAATCTTTAAATTATTTTTGTCGCAATAAATAATTTCCGATTTCTCATCCTGATTAAAATCAAAAGCAGTAAATCTTGCTTCGCTGAAGTCGCCTGCTGGTTGGTACCAAATAATCTCTACCATACCGTATGTAGTAGGATATCTAGATGCAGCATATATAGAGATTAAACTCATCCATGTTATTTCGGGATAACCATTCCCATTCAAATCTGACACCAAAGGAGTTCCTCCATATTCCAGACTGCTATTAAAACCACGAAAGTGTCCACAAACAATTGGAAGAGAGTTGCTTCCTGTATAAGGTTTCCAAAAATACATATCACCATATCTCTCCCGTGAAGCTCGTGAAATAACATCCAAATATCCGTCCAGATCAATGTCCGCTACCGATGCATAAGCGCTTGCCCCAAAAAACGGTATTCCATCCAGTTGTTCTATTATATCTTTCCAAACATACGCATTATTTCCTGTTGTGCCATGCGCATTGTTAATATTCACTTTTAGTACTTTATCTCCTCTTATTGCTTCCAATATGCCGTCGTTATCCGCGTCTGCCAACACAGAACATTCATCCGGCAGTATTACTTCCAATTCGCCGGTTACAGCATTATAAATTTTGTTGGAAATTAATAAATCAGGAATTCCGTCGGCATTAATATCGGCAATTGCAGGCCTCCGGAAAGGTCCTATCAAAGGAGAAAGATCTATTCTCCATTTGGTAGTTACATTATTCCGGCTATAGTTATATGAGGTAAGAAAATCATCAGTAGTAACAACAAATATTTCGGCAATTCTATCATTATCAACATCTGCAACAGCAATAGAATAATCATACGGAATTTGCGTACTTGTACGAATGATAAATTTTTCATTCAATCGATAATCCAGTATAATAATACAGGCGCTGTCTTGTCCTGTGGCTATGACTTCATTTCGACCATCGTTATCAATATCTCCGACAAAAGCAATAGACGATATTTTTTCAGAATAATACCGGCTCGAATCTTTTTTGCACATGCTCCATTGAACCGTATTTTGCGGAATTGCATAACAATCCGTAGTGTATACATTATCGGGAAAAGGTTGACTAATTTGAGCAAAAAGGGAGCCCCCTAACCCCCAAAGGGAGAATAATAATAAACCCCTTAATCCCCAAGTCCTTTTGTGTTTTCCCCCGCAAGGGAGAAAAAAAGTCTTTTTGATTTGGTCTGGAAATAGAAAAATAGAAAAGACATGGGAGATAAATTTATTTTTTAAGAAGTATAGTTGTTTCATAAGCAATCCCCTTCCCTGTGAGTAATTGGAAACAAATATAGTAAATTATATTCTATTTGCCAAAATATTTTATGCGCTTGGGCGCGAATTGAAAATTATCGCGTAAATTTGTAAAGCGAATGTTTACGGCGCGAATCTCACTTTCCTATTGTTTTATGAAATATTTAAAATGGCTATGTATTTTTCTGGCGACATGTGCGTGTTTTATTGGTTGTACGCATCAAGATTCTAAAAACAAAGGTAAAACTGTATTTAAATACAACGAATCGGCCGGCATTACATCTTTAGATCCTGCTTTTGCAAAAGATTTGGCCATGATCTGGGCTTCCAGTCAATTGTACAATGGTTTAGTCCAGCTTACAAAGGATTTGAGCGTTATACCTTGTATTGCTCATTCGTGGGAAATTAGCGAGGACGGACTTACTTATATTTTTCATTTGCGGAATGATGTTTATTTCCATGAACATCCTGTTTTTGCCGGAAAAACCCGTAGAGTTGTCGCTTCGGATTTTGTTTATAGCTTCCGGAGAATTACCGATGAATCTGTCGCTTCGCCGGGGGCTTGGGTCTTTAATGACGTGGCTTCGCATGATGGGAAATCGGCTTTTTTTGCTCCTGACGACAGTACGTTTATTATCAAAATAGGTCATCCTTTTTCTCCTTTTTTAGGACTCTTAACCATGCCCTATTGTTCTGTTGTCGCTAAAGAAATTGTAGAACATTTCGGAGCTGATTTCAGAAAAAATCCTATTGGTACGGGTCCTTTTTATATGAAACTTTGGAAGGAAGGCGTCAAATTGGTTCTACTGAGAAATCCGCGTTATTTTGAGAAAGACTCAAATGGAGTTTCCTTGCCTTATCTTGACGCGGTTGCAATTAGTTTTATTATTGATAAGCAAACTGTTTTCTTGGAATTTGTCAAGGGGAATCTGGATTTTATGAATGGGCTGGATCCAAGCTATAAAGACGAATTATTAACGCAAAATGGGAAACTAAGGATCAAGTATAACAATAAAATTAACATGATAACCCAGCCGTATCTGAATACCGAATATTTGGGATTTCTACAAGATTCTTCCCCTGAGTCGATAAAAGACAATCCTTTGCAGAATAAAAAATTACGGCAGGCCATCAATTATGCGTTTGATAGAAAAAAAATGATACGATATCTCCGGAATAACATAGGTACTCCCGGGCGCTATGGTATGATTCCGGCGGGTCTTCCCGGTTTTGACACGTCGAAAATAAAAGGATATGATTACAATCCTGAAAAAGCGGCGCAATTATTAAATGAAGCTGGATTTCCTAACGGAAGAGGGTTGCCCCCGCTGACTCTCTCCACGACTTCTTCATATTTGGATTTATGCAAGTATATTCAACAACAATTAGGATTAATCGGTTTGCAAGTAAAAGTAGATGTGAATCCGCCGGCCGCCTTACGCGAGCAGATTGCCCAATCAAAGTCGGCATGGTTCAGGGGTTCGTGGATTGCGGATTATCCGGATGCTGAAAATTATTTGTCTCTATTCTACAGTAAAAATTTTTGTCCGGCAGGCCCCAATTACACTCATTATAAGAATCCTGCTTTTGATAAGTTGTATGAATTGGCGCGTAAAGAAACAAGTGATTCTCTCAGAATCCTTTATTATCAGCAAATGGATAATCTAATCATGGAAGAAGCCCCTGTTATGGTATTGTATTACGATCAAATTCTGAGGTTTACCCAAAAAAGAATAGAGGGCATCGAAGGAAACTCAATGAATTCGTTAGACTTAAGGAGGGTTCGAAAAAAATAGCAACCGACGCTATTTTTATTCGGTATAAATTACCCAGATACAATGAAGTTTAAAGATTTATGTTGTACCTTTCCATTTTATTATAAAGCGTTTTTCTGTCAACGCCCAATAATTTCGCCGCTTTACTTTTGTTATTTCCGCATTTTTTCAATGCATCCATTATTAGTTCTTCCTCATTTGTTCGTTTCAGCGGAGTGACATCGGTTCCTTTTTCGATATATTTCATTAATTCTTCAGGAAAACTTTTCACGTCTATATAATCCGAAGAACAAAGTAATACGGCTCTTCGAATGATATTTTTCAGTTCCCGTAAATTTCCGGGCCAGGGATAACTAAGTATCAACGATTTTGTTTTCTCATTGAAATCTTTGATGTTTTTACCTAATTCTTTATTGGCATTTTCCAGAAAAATACCGGCAAAGAGAAAAAGATCGTCGCGTCTTTCCCTTAATGAAGGCATGTGAATAGAGAATTCATTAATCCTGTGATATAGATCTTCTCTGAATTTCCCTTCGGCAATGGCTTGTGAAAGGTCTTCGTTTGTGGCGGAAATAATACGGACGTTAATCTTGATTTCTTTATTACTTCCCACAGGCCTGACGATACGTTCTTCCAAGGCCCTTAATAATTGAACTTGAACAGCATAGGAAAGATTCCCGATTTCGTCTAAAAATAACGTTCCGCCGTTGGCATACTCAAACATTCCTTTTTTATTGTCTACGGCAGAAGTAAAAGCGCCCTTTACATGTCCGAATAATTCGCTGGCTCCTAATTCTTTCGATATTGCTCCACAATCTAAGGCGACAAAAGGAGCTTGTCGTTGTTGACTATTTTCATGAATGTGACGGGCGGCATATTCTTTTCCGGTTCCACTTTCGCCTGTAATCAAAACAGACATGAAGGTAGGGGCTACTAATCTAATGTGTTCGTCTAATTTTTGAGATATGGGGCTTTTCCCAATAATATAAGGCGACTCGTTTTCTTTTGATTCAACAATTTTTTCGACTTCCGGCGATTCATTTTTCTTTTTTGTCAAAAGCGCGTCGTTGATTTTTTGTTGTAATATTTCGGGATTTATAGGTTTCTCCAAATAATCAAAAGCGCCTAATTTGATAGCGGCAACAGCCGTTTGGATGTCGGCGTAACTAGTCATAATAAAAACCTCACTTTCGGGACTTTTTTGTTTAATCCATTGCAAAAGCGAAATTCCGTCATTATCCGGCAACCGCAAATCGGAAAGGATTATGTCGTAAAAATTTGTTTTTATGCATTTCATGGCCTCGTTTGCCGAAAAAACGCCCTCGGCGGAAAATCCATTCTTATTAAACCATGTTTTCAATATAAAACAAAAAGAAACCTCGTCTTCAATGATCAAAACTTGCCGCATACGCGCTGAATATTATAATTGCCGAATTTATTTATCTTTCTTGATATTGCCCAGATACTCACTCGTATAACATTATCGGTTTTCCGGATCTCGAAAAATATCCGGACAGATTTTTTATTCAAAAATACGTCAAAATTCTTTTCAATAAGTTTACCTGAAATAAGTAACCGGTTAAAAATTTTTCTATGGAGTCTTTTGAATCTAAAAACGCTCTTTTTTGCCGGAATTTTTACCAAATAGCGCTACTATTCTTGAAAAATCCCATCTGCAAAATAGCCGTTTTTATCCCTCAAAATCTTTTCCATAAAAATTTAAACAGTTACCAGGAGGGGGCGCGAAAGTCCGGATTCTTGACATAATTATAAAACAAAAAGAGAGGGTATTTGTTTTACCCTCTCTTTTAACGGAGAAATGGAGATTCTTATTACTTTATCTTCCCATGTATTCAGAAAAGATTATTTTTTCACGACCTTTTCTCCTTTTTCATTATACTCTACCTGAACCGTTTCTTTAGCGTCTTTTGGAAGAACCTGTAAAGTATAGGTTTTAGCAGTTTCATCAAAAGATGCAGATTTTACTGTACTGCCCGGATAATCTTTTGCCAAAGCGTCTTTGATAACTTGAGGAAGTTCGTTCGGATTAACCGGACCTGCCGCTTGGATGTCTGTTGGACTTATTGTTGCTTGGGCATAAAAATCCGATTGGAAAATTTTAGTCGAATCATTTTTAATCGTGTCGCCTACAATTAAATTAGAAGCTGAAGCAGAAGCGCCTAAGGCTACTATCGCTGCAAATGTTACAATTACTTTTTTCATTGCTTTTTCTTTTTTAGAATTAATAGAATATTTAGTGCTTTTGCTATCTCTACTTGAAAATAGTAGGCCAAAAATGAAATCTATTCTTGCAGAAATATATTTGTCTGATTTTTAAATAAATAAAATAGTGTGCGAAATTGAAGAATGTTTCTTGTGGTGTGGAAGAATTAAAATTTGTAGATTCAATCCACAAATTTTGATTCTTATTTGCACACAAAATGTTTACATGATGTCTATTGCTCTTTACAGAAATAGAAAATAAATATTGTTAAAATCAGTATAAAACATATCTTAGTTTATCCAAATTTATCAAATATGCACTTCATGCTTTTGAAAACGACAAAGATTTAAAATAGCCTAAACCAGTTCTCGACACGTACTTAATTCTGAAAAACTGCAGTTTTATAAAACGGATCTTTTTCCGAATAGGGTATTTCCCGATCAAAATCCAGGCATTGATTCTTCGTAATTGTTTGAAATTTTTCCATGAAGTATTTTGGATCTAAAAACGCTCTTTTTTGTTGGAATTTTTACCCAATAGCGCTACTATTCTTGAAAAATCCCGTCGGCAAAATAGCTGTTTTTATTCCTCAAAATCTTTTCCGTAAAAATTTAAACAGTTACTTAAATTCATTTGATTTTTGTACTTTTGCTTGCATCGCAAAATAATTATATTAAAATATGCAGGCAACAGAAGAGAAAAAGATATATCCGGTAGTATTAAGTATTGCGGGTTCGGACAGTGGCGGCGGCGCCGGCATACAGGCTGATTTGAAAACATTTTCGGCTTTAGGAACCTTCGGCGCGACTGCTATTACAGCTTTAACGGCTCAAAATACAATGGGCGTGAAGGCTATTTATTCCGTTTCTCCCGAATTTCTAGAACAACAAATCCGGCTTGTTTTTGAAGATCTGAAACCCGTATCGGTAAAAATAGGAATGCTTCATACTGCGGAGGTGGTAGATGTTGTTGCCCGATGTTTGGAAGAATATGCGCCTCAGGCTATAGTTCTTGATCCTGTGATGATTGCAACAAGCGGCGATTTGTTGATTTTAAGAGATACTGTCGATGCAATTAAAGCAAAATTAATTCCTTTGTCAACTATTATTACGCCTAATTTAGACGAGGCGGAAATTTTGCTCGAACAAAAAATAGAAACGTTGGAAGACATGAAACGAGTTGCTCCCGAATTGTTAACATTGGGTTGTAAATCGGTTCTACTGAAGGGAGGACATTTGAAAGGGGAAAAAATGTATGATATTTTTCAGGATAAATCGAAGCAATCTATTTTGGTTTCGGATTTTATTCCTACCGTCAATACGCATGGAACAGGCTGTACCCTTTCCTCTGCAATTTCCGCTTATTTGGCTAAAAATTATTCGTTGCAAGAAGCGGTAGAATTGGCTAAAGTTTATATTACGCAAGCTATCGACGCCGGAAAAGACGTTTCTGTCGGTTATGGGCATGGGCCTGTAAATCATTTTTTTAATCCGCAAAAATTAAATCCTGTTTTATTATGATTTCTGTTACGGTTAATGATAAAGAATTTACTACAGAACAAGTTAATCTGTCCTTGTTTCTACAAGAAATCGGATTTGATAATTTGAAAGAATTGGCTTTGGCAATTAATGAGAGAATTGTTCCCAAGAATCAGATTTCCGAATACGAATTGAAGAATAATGATAGAGTTACTTTGATACGCATAACCTGTGGAGGTTGAGATAAAAGCCTTATTAAATGAAGAACGAAAAGTGAAAAGTGTTTTAATGAGCGCTTATCGTTCAAAAAATCATTTTCAATTCTCAACTTTTCAACTCTCAATTAAACGAGTCTGAATAAAATGATTATAAGTCAGGGCATGACTTAAAGTCACGCCCTGACTAGAAAAAATAACCCAATGAAAGTTATTGCCGTTTCTTATCCCGAACTATTCCCAGATGAACACAAACCTTTGACCGCTTTGTTCGAAAACGGATTGGAGATTCTTCATCTTCGAAAACCAGGTTCGACAATTGAGGAATTGTCCTTACTTCTGAAAAAAATACCTTCTCATTTTATAAAAAGAATTGTGTTGCACGATTGTTTTGAATTGGCGGGTACTTTTCCTGTAAAAGGTCTGCACATCAATTCCCGCAACAATATAGTTCCCGAAGATTTTCAAGGCCAACTGACTACTTCTTGCCATTCTATTGAGGATGTTGTTCTTAAAAAAGAAAACTTTCATTATGTTTTTCTCAGTCCTGTTTTTGATAGTATTTCGAAGCAAGGTTATGCATCTTCTTTTAGTGAAAACCAGTTAAAGGAAGCGGCAGATCAAAAGAATATCGATTCAAAAGTAATTGCGCTGGGGGGCGTAACTCCGGATAAGATACCGCAATTGCTTGCATGGCAATTTGGCGGTTTTGCGCTGTTAGGATATTTGTGGAACGAATTTATCAGAGATTCGGATGTTGACAAGCTTGTTCAGAGGTTCTTGAAATGCAAACAAAATTTTTAATTATGGAAAGACTTCAATTTATTACTCATCAGACGGAGAATAACAATTGTTTTCAATCTGCGGAATTTGCTTTGAAAGGAGGAGTCCGGTGGATTCAGTTCAGGATGAAGAATGCCGAAATACCTGTTCAAGAGAAAGAGGCTTTGCAGATAAAGAAACTTTGCGAAGATTATCGTTCTGTTTTTATTATCAATGACTCGCCTATGCTGGCTTTACAAGTAGACGCAGACGGAGTGCATTTAGGTAAAACGGATATGAATCCTTTGGAAGCCAGAAAATTGCTGGGGAGTAATAAAATAATAGGAGGAACCGCCAATACTTTCGAGGACATAAAAAGATTATATAACTCAGGAGTGGATTATATTGGTTTGGGGCCTTTCCGTTATACGCAAACAAAGCAAAACTTAAGTCCGGTACTTGGTTTGGAAGGATATGCCGATATTATGGATAAATGTTCGGGGTCAGGCATACGGATTCCGGTCTTTGCCATTGGCGGAATTACAGGGGAAGACATTTTACCCTTGTCGCAAACGGGAATCTTTGGAATGGCCCTATCATCAGTTATCGGCAATGCCGCAGATCCGGAAAAGGAAGCGAATAAATTGAAAAAAATTGTGGATGACTGTTATTCCACTGAAGTTTAGATTTGTTTGAAAATTTTTCTATGAAGTATTTTGAATCTAAGAATGCTCTTTTTTTTTGTTGGTATTTTTACTCAATAGCGCTACTATTATTGAAAAATTCCGCCTGCAAAATCACTATTTTTTCTATCAAAACCTTTCCCATAAAATGTTTGAATAACCTCGAGATTCAAAACTATAAAGTCTTGACTTTTGAACATCAAAATGATATTTTATTTTACGCTATATACCGATCAGTATAAAAAAACAGGTGGTGATAATTTTTAATGTTTCTATCATAATGGTCAGAATGTAATAGACTGCATGTGATCTTTCTTTTGCCTTGACGCAAAAGAAACAAAAAGTCAAGGCTGACGACAGATATGCTAAAAAATCATTTGTTGCGGCTAAACAAAATAACTCGCCCGTCGACGCTGTTATTCCAACCC
>JAVBLV010000121.1:0-11827 GCA_031553195.1 Bacteroidales bacterium
GCCCTCTCCAAAAGAGAGGGGAAGCGGTTTCTTCTCTTTTTATTGCTAAAAAATCATTTGTTGCGGCTAAGCAAAATAACTCGCCCGTCGACGCTGTTATTCCAACCCATAAATAACAAACGCTGTCATGTTATTTTTCGGCAGGAGGCATCGTAACAGAATTTTGTTTTTAACGCCTCCTCTAATGATTTTTCTTAACGCCATCTTTCGTAGGCCGTTATTCCCTTACTCATCCTCTTTTGACTTTTGATATTTTCACTTAAATATTTTAGTTCTCCACCGGAATTTTACATTGAGACATTAAAAAACCGTCTCCCCCGTTGGAAACAAAAAAGAGAGGACAACGCGCCTCTCTTTCAAAATTTTTAACAAATAATTTTTTACTTATATTGCCCATTTCAAGAAAATACTTCCCCACGCAAAACCTGCTCCAAAAGCGGCAATAATGAGATTATCCCCTTTTCTCAACTTGCTTTGGTACTCCCATAGCAACAACGGAATGGTGGCGTCTGTCGTATTTCCATATCTGTCGATATTAATCATCACTTTCTCTTTGGGAAGTTTCATACGTTCTTTAACAGCGTCGATAATGCGCAAATTTGCTTGATGAGGAACCAGATAAGCAATATTATCCGAGGTTAAATGGTTCCTTAACATGATCTCTTCCGAAACATCGGCCATTTTTAAAACCGCCCATTTAAAGACCGGTTGTCCCTCTTGGTAAACATAATGTTCATTATTATCGATTGTTTCGTGAGAAGGCGGCTTTACAGAGCCCCCTGCCGTCATATACAAATGCTTGCGTCCAACGCCATCCGCATAGAGGATCGTATCCATTATACCAACTTCCTCGTTTGCATCTAGGGGTTCCAATAGCACAACGCCGGCGCCGTCGCCAAAAATAGGAGCGGTTGCCCTATCCTTATAATTAATAATCGAAGACATTTTATCGACTCCTACAACAAGTACCTTTTTACAGAATCCGCTTTCGATATATAAAGACCCTGTTTTCAGTCCGTAAACAAAACCTGCGCATCCCAGACTTAAATCGAAACCAAAACCATTTCTGATATCGCATTTATCCGCAATTATGTTGGCTGTAGCCGGGAATTGAGAATCGGGAGTAACCGTACAGCAAATAATGAGGTCAATTTCTTCGGGTTTTATATCTTTTTTTGATAATAAATTTTTAACCGCAATAGCCGCCATGTCAGAAGAGCCCAAACCAGGTTCTTTCAAAATACGGCGTTCTTTTATACCAATGCGAGTCATAATCCACTCGTCGGTGGTATCCATCATCGTGCTCAATTCATTATTGGTCAGAACATATTCAGGAACATATCCTTCAACAGCAGTAATAGCAGCTCTGATTTTTGTCATTTTTATTAATTTATTTGGTGTGGGATAAAGCGCTCTTCAAGCGGTCGGAGATGCGGGCTTCAAAAACTTGCTTTGATTGCAGTAACATATTTTTCACAGCCAACTTGCTTGATATTCCATGTCCAATTATTACGGTTCCGTTTACCCCTAAAAGAGGAAGTCCCCCATATAATTCATAATTGAACAACTCCATATAGTCGTCGACCAAATTACGCTTATACATGACCCTCCAGAAAGCTTCCGTGTACTTCAACAGCATATTTCCAACAAAACCGTCGCAAACAAATACGTCGCAATCGCCCTTAAAAAGTTTACGCGATTCTACATTTCCAACAAAGTTGTACGACGTAGATCCGAACATTAATTCATAAGCCGCAATGCAACGGGCATTTCCCTTTCCTTCTTCTTCTCCGATATTAAGCAATCCAACTTTAGGACTGGGAATGCCTAAAACCTTTTCGGAATAGATACTTCCTATCAACCCGAACTGAAACATGTGCTCAGGTTTGCTGTCGGGATTTACGCCCACGTCTATCAGCACGCTTTTCCTGCCATCTTCTTTCGGAAGAATAGTTGCCAAACATGGACGTAAAACGCCGTCAATAGCGCCTACGCTTCCCAATGCGCCGACAAGCATGGCGCCTGTATTACCCGCGCTAGCCAAAGAGTCTATTTCCTTGTTTTTCAACATGGAAAATCCTTTGACCAAATTGGAATCTGTTTTGTGCGACATGGCCTTAATAGGCTTATCATGCATATCGATTATTTCTTCTGCATGAACAATATCAAAGAGATCCGCTGAAACGTTATTTTCGGCAAGTTCGTTTAAAATGACGTTTTTTTGCCCTATTAAAACAATACGATCGGTTGAAGGAATTTCTTCCAATGCCATTATAGCGCCCAAAACCGTTGCTTTCGGCGCAAAATCGCCACCCATTACGTCAAGTCCAATTCTCATGAAAGTAAAGATTGGTTTTTAGAAATAAAAGGACATATATTTAAATGTATTCCATTTGTGTCTAAAATGGATTAAGCTGTTGCTGATTTTTCAATAGCTAATTTATTTCTGTAGTACCCGCATTCAGGGCAAACACGATGATACATTACAATTGCGCCGCAATTGCTGCAACTTGCCAGTTGAGGAGCTTCCACTTTGTCGTGGGTTCTTCTTTTTGCCGTTCTCGTTTTTGAGAATCTATGTTTTGGATTAGGCATATTTTATAATTTTAGATTTTTTTCAAATTAGTATGTATTTCCTTTAATTTATCCCAACGGGGATCTGTCTTTTCTTTAATATCTTCTTGCATATTCGCAAGCGCTCTAATTCTTGCCAGCATATCAGGATTACAAGTTGAATTCCCGTTTTCATCGTCGGGATGGATCCGTTGCATGGGCAAATGGATTAAAATATACTGTCTGATATAATCGAACAAGTCTATTTGATATTCTTCTTCAGATAGAAAAACAATATTATCATCCTCGCTATCAACGTTTTTTCCAAATTTCACATAAAGCCGTTCCTGACTTTTTATCGGTAGATTTAGATCGTCCAAACACCTGTCGCACATAACCAGGATACTGCCTTCTATGGAAATATCAAATGTCAACAATGTATCTTCTTTTTGGAGCAACACCTGAAGATTTGCTTTCCCATCACGTATTTCTTCGGCGTCTATCTCCTGAAAAAAAACATTGTCAAGCACATAATCAAATTTATGAAGCCCCGCCGATAAGCCCTTGAACTTAATAATGAAATCTTTTGACGTAGATGTACTTTTCATTTCAGTTTGCAAAAATACAAATTAATTGAATAATTACGAAACAAAAAAGACGAAAAAGAACCAATCTTCCTTAAAACCAATTCTTATCCCTCTTTATAAAGATGATGTAAACTTATTATTTCCATCGAAAGGACATTATCTCGGCCACTACAAAAGCGCTTCCGCCAACAAGAATCAAATCTTTTTCGGAAGCTGTTTTCAATGCCACCCTTAACGCTTTCCTTACCGTTCTAAATTCTTTTCCGGTTAATCCTTTATCGAGGGCCTTCTCCGTCAGTATTGCAGTATCCAAACCCCTTGGAATATCCGGTTTGCAGAAATAATACGTAGCCGTACGCGGCAACAAACCTAGAATGACATCAATTTCTTTATCATTTACCATTCCCCAAACAATATGCAAATGTTCATAAGGCGTCTGCTGCAACTGGCTCAGCACATATTTAATCCCGTCTTCGTTATGCCCTATATCACAGATAACCAATGGCTTTTGGGATACCGCCTGCCAACGTCCTGAAAAATGAGTATATTGAGTTACATTCTCTATCCCGTTTCTTAATTTGGAATCCGAAATAGAAAAACCTTTTTTATTCAGTTCTTCCACAGCCTGGAAAACAGTTGCCAGATTTTTTAATTGATATAAACCCTGCAAAGAGGACCTTAAACTTGGAAAAAACAATTGCTCATCGCGAAAAACATCGGCTATCAGAAAATAATTCCCTATTTTATGGTTGAGAAGTTTGTAATGTTGGTCGGCAAAAGAAATATTGGTTCCGACTGCACGGGCTTTTTCTAAAAAAACAACTTCGGTTTCCTTTTGCGTTTCTCCAATTACAACAGGGACTGACGCTTTGATAATACCGGCTTTTTCGCCGGCAATTTTTTCTAAAGTATCGCCTAAGAATTTTGTATGATCAATTCCAATGTTGGTGATAATGCTTAATTCGGGATGAATGACGTTTGTAGAATCCAGACGTCCGCCCATTCCCACCTCGATAACCGCAACGTCAACCTGTTTATCTGCAAAGTATTGAAAAGCCAATCCTACCGTCATTTCAAAGAAAGAAGGCTGTATTTTTTCAAAATCCTGTTTATGCAGCTCTATAAAATCAACTACATACTGCTTGGAAATTATTTTCCCGTTGATGCGAATCCGTTCCCGGAAATCGACCAAATGCGGGGAGGTATATAGCCCCGCTTTATAACCCGATGCTTGCAAAATAGCCGCTAAAAAGTTAGACACGGAACCTTTTCCATTGGTGCCGGCTACGTGAATTGTTTTGAACTTATTCTGCGGGTTATCCAGCAAATTTAACAATTCTATGGTATTATTCAAATCGGCTTTATATGCGGCGGCTCCTACGCGTTGGTACATAGGCAACGACGCAAACATGTAAGCCAGGGTTTCTTTATATTTTTGATAGGACGCTTTTGTTTCCAATTTTCAATCCGGTTTTATTTCCTTAAATTAAAGAAGTTTTATTCTCAATATTTCTCAATAATGGTTGTTTTTATTCAAAGCTTATTGCAGAAATATTACTTTTCAAAATTAGTTAAATTTTTTCATAAAATATTGATTCTGTTCTTTTTGTGTGGGGATAACACTGCAATATTTCAATTGATTAATACTTGTACGTTTTATCCAAATCTTCACGCCTTTGCCTGGTTAACTCAATGGCGCATTCTAAAAATGAAAATATTTCCATCCGGTCATATCCATATTTTCCTATATATTGTGTGCAATGAGCATATCTATATCGCTCCCATATCTCCTGAGTTAATTTCAGTTGATTAATAACCGCCGTATCATTTTCTTGGTTAATCAGTTCATTCAGTTTTCTCTGCAATAAAGAATCTTCTTTTTGGAACTGAATGTTAAGGCAATACCTTAGCTCGACGGTTGTTCCTGAACTCAACGAATCGCAATCATGTTTATCAGAATAAAATGTCTGGGATAATTTTTTCAAATTCTGAAAATTTATCTTTGGAGCGTGCAAAATCAACGAATCTATTTCATCATTTCCGTCATAGGCCGCCATCTCCTTTTTTCCCTGAACAACTTCGCCTTTTATACTTATTACAACAAAACTATCCTCTTTAGAATTGGAATGTACTGTGATACTTCTTGAAAAAGGGCCTAAAAAATTTGTAAGTTTGCGAAATGTAATCAAGCCTTTCTTTCCTGGAAATATAGAATCTTTAGTCCAATTTGCAATCATGTCTCCACTGCTTGTGTTGACATTAAACAGAAAGAGTGGTTCATTTCCGATATTAGTAAATTCAATTTTACCCGTAAAGTTGCTCCGCAATAAGATTTGCCCATAATTGAACTTCGTGGAATCAAATTTGATTTGAGGCTGGGCATGCAAAGTAGTTGCAGAAAGAAACAGCAGGATGCTAACGAATAAACTTTGTTGAATTTGTCTCATCGCCAATTATTTTTAAATGTGCTTAGTCCCTGTATTTTGCATGACATATTATTGCGGGTTCAGTCTAAACTGTATGTAAGTTATTTTCTTGCCTTGCGCCAGGAACATGCTTTCGTAAAATGTTTGCACATCCATTACATCCTGCGTACAGCCGGAATTGTATAAGTCGGCAGAGGCGAACAGGATAGGGTAATTATTTGGTTTTAATACTTCTTCCAACGTGTATTTATGCAGTTCGTAGGAATCAGTTTTTAAATGCAGAACGGCGCCGGGCTTAAGAATATTTTTATAATACGACAAAAATCGCAATGAAGTTAAGCGTTTGTTCGGTTTATTAGGTTGGGGATCGGGAAAAGTAACCCAAATCTCGCTGATTTCATCCGGCGCAAAGCAAGTTTCAATCATTTGAATACGAGTGCGGATAAAAGCTACGTTTTGCATGCCCTCTTCGTTGGCGGTCTTGCAACCTCTCCACATGCGCGCGCCTTTAATATCGATTCCAATAAAATTTTTACCGGGGTATTTTTTTGCCAGGCTTACCGTATATTCTCCTTTTCCGCAGCCTAATTCCAATACAATCGGATTATCATTATGAAAAAAATCGCGGTTCCATTTTCCCTTTAATGCAAAATTGCCATTTTTCAGCTCCTCAAACGTAAGCTGAAACATATTTGAAAATGTTTTATTCTCTTCGAAACGTTCTAATTTATTCTTTGCCAATTTTTAAAATCTTCTTTTGAGTTTGTATAGTTGAGAAGCTTAACGCTGAATTTTCGTTTATAAACGTTCTTGCGTTTCACACAATTATTACCATTTCTTCAACACGAGTTCTATCTTTTTTTCTTTGAAGGCTGTCTTCATAAAATCAACGGCTTCGGATTGTTTACTAAAACTGCCGATACTCACATAATAATGGTCTTGGTTTCCTCTTGTCCGTTGAATAATATAAGCGTCATAACCCATCTCTTTCATGCGTTTGGCTTGTTTTACAGCATTTTCCTTTACTTTGAAGAAGCCTGCAATTACGTCAATCCCTTGTTGGGAAACGGGAACAAAAGAAATTCCTTCTACTATTGCCCCTTCTTTCTCCGGCGGATTATTTTGTTCGTCGGCAGGCTCAACCGTTTTCACATTATCAACTGAATCAATGATTTGTTCCGGCTCCTTTGTTTCGGGTTGAGAAACCGGCTGTTCTTGTTGAGCGTTTCCTTCGGTTTTGTTTTTCTCGCATTTTTCGTAGTAAAAATAGCACAGATATAATAAACCTAAGATAATTACAGATAATAATATGCGAACAAAAATACGTTTTCCTCTACCGGGTCTCTTTTGAGGAACGACCGGATTGCTTTTGTCCGTTTCTTCAATTTTGACGTCTTCGCTTTCTTGATCCTGCAAGGTTAAATCGTCTACGCTTGATTCGGGTTCTTTTATCTCTATATTTGATGTGGGCTCGGAAATTCCCAATGACTCTTCCTCAGCGTCTATTTCATTATCTTTGTCTTCTATATTTTCCGGTTCACTCGCTTCCTGTTCTTCTTCTTTCACAAAAACAGGTTGTTCAACCATTTTGCCCCTGTCTAGTCCAAACTCCTCCCTTTCTTCATTTATCTGTTCTTCAGTTTCTGCGTCTATTTGCTCTTCCCTGCTTTTGCCCTCTTCCCAGATGGGGCCATTGCCTTCGTTTTCATCCTCTTCCTCGGGAGTATTTGTTTCTACTTCCGGTAAAGATTCGACAGAATTCATTTTCGGATTGGGGTTGGGCACGAACGTTTCCACACTTGTTAAATTTTCCAATCCAAAACTACTCCCTGATAATGTAAGATTTTCCTCCGGTAAGAATAAATAGCTTCCATCTTCCAACATTTCCAAACGCCCCAAGCCTTCCAGCGTATGTTTTTTTTCTTCCCTAAGCTTATCCAGAAGGGCCTGAACATACGTATACCAAATCTTTTGGGCAACATTCAACTGAACGTATTCTTTTTCTGCAATAAACCGAACGATATCCGTATTCCCAACCTCTTCATTCGAGAAAACGATTTCTTTCCTGGGGGCGTAAAAAATATGATGGTTTTCGTCAAAACGAGGAGGTATATACCGGGTTCTGAAAGTTCCCAACTTGGGAATTTCTATAATTCCATCCTGCGACAGGAATTCACTCAAATAATGCGTTAAGTTCATAAGGCTACGTTATTTAATTCATGTTGACTCCCAATAATCTTAGCGTTTCCTGATAAAAATCCAAAAACAACAGCTATGCAAAAATACAAAAAGGAGAAGAAATGCAAGGCAAAATAACCCAAACATGTTTAAAATAAGCTATTAAAACCCAAAATATTAATCTTGAAGAATATATCGTTTAAATGATTTTTTTTGGGGGGGGAGTCTCTGATTCTGATAAAAGTGTTCCTGCGGCCGCTTGCGAGCGAGGGCGCAAGTTTGCGGCTATGTATTTTACCTTTCCTACTTCATTCTGTAAAATTAGCAAAAAGCCTTTCGTATGTAAAAGTCCACACACGAAAGGCATTTCAAATTCACAATGTTAATCAAACGATTGACCTCTTTTCCTAAATCTTTTTTCCGATATAAAATACATAGCCGTAATATGCTTTGTATTTGCGATATAACTCTACCTCATACCGCTCGGAGCGTATTAATTCTTCTGCAGATTTATTGCCTTTATACTTTTTCAGAAAAGATGCTTCCATTTGGGGCGCCTGGGCGTAATAATAGTCTGTCCAACAAGTTTCGGGCACGACAAAAGTGGCAAACGGAAGATAGCCTGCTTTTTGCATTTGGGCCACCTTGTTCGGGATGGTGTCCATTCCGGGATAGGCTTTATCCCAAAATTCCTGAATTTCGGCAGGTCGCTCTTCGGTAAACCATGTATTTTCTGTAACTGCAATATATCCGCCATGTTTCAGAAATTTTCGCCACTCGTTCAGTCCACGCTCAAATCCAATGTTATAAATAGCGCCTTCCGACCAAATCAAGTCTAATCCCTCCTCTTGAAACGGAAGATTTTCCATATTGCCGACAACGCCTTTTACTCTTTCGTGAAGATTTTTGTTTTGGGCATTTTGATTGAACTGGTTGATAAAGTCAGGCCATAAATCAATACCGGTAATGTCGCAAGAAGTGTTTTCAGCCAATACCATTGTTTGACCGCCTGTCCCGCAACCAATATCGGCAATTCTGGACTTTTCAGTAAGACCGTCTATAAAACTTAATGCTTTGAGCGTTATTTCGGGACTTCCGGGGCCTTGTCGCTCGGTGTTTGAAAAATATTCATAAATCATATTCAAGTCTAATTCGTGAATTGTCTGAATTGTTTGTTTTTCGTTGTCCATTTTCTTTTCATTTTGTTGCATACACGGAAAAGCATTACAAGGCTTCCATCATTGTATGCGATTAAAAAAACTAAGATTAATTTAATAGAAAACCGTTCTCGAAAGGGATTTATCCGAGAACATAACGTAGATACAATCTGTACAAAAAGTACAAATTGTTTACAGCACAATATCCGAATTGATAGTAGTCATGGCGCAAAAGTACAAAAAATAATCTTTCTGCAAATGGTTTTGTCATTTTAAGTTTCGTTGCCCCGCTGCGTAGCTCTCACATTTCCATTAACTTGTAAGTAAATATAAGCGGTTCTGCCAAAACGGAATATCTTCGTACCTTTGTTGAACAACAACATCTAACCCATCCAAATTAGGAGAATAATTAATGAGCAAAATATTAATTGTCATACCTTCGCGATACCAATCTACCCGATTGCCCGGAAAACCGCTGATAAAAATTTCCGGAACAGAAATGGTAAAGCGGGTTGCAGATATTGCCGGATATATCTGCAAAAAAAATGAATCGTGCAGTTATGTCGTGGCTACCGATGATTCAAGGATCATTGATTTTTGCCGGAATAATAGCATTCCCTCCATAATAACCTCCGACGCATGTAAAAGCGGAACGGAAAGATGTTGGGACGCCGTAAAAAAGCAGGTCGATAAACCGGAATTAATCATTAACCTGCAAGGAGACAATCCCTTGTGTCCTCCCTATATTCTCCAGGACATGATCGATTCATGGAAAAAATACAAGGCCGACGTTTTTACGCCTTGTATCCATTTAAGTTGGACAGAATACGACCGGTTAAAAAAATCAAAAGAAACGACTCCTTACTCCGGTACCACAGTTTTGGTTGATAAAAATGATAATGCGTTGGCGTTTTCAAAGACAATTATTCCAACCATCAGGAAAATTGATAAAGCCAAAGAAATGTTGATAAAAAGTCCTGTACGTCAACATATCGGATTATATGCTTATGCATACTCCGCCCTGGAGCAATATTTTTCACTTCCGCAATCAGATTATGAAAAAGATTTTATCGAAGGACTGGAACAAATGAGGTTTCTCGAAAATGGGTTAAAAATAAAAATGGTAGAGGTAAATTTGAAGGGACGGGAATTTTCCGGAGGCGTGGATTCTTCGGAAGATATTACCCGGGTTGAAGAGATCATAAAGAAGTATGGAGAATTCGATTTGACAAGCTAACCTATGGAGAAAATTATTTGTTCAATCCTCGAAAATAAGACTTTTGAAGAAGTCTTACCTAATAACGTTGATCCAAGCTTAGCGATAATTGAAGCTGAAAATCTAATTCAGGAACGAATTTCAAAAATAAAAAAGGAACAAACGCCGGTTTTTATTAACATCTTCGGTTTACCGGCATCGGGCAAGACGACTATTGCTAAAGAGATTCTTAAAACAAATCAGAATTTGCTTTATATTTCTTTTGATGAAATCATGGAATCATTGTCTTTTTATCGGGCAGATTATCTCAAAGATAAGGAATGGGCATTCAAACGGTGGGAGCTTCCCGCAAGAGTTATCGGATATAAACTGCTAAACAAGAGTTTGAAAGAACGCCTTTCCATATTGTTTGAACATAGTAACGCCATCCCTCAGCATATAGGTTTGTACAAAAAAATTATTTCGTTGGGATATTCTGTCGAAATGCAATACATAAACGCTATGCCTGATTTGGTTGTTAACCGTTTGGAAAAAAGAGGACGGTTTTTTGACGAAAAACGAGTCTACGAACGTTGGGATACTCTGCAAAAACTCATTCCGGAATATAAAAAAATGCTTGCCGACAAATTTATTACATTAGAACCATGGAAGGAATAAAAAGACTTATTATTGCCCGGCATGGGAATACTTTTGAAAAAGGAGAAACGCCAAGACGGATTGGCGCGAAGACCGATTTGCCATTGGTAGAAGAAGAAAAAGCAAGGAGCATAGGAAAATATCTTCTTTCCAATAATCTGATTCCCGATAAAATTTATGCGGCTCCGTTAAAAAGGACGTTACAAACCGCAAAGTTAGCAATAGAGGAAATGAAGTTGGCAAAGAACGCAATTCCTGTAAACGATTTTATTGAAATCGATTATGGTCCCGACGAAAATAAAACGGAAGAACAAGTCATGGAACGCTTGGGACGTTATTATTTGATGCGCGATAAAATCTTATCGGATACTACTCCTTTCGAGGAAATTATCAAACGAGGGGAGCAAGCCATTGATTTGTGGAATTCGAATGCAACTGTTCCCGAAGGTTGGAAAGTAGATACGGACAAAATCATTGCAGCGTGGAAAAAATTTGCAAATCAAATCAATGATAAAGAAACGGTTATGCTGGTATCCTCTAACGGAATTATTCGGTTTGCGCCCTACATTCTGGATATGGATTATAAGGAATTTTGCAACACGCATGACATCAAAGTCGCTACGGGCGGCATTTGCATTTTTGATTATCAAGATAATAAATGGGTTTGTAAGGAGTGGAACGTTAAGCCGTATAAAATATGTTAGAAAGTCGGCCTAGCCAACAAATATCCGATGTTATTAAGCGATCTTGATCTCGTCTATCAAAGTCTAAAAACCCTATTCGCCGGAGGCTATGAGTGAAAAACAATTGGTGTCCGGCTTAGGCTGCGCTCAAGTCGAATTTAGTTTTGAATGAACTATTAAAAATCATTCTATTAAACGAACGCAAATGAAAACATTTAGAGTCGTTTCCTTTTTAAAGATAGGATTGTTAAAAAAGACACTGTCCATACTTATGTGTAAATAGAAAACTACGGGCAAGATTCTCGTAGTTTTTTTATTTATTTATAACTTTGAAAAAGAAAGGACACAAAGCATGGAGATTCCCAAAGAATTATTAAGCAAAGAATTTTTG
>JAVBLV010000054.1:0-7856 GCA_031553195.1 Bacteroidales bacterium
GCCCTCTCCAAAAGAGAGGGGAAGCGGTTTCTTCTCTTTTTATTGCTAAAAAATCATTTGTTGCGGCTAAGCAAAATAACTCGCCCGTCGACGCTGTTATTCCAACCCATAAATAACAAACGCTGTCATGTTATTTTTCGGAAGGAGGCTTCGAACAGAATTTTGTTTTTAACGCCTCCACTAATGATTTTTCTTAACGCCATCTGTCGTAGGCCGTTATTCCTTTATTCATCCTCTTTTGATCTTTTTACTTAAAATATTGTTCTCCACCGGAATTATTCATTGATCCTTTATTGGAATCTTGATTAATTAGATGCGTTTATCCTGATAAGTTCCATACTTGTCTTGTTTTTCAAATAGACATTTTATATATTTGTCACATAAAAACATTCCATCGGTCTAAAATACAAACAAATACAATATACGCAATATTCTGTATTTCAACTTAAAGCCCGACTAAACCGACCTTCGTATGAAAAAATGGATTTTCTCACTACTCATCATTATAGCCTTTCCCTGCCTCTCTCAAACGGTCTCTATTAAAGCTGTTATTATTGATTCGGTTACCCGGGAACCCATAGCATATGCCGCGGTTCGTTTACAAAATACAAGCAAGGGGAGTATTACAAATAATGAAGGATATTTTAATTTGAAATTATCGCATTTAGAAGCAAATGATACTCTTGAAATTAGCTCTGTCGGATATTACACAAAGCGGGTTCCTTTATCCGGGCAACCTTTAAAGGAAGATAGAATCTTATTGCTTCCCCGTTTTTATGAGACCAAAGAAATTACCATTTCCGATACGCGCATAAGTTGGAGAGACACCGTTTCGGAAGCGCTGAAAAAACGTATGCAAAACTATGTAGCCACTCCTTATACGGCCACAGCTTTCTATAGACAGACCAATTTTTCTCATATTGATAATAACGGGCCTAAAAAGGAACAAATAGAAGCGGCGTTTAATCTTCATGTACCGGAAATGTCTAAACCTGTTTCGCGATCGGCTTTAAACAAAAACCTGGGGAATAAAATTAAAGAAGACGCGCAGGTTACGGGAATCAGAGGATTCTACAACGGTAGTTTGATTAAGGATATGAGTTTTTTTGCATATAAAGATCATCTTCCTTTCAATTTTACTTTTTATACGGAGCTTTTTACTCAAAATATAAATCTCTATTATAAATCAGATCCCTTTCTGAAAAGCTATAACGTTTATACTCTTGAAAAAACAGACACCCTGAATGATTTAATCGTTTACAGCATCAAACTCAAGAAAGAAAAGAACGAGGGACGTTACTGCATGCTAAAGGTCGTGCAAACAAGTCATCAGATTATAGAATCCGCTTTTTTTAACCGAGTTGTTGAAACGAATAATAAAAACTCGCTGAAATCGGTTTCCATTGAACAAAGTAGAATGATCTATCAGTTGCTTGAAGGCAAAGCATATCCATTATATAGTTCTTATGATACCGATTTTAAAATTTATCATTCCGGAAATGATAACCCTGTTCATTTTAATATAACCAACTACTCTCTTCTATATACGAACATCCAACCCGGAGGAAAGTTGCCGTTCGACAAAAAGAAAACGATTTTCACAGGGAAAGATCTGGTTAACCAGAAATTAAAGTATGACGAAGATTTCTGGAAAAACTATACTATTCTGGAAGAATAGAATTTTCTAAGAGGTCGTCTAAATTTTTGTGGAAAAGATTTTGAGAGATAAAAATAGCGACTTTGCAGGCGGGATTTTTCAAGAATAGTAGACTATTTAGTAAAAATTCCGGCAAAAAAGAGCATTTTTAGACTCAAAATACTTCATAGAAAAATTTTTAGACAACCTCTAGCGGTATTCGCGCACAAAGTCCGTCATCAGCCGGAATACCTGTTCGTATTTGGTAAAAGGCAAATCTTGCAGCCTGTCGTATATGCTGTGATATTCGGTAAATTCGCATCCTGAAGTAAACACAAACAAGCAAGGAACCGATTTCCTGTAAAACGGATAATGATCGCTATTGGCGGCTTCCCCTCCTTTTACAATCCGGGGAAAATAATAATTCTCGGCATTCTTTTTTTCGATAAACGCCGAAGCCTTTTCTTCCAGCAAACCATGCACCAGATGAAATCCTCCGCTGCCGGTTCCGTTCATATCCATATTGATAAGGAACTTTATGTCCGATAAAGGAAAATAAGGGTTATTTGCATAATAACCGGAGCCAAGCAAACCCAATTCTTCTCCAGAAGTAGCAATAAACAGGACAGAATAATCCGGTTGGTTTTCCGGTTTGGCGTAGTAAGAGGATAAATCTAATAAAAGACAAACGCTACTGGCATTATCGTTGGCTCCCGGGAAATAAACTTCGTCTCCCATCCCGCCTAAATGGTCGTAATGCGAAACAAATACAAAAAAGCTATCCGGTTGCCGTTTTCCCTCCACATAGGCTACCACATTCTGGGTAGGGTAATTGGGATGAAATTCCGATTCGATATCCAATTTCAGATATTCTATTCTCTTTTTAACGATAAGTTTGTCTTTCAATAGCAAAACAGGGAATTGAATTTTGTTCCGGCCAATCGGAAACATGAGTTTTTTCCCTGAGTTGTTTTGGGCAATGATCAGTTTCGGAACAATGTCTTGTTTAGAAAGCTCAGGTAGAACCTGACGATAGAGGATGGATGAAGAGAAAGTTTCCGAATTAAAAACCAGTACTTTATCCTGTAACTTCTCTTTTTTATGGTAGTTGTCCCAATCACCCGGGCGACTGAAAAAAACCGGTTTTTCATCTTTGAGCAATAACGATACGGAAGGAGAAGAACCGTAAACAACATATTCTTCGCCGCCTTGCAAAACAGAGTCGGGATGCGAAAATGCGCAATAAACGGACTTTATTTCGTTACAAGGAAGCGTATAAGATTGTTTGTAATTTTCTGTAAACGAAAGGAGCCCATGCTTTTTGAATTCGCCGGCAATAAATCCGGCGGCCAGACTGTCTCCCCGCTTGTTGCACGAACGTCCGAACATCGTTTTGGAACATAGCGTATCCAATACATGATGGGCGTATACTATGTTTTGAGCGTATGAAAAACTTTCCCCAAAAAGAAATAACAAAAAAGAAGTAATAACCAGCGTCCGTTTCATCATTATTCAATCACGGTTCCGATATGTTCGCCCTGTACTACTTTCAGTAAATTTCCTTCCGTATTCATGTCGAAGACATAAATAGGTAAATTATTCTCTTTGCATAAAGTAAAGGAAGTTAAATCCATTATTTTTAAATTTCTTTCGTAGGCTTCGTCAAAAGACAATTTGGAAAATTTTACGGCTTCAGGATCTTTTTCGGGATCGGCGGTATACACGCCGTCAACGCGGGTGCCTTTTAAAATAGCGTCGGCTTTTATTTCCACAGCCCGTAAGGCCGAAGCCGTGTCGGTAGTAAAATACGGATTTCCCGTTCCGCCGGCCGCAATCACAACTTTCCCTTCTTCTAATGCGGTAATTGCCCTGTTGCGGCTCATCTCTTTACAAATAGGTTCGATAGCAAGTCCGGAAAGCAATTCTACCTTAATGCCTGATTTTTCCAGTTCCGCCTGCAAAGCAAGACTATTGATAACAGTTGCCAGCATTCCCATATAATCGCCTTGTACCCGGTCCATTCCCTTGGCGGCGCCTTGCAGTCCCCTGAAAATATTGCCCCCCCCAATTACAATGGCCACCTGTACGCCTTTTTCAACGGCTTTTCTAATATCGCCTGCATATTGCGAAAGCATAGCGGCGGAAATACCATATTGCTGGTCGCCCATGAGCGATTCCCCGCTCAGTTTTAGTAAAATCCTACTATATTTCATTATATCAAGTTGTTTATAGTCTTATTCGCCCCAACATTTAATTTTTACAATAGTTCCTTCTTGGTTATCATCTACTCGTTATTCACTTATTTTTTTTTCTTCCTATTTTCTATCTCTTGCATAATTTTCGAGGCTTTTTCATACTCTTCTTTTTCCTCGGCTTCTTTCAATTGTTGTTGCAAATCCTCCATCGACGTTTCCTGAGCTGTATTTTTTTCTTCTTCGGTATTTTCGGCTTCCGATTCCTGGAATACGGCTCCTGCTACATTTAAAACATCGATTGTTGTATAGATAGGCGCGTTATACTTTAAAGCTACCGCCACTGCGTCAGACGTTCGCGCGTCAATTACTTTTTCAGCGCTTTTGTCTGTAAAAAAAAGTTTGGAGTAAAAAATACCGTCTTTGAAATCGTCTATCAACACTTCCGTAAGGGTAATCCCGAATGATTCCGCGACATTTTTCAATAGTTCGTGAGTGAGCGGACGAATAAAAGTAATTCCTTCCAATTCCAATGCAATCGACCGGGCTTCGTGTTCGCCGATGATAATAGGCAATTTCCGGTTCCCATTGACTTCTCCAAGCATCAAAATAAAAACATTTGAATTGGAATAACTCGGAACTAAACGCAAAATCTGTAGTTGTATTTTTTCCATAACCAAGCGCAAAACTTTTGCAATATTACAAATCTTTAATGAAACAAAATAACGAAATAACCGCCAAGACCTGTCCTCATTTTAAAATTACGGCCTTCTTTTGCCGGCAAAGCCAATTTCTTACAGATAACAAAATAGGTATCCGTTTGTTGAATGCTTATCGCGTATTTTAACGTAATCGGCGAAGTCAAAGGAAAAATTATTTGTTTTCGACAAAAAGGGTCGTTTTGATTTACAAATTTACGCAAAATGCATGACGTCTTTTACTCCGGGTTTCTCTAGGAAATGTATTGCTCTAGAATTCAAAATTGTAAATGCAGATTTTACGTGAATTACCTTCTTTAAATTCTTTATCATTTTCTCCGTCGCCAATATTTTTTTCCGCTCGGGTACTAAAATATACCGAATGTCGTTTTCTATTATAAATTTCCCAAACCAGATTTGAAATTACAGGGCTTGAAAAAATATTTCCCGCATACCATTATTACATTATTGCTTGTTATTCCGGTTGTTACGTATTCACAGTTCGGAGGTACGCGTTCATCATTAATTTTCGATCTTAAAACTTCGGCGAGGGTAGCCGCTTTGGGCGGCGATTTTTTGCCTATGAAAGATGCGGATATAACCTTAACCGTTGCCAACCCGTCGTTGATAGACAAAAGCGTTGACAATCATCTGGCCCTTAATTTTATAAATCTTTACACGGGGATTAATTCCGGCGTTGTTTCATATTCAAAGACGTTCAATTCCGTCGGGAGTTTTACGGGTTCTTTACAATATGTAAATTACGGGAAATTTAAGGAATATGATGAATATGAAGATTATCACGGAGATTTTTCGGCTGCGGACTATATCTTTATATTGGGGTGGGGAAGAAAGTTAGATTCCAATTTCTCTATAGGCGCCAATCTAAAACCCATGCTTTCGCAATATGAATCCTATTCTTCTATGGCGTTGGCAGTGGATTTGGCGGCAAATTACCACAATCCGAAGTATTTAATAGACGTAACGCTTTTGGCAAAAAATATAGGAGCGCAACTTACCTCTTTCGACGGAACAAGAGATGCTCTTCCTTTTGAGCTAGAACTTGGTTTCTCAAAAAAATTGGCCAAAGCCCCTTTCCGGGTGTTTGTTTTTGCCACTCATCTCGAGAAATGGGATTTGCGTTATGAAGACCCTTTAAATCCTTCCATTCAGGTAGATCCTATTACAAAAGACACAATTGAATCTCAATCCTCGTTTTCCAGTTTTATGGATAATTTATTCAGGCATACGGCTTTTGGCGTGGAATTCACTCCTTCGAAATCCATCTTTCTGCGCGTAGGCTATAACTTTAAAACTTTCAGGGAAATGGCTGTTGGAGACGGGTTTTCATTTACCGGTTTTACTTATGGATTCGGATTCCGCGTAAAACAAATTTACTTCAGTTATTCCCGTGGGAATTACCATTCGGTAGGCTCTCCCAATTATATTACCATCAATGCCAATTTGAATTCTTTCTTTAAAGGATCGGCAGGGAGGAAGGATTAGGATTCTCATAGTCAAATAACCTGTGTGGAGCCTTATTTTATAGTCCATTCCATTTTAGAAGATTAATCTATATTTTGTCTTTACGACAGACCATTAAAACCCGTCCCCAAAATAATTCGTACCTTTATGTCTTCATTTACCCATATGGAGAAAAAAGTTTTATGAGAAAAGTTTTCATTTTTTTTATTGTTATTCAATTTGTTTGGCAAAATAGCTTTGCGCAAAAAATAACCGTCGATTCGTTACAAATAAAAAAGCATATTCAATATCTGGCTTCGGATGAATTATCGGGAAGGTATCCCGGAACGGAGGGAGAACAGAAAGCAGCCGGATACATACAATCGCAATTCAAATCTGCCGGATGTAAAATGTTGTTTAATGGCGGATTTCAGGAATTCTCCACTGAAATGAAAACCAAAAATACTCCGGAAGGGAAAATTTTGCTGAAAGGGAAGAATGTAGTTGCGATGGTTGAAGGTAAGAAAAACGCTAACGAATATATCGTTATAGGCGCTCATTATGACCATCTGGGGATGGGCGGTTACGGTTCCGGCAGTCGCAAGCCGGATACGGCAGCCGTACATAACGGCGCTGACGACAATGCTTCGGGCGTGGCGGTTTTGATAGAATGCGCCAAAGCCATTGCGAAACAAAAGCCGGAACGAAGTATTATTTTTGTTGCTTTTTCGGCTGAGGAAGAAGGTTTGGTCGGTTCCAGATATTTCATTGAAAATTCGCCTGTTCCAAAAGAAAAAATCAAAGCCATGGTGAATTTTGATATGGTCGGACGGCTAGATTCCGTGCTAACGATCGAAGGCACAGGCACAGCGCTACAATTTGATTCCTTATTATCAACTGTCAATGCAAAAAGTTCTTTCCAAATCCGTCGTTTGCCGGGTGGTTTTGGTCCGAGTGATCAGACTTCTTTTTATACCGAAAAAATTCCTGTGTTATTTTTTCATACGACAATTGAGCACGAACAATATCACACGCCTTTCGACGATTGGGAACTGATTAATGCCAAAGGAGCGGCCGAAATTGCAGATTATGCCGCTCAAGTAATATTACGAATGGCTCGGGAGAACCAAAATTTCACTTATCAAGTGGCAGGAAAGCCGTTGGAAATGACGCGCGGAGTAATGAAAGTTACGCTGGGCGTTATGCCTGACCATGCGGCGAATGTAAAAGGATTAAGAATTGCCGGCGTTCGCCCTGGACAAGCCGCCGATAAAGCCGGGCTTCTTAAAAACGACGTCATTATAGAAATCCAAGGCGAAGCGGTCGAAGACATTGAAAGCTACATGCGTTCAATGGGAAAGTGCGATAAAGGACAGACCGTCCCGATAGTAATTCTCCGCAACAACGAAAAACAAACGGTAATGGTTACTTTTTAAATGATGTAATGGACAGCAAAGAATAATGAATGGTTATCATTCAAATATTAGCATCGACGTCAATCTCTAACTTCTTATAGGTTGTCTGAAAATTTTTCTATGAAGTATTTTGAATCTAAAAATCTGTTCTATAAAAATAGAGACAACCTCTTAAAATTTCCTCTTCCTATTTTTGTATTCCGATCCATTCCGAAGAGTCGGTTATAAATGTATTCTATCTTTTCAATGTTTCAAAACATTATTTTCCCTGGACTTTGATAAGTTTTTATTTTAAAATAATCAATCAAATAGGGTGCATTTCAAAATGTCGCATTAAGCAGCCAATTTACTTTTAGAGTTAACAATATCTATTACTTTACACCACTGTTGGTTCATATAAAGTGTTCTAAGTTTGAGCATATTTTTGGCTCCGTGTATCGACCAATGCTGT
>JAVBLV010000039.1:0-21877 GCA_031553195.1 Bacteroidales bacterium
TAAGGGAATAACGGCCTACGACAGATAGCGTTAAGAAAAATCATTAGTGGAGGCGTTAAAAACAAAATTCTGTTCGAAGCCTCCTTCCGAAAAATAACATGACAGCGTTTGTTATTTAGGGGTTGGAATAACAGCGTCGACAGGCGAGTTATTTTGTTTAGCCGCAACAAATGATTTTTTAGCCTATCTGTCGTCAGCCTTGACTTTTTGTTTCTTTTGCGTCAAGGCAAAAGAAAGATCACAATGCAGTCTATTATATTCTTACCATTATGATAGAAACATTAAAAATTATCTACACCTGTTTTTTACACTGATCCGATTTTAAGGGATAAAAATAACTATTTTGCATACAGGTTTTTCAAGAATAGTAGAGTAGGCTATTTGGGTAAAAGTTCCGACAAAAAAGAGCATTCTTAGACTCAAATACTTCCTGAAAAAATTCTTAGACAACTTTTGTGAGATGCCTGGCAAAAGAATTTGTAGGATTTTACTTACTTACGAAAATAAAAATGGTTCAATTGATTTTTCAACCTCTGTTTTTATTAGTTTTCCAACACCCACAGTTCCGAGACCGCATATTGAAAATCCCGCTCGGTTTCCAGCAATTTATCAGTAACATCATAATAAAGCGTTTGTTCTGCAAGATAGTTGATCAAAGAAAGTTGTCCGTTTTGCAAGGCTTTATCAAGTAAAGTTTGGTTATTGGTTACATGTAAAGTTTCTTTGTAGCTTGCTAAAAGCTGTTGCAAACTTGTCGCTTTGTTGTATTGACTTTGCAAGGTATTCCGAAACTGCATTTGGTTATCGGCTTGCACGCTTTGTAACGCATAAGTTTGGGCTTTGGCTGCTTTTATGGTGTTTTTGTTTTCCCACAAAGGGATGGAAATGGTAGCGCTTACTCCTTGAAGACTGGTTCCGGTAGTCCGTTCGCTCATGTATCCTGCCGAAAGCTTTGGTAAACTCATGGCACGATTGAGCCGTTCTTGTATGCGGCTTGTTTCTATATCTTGTTCGGCCATCTTTAATGTAGGATTATTCTGTTCTGCAGTTTGATACCATTGGTCAAAGTTAGAAGAAAGGGTATAGTTGGAGTATGCATTCAATTCAAATGAAATAGGAATTCCTCCGTTTAAACGGGTTAGTTCAGCCATGAGGCCGGTAATTTCTACTTCATTCAATTCTACGGTTTTTTGCATGGTAAGTAAATTAAAACGCGTTTTATTTAGTTCCAAAATATCCACATCCCCTTTGTCGAATTTTGTTTGATAAGCGCGGTTCATTTCGGTGGCATGTTTCAAGCGTTTGTTGAGTTCTGTTTTGAGTAAATTACGATATACTAGATCTACACATAATAACCTTGCTTGCAGCAAAACATTCTTACGTTCTTGTTGATACGTCCAATCTACTTGTTTGTTTTGCCCCTCGGCCAATTTGGATTTATAATGATAGGCAGTTGGAAAATCGAATGACTGGGTAACATTTAAGTCAACGCGATTGTCAACTTCTTCCGGATTTCCCCAGAGGTAATGAAATTCCACTTCGGGATTGGGTAAATAAATACCGGTTTTATTGGCTGTTTTTTGTGCTTCGGCCTGTTTTTGAAAGGCTTTAAGCGTTGTGTTATTACTTTCGATGCTTTTCAATACTGCATTAAAATTGTCTTGCGCCTGAGTGAAAGTACCGATGCAGAGAATGAAAGCGACAGCCAGAAGCCGGAATGCAATGAAAAATGAAGAATGAAGAATGAAAAATGGACGTATCATTGTTCTTTTTCTTATTAGATTCATTATTTTGAAATTTTGATTATTCATAATTGGTCTCTAATCTTGTTGTATGATTATTTATTTTTCTTTTAGAGGTTGTCTGAATTTTTATAAAACAGATTTTGAGAGATTAAAATAGCTATTTTGCAGGCGGGATTTTTTAAAAATAGTAGAGCTATTTGGTAAAAATTCCGACAAAAAAGAGCATTTTTAGATTCGAAATACTTCATAGAAAATTTTAAATAACCTCTGCGATCTTACTCTCCCTGTAGTAATTTTTTCAAATACTCTTTTGCCGTTAATACAGGAAGTTCCGACTTCTTAAAATCTTTTTTGTTTCGGGTGATAATAATATCCAGTTTATTGTCTAAAGCCGTGTAATATTGTATTGCATCCTTAAAATCATTAAAATCCGATGCCAAAGCCAAATCCAACACTTTGTCTTCAAGAGGCAATACTTCTGCCAAAACTTTGAATTTGATGAGAATTTTACGGGCTTCGTCGGCATTGAGATGTCTTGATAATATGTAATGCGTGTTGGCAAATGTTAAGGCTGAAATAAACATGGACACCTTTTTTTCATCAGCAAGCGTAAATAATTCCTGTGCTTCCTGGTAAAAGTTCTCCCGTTTTGCTAACAGATCAATAATGATATTGGTATCTATTAAAAGCTTTTCCATTTTATGAGTATTTTTCTGTTAGATAATCTCTGTAATTCCCGCGTTCATCCATATTTTCATTGGGAATAATACCTGTCAAACTTTCTACCAACGGACTTATCTTCTTTGTTTTGGAGGAAGATTTTGTAAGCGAGTTTAAATAATTCTCAATGAGTTTCGATAAACTTACTTTGTTCTTCCTTGCATAAGACTTTGCTTCTTCAATAATGTCTTTGTCTAAATTTAATGTCAGTTTTGTATTCATGATAAAATTTTCTTTCACGTGCAAATATATTAAATTATTACGTAATGAAAAGCCTTGTATATTAATTTTAGATTACAGAATTTCTTATTCCTCCATCCATTTTTTCTCTATCTTTGCAGCCTCTATAAATCCAAAGTTAATATGAAAAAATCAAGATTTGCCCTGCTATGGCGCGGTGTGGCGAAAGCCCCCGGACGTCTCTTTGGAGCGTTAGAGCACCTACGGCAGGGTTTTTTTATTTACTCTAAAATTCCAAAATTATGTCAGAAAAACTGAACCTGTTTCCGGTTGAAGAACTGTTAACAAAAATCGCTTCTCCCGAAAGCATTGCAAACACCTTAGACGCCCTTGCCTTCGATTATGCAAGAACCATCATCGAATTAGAGCAAGCTACCGATTACCAGAATATCATGCATGAAAAAACTTCCGAATTCATCGGGTTGCTTCAACATTTGCGGGATATTTTCCGGGCTTGCAAAATCAAGTAAAAGGACGTTTTTAACGATGAACGATGAATGCTGAACAATAGTTATAAGCCATAAATTTAAGACATTCATCATTCATAGTTTATCGTTCATCGTTATTTTTTCACCATCCGGTAAATTATCGGCACAATATGCATATTTAACAGGGTAGAGGTCAATAATTTATTCGACAGATCTTCTATTACTGTTATTTTATTTTCATGGGTTTTGTTTGCAATTAATGGAATTCCACATTATTTATGATTTAATCTATTGAATCCTTTTTCCCTCCTCAATTATAGCGTTTACTTTTTGAGAATAGTTGGAAAGATTATTTTGAATATGGTTAATGGTTCTTGAAAAATCTTGAATATGTACTGATAAGTCAGAATCCCATGCACTAAAATGCCTACTATTAAATTCATCAAAAAAATAACCCGGACTTTCAGCGCCTCTTTCTAAAGCATATTCCAAATGTAAACATGGCGAATCAAAGGAAACAGAAATATAAGGATATGGATTAATTAGCATTTGGCGGGATGTTTTAATAGCAAAACAAGTAGGGGTGCCTAAATACAATCTTACATTTTCTGGTTTAATGCCCCAATTTTTGAGAATAATAAGACTGTCCACTATTTCTTGCCCTATTTGTCCCGCGCTTCTATTTTCTTGACTAGCCCTGAAATCAGCAACGATAGGATGCGTCAATAAAAATTTCACAATAACATGCGCACTTTGTGTTTTAAATTTAATTTTTTCTCTTATTTCTGAATATTCTTCTTTTTGAAGTAAACCTTTCAACGAAGAACCTATTATTATAATTTCTTTATTTTCTTCATCTAATGCTCGTGAAAAAGCATTTATAGCTGTTTCCCGTCTTTTAAATATTCCTGTAACACCTGCAAATTTTACAGATTTTAATAGACCTATCTCATTTGAGTAACTACTGAATATATCTTCTAATTTATCTTTAATAAGTGGAGGTATTGCTTCTTTAAAATCATCTGTTCTGCATATTCGACTTTCCATACTGTCAAGTTTTCTGGATACATTTTCAATCAGAGTTTGAAAAATTAAGATATCTTCGGACTTATCGCTTTTTGTCAAATCCTCAAGACGAGCGGCAATTGTTACAGGAGATTCAACCCGAGCATCTTCAGCCAATGATGATACAATTGCTTTTCTTAACTGTTCCTCTGCTTCTCTCAGTAGTTTTGGAGTGCTAAGATTATAAGGTATTGTCCTAATCCCCATAACATCAAAAGGAAGTTTTTGGCCTTCTCCAATTAATTGTATGACAGGTTTTCTGAAAGCATGCCTTAACGCAAGTTCATAAAAAACATTGGGATTATGATCTGAAAGATCTGCAATCACCAACTTATCACTTAATATATGATTAATGATTTGCGTTGTAATCATCCCCGGAGTAGATAATTTATCAGCACGTATAGATTCCAAATGGAATTCTTTTAAACTTTCCAAGACGGGCTTGATTAGAAAATCCAAAAGTTCATCGGCCCTTTTTCTAGCAGATGAATCTTTGTCGCCTATTGGTGAAATAATAAAACAGATATTATTTGATTCCATGTCAATTGATTTTATAATTGTGATCTTTAAATAAAAATCAAAGTTGGAAATTATTTTTATTAAAAGCAAATTTATTTATAAATATCTTTACTCCTTTTCCAAGAGAATGGTAAACTATGAATTATGAATGCTGAGCGCTTAAAGTTTATGGCTTATGGTTCATCGTTCATCATTTTGAGTTATTCTTAATTTCTCGTTTTTAATTCTTCATTATTTTTTCACCATCCGGTAAATAATCGGCACGATATACATGTTTAATAATGTAGAGGTTAACAATCCTCCTAATATTACTTTGGCCATCGGACTTTGGATTTCGTTGCCGGGCAAATCGCCTTGTACTGCCAATGGAATTAAAGCCAAACCTGACGAAAGCGCGGTCATCAAAATCGGATTCAAACGGTTCAGCGAACCCTTTACAATGCTATTGTGAAGCGAATAACCTTTATTCCTCAAGTCATTATAATGAGACATAAGTAATATCCCATTCCGTGTGGCAATCCCGAAAAGCGAGATAAATCCGATAATAGCCGGTATGCTGATTTCACCTGTTGTAAACCAAATAGCATAAATCCCTCCGATTAGCGCCAACGGAAGATTCAGCAAGACAATGGCCGATTGTTTGGCATTTTTGAATTGGTTGAACAACAACAAGAAAATAACCAGGATAGAGAAAATAGAGGTAACAAACAAAGTCCTTGAAGCAGCTTGTTCGCTTTCAAATTGTCCGCCGTATTCAATGTGATAATCCTGTGGAAGCGTGACTTTATTTTCGATATTTTGTTGAATGCTATTGATGACGCTTCTTAGATCTTGTCCGGCAACATTGGCCGAAACCACGATTTTCCGTTGTACATTTTCACGGTTAATTGTATTGGGGCCCGATGAAGACCTAATGTCGGCAACATATTCAAAAGGAACCTTTGTTCCATTGGCATCAATCATCAGGTTGCGTATTTTTTCGATTTCCCCTTTATAATTGTCATTGACTTTTACAGTAAGGTCAAACATCCGTCCGCTTTCATATACTTGAGAAACCACTTGTCCGGCTAACATGACATTGACAAACTCAGAAAATTCCGGAAGAGTAATACCATACTTAGCCAACATTTCGCGTCTAGGCGTAATCTTTATTTGCGGGCGTTCTACCTGTTGTTCTACATTCAGATCGGCGATGCCTTCCACATCTTGAATGGCAGACTTGATTTCATTTCCTAAGGAAAACAGTTTATTCAAATCGCTTCCGAAAAGCTTAATGGCAATATTGGCGCGGGTTCCTGAAAGCATAGCGTCGATACGGTGCGAAATGGGTTGCCCAATTTCAACATTGGCGCCGGGAATACTCTTGAGTTTTTCCCTGACTTCGGCAACCATTTCATCTTTTGAACGTTTCTTGAGTTCAAAAGGCGCTTCGATTTCGGATGTGTTTGCACCTAATGCATGCTCGTCCAGTTCGGCGCGGCCTGTTTTTCTTGCCACCGTTTGAATTTCGGGTACGCTTAATAGTTTTTCTTCGGCCAAATGTCCGATTTTGTCAGATTCTTCCAAAGAAATGCCGGGCAAAGTACTCACATTTATTGTTAATGAGCCTTCATTAAATCCGGGCAAAAAACTTCTTCCTAAAGTGAAAAAGATAACAACGGCTGAAATTAGTAATACGGTTGTTACCGATAATACTATTTTTTTGTGTTCCAAAGCCCAATCCAAACTTAATTGATATAATTTCTTGAGTCTGCGGATGACAAAAGGTTCTTTCTCTTTTTTAGCGTTTTTATTTTTTCCCAACAAGTAACTGCATAAAACAGGAGTAACAGTAAGCGCAATAATAGTGGAAGCAAATAAAGCCACAATGAATGAAATCCCAAGTGGAGCAAGCATCCGTCCTTCCATTCCGCTTAAGAAGAATAAAGGAATAAAACTGACGACAATAATTAAAGTTGAATTTAAAATCGGCATGCGGACTTCTTTGGAGGCTTCAAATACAACATGTAGCACGCTTTGTTGTCTTTCTTTAGGTCTAAGTCGGTTTTCTTTTAAATGTTTAAAGACATTTTCCACATCAATAATGGCATCGTCCACCAATGAACCAATGGCAATAGCCATACCGCCAAGACTCATGGTATTAATCGTGAATCCCATAAGTTTAAGAACCAAAACAGAACAAAGTAGGGACAATGGTAAGGATACCAATGAAATTAGCGTAGTGCGGACGTTCATTAGGAAAATGACCAATACAATAACAACGAAGATGGAACCTTCGAGCAATGATTTTTGTACATTTCCGATAGAATTATCAATAAAATGTTCCTGACGGAAAATATTGGTTGAAATTTTAATATCAGAAGGTAAGGCTTTTTGAATGGCAGCAATAGATTGATCCAGTTTTTTAGTTAACTCAACCGTGCTGGTATTAGGTTGTTTGGTAATGGTCAGCAAAACTGCCGGTTTTCCTCTTTCCGAAGCAAGTCCCAATTTAGGAGATTTGGCGCCGATTTGTATGTCGGCAATATCAGAAAGCAGAACAGGCGTTGTGTTGACGGTTCGTACAACCGCTTTCCCCAAATCGTCGATATTACTGGTTTGTAATGTGCCGCGCAAAAGATATTCGTTGCCATATTCATACATGACGCCTCCGGTAGTATTTTGGTTCATGTTACTTACGGCCAACATGACTTCGTCGAGGCTGATGCCGTAATGTTTCATGCGTCCCGGATCGAGCAGTATTTGAAACTCTTTAATATTGCCTCCAAGGACGGTAACTTGGGCAACGCCTCCGGTTGACAACAATTGAGGACGCAATGTCCAATCGGCCAAGGTTCTTAAATTCAATAAAGAAGTGGAATCGGATGTTAATCCGATAATTAAAATTTCGCCTAAGATAGAAGATTGCGGACCCAACATAGGTTGCCCGACATTTTCCGGCAAAGCCTCACCCAATGTCGAAAGTTTTTCTGTTACAATCTGGCGCGCTTTGTAAATATCCGTTCCCCAATTGAATTCTACCCAGACAACAGAAAATCCGGCAGAAGAAGAGGAGCGGACGCGTCTTACGTCAGTAGCGCCATTCACCGATGTTTCTATAGGAAAAGTCACCAGGCGTTCCACTTCTTCGGGAGCCATGCCATTGGCTTCCGTCATAATGACAACTGTAGGCGCATTCAGATCAGGAAAGACATCCACGTCCATATTCTGAGTAGTATATAATCCTGCAAAAAGCAGAAGTAATGAACACACCAATACTACCAGTCTGTTTTTTAATGAGAATTGTATGATTTTGTTTAACATAAAAGTTCCTAGCCCCCTAAATCCCCCGAAGGGGGACTTTATCTAACGCTAGTGTTGCATCAACATTCAAATGAAATGATGGGTGAGACTTCACAGATTTTTAAAACCTGTGAGGTTTTCCATTCCTTAATTAATGTATGTTTTATTATTGACACTAGACTAGCTTGTATTTAATTAATCGATTGTTATTTATTTGCGCAAACGGTTTCTTCCCTTTGGGAAGACGGAAGATGGGCCGGTTTTTAATGACTATGCCCTTCGGGCATAACCCCTGAGTTGCTGGCCAGTTTAATGTGATACACTCCTTTACTCGCCACTTTTTCACCCTCGTTCAAACCGGAAAGTATTTGTACGTTTTCCCCATTATTATTGCCAACCCTGACCTCTTGTTTTAGGAAGCTTTCCTCGCCTATTTGTTTGTAAACAAAAAAAAGTCCTTGTTCCTCAATAAGTGAAGTGGTCGGCACAGAAAGTACATTTTCGAGCGGCTTAGACAGAAGAAAAACTTCAACATAAGCGCCCGAAACGATTTGACCTACATTATCAAATTCAAAGTAGACGGGAATATAATATTCTTGCGTATTCGAAGATTTACCGAATGATAGCAAGCGGCCGTTCATTTCTGAAATTTTATAAACGTGAGCATCATAAGGCGTTTTGAAATTGGCAGAGCTAATCGTTTGCAAATCTTTGTAGTAACGTTCCGAAATATCAGCTTTGAGTTGTAGGCGTTTATTTTGTGTTATGGTAAAAAGCGGTTGGCCTACCGACACAAAATCCCCTTCATTAACCAATTTATTTTTAATGAATCCGCTCATGGACGCCGAAACGCTGACTCCGTTTGTTGTTTGACTTTTGGCAACCGCATTATAAGCTACCTTGCTTGTTTCATAATTAAGTTTGATTTGTTCATATTCTTTTTGGGAAATGAGTTTGTCCCCAATCAAAGATTCTGCCCGCTGAAACTCTTTTTGTGCTGTTTCGAAATTCAGGCGCGCTTTTAGAGCCGGATCGCCATCAGCAATATTTTTCGAAGAGATGGCCAATAAAGATTCGCCGGCTCTCACCTGGACGCCTTCTGCAATTTGTGTTTTGCCGAAAGATACAATACCGCTTGTGGTAGCTACAACAACGGATTCATCGCCTTGCGCCGATAATATTTGTCCGCCGGTTTTAATCACTTGTTTAAATCCGCCGCGTTTGACTTCATATATTTTTAATCCTGCCGATTGGGCTTGTGTTTTGGTAAAAACAATCTCGTCAGATGCAGTTATACCCATTTGAGCATGAATATCCAAGTCCTCTTCATGGTCATGGTTATGATCCCCTTCTTGGTCGTACTCGTGATTGTGGTCATGCCCCTCATGAGATTCGATTTCATGGGTATGTCCTGAATGATCATCCACTTTGTGGCGCGATTTGCATGCCGCAAAAAATAACATACTTATGCAAATCAAATAACTAATTCCTCTAAATCCTATTAAGGAAGATTTGGCCAACGCCGATTCCATTTTCATAATTTGTACAATTACAAAGTTCTTAAATTGAGAAAATTGAAAAGAATGGATATCTTTTCGTTTTAGAAAAGAGGATAAACCGGACGCTAAATAAAATGAGATAAGATTTATGAGCGCAAGCAGTTTTTCCCCTTTGGGGAAACGGAAAAGGGGCTTGTTGGCGGAGCGCGCAAACCTAATGCGCAACCTGCATAAGAAAGGTAATAAGAATAAATATAAGGCTTGTATTCAAAAACAAAAGCGTTGAATACAGAAATAATTTTTTGATTTTGACAAAAGATTGTTGCAATTAAGTCAAACGATTGAGAATTGAAATTAGGATTGCTTTGTTTGACCAGAAAATAATTAACGGAACAACCTTCTATATCCTCATGTTTATGCTGGCTATCGTGGTCATGACATTTGTCCTTCGAATCGTGATGTTCTTTGCAGGAATCAGTAACCGTTAGGCAAACAGCTTTGTCATGATGATAATGGTGAGGCGTAACAACATGAACCAAAAGCGCGACATTAATCAATGCCAACAACATAATTGTAATATGTTTCTTGAAATTCATGGCGATATTGCTAAATTTGCAAATGCAAAGATAAAATAATATTTTGCAACTCAGTTGCAAAGATAGGATATGAAGTAGCTATGAGCAAAGGTCTTATTAAAATGAAAAACAAAGAATGAAAAGTGAAAAATGGGAATAAGGGAATAGTAAATTTTGAGATTGAGCGTTTGTACTGTTTAAAAGTTTTTTTAACGCATGAAATCAGAACTTCATATCCTCTTTTGAGATTTAAAGAAAGGATATTTATTTTAGTAAATATTTGATTTTGATATATTTAAAAATAAAAAAAATGGAATTGCCTGTTATACGAAAAGCGGTAAAGGAAGATTGTCCGAGAATATTGGAATTAATAAAGGAATTGGCTGTTTATGAACAGGCGCCGGAGGAAGTAACCGTATCCTTATCGCATTTTGAGGAGAGCGGGTTTGGGAAAAAACCGGTTTGGTGGGCATATGTTGCGGAATTTGAAGGTAAAATACATGGATTTGCATTGTATTATATTCGATATAGCACATGGAAAGGGCAGAGGATGTATCTGGAGGATTTTTATGTCTCTCAATCAATGAGGAAAAAAGGGATGGGAGGCTTGTTATTCGAAAAACTTATCGAGGAGGCAAAAGAAAAAAGCCTGAATGGCGTTGTTTGGCAAGTTCTATCTTGGAATCAACTGGCTATCGACTTTTATAAGAAGTATAATGCTTCTTTTGATGATGGGTGGATTAATTGCTCTATAGAGACGGATAGAGAATAAATGGATCAGTGTAAAAAATAGGCGAAGATATTTTCTTTCTATTCTTTTGGGAGCCTAAAAAAGAATCAAAAATGGTTTGAGGATTTAAATGCGCTCTGCCTATCGGCTTCGCTTGAACGGAAAATCCTCAATAAGGTATGCTACGCATGGCGTTTGACGGGCTAACGCAGTCTGAATAAAGTCAAGTCAATAATGGTCTACGACAGATAGCGTAAAGAAAATCAAAAGCGGCCAGGCCTTAAAGCAAAATTCTGTTCAAAGCCTTCTATTGAAATAGGCTGATAATGGAAATCATTTAACGCCTGTCATTCGGTGGCATTTTGAATGACAGGCGTTATAAAAATATGCAAATCTCTAAATTTTTTTTAACTGTTTGACCTGCTCTTCCAACAGAACAATCTTTTGTTCGGCGTCAGCTTGTTTTCGGCATTCCGGTTCAATAACTTTGTATTAAACAACAAATGTTAATCGGAGGACGTTAACGCGCTACTGTTTTACTACCTTCTTTACCGAAATGCCTTTATTGGTATGTATTCTTATTGAATAAATGCCATTGGGTAAATGCCCAATGTTAAAGGTGCTTGTTTGGCTTTCAAACGCCAATTTACCTGTTACATCCAACACTTGCACAGATAAAATATGCAGACTCTCTTTTTGGGAACTTACCTTTATTTCTCCATTTGTGGGATTGGGAAAAATATTGACTTCAGGCGGGAGCGTGTTTTTGTTAAGGCTTATGCCTACAGGATCGGTTATTGTTAGGGTATCCTGAACGCTACTGGAACAGCCCATAAGCGAAGATATTTTGTATTTTACAATATAAATGCCGGGGGTTGCATAACGATGTTGAGGATTAACAACGCCGGTAACGACAGGACTTCCGTCTCCAAAATCCCATTCGATAGAAGACGTATCTAATTCCGATGCTCTTGATATGCTGTTAGACGCGAAGTTAACGGTTCGAGTAGTATCGCATGTATCAAAAGTATGGGTGAAAGAAGCAAGAGGTTTATTATTGTCGACGACTATTTCTAAATTGGTTATGCAACCTTGCCCGTTAGTTCCTATTGCCAATGATGTTAATTCGCATAAAAGGGAGAGAGCGGCATTATCTGTAAAATCAGTATCAACTAAAGCCAGTATTCTGTCGGTTGATATCACAACCGTGGTATCCGACGCTTTTTTCCATTTGTAGGTATAACCTTCGGGAGCTTCTACAATGGCGGCCGTATCGGTAGTAGGCATACTTGCACATTCCCAATTAATTAACTCCATCGGCATACAAGTTCCGCTAAAGTAAGCATAGCCAAAATGTCCACTAAAAGAGCAGTCGCCAATAGCAATTTCAACCTCAATATCCTGACCTTGGTAAAGATGTAGGTCTATTCCTACTTTACTCCAGCTCCGGTATAAATAATAAGGGCTGGAAGATCCAACAGGAAGAGTATGAAAAGCCGTATCCTGCAAAACAAGGGGGCTACGCGTGTCGGAGTTAATTCTCAATTCCGCGCATTTTAATTCTTGAGTTACTACGCCATCGGCTTTTACGCGGATTTCGAAGGTAGGGTTATCCAGGCCATATCCCGGATGAGGGGATCCAATCATAAGCGCATAGTTTAAGAGTAGTAAACTATTCTGAAGCGTTGGAGAATAGCTAAAAGTTAAAGCCTCAGCTTCGGCGCCGTCACAAGCATTTCCTAAACGTACAACATATTTACAATTTGTATCGTTTGGGTATTTAGGCAATCCCCCGGAACTAAAACGATCTGTAGGCAATGTTCCGGGAGGCCTACGAGGTAAAAGAGTAAATCTTCTTCCGCTATGTTCATCAGGTTGATATGATGAACAAACAGAATTTACAGTAGGCAAGGTTCCTGAAGAAATATTCTGAGTTGTCCATTCAAAAATATTTGCAGGTCTATAATTTCCCCAATATTTCCCCGTTTTTCCTGTCCAATTGAAAAAATCGCCACGATCAAAATCAAAGTTGTTACACTGTGCATGCAGATACATGTTCCCCGCACATGTTGACATGCTTATTACCAAAATGAAGGCGTAAATGTGATTTTTCATTTTTTGAAATATTAGTTATGTTTTGAATATGTATTCAAATAAACCAACTACAATTGTTTAATTTGTTCTTCCAACAGAACAATCTTTTGTTCGGCGTCCGCTTGTTTTTTACGTTCCATTTCAATGACATTGGCCGGAGCTCCGTTTACAAAACGTTCGTTAGATAACTTTTTCTGCACCATTTGCAAAAAACCGCGCGTATATTCCAATTCCTCTTGCAGCTTTTTAAATGTGGCTTCCTTGTCGATAGAATCGGCTAAAGGAACGTAGTACTCTGTTGAATTGGCAATGAAGGATAACGTATTATCCATCTTTTCGCCGACATATTCCAACTTATTAAGGTTGCAAAGCTTCTTTATCAAACCGTCAAACGAAGTGTTGCCGCTAATTTGTTCCTGATTTTTTCTTACATATAACTCCAACGCTTCTTTTTGTGGAATGTTCTTTTCATTACGCAACGTTCTGACAGACATTACCACATTTTCAAAAGCAGTAAATAAGTCCAGTATGCTCTTATCCACAGATTGAGAAGTAGGCATTGACGCTACGATCATACAATCTTTCTCCGTTCTTTCCGAAAGAATATGCCATATTTCTTCGGTAATAAACGGCATAAACGGATGTAAAACTTTCATCAATTGTTCGAAAATACCCAACGTTTCTTTATATGTAATAGAATCTATGGGTTGCTGATAAGCCGGTTTTATCATTTCCAGGTACCAGGAACAAAAATCATCCCAAACCAATTTATAAACTCCCATCAAGGCTTCGCTTAAACGGTATTTGGAAAAATTATCTTCAATAATAGACAATTCCTGGTTGAATTTATTTTTAAACCATTCGATTGCTGTTCTATTATTTTCCGGTTGGGGAAGGCTTTCACTTATTTCCCATCCTTTTATCAACCTCAATGCATTCCATATTTTATTACTGAAATTCCGTCCCTGTTCGCAGTAAGATTCATCAAAAAGCAAATCATTTCCGGCAGGAGAGGAGAGCAGCATTCCCACTCTTACGCCGTCTGCTCCGTATTTTTCGATTAATTCGATAGGATCGGGCGAATTCCCCAATGATTTAGACATTTTTCTTCCCAATTTATCGCGGACAATTCCGGTTAAATATACATTTTTAAAAGGAATTTCTTTGCGGTACTCAATTCCGGCCATGATCATGCGCGCTACCCAAAAGAATAAAATTTCGGGAGCCGTAATAAGATCGTTGGTCGGGTAATAGTATTGAATATCTTTGTTGTCAGGATTACGTATGCCGTCAAAAACAGAAATCGGCCAAAGCCATGAACTAAACCAGGTATCCAGCACGTCTTCATCCTGACGAAGATCGTCTATTGTACAACAATCCTTTCCGAATTTTTCTAAAGCCATACGATAGGCCTCTTCCTTATTATGAGCAACTACGATTTCCTTATTCGGCAAATGCCAGGCCGGTATCCGTTGTCCCCACCACAATTGACGACTAATACACCAATCTCTTACATTTTCCATCCAATGCCGGTAAGTATTCTTAAATTTAGGGGGGTGGAATTGTACCGTATCATCCATCACCACGTCCAAAGCCGGTTTAGCCAGTTGCTCCATTTTCAAGAACCATTGAACGGAAAGTTTAGGCTCTATAACCGAATCAGTACGTTCGGAATGACCGACTTTATTCAAGTAATCTTCGGTCTTAACCAAAAGTCCCGCCGCATCCAAATCTTTTACAATTTGCTTGCGCACATCGAAACGATCTTGCCCGACATACAACAGGGCCTTTTCATTCAATGTTCCATTATCATTGAAAATATCAATGGTATCCAGTTTATATTTCAAACCCAAAGCATAGTCGTTGATATCATGCGCCGGCGTAATTTTCAAGCAACCTGTCCCGAATTCGCGATCTACATATTCATCAAAAATAACAGGAACCGGACGGTTTATCAGAGGCACGACAACATTTTTTCCTTTCAAATGTTGGTAACGTTCATCTTCGGGATGAACACAAACGGCCGTATCTCCTAATATTGTTTCCGGACGCGTAGTAGCAATAACTGCAAAGTCATTAGAACCTTCGATGAAATATTTCAGATAGTATAACTTGGACTGGCTTTCTTTATAAATAACCTCTTCGTCCGAAACCGCCGTTAACGCCTGGGTATCCCAATTCACCATGCGTATGCCACGATAGATGAGTCCTTTATTATATAAGTCGACAAAAATATCTATTACCGATTCATATAAAGCAGGTTCCATGGTAAAACGGGTTCTTTCCCAATCGCAGGAAGCGCCGAGTTTTTTCAACTGCTCAAGGATAATTCCCCCGTGTTTTTCTTTCCATTCCCAGGCATGTTCCAGGAATTGTTCGCGAGTCAACGACCGTTTGTCAATTCCTTCTTTTTGAAGCTTGGCTACCACTTTGGCTTCGGTAGCTATAGAAGCATGGTCTGTTCCCGGAACCCAACAGGCATTTTTTCCCTGCATGCGGGCGCGACGCGCCAATACATCCTGAATGGTATTATTCAACATATGTCCCATATGCAAGACGCCGGTCACATTTGGCGGCGGAATTACAATGCAAAAAGGCTCCCTGTTATCGGGTTCCGAATGAAAAAATCTTTTTTCCATCCAATAAGCATACCATTTGTCTTCTATTAGTCTGGGGTCGTATTTCGGAGCAATTTCCATTTGAAATTATCATTTAAAATTAGGGCTGCAAAGATACGATTTTTCCCTCTTTGACATTGGAATAGGTTGTTTTTATTAAAATTATCTTAGAGGGTGTCTAAAATTTTATGGAAAAGATTTTGAGAGATAAAAATAGCAAGTTTGCAGACGGGGTTTTTCAAGAATAGTAGCGCTATCTGGTAAAAATTCCGGCAAAAAAGAGCGTTTTAGATCGAAAATATTTCATGGAAAATTTTAAACAGTCACTTTATTTGTCGAGATTTTTGGGATATTGAGGTAAAATCTTATTTTATCAGAATCATTGCTAAAAAATCACTATCACTCCCTTGTATTTCCATATACAAAATAGCTACATTTGTATTTTTAATACCTGTTATAGGAAATCTTAATTGTGTTTAAGTATCTGCAAATATATACTCTACGGATATGCATTTTTCTATATTTGGTATAAATCGACCATAATATTTGCTGTTGAGTAAATTTAGTTACCTGTTTCTTTAGTCTTTTTGTTAATCAGTGAAAATCTTTTTACTTTTGCCATTATTGTGACTTGTATTTATTTAAACATGTTATTCTTTTGGAAAATAGTAATATGGGTAATTTTTCCGCTTTACATTCTTGGTTTAGAGGGATAGGATGTTAGACGATTGAATATTATTTAGATGCTATACAAAAAGAACAAACTCTATAAATAAAATAGATTTGATTTTGAGAATATTCCATTGAAATACAAAGTTTTTTTATTTGTTGTTTTTATACGAAGTTTTGATAGAATTGTATATTCTGCTTTCTTGAACAGGCGCAAAATCTATATTTCGTAATGAAAGCAAAAACATCTATCATAAATAAACTTAAGATGCTTCATGAAAGAATCATAAACAATCTTAAAAAATTTAAAATCAATTTTATTATAAATAGTTATTTTCGATAAAATTCTATTAATATAGTATCGGGTTTCTAATTAACTAAAGTCAAGAATAAAGGAGTACAATCGTAATACAAAATGGTAACTTGCGCAATTATAGAGGACGATATTCATAACCAAACATTGGTCAGATCTTATATAAATGAATATAAAGAATTAAAATTGGTTTGGGCTTGTAATTCAGCCAGAAAAGCCATAGAGTTAATAGGAAAGGAAAATGTTGAGTTATTGTTTTTAGACATAGAACTGGAGGAAGGAGAGAGTGGATTGGTTTTTTATAAAGATATGGTTCAAAGGGTAAAACCATATGTAATTGTTATGACTTCGCATTTGGAGTATGCCGTTGAATCGTATAACGAACATCTGGAAGGGTTTTTATATAAGCCTTTCAATTATGAAAAGTTTAAGGATATGGTGGGATATGTGTTGAAGTTGAATAAAATGCAAAAAAAGGTCGACATTATCGATGCGCTTGAAATTGAAAGAGGGAATTATATTCCTATTCTAAAAGGCCCTCAGATAATAGAGAAAGTACCCTATGGAGAAATTGCATACCTCGAACAAATACAGAATGATATATCAATTTATACGATCTATGGCAAAAAGTATGATTTAAAAAGAACTAACCTGATAAATTTAGAATTTGACTTACCTTACGCCTTATTCCAACGCATAAGCAAAGGCATTATGATCAACAAACAAAACGCGGTTAACATACTTGACGGCTATGTAGATGTGATGGGAAAAACATTTAAGATATCTTCAAGATTTTCAACGAAAAACAAAAAAACGAAATATTAGTATGATAGATTTCTTCGTCATTATATTAGCGTCTGGAAAAGGTAAAGTTAATTGCAATTGCAAGCTCTATCCATTTGTATACGCGTGTGCGGTAGAAGATTGCGAAGCGCTTTTTGCTTTTTCGGATTCATTTGAATAGCTCGCATATCCACATATAAAAGCGTGTTTTGCAGGTTCTTCATTTCTTCGGGAAATTCTGTAACATACGTCGACCACAGGATTAACTCTTGTAAATGAAGAAGCGCGCCGATAGAAGACGGCAATATCTCCAAATCATTCCTGCTTAAATCCAAACGTCTTAAATAAATCAAATCTCCCATTTCCTGGGGTAATTGATTTATATAGTTATTAGAGGCGTTAAATACTTCCAAATGAGCGAGCAAACTTATTTCTTTTGGAATTTCCCGGATTTTGTTAGACGATAAATCCAAATCCTTCAGGTTTGTTAATCGAAATAATTGTGGAGGAAATTCTTTTAATTTTTGCTTTTTCAAACTAATCCGCTGAACTTTATCAGGATGTAACAACGCTTCCTCCAATGAGGCGTATAAATGAGTAGAATCGTTTTGCGACAAGCAAATTCCATGGCAAATAAAAAATAAGATATAGAATATGAGTATTTTACGCATGAATAAGCTTATGTTTCTGAATTTAATATTGGTTTTAATTTATTGGAGATGAATTTTTTATCTTTTTTTAGCTGTTCTGCAAGTTCCTCGGCAGAGGAGAATTTCTTTTCTTCCCGGATTTTTTCTACAAAAAATAGGATGATATTTTGTCCGTAAATATTTTTTGAAAAATCAAAAATATGAACTTCCAACGACTGTTGATGTTCGCCGAAGGTAGGTCTTGTCCCTATATTTAACATTCCGCCCTTCAACGCTTCTCCGTTGCATTGCACAAGGGCTGCATAAATGCCTTGACTAGGAATTAATAGATGTTTTTCTATTGGTTCTAAATTGGCCGTAGGGAAACCTAAAGCGCGACCTATTTTCTCTCCGTTAATTACTTCCCCTTCAATCGAATATCGATACCCCAGCATTTTATTTGCCAGAGGAATCTCCCCATTTTTAAGCGCTTTTCTTATTTGTGTGGAGCTAACGGTTATTCCGTTATAGAAACTGGGTTCGGTTGTTTTTACAAAAAAATCGTATTGTTTAGCCAATTCAAAGATGCTGCTAAAATCATTACTTTTTTTATTCCCAAAATGATTGTCGTACCCCAAAATCAGTCCTTTAATATGAAGCGACTCTACCAGATATCGTTTTACAAATCCGGCGGTAGAGAGGCCGGCAAATTCTTTGGTAAATTCGATTACAAAGACTTTTTCGACATGCAGAAGATCCAATAAACGGAATTTTTCTTTTTGAGACGAAAGTAGTTCCAACGATTCGGCGTCTTGCCCTAAAATCAAACGGGGATGCTGGCTAAAAGTAATAACCGCAGGTATTGCATTTGCTTTTTTTGCTTCGGAAACCAATTTTTCAATAATTGTTTTATGTCCGATATGAACGCCGTCGAACATTCCGATAGTAACAACAAATTGATGAGAAAAATTTGTAGCGCAACAGTCATTAAATTGAATAACTTCCATAAATGCCAAAGTACATGTATCAAAATGCAAAAGTAGTATTTTCCGTCGAACAATTGAAATCTAATTCTGATCATATTTTAGTTTGAAATTGTGATGCTTTTTTTGTTGTTTTTTGGTAATTTTGCAATTTGCAGATATGATGTGATTATGATAGAAGGGTTTGAAAATGAAGGGAATAATGAAATTTCCTCAGAACATCAGGTGAGTACGTTTTCTTTGAAAGGAATGTATGAAAAATGGTTTCTGGATTATGCTTCGTATGTAATTCTGGAACGCGCCGTGCCGGAAATCAGAGATGGGTTAAAACCTGTTCAGAGGCGTATTTTGCATTCCATGAAAGAACTGGACGACGGTCGTTATAATAAAGTCGCCAATATTATTGGAAACACCATGAAGTATCATCCTCATGGGGATGCTTCAATTGGCGACGCTTTGGTTCAATTGGGGCAAAAAGATTTGTTGGTCGATTGCCAGGGGAACTGGGGAAATATATTAACCGGCGACAGCGCTGCGGCGCCCCGTTATATAGAGGCGCGATTGTCTAAGCTTGCATTGGAAGTTATCTTCAATCCTAAAACCACCGAATGGAAACCCTCTTACGACGGAAGAAATAAAGAACCCGTTACCTTGCCTGTAAAGTACCCGCTTTTATTGGCTCAAGGGGTTGAGGGAATTGCCGTTGGATTAGCGTCCAAAATTTTACCTCATAATTTTATCGAACTGATTGACGCGTCTATCTGTATACTAAAGAACCAACCGTTTGAAATTTTTCCCGATTTCCCTACGGCGGGTTTGGCCGATTTTACGAGATATAACAATGGATTGAAAGGTGGAAAAGTAAGGGTTCGGGCGCGTATTCAACAATTAGATAAAAAGACGCTTGTCGTTACCGAGATTCCTTTTTCAACAACGACTTCCGGATTGATAGATTCAATATTGGCCGCTAATGAAAAAGGGAAAATAAAAATCAGGAAAATCGACGATAACACTGCCGCTAATGTAGAAATATTGATACATCTGGCGCCGGGCGTTTCGCCAGATCAAACAATAGATGCTTTATATGCATTTACCGATTGCGAAATCTCCATTTCTCCTAACGCCTGTATAATTGACGAAGAAAAACCCAGGTTTATTGGCGTTGACGAAATTCTTAAAACTTCGACAGAAAATACTTTACAACTGCTGAAGCGGGAATTGGAAATTGAATTGTTGGAATTGCAGGAAAAATGGAACTGGATTTCGTTGGAGCGTATTTTTATAGAAAATGAGATATACGAACAAATTAAGAAATGTACTACCGACGACTCTATTAATAAAACAATAGACGAAGGGTTGAAACCTTTTGTCAAAAAGCTTTTACGTCCGGTTACGCTCGACGATATTCTACGTTTGCGTAAAATCCCGATAGATAGAATTGCCAAATACAATGCCGATAAAGCCGATGATATATTAAAAGCGGTAGAAGACGATATCGGTCATGTGAAATTTGATTTGGATAATCTGATAAATTATGCCATTGCTTATTTTGAACGGATTAAATCGCGCTACAGCGCAGGAAAAGAAAGAAAGACGGAGATTCGCAACTTCGAAAACATAGAAGCGACCTGGGTAGCTGTAGCCAACGAAAAATTGTACGTAAACAGGAAAGAGGGATTTGTAGGTTACGGATTGAAAAAAGATGAATATGTTTGCGATTGTTCGGATATAGACGATATCATTGTATTTAAATCCGACGGTACTTTTATTGTAACAAAAGTTCAGGAGAAGACCTTTGTCGGGGAAAATATTATTCATATCAATGTTTTCCATCGCAACGACGAGAGAACTATTTATAATTTGGTTTATCAGGATGGCGCTTTTGGAAATGTAATGATAAAACGTTTTGCAGTAAATGGAATAACCCGCGATAAAGCCTATGACCTTACCAAAGGAACCAAAGGCAGCAAGGTGCTGTATTTTACTGCCAATCCGAATGGAGAGGCCGAAACCATAAGCGTTACGTTAAAGCCCAAACCTAAATTAAAAAAACTTACCTTTGATTTTGATTTTGCCGAACTGGCTATTAAAGGGCGGAATTCGATGGGAAATATATTAACGCGACATGCCGTGCGAAAAATTAATCTGAAAGGGGAGGGGATTTCCACTCTGGGAGCCCGAAAGATTTGGTTCGACGACGTGGTAAAGCGTCTAAACATTGATGACCGTGGAATATTTCTGGGACAATTTAAAGGAGCCGATAAAATTTTGACGATTATGAAGTCCGGAAACTATAAATTGTATAACTTTGATCTCTCGAATCATTTTGACGATGATATTCTTTTGATTGAAAAATATAATCCGAAGAAAACAGTTTCGGCAGTTTATTTCGATGGCGAATCGCAGAAATATTATCTCAAACGTTTTCAAATAGAGGAAACCGATAAAAAAATGAACTTTTTGGACGAACATCCCGAAACGCATTTAACGTTGATTTCTACAGATTATCTGCCTCGTTTAAGCATTGTTTTTGATAAAGATTTTAATACGCGAAAGATCGAGAACGAAGAAATATGCGCGGCTGATTTTATAGGTGCCAAAGGGGTAAAAGCCAAGGGGAAGAGATTAACGACTTTTTTTGTAAAAGAATTACGTTGGTTGGAACCTTTGCCCTATGCGGATGAAGATACGGAAGAAATAAAAGAAGAACCTCCTGTTGAATTAGAGTTGGGGAAAAATCATATAGACCCTGATGCGGAATTAATACAAGGAACTTTGTTTTAAATAATTAATGTCGACATAAAAAATTATATGACTATCCTTGATAATACCCCCAACTCCCTAAAGGGCAATGTCGTTAAGTTAAGGGATACAAAAATAAAAACCATTGAGTTAAGGATAAAAAATCCTTTCTTTGTATCGACTAAAAAACAAAAACTCAATGGTCAAAGCAAATGTAGTAATAATTGATGGATTAAAAAAATT
>JAVBLV010000070.1:0-25037 GCA_031553195.1 Bacteroidales bacterium
TTTGAGTCCTGAAAATCATAACTGAATAGGATAGTAGAATAAACTATAAAATTACTGATTTTCAGCGACTTAAACAAATTAAAATGTCATTTAATTGATTGATTTATAGATATTTAACATTAAAAGTAACGGACTATTGAAATTTTGTATTTTGATGAAATTTATTTAATTATAAACGAATAACTTAGCAAATCTGTCTCATGACGCAACGCCGAATAAAGTTGAGAATGTTTTTTGAACAATAAATCCTAAACAATAAGCATTCGTCATTTTCAATTTTCCGCTCTCCATTCTCAATTTAATATATATCCTAGTTTTAACGAGAACGCAAGATTAAAACCTACCGGAAAAATATCGGGGCTATAGAAGTAATTCATATCGTCGTCTGAATTTTGGCTGAAAAATGAAAATCTCATTCCCAAATCAAACATAAAATGTTCCAGAAATAGTCGCTGCCAACCGGCTTGAATTCCGCATTCAAAAATATCCGCAACGGAGTAATGCTTATAATGGAAAAAAAGTCCGCTATAAAAACTACCCGAAGGACTTGGGAAAAAGTAATTGTGAAATCCCGCAAAAAGAGAATATCCGAATTTATCATTCGAAAACGGAACTTTTTCATCGTCGTCGGACAACCAAACATCTGAAAAAGGATTCAAATTCACATAATAAGGGAGAATGAGCCCGAGTCCCAATTCCGTTTCGAAATATTTGGAAAATTTGTGATCCCAAAGAACGGGAAATTCACCTCCGATAATAGAGATTACATCTGTGCTCAGTATATTCGAAGCATTTATCAGCGTTGTATTTTTCTTCGTTTTCTGATAGAAAAGGGAAACGCTATCCTGTTGAGCAGAGGCTTGTAAACAAAAAATGAAAAAAATGAGGAAACAGGTAAAAAAATACTTTTTCATTGGTTTTGTGTGGTTTATTTATGATCAAATTAAATAAGGATGAATCTTTTGTAAACATTGATAATGAATAAAACCGCGCAAGATAACTTCATACCGAAGAAATCAATTGCCGGATTTAAGCTTTAAGAAACTTATTGAAGAAGATTTCTTTTCCCCAAACATGAATATTTCTCCAGCGTTCAGGGATTTCAATTCCGAGGGCCGGGCTATTATTTTATTATTTTTGGCGGAATGTAATACTTTCCTGTTTTCTTCTCCTTGCCCATTTTGATCGATGCTAATTAGTATCAGTTCCGATTTCTTAGGCGCTCCTTCGTCTGTAAAAGATTCCTTCCCCATTGTATTAAAAAATACTTTGGTAGAATTATCTTTTGAAAATGCAATCCCCGCGCGTCCCGAAGGAATGTCGTTATCCTTAAGATACAATTTACGGGGTACCTTCTGAATCCAGTTCAAGGAGGCGTCGCTTTCCCTGAAATTTGCAACAAGTACGTCGCTTCCGAAATAATAATATGAAAATCGTGTAATGGAGCCTCCGGATTGTGTGGATCTTTGACTCATATACATAAAACTCCGGAATTTTTCTATTCCTAACGTAAAGGTTCCATTGTTTCCAAAATGGATATTTTTTAGGTCATATTGAAAAACTCTATCATCTTTATACTCTTTGTTTTCGGATAATTCGTATATAACGGCATTTTCATAATCTTCGCCTTCGTTTATACTTTTTTGCAATTGTTCAGTTTCTTCTTTATTCATTCCTTTGCTTAGCAATGTATAATCGAAAGGCTTTAGTTTTGTATCGGAAACTTTCATCTCAGCCGCTTTTATTTTAGCCGAAAATATACCGACGGCATTTTTCATTCCTATTTGGGAATAAAGGCCTACGCAAAATATTTCCAACTGGGGACTAAAAGCTATTTTGGCGGTAATAGGGTATTTCTTTTCAGGAAGTTGTATGTTAATAGGGACAGGAAAATTTTGGTCTTTCAGATAAGCAATGATATAATATTTATTTGATAATTCCTCTTCGCTTGGCCCTTCTACTTTTTCTTCACTAGAGAAAAACATATTCCATGTGCCGGTTGCTCTTTTATTAACAATTTTTCCTGTAAAAAATACATTCCCAGAATTATCTATGGCCGATTCCTGAAAAGAGAAATTCCCTTCCACGCCGGTCGTAACATTGTCATTTCCCCACATACGGTTGAAGTCTTTATTAAAAACATCAAATCCAGAATAAAGGATTTCCGAATACATATCTGCCAACGTATAGGATATCAGCAATTGAGAACTATCCGGAGAAAATGCGTAATTAAACGCTATCGATCGCCGTTTACCTTCTTTTTCGTATTCAAGTTCCGCTATTTTAACAATGTCAGGATTAGGACGAAGCGTATTTTTATCCACCGTTTGGACAAAAAGATAATGTTTTTTATGTTTTTTATTTTGAAAAGATGAGAATAAATAGATTTTGTCGTTCCAATACGTTGCATATTCAAACTTTCTGCCTTCGAGGTCAAATTCAACTTTATCAATGGCGCCCGTTTTCAGATTACATTTGAATAACTCATCCGTTTCGATTTCTTTTTGCGGATCTTTAACTTCGGGGTGATATGCATACAAATAGTTATCGTCGGTTCCGATAATTTTTATAAAAGCGTATAATTCTCTTTTCGAAAACTTCTCAACCGATCCCCACTCTATCTGAAAATCGGCCGATTGATTTTGTGCAGAACCAAAAGCTGCAACAAATAGAAACATTAAAGTAATTAAAATCTTTTTCATATGTTTATTTTTATTTGATAGCCTGTCAGGGTGTGACTCCAAGTCACGCCCTGATTTATAATCATTCACTTTGGCAAGACTTTAGTCTCATAGACATTTCATCTGATTGATTTTTTATATTTAAATCTCTTCAAAAGAAAACTTTACTGGAATTGTAATCGTTTAAAAAATAAACCCTATTTTTAATGACCCTCCAATTAATATCCAATATTCTTCGTTAGGATAAGTTGCTTTTGTATTATATTTTTCAAAATAAAAAGGATCTTCGGGACTTGACGATATTTGATAACTAAATCCTAAATCCATTCCGAAACTAATACTAATCCGATTCCAACAAATCCAGCGCTTTTCGATTGTTGTGGCGAATCCGAAACGGGTAACTTCTCCATAGTGGCGCATTCGACATAAAAGTCCGAATGCGGGAGCTTCCAAATCTTTTCTTACGAAGTATTTTGGGTGAACTAACAGGCTGTATCCAAGAGTTTTTTCTGCATATTCTTCCGATTTATTAGTTGAAAAAGCCCCAACGTAATAATTGAGACAATATGGAAGCATGACGCCGACACCGGTTTCTATAGAAAAATATTTTGCAAAACGGTATTCATAGAGGATCGGAATGTCTCCTCGAGTATAGGAAAGAATATTGGTGGATATATTATGTTTGGCGGAAGAAACCCCTCCGTCATCCATATATTCTGATATGCTGCTCTTATTTTGAGCGTTTGATACCGGCAATTTGAATAATAGAAAAAAAACAAACAAGAATAATAAATAGGAATGTTTCATTTTAATGATTTGTACTATTGTAAATGAAAATTAATACAAATATAGCGATTATACCATAATTCACAAGTTTTATTAGAAATTAATTTATTGAAAAAATATACTTTGAGGTTCTCTTAAATATGAATCCAGTCAAAACATTTTGTGTTTATGAAACTTATGATTACAGAAATATATTTCTGTAATCATAAATAAATCGGAGTTCCTGTATTTTTTAACATTTTCGGGTTTTGATTTTTTGAATAATCTTGGCAAAACGGGTGCATTATTGTGAGATAAAAAAGAATTAACTTTGTAAATGGCTAAAAAGCTTGAATTTTATGAGAATATTATTCGTTTATTCTATTCAAAAGTCTATTGTGCAACAAAAGCCTTTATTAGGGCAAGAAGGTATTTATTTCGGAATTTCTTTTATTGCCGCTTTGTTGAAAAAACATGGACATTCATGCGAATTAGCGGTATTGGATAGGAGGTATAAACAAAAGAATATAAAACTCCTTTCGGACGAGATCAATTCTTTCAAACCTCAAATAGTTGTATTTACCTCGGTTTATTCTGAATTTGATTTTATTTGCCGTGTTGCTTCCGAAATAAAGATTTTGTTTCCGGATTTGTTTCTTTTTGCGGGAGGCGTTTATGTTACATTGAATCCGGATGAAAAGTATTTGGAAATATTCAACGCTTTTTGCATGGGAGAAGGAGAATATCCGACGTTGGAATTAATTGAAAATCTGAAAACAGGAAGAGATATTACACATATTCCGAATCTTTGGATAAAAACGCCGAAGGAATTATAAAAAATTCTCCCCGTCCGTTTATTTGCGATTTAAATGAATTGCCTTTCCCCGACAGGGAAATGTGGCAAAAATGGATATTTGAGCCCAACACAAAACTTACGGTTTTATTGGGACGGGGTTGTCTTTACAACTGCACTTATTGTTGCAATCATAAGCTAAGAAAAATAGATTCGGGGAAATATGTTAGACTGAGGAGTCCAATGACGGAGATCCGTTATTTACATAAGCTATTTCCGGAAGCGACGGAAATGTATTTAGAGATAAAAACGTTAGGGGTCGATTTGGAATGGTTAGATATATTTTGCGAAGAACTATATCGATTCGGAGAGGAAAAAAATTCCGGTTAAAGTTCGGGACCAACCTTCGTATTTTCCCTTTATTAGACATAGAGTCAGTGTTTAGGAACTTTAAAAAGGCAAATATTACATCTGTTACTATCGGCTTGGAATCAGGCAGCTACCGTATCCGAAAAGAAATCCTTCACCGAGATTATTCCAATGAAAAAATATTAGAAGCCGCATCTATTGCAGAAAAATATGGAATCCATATTTCGTTGTTTAATATGATCGGCTTGCCTACCGAAACGACTTCGGAATTCTCCGAGACATTAAGAATGAATCAACAAATACAACCCGCTTTCCATGCCACGTCGATCTTCTTCCCGTATCCCGAACAGAATTATATAAAACTTGTAAGCAACTAAATCTATTGCCTGACGAAATCAGCACAAGAGATGAAAGGCAAATAGCGACATTGGACTTGCCTGGTTTCTCTAAAAAACAAATCCAAAAAAGTTTTGATTCCTTCCATTGTAATGTTTATAAAGTCCGGCAAAAAAAATCTCCGATAAAGCTATTGATCTATTTCTCAATACAATATCTAGGGCGTAATTTTTACGCCAATTTTAAAATATTTCTTATCAGATGCTCGTACTACCTGAAAGCAAGGCGATTCATCGGCAATAATTTCTTCTCAATCTTTCAGAAAAGCAAATAAACCCGGCGAGGACCTTAGAGGTTGTTTAAAAATTTTCTATGAAGTATTTTGAGTCTAAAAATGCTCTTTCTTGCCGAAATTTTTGCCAAATAGCGCTACTATTTTTGAAAAATCCCGTCTGCGAAATAGTCATTTTTATTTTTCAAAACCTTTTCCATAAAAATTTAGACAACCTCTTGGGAAACATAACATATTTAAACTATTTGACGCTCTTCTCAATTGCTTTACCTATCTTATGTCCTTTTACGGCAAAGAAGATAAGATATAAATAGCATGGTATCAGAATAACATATGGGATTTGACGATAATTTTCCACGCCCAGATTATGCAAATAATCAGCAAAAGCGCCATATAACAGCGGCATTAAAGCGCCTCCGGCAATTCCCATGATTAAAAGCGCGGAAGCTGTTTCGGTATGTCGTCCTAATTTCTCGATAGCCAGAGGCCATATTCCGGGCCACATCAGAGAATGGGCAAAACTAAGTAAAATAATAAACACGATCGAAGTTACGCCGTTCGTCAACAAAGCCGCCACGGCAAAGGCGATGTCTAATACTGCGCATACTACCAGCGCTTTACTTTGCGAAAGGTATTTGGGAACGGTAACAATTCCCAACAAATATCCTACTGTAAGCGCAATTAAACAGTAAGTTGCCAATTTCGAAGCCACTTCTTTGCGTATACCTTGCGATTCGGCATAAAGAGGCAGTGTATCAATGGCAATCACTTCCACCCCGACATACAAGAAAATACCCAACACTCCCAGCCATAAATAAGGGAAACGAAAGATCGATTTTAATTTCCCGTCTTTTTCTTCAACAGATTCTTCAGGTTTTATTTTAGGCAACTTGGAAAAAAGAATCATGACCCCAAGAGCGGTTAATCCAATAGCAATTCCGATATACGGCAAAATAATTCTTTCCCCCATCTGATTTAATAATAACGCTTTTTCCGCTCCCTGGGCGGCGTTTATTTGGGTTGATAACTCCGTCATATTCCCAAACAAAATCATGCTCAACAGAAAAACGCCGATCATTCCCGCCACTTTATTGCAAATCCCCATAATACTAATTCGTTGCGCGGCGCTTTCAATAGGGCCTAAAATAGTTACATACGGATTTGAGGCGGTTTGCAATAATGCCAATCCAGCGCCTTGCCCGAACAAACCGATTAAAAATAAAATATAATCTCCGCTTTTGGCCGCCGGAATAAAAATAAGCGAACCTATTGCCATAACAAACAACCCTAAGGACATTCCCTTGGTAAAACCTGTCTTCTTCAATATCCAGGAGGAGGGCAAAGCCATTATGAAATAAGAAATATAGAATGCAAACGTAACAAAATAGGCCTCAAAATCGGTCAGTTGACAAACTTGTTTTAAAAAAGGGATCAACACGCTATTTAACCAAGTGATGAATCCGAATACAAAAAAAAGCATTCCGATAATTGTCATACTGAATAGGTAATTGTTTTTGCGCATCATTTAGAAGGAATTCGTTTGTTAAAAAAAGTCTTTCGAAGTCAATTTTAAAAAATTCAAAAGTAGTCATTTTTTCCGGATGAAAATGAAGTACAATAAAGACGTTTTTTCCATGAAAACGGGAACGTCTTATTGAATTGCGTACCTTTGTTTGATTAAGATGTAATTACAAACAAAAAACATTATTCAATGAAAAAGATTGTATGGATTATTATCGTTTCTTTTGCGCCATTTTTCTTTAATTCTTGTTCTCAAGAAAAGGAAGTAAAGACCGCCGCAGTAAATTATTTGACCGCCCTGAAAAATTTTGACCTGGATGAAGCAAAGAAGTATGGGACCGCTAACGCCGTTAAGTTTCTGGAAATAATGCAAAACGATTTGAATCAATTTACCTCTCAGGAAACACAAAAAATGAAGGAGATGTCGAAAAGCATCGAAGTGGTTATTGAGAAAACTGTCGTCAAAGATAAAAAAGCGACCGTTGTTTACTCTTTTCAAGAAAAAGGCAAGACGGTTACCCGCAAAGAAACCCTGAATTTGATTAAACAAGACGGAAAATGGCTGGCCGACGAAGACGAGTCGTGGTAGAAATCTGCAAAAAAGAAGTTTCCCAAACAACATACAAGAAACAAACGGAGCAATTGATAGATTCTATGTCATTGCTCCGTTTGTTTTATTGTTGTCCTGCTAGGATTCGAACCCAGACAAGCAGAACCAGAATCTGCGGTGCTACCGTTACACAACAGGACAATTTTCGAATGCAAAATTACAAATAAATAGCGTTATAATTTCATGTTTATAAGAATAAAGTTTCCGGATAAAAACATATTGTCGGAAAATTTATCTGTTAGCATCGACTATATAAGCCAATATTTGTTCCGCCAAAAGAAAGTCATGTAAACGTCCCAGTTCCCCCGAATCCGGCAAGGTATTCTTTCAATTCCTTTGAAGTAACCTCGTTTTCGATCGCTAATTTTTCTATCTTTTTGTCAACAGTAATCATTTTGAGCAGAATCAGGCAAATGACAAATAGCTCCGGCAAGAGAAGGCGTATTATTTCAAGACTTTTTTTTCTTTTTCTTTGAAGATTTCGGAGATGGTTTTGTTGTTTCTTTCTCAAAATCGACGGGACCGATAAGTTGCATTAAAGTTTGAATTTTAGCAGCCCTGCCGCCTAAGTAACGGGTTGGTTTTGAAGGATTCCGCCTTAACGGACTCGGCAAGCAAGCGGCCAAAAGGGCGGACTCCCGCGGACTAAGGTTTGCCGCAGATTTATGAAAATAATAGTTTGCCGCGGCATTCGCGCCATAAATTCCATCCCCAAATTCGATCACATTCAGGTATACTTCCATAATCCGTTCTTTATTCCAAAAAAGCTCTATTAAACACGTAAAATAAGCTTCAAGTCCTTTGCGCACAAAATTTCTATGAGGCGTAAGAAAAACGTTTTTTGCAGTTTGCATGCTAATGGTGCTCCCTCCACGAGTGCGTTTTCCTTTTTTCCTTTCTTCCATCGCCATCTGGATTTGTTTCATATCAAACCCGTTGTGCGTCAAAAACAAATTGTCTTCCGAAGCCACAACTGCTTTGACTAAATAAGGAGAAATCTTTTCTATAGGCATCCAGTCTTTTTTAATCCGGATTTCGCGTTTATCGCTAAACGCCTGTTCGCAAACGCGTATAATCATCAACGGCGTAATGGGCGGATTGACAAAACGATATAGGATGGTTGTAAAAATAGAAAGCAGGAAGCATGCTAATATAATCTTTCCTGCCAGTTTAAGAATTCGTGAAAAACGAGACTTGCCTTTTGACTTCCCCTTCGATTTTCCTTTCTTTGAGTGATCTTCTGATTTCTTTCTTGTTTTCAACGAATAATGAAATGTATTAATGTTATAATTGAGCCGGAATAAAACGGTTTGTGTAATTATTTCATTTTTAGCAAAATAATAGATTGCAAGCCTTCGGATTTTCTATACAAAGATAAGATTTAATAAATAAAAAGTGTGTTTTCAAGTCCAAAATACTTCATACAGTGTATTCGGTAAAACATGCAGATCATGCTTGACATGTAGGAGTATGTTGTTTCCCCTATTTTGGATATCAATCAACGCATGTCTTTTAGATTACCTCGATTTTTGTCACGAAACCGTTTTTTCAGGGGGAGATATATAAAGATGAAAAAATTTAATTAATTTATAATGAATTGACTAGAATGCGTTTTCTATTTGCTGAATATTCCAAATTAGGAATTGATTGAATGATGGAGTAATTCAATCACTCAGCCGCGCAATTAAGCAAAATTATTGAAGCCGTATTTTAAATTTCTTCAAACTAACGGCTGTTAAAAAAACCGCCATCCCCAGCAATATTCCGAATTCTTTGGCAACAGATAAAATACCTTGTCCTTGTATCATAATCTTCTTTATCCCGATGATATACCACTTTGCAGGAATAATATTTGAAATCCATTGCAGAATAGAAGGCATGCTCTCATTTGGGAAAATCATTCCCGAAAGCAACATTACGGGCATCATTAATCCCATTCCTGAAATAAGCATCGCAGCTGCCTGCGTTTTCACGATAGAAGATATCAAAATTCCCAATGATAAAGCGCCCACAATAAAAGTAAATGAAAAAAGAAATAACCAGAATAAATTGCCGCTAACAGGCACGCCAAGCACATATACCGAAAGTAGTAATATAGTAACCAGGTTAACGCAAGACAATACAAAATAAGGGATTACTTTTGCCAATATAATATAAATCGGCTTTATGGGAGAAACCAGCAATACTTCCATTGTTCCTACCTCCTTTTCCTTAACAATAGCAATAGAGGTCATCATGGCGCAAATAAGCATCAATATCAATCCCATAATTCCGGGAACAAAATTATAAGCGCTTTTTAATTGCGGATTATAGAGCATTTTTATTTGAGGAATTATTTGAAAGGGAATATTATTTAAGGATAATAATTCCTGCTGGTAATCCCCAATAATACTCGAAGCATATTGAATAACCATTTGGGAAGCGTTGGGATCGGAAGCGTCGACAATAAGTTGAACGCCGGCTTTTCCCGTATGCAAAAGGTTATCGGAAAAATGTTGATCGAAAACAACGACAAGTTCCACGTCTCCTTTTCGGAATATATCATTTATCTCGCCCGGCATTTTCAATTCCGAAACGATGTCAAAATATTCGCTGGCCTGCAAACGATTTATAATTTGCTTTGTGGAATTGTCTTTAGAGAGGTCGTAAACAGCGACTTTTACATTTTTTATTTCGGAACTAAGGGCAAACCCGAAAATAAGAATCTGGGCAATGGGAATTCCCAATAATACCAATATTGTTCGTTTATCGCGAAGGATATGGTAAAATTCTTTCTTTACAAAAGCAAATAATTGTCTCATTTATTCTTTGCAGAAACAGCTTTTTTAATCAATCCGAAATAACCACATTTAAATCATGCTCTTCGTCAATTTTGGCTTTTGCAAAAGTAAACAAAATACCTTTTTATCAAAAATAAGCAAATCAGGTTATTCTAAAAAGACAGCAAGTTGATATCAATAAGGGCGAAAAAGAAATATAAAACCGTTATAACTCGATGATTTATTCAAAACACGGGCATTCTAACGTTCATCCGAGAAAATTCCAATAAAAGCCATTATTTTTTTGTACTTTTGTTCCTGTCTAATAATCAAGGTGTTTTTTCATTAACGCCTTATATTTTACCTTGTTAACTTGTTAAATATCAAATTACTTAATAAGTAAACAGAGTATAGAGACAAAAGTTTTAGGAATCATTTTTAAGAGCTAATAACATGGACGCTATTGTAAATGAAGATCTTATTCCTCAAAAAGAAGACGATGCAATTATTTCGCTGAAGAATGTATCTGTTTGTCAATATGGGACATATATTCTTAAGAATGTAAACCTGTCTATTAATAAAGGAGAATTTGTCTATTTAATAGGCAAAAGCGGAACGGGAAAAACATCCTTACTGCGGTCTCTGTATGTCGATTTTCCTATTGCCGAGGGAGAAGGAGAAGTTTGTGGAATTTCTTTGGGGAAAATAAAGCGAAAAAATATTTCGCTTCTCCGGCGTAAAATAGGAATTATATTTCAAAGCTTTCAATTGCTTACTGATAGGGATGTTTATAACAACCTGTATTTCGTTCTTAGAGCTACGGGCTGGAAAGATAAAACCGCTATTGAGGAGCGAATTGTAAAATCGTTGGAATCTGTTTATCTGGCCGACAAAATTCGAAAACCTATTTACCAACTTTCGGAAGGAGAGCAACAGCGAGTAGGAATTGCCAGAGCATTGGTAAACGAACCGGAATTAATTCTGGCCGACGAGCCTACAGGAAATCTGGATCCTATTACCTCTGAAGAAATAATGAAATTGCTGAAAATTATCAACGAAGAGAAGAAAACAACAATTGTGATTGCTACGCATGACTATATAACCCTTGATAAATTCCGTTCCCGTATCGTTTACTTTGAAAACGGCACTATTATGTAAGAATTACTTTGTCCGTTTTTGTTCACAAGCCAATTATACTTGAAATTGATTATAATTGCGAAACAAACGCAACTTTCAATAGCGAAGATGATACATACTTTAATTCAAAAAATGAGAAACAAAATATTACTATATATCTTGTTTTCATGTATGTTTATCCATCCTTCTTATGCTCAGAAAATATCGGAATCTCCTATTTTGTCGGCTAATTTCAAAAAAAATGACACCCTTTCTTATACAAAAGGGTGGAAAATAGTTCCATTACCTGTATTTGGTTATTCTTCAGATCTCGGATTTAATATCGGAGCGTACGCAAGCCTTATTGATTATGGCGATGGAACATTATTTCCCGATTATAAACATCAGTTTGAAGTACTTTTACGATATAATACCAATATATCCGGCGTAGGTCAGTTATTGTACGATTCGGAATTTCTGATTCCGAAATTCCGGACGACTTTTAATTTGACTTACATGCTGGATAAAGTTTTTCCATTTTACGGATTTAATGGTTATGAGTCGCCTTACTTTGCCGACAAAGGCAATGCCTTTTATGCTTATAGCCGGGAATTGTTCAAATTTACATCTGACTTGCAGAAAGACATATGGAAAAATATCAGGTGGGTCGGGGGATTTTCTTTTTACTCCTATGATATTAATAGCGTAATGTCTTCCCATAGAAAGGATTCTGTTCCGGTAAATAATGCGGATACTTCTCTGTATGACGCGTATATTTCAAAAAATGTATTGTCTGAAAATGAACGTTCCGGAGGAAATGTCCTTTATTTTAAAGTGGGTTTTCTTTATGATACCCGCGACTTTGAACGGGCGCCGACCAAAGGTATAGCGACGGAACTTACTTTTATGGGTTCTCCGGATTTTTTCACGCACAATCAATATTCTCACATCAAAGTATCTTTAATTCATCGCCAGTATATTACCCTTTTCCCCAAACGTCTTGTTTTGGCCTATCGTTTAGCTTATCAAGGAACGCTGGTAGGGAACGCTCCTTTTTATGTCCAACAAAACCTACATACCATCTTTCCGAACAAAACTTACCACGAAGGAGTAGGAGGAGATGCAACTGTGCGCGGAATACTGCCCAACAAAGTGGTTGGCGACGGCATGTTTTGGGCAAATATAGAATCCCGTATACAGATCGCCGATTTCAAATTTTTTAAAAACGACTTTTATATTGCGCTCAATCCTTTCTTCGATTGTGGAATTGTTACGCAAAAGTATAAAGAACAGGAATTAAGAGATGCCGTCGGTACAAGCGAATATAATTTTTTGAGCGGAGACGGCGAACGATTGCATAAAACTTTGGGACTAGGGGGGAAATTAGCAATGAATCAAAACTTCATCCTAAGCCTTGAAGTCGGATTTGCATTAGATAAACGCGACGGGAATTATGGTATTTATGCTGGAATGTATTATTTGTTTTAAAATAAAAGTCTAACAAAAAAACAAGAATTAGCCGGATGAGAATAACCAATTGATAATGCGCGGTTAAATCTCTTTCTTTGGTTCCGGCTCCATAGAATCTGCCCACCGAACAGTGATACAAAAGCGCATGAAACTTTCAGGACAGCATTGGTCGATACCGGGAGCCAAAAATATGCTAAAGATTAGAACTCTTTATATGAATCAACAGTGGCATAAAGTAATAGATACTGTTAACTCTAAAAGTAAATTGGCCGCTTAATGCGACATTTTGACATGCACCCCATAACAAACTGAATGCCTAACATCAGTAAATAATTCACTATATTTGTAATTTATTTTTCAAAGGGGTAGAGACTTATCTATTGTTTCTCAAAGTTATATCATTTTATGGAATCATTTCCTATTATTTCAATAGACCGGAAAAAATGCGCTGTATGTTATGCTTGCGTACGCGGCTGTCCGGTAAAAGCCATCCAGATCAGAAAAGACCAAGTTTTTCCTGAAATAGATTCCCAAAAATGCATCGGATGCGGAAGTTGTATCAATTCATGTGCATTCTGCGCTATTTCGTATCATGATTCTTGCAATGAAGTAAAAGCATTGCTTCGATCAGGAGTAAAAGTAGCCGCCATATGCGATCCTGCCATAGCCGGAGAATTCGACGATATTACCGATTATCGCAAATTTGTAGAAATGATACGGTTATTGGGGTTTGAATATGTAAACGAAGTTTCGTTTGGAGTCGATTTAATTGCCGGAAAATTCAAAGCGTTGGTAGATGATTTTAAAGGGAAGTATTACATTACAGCCAACTGCCCGGCAATTGTTACTTACATAGAAAAGTTTTATCCCGAATTATGCGCGAATCTATCTCCTTTTGTTTCTCCTGCCGCCGCAACCGCTCTAACCGTTCGCAAACAATTCGGCGAGGATACGAAAATTGTATATATTTCGCCCTGCGTTGCGGCAAAACAAGATGTCAATCGTTTTACCGAATGGACAAAAATCGATGCTGTTCTTACTTTTATAGAATTACGCGAATTGTTCCGCGAATTCAAAATTAAAGAAAGTAATTTAGAGTATTCCGATTTTGATAAACCCTATGGTTATAAGGGATCGTTGTACTCCATTCCCAACGGCTTTTTCGAAGCGGGAAATATTGATTTCGGACTATTAACCGGGAATAATGTTACTGTGCAAGGTAAAACCGATTCGCTGGCATGCGTAAAGCAATTTTCGGAAAGCATCGATTTTATTAAATGCAATTTCAACTTGTTTTTTTGCGAGGGATGTTTGTCGGGGCCGGGGATGTCTAAAAAAAGCGGGAAATACATAAAACATACTTTCATAACTGATTATGCAAAAAAACGATTGGCCGGATTCAACAAAAAGTCATGGGAAGAGGCGCAGGAATTGTATTCGAAGGATTCAAACCTGGCAACAAGCTACCATAACCATTCCATCTTTTTACCTCCTCCCTGCGAAGAGGAAATTCAAGAAGCGCTTAAACTTATTCATCCCGACAGGGCAGAACAACCCAATTGCAGCGCCTGCGGGTATGAAAATTGCAGGGAACTGGCCGTGGCCGTTGCGCAAGGAATTGCCGTCCCCGATATTTGTTATATGAATTCTCAACAAGGAATTCGCAGCCATAATCAATTGCTCAAAAAAGTAAACAAGCAATTAAACGAGGCAACCACAGAAATAAGCGATCTGAAAAAAACAATTGAAATGGAAAGGGCAGAATTAAATGTAAAAAACAATTCTTTTTCGGTTCTTATTCAAAATGTGAATGCAGGGATTGTTATTGCCGATAAAGATCTTAAAATTGTAGAATCAAACCGCAGTTTCATCGAAATATTGGGGGACGACGCCAAAGAAATAGACGAAGTGATTCCTTTTTTGGTGGGAGCCAATCTGAATACCTTAATTCCCAAACCATTAGTTACTCAATTCAATTATATTTTCACGGGGAACGAGAATGTCTTGAACAAAGACATCGAATTTTCGGATAAATTAATCAATGTGACTCTATTTTCTTTAATTCCCGGAAAACTTGCCGGCGCTATTTTCCGGAACCTACATTCGGCCGAAGAACGTCCTGAAGAGATTATCCACCGCGTAACGGAAGTAATAGAGGAGAATCTTCGCCAGGTGCAGCAAATAGGGTTTATATTAGGAGAAGGGGCCAGTAAAACGGAAAAAATGTTGAATTCCATTATAAAATCATATAAATAGAGACAGGGGCCTGATTTAAATGAATGAATGTTTATCGCTTATTCAAAATCATTTCCCTGTCAATTTTCAACTAAGAGTAAAACCTTCTTAAGAAGGATTTTCATTCCCAACGGATAAAGCCATAAAACAATCTTCGATACTAGGTTCGATTGATTTAATTTCAATGTCTTTATGCCCCAATTTCCTCAGACTGTCTTCAAGTATTTTTATAATGGTTTCCGCATTTTCCTTTCGGAGTGTTTCTTTCTTTATTGTCAAATGATGCATATCGCCAAAAGCAAAACAAGTTTTTACCAAATCGGTATTCCTCAAATCGGTAAGCAATTCCGACATTTGATTGCTCCGCGCGGCTAGTAATGTTTCATTATACTGATTGATAATATTTTCAGGCGTATCGATTTGTAAAAACCGGCCGTCTTTTATTAGAGCAATACGGTCGCAAAGCGAGGCTTCGTCCATATAAGGCGTTGAAACCAAGATTGTAATATTTTGTTCTTTTAATCGCTTAAGCATTCCCCAAAATTCCTTACGCGAAACCGGGTCTACTCCGGTTGTCGGTTCATCCAGAAATAAAACAGTTGGTTTGTGTATCAAGGCGCAACATAAAGCCAGCTTTTGCTTCATTCCCCCTGATAATGCGCCGGCGCGACGATTCTTAAAGGGTTCTATTTGCTGGTAAATGCCTTTTATCAAATCATAATTTTCTTCTATGCTGGTTCCAAAGATTGTAGCAAAAAAACGAAGATTTTCTTCTACCGTCAGGTCCTGATACAATGAAAACCTTCCGGGCATATACCCTACTTGTTTTCGTATTTCCTTATAGTCGTTCGCCACATCTAATCCGTTAACTCTGGCGTTTCCTGTATCAGACAACATAAGAGTGGTCAATATACGGAAAAGCGTCGTTTTCCCGGCGCCGTCAGGACCGATAATTCCATAAATCTCGCCATAATCTACGGAGAAATCAATTCCTTTCAAAGCGTTTACCCCTTTGTATTTTTTAGAGAGGGATATACATTCGACGGCTTGATTCATTTGGGATTTTTTTGAAATTTATCGACAAATAACATTATGATATACATTGTTCTATATTCAATGATATTTTGTACAATACATGCAAATGCCTTTTAAAACAAAATTTGCATTTTCCAGAACAAAGCCGGCAGGCAGCGTTACCTTGGGAATGGGAATTGCGTTCAAACAATAAGTCTGATTACAGGATCTGCAATGAAAATGCGTGTGTAAATCGTTGATATCGCATTCGCACGTATCCTCGCAAACGGAATATTTCAACGAGTGGGTACCATCGTCAATGCTATGAATAATGCCGTTTTCCTGAAAAAGTTGAATTGTTCTGTAAATCGTCGATTTATCGACCGTTTCAAGTTTTAATTCCAAATCGAACAAACTAAATGCATGCTCAAATTCCATCATTGCCTTAATAATCAGCAAACGGATGGAGGTTGGCTTAATATTCCTGTCGTTTAATTTTTTAATGTATTGCTCCATAAAATTTTCATGCAGTTATTTTTTGTTTGACTCTGGTCAGGGGCGTGACTTAGAATCACGCCCTGACGACTATAACCATTCACTTTGGCAAGACTTTAGTCTTATAGATATTTCATCTGTCTGCTTTTTTAGTTGAGAATTGAGAATTGAAAATGATTTGAATAATAAGCTCTAAGCCATAAACTATAAGCATTCATTTCTCATTCTTCATTTAATAAAACTTTTATCTCGCAGCTATTCCACATTAATGAATACAGAGTAAAGTAGTAAACTAAAATATCCCTGCTTTAGTATGATAACGTCATTTTTGAACCGAGAAATCAAAAAATCCGGCAAATCAAAAAACAACTTTTATGAAATTAAGGAGTAAGCATTTAAAGAACGGCATTATAAATTTCCGACAATGTTTTTATTTGCGTTTCCCAAAAATATTTTTCTTTCACAGCTGAGATACAGCGTAAATAGTACTCTTTATATTTTTCATTTTGTAAAAGCGTTAAAACTGCCTTTGCCGTATCCTCAATATTATCAGGATCTGCAACCAGGCCTGTTTGGTTCGAAAGAATGATTTCTTGAATATGACCAAAATTCGATCCGACAATGGGCAATCCGAACGCCATGTATTCGAACAATTTGATAGGCAAAATTAAACGATTGGTTCTATTCGAAGGAAACAGACAAAGGGCCATTTTACTCTTGGAATAGTAGGTTTGAACTTCTTTAAAGGGAATTTCTCCTGTAAAAACGACGTTGTTTTCTAAATGATTTCTCCGGATTTTTTCCCGTATTCCGTTTTCCAGGCGTTTATCATAAAATCCGCCGATGAATAAAAATTTAAGATCGTTCCCATGCGCTTTTAAGAATAACGCCAGATCGATCATTTGCGTAATTCCCTTAGACGCCAACAAAGATCCGCAATATACGGCATCGTATTCTTTTGGGGAAGATTTTTCCTTTGGATAGAAAGATGAATAATTGTATACAATTGCCGTATTGGGATTTTTTCTTTTAAAACGGGAGGCAACATTCTCTTCCGTGGCAATAAGGTAATCCACTCTGGGTAAAATTCTTCTTTCGGCAATTAATGCGGGAATATCGCTAAAAAATATCCTGAAAAGGGAACGTTTACGCCAAAAATCCTTAAAATTCTCAGGATAAGGTTCATGGGCGTCGTAAATCACTTTCGGGCATTGAGGCAAGCATTTCAGCTTCAACGCAATTCTACATAATTCCAAATCATGAAGATGATAAACATCGGCTGACACGGCTTTTGCTAGTTCAAATAAATTTTGTTGCCCGAATTCCCTGAGAATAGAAATAAACCCTCTTAACGAATAATGTCTTCTCTTTTTAGCCAACTGAATTATTCTTATCCCGTCGGAACTTACATAATCTTTATCCTCTGCGCCATAGCCTGCACAGATTACTTCATAACCCATGCGATGAAGGGCTAACGCTTCTTTTTCATAAATCCTGTCATCCGTCAAATTGTGGCGGTAAGATAACATACAGACTTTTATGGTTGTATTCTCCGGCATATTTTAATACTCGCTTTACGCTTGCGCCCCGATAAATCCTTTCACAAAATCTTGAAAGATAAAAATAGTAATTCCGAATCGATTCCTTTTGCAAACGTAGAAAAAATTTGAATACGTAAAATCGCTTATCTTCCCAAAAGAAAAATTATTGCTGTGAATCGGAAATTAATAACGGCGCATCCGAACGTGTTAGCGACGGGTGGATTAGAGGTTTGACAAATCTAACGTTGATTGGTGTTGAATTCAGAAATTATTGCCGCTTAAAAGTTTTCAATTTTCTCAGTATGAACTAATTTATAGGCCAATGATCTCAAAATGAAAATTAAAACTGTTCCAAAACCCGAATTCGATCTTTAATTGGCGGATGGGTTGCAAACAAGCCTGCAAAAGCGGAAAACAAGCCTGCTTTTTTACCGCTTGGATGTTCAATAAAAAGTTGCGCCACATCATCTCTTTCTACTGCCTCAATAAGCGGATCGTTTGAAATTTTGCGAAGGGCAGAAGCTAAAGCCAACGGATTTTTAGTCATCTCGGCAGAACCTGCGTCAGCCAAATATTCGCGTTTGCGCGAAATGCCAAAACGTAACAATATAGAAATTAAATATCCTACAACAGCGATGGCTAATCCTATCAAAATTAAAACAGCTCCATTATCTTTCTTGTTGTTGCCACTCCGGCGGGGTGCATAAAATAACATGCGCAACAGCATTTGTGAAAGAAAGGCAAATACTCCCACAAATACGATAGACACAATTAATAAGCGTACGTCATGGTTGCGGATATGAGTAAGTTCATGGGCTATTACAGATTCTAATTCTTCATCATTTAGTTTGTTAATAATGCCTCGCGATAAGGTTACCGTATATGTTCTTTTGTTGATTCCGCTGGCAAATGCATTTAACGAGTCGTCTTCTATTACATTCACTTTAGGCATTTGCATACCATTTGCCATACATAAGTTTTCGACCAAATTATAAACTCTTTTGTTGTCTTTTCGCTCCAAAAGCGATGAGGCGGTTGCCGAGCGTATCATGGCTGAGTGCGAAAAATATGCAATTAACATCCAAATACTAACGCCGCCTATAACCCAAGGTAATGCTTGTATGAATAAAATGTTAATATGAGGAATGTAATAAGAAAGGCTTTCGTTTTGTTGCCGATTACCAAAAGCAAATAGCAAAAAGAAGAACGACCATGTTAATCCTATCACCACACAAGGAAATAGAATTAATAGGACTGTTGATTTAAAATTATTTTGTCGTATTTGGGTCTGAAGTCCAATATATTTCATTCGGTTAAATTACTTAAAATGAGTCCTGAGAATAAGAAAATAAGGAAGCGAGTAAAGTAAGGAAATAAATATTAATGCTAATTTACTATTCCCCAATTCACACGTTAGAAGCTGATTTTAGGCGCTTGTTCCAATGTAACACGCTCTTCGCCAAGGTCGAACATTTTTTCGCGTTTAAATCCAAATAATTTGGCGGCAATATTTGATGGAAAAACTTCGATAGCATTGTTCAATTCTTTAGTAGCGCTATTAAAGAAACGGCGAACAGCTGATAGTTTGTTTTCTATATCCGAAATTTCTTCCTGCAATTGCAAAAAATTAGTACTGGCTTTTAAATCAGGATAAGCTTCCAATGAAACTTTCAATCCGTTTAAAGCGCCACTTAACAAATTTTCGGCGTCAATTTTTTCATCAATCGATTTTGCCGACATAGCTTGAGCGCGAGCTGCAGTTACTTTCAGCAAAGTTTCGCTTTCGTGTTTCATATATCCTCGCACAGTTTCTACCAATTGAGGAATTAGATCGTGACGCTGTTTTAATTGTACATCAATATCGGCAAATGCATTTTCGCGCGTGTTGCGATATTTTACCAAACGATTATACAATGAAATGAAATAAATTACCAGCAAAACTGCCGCTACAAGAATTATAATACCTGTTGTATTCATCACTTTTTCCTTTTATTTGTTTTAGAAATAAAAACTAACTTGAATTTGCAAATTTACAATTATATATTTTATTTTTTCTCAAACTATTTTAAGAATAGGGCAAGGACATGAAGATGTAAATATCTTGTTTTAAATCACTTGTAGGCTTATTTTTTATTTCGCATTTCCAAATACAATTGGTTATCAATATATTAGTATGTGAAAATAATTTTGATGCGGTTGCCCTGTCATTTTCCTCTTTAAAGCAGTTTTTAGCAAAGTCATGCATTATTAGCTTTGCTTTATTCAGACTGCGTTATCGAATCAAATGCCATGCGTAGCATACCTTTGCGAGGATTTTCCGTTCAAGCGGAGCCGATAGGCGGAGCGCGTTTAAATCCTTAAGCCGTTTTTGATTCTTTGAGGCTCCAAAAAAGATAGAAGAAAGTATCTTCGCCTATTTTTACACGGATCCATTATTTTGGTTCTCCACCGGAATTCTCCACTGATCCTATCATTGAACCATCCACTTCGGCATATAAAACTTCTTCTTTACCTATAACCATTAACAACCGTTGTGTCGTATATTCTTCTATTTGATCTGCAATACAGCTAGTTACTTGAAATACTTGCGACGTCGATTGATGGGGTTCAAAGAATTGCTAATCTTCGAGCTTACAAGAAAAGCAACCGATGGAAAAATATCGTCGAGCTTATTAAAATGGCCGCTTGATGCAATTTGTCATACGCCCGCTTATTGTCTTTACTTGGCTTTTCAACCCTCATTTTGTATATTTGCAAAATAATAATATTCAAGAAAGTTGCTAATGCATGCGAATTTTAAGTGAAAGGATTTTGCTAGCTTATGAATTTTCCATGCTTTTATTTCGGTTTTAAACTTTTATTGGATATTGAATTTTGAAGAATAAGATTTTGAGGGATAAAAATGGCTATTTTGTAAATGGGATTTTTCAAGAATAGTAGAGCTATTTGGTAAAAATTTCAGCAAAAAGAGCGTTTTTAGATTCAAAATGCGTCATAGAAAAATTTTTAAACGGTTTAAAGTGAGAAAGTAAAAATACTTCAGATATAATGGGAAAAAATTTAATTATTGCCGGAAAAGAATTCAAATCAAGGCTTTTTTTAGGAACAGGCAAGTTCAGCGGACACCCAATAATGGAGAAGGCAATTCTAGCTTCGGGAACCGAAATGGTAACGGTGGCTATGAAACGCGTCGATATGCAAAATAGCGAGGACGATATGCTTTTACACATCAAGCACAAACATATCAATATATTACCGAATACGTCGGGGGTGCGCACTGCTAAAGAAGCTGTTTTTGCCGCGCAGATGGCTCGCGAAGCATTGGAAACCAATTGGCTAAAACTCGAAATCCATCCCGATCCCAAGTATTTATTGCCCGATCCGGTAGAAACCCTTAAAGCCACTGAAGAATTGGCAAAGTTAGGATTTATCGTATTGCCTTACATACAAGCCGACCCTGTTCTATGTAAGCTTTTGGAAGAAGCGGGAGCCGCTACCGTAATGCCCCTAGGATCGCCCATAGGGACAAATAAAGGCTTAAAAACCAAAGATATGTTACAGATTATCATTGAGCAAAGTAATATTCCCGTTGTCATAGACGCCGGAATAGGCGCGCCTTCCCATGCGGCGGAAGCAATGGAAATGGGCGCCGATGCATGCTTGGTGAATACGGCGATTGCCATTGCAGGCGACCCTGTAAATATGGCTATTGCATTTAAAATGGCTGTAGAGTGCGGTCGCATGGCCTATGAAGCTCAATTAGGCGCAATTTATCAAGATGCGCAACCCAGTAGTCCTTTAACGGATTTTTTGCAATAAAACAACGCGAAAGAGATCGGATAATCATGTAGCGTAGAGCGCTTTCATCTCTTGCTGTATTGTCCTAATTTCATTTAAATAGAAAATGCTTCTCTCCGATATAACAGAAAAATTTAAAAATAAGAAAATTCTTATTCTGGGTTTTGGCCGGGAAGGCCGTTCAACTTATCTTTTTCTCAGGAAAATTTTCCCAGAGAAAATAATAGGCATTTCTGATCAAGACGAATTAATCAGAGCGGATTCTTTCTTGAAAGAAGACGCCGCTTTGCAATTTCATCTGGGGCAAAACTATCTGGAAGGTATTGAAAACTACGATTGGATTTTGAAAACGCCGGGAATTTCCAATATTATAATTGAGGATAAAGTCTCGAAATCCAACATCTCTTGTCAAACGGATATTTTTTTACAAATATTTGGTCGTCAAACAATCGGGATAAGCGGAACCAAAGGAAAAAGCACTACTTCTTTTCTGTGCTTTGATATTTTGAAAAAATACTTTCCAAATGTTATACTGGGCGGAAATATGGGTATTCCATTATTCGACATCATTCCCCAAATTCAAAAAGATACAATTATTGTTTGCGAATTTTCATCTCATCAATTAGAAAATATTATAGCGGGACCTCATATTTCCATTTTGCTGAATTTGTATCAGGAACATCTGGACCATTACCATTCTTATCAAGCATATCAATATGCAAAGTTCAATATGGCAAAATTTCAAACCGGACAAGACTTTGCTATTTATAATGAAGATAATGAAGAACTAAGAACTCTTTTCCAATTAAATCCGGTTTCTGCCGGTACATTTTCGTATTCGGTTCTGCATGATGTTCAACGCGGTTGTTTTCTTGACGAAGGTTTTATTTGTTACCGGGACATAGAAAAATCTGAAAAGATTTTTTCTTTACAAAACCCTCGTCCATTAAAGGGAATGCATAATTTGCAGAATATAATGTCTGTCATCAATGCCTGCAAACTTTTGGGCGTTCCGGATCCTATTATCCGGCAAGGGGTTGTTGAGTTTAAAGGTTTGGAGCACCGGATGGAATATGTAGGAACGAGAGATGGGATTCTTTTCTATAACGACTCCATTTCGACTATTCCCGAAGCAACAATGGCCGCTGTTGAAAGTCTTGAAAAAGTAGATACGCTAATCCTGGGGGGATTTAACCGGGGAATCGATTATAACAAATTGGCAAATTATTTAAATCATTCAAAGATCCGGAATTTGGTTTTTGTAGGCGCCGCAGGCGAGCAGATTCTATTAGAAATGAGCAAAGAGCATACCGTTAAACAAAAGTATATAACGGAAAATGATTATACGAAAATTGTCGATTGGTGTTTTGAAACAACAAAAAAAGGACATATATGCTTGCTCTCTCCGGCGGCGTCCAGTTATGATGCTTTTAAAAATTTTGAAGAGAGGGGAAGATTATTTAAGCAATTGGTCCTTTCTCATTAACTCGTTATTATAATATTGAAAATCACAGAAATCAATAACTCGGATTATTTGCATTTACCGGCTGATACTTCTTTTTATTATAATTCTTCATCTTAATGTTGCTTTTTATAAGCGTTGACTTCTTTGGCTTTTTAGTGTGATATTTTACAGGACTGGAATAAGGATTGCACGACATTAAACAGGAGGCGAAGAAGAAGAAGCATAATACAACAAATACGGTATTCCTTTTCATATTTGACACATTTAAAAAATAATTCGTTCCTTTAAAGGTCGTTTAAAAATTTTCTCTGACGTATTTTGAGTCTAAAAATGCGCTTTTTTGTTGAAATTTTTACCAAATAGTTCTACTATTCTTGAAAAATCCCGCCTGCAAACTCGCTATTTTTATCTCTCAAAATTTTTTCCACAAAAATTTAAACAACCTCTTAGCAAAGTAACGAAAAAAATGTTGATGCGACAAATTTTTGTAACTTACTTTTTGTGCAAAGGAAGATGATGGATAAATTCAAACCGATCGAAAATGCTGATTATAAGATAAATTCCTATTAAAATAAGAATAATTCCGACAATTTTATTGATTAGAGTAATTACTTTATCTGTCATTAAAGCTTTTAACTTATAGGATATTCCGCATTTCAATAAATCAAAAGAAAGAATAGTTAAGAGCATAGATACTAAAAACGCATAACTTAATCGCGAATTTCCATAAGAAGTGGCGACGCCCACCGGAACCAACCAATAAAACCATACGGATGGATTGACAATATTAAAGATAAATCCTTTCAAAATATATTTTCCAAAAAACGGTTGACGAAGTTCTACATTTTTTGCAGAAGACAACGGCGCTCTTTTGGTAAATGTATAGGTTCCGAAAATGATAAGCACCGCCCCGCCAATAATGGAAATAATCGTATTGGTTTTAGGGTTTTCCATAAAAGAGGAAAATCCTAGATAGGCTAAACAAACCAAAAATATGTCGCTCAACGAAATGCCTATTGCAAAGTACATCCCGGATTTAAATCCATAGTTTATACTTGTTTGAATAAGCGAAAACATAGCGGGCCCTACTATACAGGAGAGAGTTGCTCCAAGCAGGATTCCTCGCAAAACGACATGAAAATAATCCATATAGATCTAAATTGATTTGCAAAAGTACAATAAAGCATCGGAGAAATACATTACAATCAAGAAAATATTTATTCCATTTATGAAATCAATATTTTCCAAAATTTTACCTTAACCCCAAGTACTGTCAAATCATTTATAGAAACTATTCAAAAAAGGCAATCTCGTTCTCCTGTATTATAACTATTCCGATTATACATTAATTGACATTTAGAAACATTATGATTATCTGACATTTAAATTATACATGCTCCCATCTTCGCCAAAACGACGTAAACATCTGTAATGTTATCGGCTTTAAGATAACATCCGGTTCATAAGCCTTTTCAAACAGCATCGAAAGTTTTCTTCCGACACGGGCAAGTCTTCTTTGCCTTTTCTTGGATCAATGTAAAATTCTGGTGGAGAACTAAATATTTAAGTGAAAATATCAAAAGTCAAAAGAGGATGAGTAAGGGAATAACGGCCTACGACAGATGGAGTTAAGAAAAATCATTAGTGGAGGCGTTAAAAACAAAATTCTGTTCGAAGCCTCCTTCCGAAAAATAACATGACAGCGTTTGTTATTTAGGGGTTGGAATAACAGCGTCGACGGGCGAGTTATTTTGTTTAGCCGCAACAAATGATTTTT
>JAVBLV010000037.1:0-13642 GCA_031553195.1 Bacteroidales bacterium
TTGAGTCCTGAAAATCATAACTGAATAGGATAGTAGAATAAACTATAAAATTACTGATTTTCAGCGACTTAAACAAATTAAAATGTCATTTAATTGATTGATTTATAGATATTTAACATTAAAAGTAACGGACTATTGATAATACTAATACAAAAAGTCGATGAAATTAATCCTGTACGTCTTTATGTTTTAAAACTTTTGCTTCGAGATAGAAAATAATTTCTTCGCCGATATTATTACAATGGTCTCCAATGCGTTCCAATTTACGGATAATACTGGCTAATTGCAAAGCTTGTTCGGCCATTTGCGGATTCTGAGCAATAAGATTAGCCATACAAGGAACGGCGGCATGATTAATTTCATCTAAAATATCATCTTTGGAAAAAACCTTACAGGCCAATTTGCTATCGTCCGATTCAAAAGCCCGTTTCGTAATTTCCAACATTGATAAGGCTTCGGTAAACATTTCCGAAACGCGGGTTTCTATCAGGAAAGAACGATCGATTCCTTTTTGCGTAAAAACAATAACAATATTCGCAATTCCTTTTGCAAAATCGCCGATGCGTTCCAATCCCGTATTGATTTTTATACACGATAAGATGAAACGAAGGTCGATGGCTACAGGCGTATGCAGAGCAATAAAGTCCTCGCACGCTTGGTCGATAAGCAATTCAAAAGCGTCTACCTTCTTTTCCATCGCTATTATTTCATAGGCTAATTCTTTGTCGACGGTTAACAATGCTTGTTCCGATTTTTTCACTTGGCTATAAACCAAATTCCACATATCCAGTATTTTTACTTTTAATTCCTGGATTTCATATTCAAAATGTTTCATAATAATTGGGAATTGAAAATTGAAAGTTGAGAATTGAAATTAACTTCAAATAACTCAACCATAAACTATAAATTTTAAATCGATAAACTATAAATAAGCCCTTTAACCGAAACGTCCGGTGATGTAGTTTTGGGTAGATTGTTTTTCGGGATTGGTAAAGATTTTTTGCGTTTTATCGTATTCGATTAAATTTCCAAGATAAAAATAAGCGGTATAGTCGCTTACGCGCGAAGCTTGTTGCATGTTATGAGTAACAATTACAATGGTATAATCTTTCTTCAATTGATGAATCAATTCCTCTATCTTAGAAGTAGAAATCGGATCCAAAGCCGAAGCCGGTTCATCCATCAGCAAAATGGACGGTTGTATGGCCAAAGCCCTGGCAATACAAAGCCGTTGTTGTTGTCCTCCCGAAAGGGCAAACGCCGATTTCTTCAATTTATCTTTTACTTCATCCCAAAGGGCTGCCGACTTCAATGATTCCTCCACTTGATGCGCAACATAATTTTTATCTTTAATTCCATTTACGTAAAGTCCATAAGCTACATTCTCAAAGATGGATTTGGGAAAAGGGTTGGGTTTTTGGAATACCATCCCGACATTCTTCCTCAATTCGTCGACCAGTATGTTTTTGGCATAAATATTTTTTTCGTCAATCAGGATATTACCGGTCATTCTTGTATTGGGAATCAAATCGTTCATACGATTAAACAAACGGAGAAAAGTCGATTTTCCACAACCCGAAGGACCTATGAATGCCGTAACCGTATTGGGCGCTATTTCCATATTTATATCCTTGAGAGCGTGAAAATCGCCATAAAAAAAGTCAATATTTTGAGCGTTGATTTTTGTCATAATTAAAGAATTGAAAATTGAAAATTGAGAGTTGAAAGTTGAATGATTGAATGATTGAATAATTGAAGGAATGATAGATCATTTAAGGTTTATAGCTTATAGTTTAAAGTTTATAAAGTTAAGTCTTACTTTCATTACTAATTCCTCATTACTAGCTATTAATTGTTTATCCTCATTCCTAATTACTAGTTACTAGCTGCTAATTATCTGTTTTTCATTGAATTAATTGATTTTCACTTTCTTTTTAAAATGATTTCTGACAATATTGGCAAAAAGATTTAATAACAATACAATAATAATTAATACCAAAGCGGTTCCATAAGCAATTCCTCTGGAAGCTTCGATATCGGTTCCGCTGGTGGCAATTACATACAAATGATACGGCAATGCCATCACCTGATCGAATATACTCGAAGGCAATTGCGGCAAGAAATAAGCGGCTACCGTAAAAAGAATAGGCGCCGTTTCGCCCGAAACTCTCCCGATAGACAAAATCATTCCCGTAATAATATTAGGGAAAGCCATTGGCAAGACTACTTTATGGGTGGTCTGCCACTTAGAAGCGCCTAATGCCAGACTACCCTGCCTATAACTATCGTCAATGGAAAGCAAAGCTTCTTCGGTAGTCCTGATGATGACAGGTAAAATCAATAATCCGAGCGTAAGAGAACCGGCCAGAATAGAATCGCCGAAGTTAAGCGTATTAACAAATAACGACATCCCGAAAAGTCCGAAAACAATAGACGGAACGCCGCTCAGATTATTCGTCATTAATCGTATAAACGAAACCAGGCGACCGCTTTTTGCATATTCGGCCGTATAAATGGCAGAAAGGATGCCCACCGGAAAAGCGAAGATAATACTCCCTGCAATCAAACAAAGGGTTCCCACAATGGCAGGAAAAATACCTCCTTGCGTAAGACCTTCTTTAGGATTTTGGGTAATAAAATCCCAACTCAAAGTTCCCATGCCCCTGACAATGATAAATCCGAGTATAAGTCCCAAAGCCAATACAACAAAAAGGCTCATCAGGCGGAACAAATTAAAATAAAAAGCTTGACGTCTTCTTTTTTGGCGACTTCGGGCGGCCATTTTTTCATGGGTGTATGGATTTTTATATTGCATAATTCTTTTTACAGGTAATAAATTTGATAATCAGGTTGAATATTAAAGTAATCAGGAACAAAATAGCGCCTAACAGGAATAAGGCTTCGTAATGAGCGCCTCCTTTGGGAGACTCGCCCAATTCCGCGGCAATGGTAGCCGGAATGGTACGAAGCGGTTCCAGCAAAGAATGAGGAATAACGGCGGCATTACCGGTAACCATCAGTACCGCCATGGTTTCTCCAATGGCTCGACCAATGCCCAATACGCCGGCAGCGGTAATTCCCGATGAAGAATAAGGAATAACAACCTTGAAAATAGTTTGCCAATGCGTGGCGCCCAAAGCCAAACTACCTTCTCTCATGGAGCTTGGAGTATTGCGCATGGCATCTTCGGCAATAGTAATAATGGTAGGAAGCGCCATAACAGCCAAAATAATAGCGCCGCTAAGTCCCGTCTCGCCAATAGGAAGGTTAAATATTTTTTGTATAAACGGAACCACAATAACCAAACCAAAAAAACCATACACCACCGAAGGAATTCCTGCAAGTAATTCTATTAAAGGCTTTAGCACATTCCTTAAATGGGCGCCCGCTATTTCGGCCAAATAAATGGCAACCCCTACTCCTAACGGCAACGCCAATAAAATCGCAGCCAAACTCACCCATAAAGTTCCTAATATCAAAGGTAAAATCCCAAATTGAGCAGAAGGCGTAGCAGTGGGAATCCATTCTTTTCCCCCGAAAAATTGGGCAATAGAAATTTTACTTGAATGGAGTAATTTCCCATTGAAATTTTGACAAATGTATTCTTTGGGTAAAAAAGCAATAATTCCTTTTTGTTCCGAAACAATTTTATCGAGGCATTTATCGAGATTCTCCATGTCTTCGCCCAGTTCTTCTTCAGAGCAATAGGTTTCCACGTCGCTTAGCCTGAAAGGCAATATTTCCAGATTTTCTCCCCCCAATTGTTTCCAATTGGTAATTTTGGCATCGAAAATATCTTTTATCTCTTTGGATGATAATGATTTTACATTATTTTGATCATTCAAAGCCAAAATATAATTGTCTTCTATGTTTTCTCTGCCAAACAAACCGGCTCCCTCTTTGAACAGAAAAACAATAATCAATATTATAATGACGCTGGTTACGCTTCCGCAAAGAAACAATGAACTCTCTATGAGACGTTCAACAATCCGGCGAAACTTTTTCTTCCATTTTTTCAAAAAAGGAAGATTATTTATACCATTCTTTTGCTGTTCTATTTTCTTATTACTAATCACTTGTGTGTTTTTATTAGTTTAATCCGAACTTCCGTATGAGTACGCTAAAAGAGAACACAAAGGCCCAAAAAACGACATCCCTTGTGTTCTTCTTAGTATCCTTTTATATGATTAACGTGTATACCATACATAAAAATTGGCGCAAGCAGCCTCAACGGGAAAAGGGCTTGCTTATCTGATAGTAATGTATCCTACATCTGATATAATTTTCTGACCTTCGGAAGAAAGAATATAATCAAGGAATGGTTTCACTTTCTTTTCAGAAGCTTTATTATAATAGTAGAACAACGGTCGTACGATAGGATACGTTTTATTTTTTGCCGCTTCTACACTGGGAGCGACAAAATTTTTGCCATCGTACGAAACTTTAAGCGCTTTTACTTCCTTGTTTAAGTAAGCCAATCCCACATAGCCGATAGCGCCTTTGGTTTGACTAATAGATTGAATAATGGCGCCGGTGGCCGGTAAACTTAAAATTCCATTCATATAATTTTTATTTTTCAAAACGCTTTCTTTGAAAAATTCATAAGTTCCCGAACTGGTTTCGCGCGAATAAAGAATGATTTTCATGTCTTCGCCGCCCACTTCTTTCCAATTTTTTATCTTTCCGGTAAAAATACCTTCCAATTGTTCGCGGGTAAGTTGGCCGACTTTGTTGGCAGGATTCACTACTACGGCCAATGCATCGTAAGCTACAGTAATTTCCACAGCCGATTTGCCGGCGTCTTTTAATTTCACTTTCTCATCGAATTTGATTTTGCGCGAAGACATAGCCAAATCTGTAGAGCCTTCTAACAAAGCGGAGATTCCTACGCCACTTCCGCCGCCGGTTACCGATACTTTTTCGGAAGGATTCTTCTTCATATAACTTTCAGCTTCTTTTTGAGAAATGGGAAGCATGGTATCGCTGCCTTTTATTTTCTGGGCCATGATTATTTGCCCTGATAAGTATATGCCTAAAAAGAGGGCGGTAACTAATTTTGATTTCATTGTTTTGTCTGTTTATAATGTTTGTAATTTGCGTTTGTGCGTTCGAACCTTATAGCATTTAGCGTTTTAAAATTTATATTGAAGTCTTAGAGTAAATACATTGGCTTTGCGCACAGAACTGTAATCTTTAGAATCTGCGGCCGGTTCTTTTCTTTTATCTACAGCCACTTCCGTATTTGCCGAAGTTTCGTTTCTATTGATTTCATAGTAAGCTTGTAAGCGGAGATATTTGCTCATTTTCCATAGAGCGCCGAAACCGAAAGTACTGCATGCCAGGTCGGCCACTGAAGTATTGGAACCGGCCGCTTTTATTTCATTGCCCGATATTTTCGTATTCGGATCATAATAATCGTATTTCAATACAATTGTAAAAGGAGTAGAGCCTATATCCTGGATTAGATAAACATAGTAGCCATTAAAAGATCGGTTGTAGATACCGCCAGCAAGATAAGGACTATCAACCATTGATGCATAATTCGGACTTTTTGTAGAACCAGAAGAACCTGGTTGCGTTCCCCATAAATATTCGGCGCGGATGGTAGTAACGCCAAGCAGCCAATCGATACTGAATTGACCGTCGATCCCAAAATATTCGCGTTTAGCATAGTTGCCGAGTTTTCCGGAAGAATCGCAAATAAAGTTAGCGCCTTCCATATTATACGTGTATTTTGTCGGATTATACACGCCTCCGTTATAGTAAGAAAATCCGGCGCCCCATTTGGCTAGCGATCCAATCGTGTTGCCTGCGCTAAGGTGGCCGATAAAATCTTTACGATTGTCCATATCTAATTTAATCCCGTTTCCGGCAAAAAAACCGCCTTCCAATTTCAAAATACTTAAAGGCGAAGTCTTGGGCATTTGAAGCGTAAGCATCCCTCCTAAATCCCTTTCGTCGGGAAATAATGTTTGAAAAACCGTTGCCCGTTCGGGGGATTCTCTTTGCGAAGAAGAATAAGAAATTTCGTAACCAAACGGACGGTCGAAAACCCCTAACTTCAAACTGCTTCCGCTACCGAACCAGGGATCTTTCCCCAAAATGTATGCATCCTTAAATCCTACGCCCTTTTCAGTAATATCCAATTGAAAAACCCCAGAAGCATATTTTTCTTCGTATGTGAATTTTATCCTTCCTCTACGAATCCCTATCCTGCTGAAATTTTCATCATAATTGGTATTTCCCGATCCGACCTTCAACGACCCATAGGGTTCGGCATACTGAAATTGGGTTTGGATATAACCGCTTACTTTGAGTTTTTGAATTTGCTTCATAACAGCTTCCAAGTTTTCTGTCCGCTTTTCTAACATCTTAAGCGAATCTACAGGTACTTCTTCTTGCGCGAATACGCCAAAACCCATCAATAATAAACTTGCTGTAATAATTAGTTTTTTTCTTTTCATAATTTTCTGTTTGATTTTTTTGCAAAGGAACAAGAAGCATATTACAAAGCTGTGACAAGTCTATTGCCTTTTTATTACATTCCTGTAAAGTCCTCAATACAATATATTATCCGTTTATTTTCAATACATTACATTGGTATTTATTATAAAAGAAAATAGATTTCAGTTGAAAGTGGTCGAAGGGTTGATCATTTAAGGTAGCTTATAGTTTAAAGTTTATAAAGTTAAGTCGTTTACTTTCATTACTAATTTCTCATTCCTAGTTCTTCATTCCCCATTCTTCACTCTTGATTTTATTTATTCGCTTACATACTTCAAAAATTAAATAATAGCCATCATATAACAATTATCAAACAATAAATAAGGAATATTTGTTGTTAATATAAAAGCGTTTCTATTTGTAATATCCTGTTTGAAATTTATTTGCCCAAATGAGATTTCCAATTTCTTATTCTTTAGTTTCGTTTGATTTAAAAAAATCAGACATCACTCAAAGCGAGGGCTTTACTTCAAGTGAAACCCTCGCTAAATAAAAAATAAACAAATGAAACTGATTATTATTTCTAATCGTCTACCCGTCAAGATTATAGAAGAAAACGACGAATACAAAGTCATTCCGAGTCCGGGCGGATTGTCTACCGGACTTGATTCGCTGGAAAGCCATCTGGAGAAATGTTGGATCGGCTGGCCGGGAATCTGCCTTGAAGAAGAGGTGACAAAAAACAAAATTTCTTTGCAGTTAAAGGAATTCCATTTTCATTCCGTATTTTTGTCGCCGGAACAAATTGAAAATTATTACGAAGGATACAGTAATAATGTTCTTTGGCCATTATGCCATTATTTTCCAACATATATCCATTACGAAAACAAATATTGGGAAACCTACAAAGACGTAAATGCACTGTTTTGCGAAGCCGCGTTGAAAATTATTGACCCCGGCGACATTGTATGGGTACACGATTACCAGTTAATGCTTTTGCCCAAACTGATCCGGGACCGGATGCCCAATCTCAGCATCGGTTATTTTCATCATATTCCGTTTCCTTCCTATGAATTATTCCGAAGTTTGGCCGAAAGGGCGGAAATTTTAGAAGGATTACTGGGCGCCGACTTAGTGGCTTTTCATACGCATAGTTACATGCGCCATTTTATTAGCGCAGTTTACAGAGTATTGAAATTAGACTGTATTTTGGACGAAATTTATTTGGACAAACGCGTGACGTATGTAGACGCCTTCCCCATGGGGATCAACTATGACATGTATCATAATGCCAGCCTCAATTTCGATATTAGAAAAAATGCGAAAAAATTACGGAAAAGCTTTGGCGAAGTCAAGTTAATTTTATCTGTCGACCGGTTGGATTACAGCAAAGGCATACTTATCCGGCTGAAAGGATTTGAGAATTTTTTAGAAAATCATCCTCAGTATAGAGGCAAAGTCTCGTTGGTAATGATTGTAGCTCCTTCTCGCGACACCGTATCTACTTATGCCGAATTGAAAGATAAGATTGATAAAATGGTTGGAAGCATCAACGCCAAGTATTGTACCGTAGATTGGCCTCCTATTTATTATTTTTACAGGGCATTTCATTTTGAAGAACTGATTCCGTTATATCACGTATCCGATATTGCTTTGGTTACGCCTTTGCGGGATGGGATGAATTTAGTTGCCAAAGAATTTCTGGCGGCCAAGCGAAAAAGTCCGGGTGTATTGATTTTAAGCGAAATGGCCGGATCCTCCACAGAACTTTCCGATGCCATTATCATAAATCCAACCAATGTAAAAGAGATTGAAAACGCCATAGTCGAAGCGTTGGAAATGCCTGTTAAAGAACAAATGAAATCGCTTTATGCCATGCAGGAAATCATTTCGGGGCAAACCGTCAAACAATGGGCGGAAGATTTTGTAGAAGAATTGTTGAGCGTGAAAGCAAAAAACGATCTCCTACAACAAAAAATAGTGGAAAAGGATAATTTCTACTTGATTAAAAAGAACTATTATGATTCTCATAACAGACTTATTATTCTCGACTATGATGGAACATTGGTCCCGTTTCACAAAAATCCTCAAAACGCCGCTCCGGAAAAAGAGTTGTTGGATTTGCTACTGGCGTTGCAAAACGATTCTAAAAATCAGATTGTAATTAGTAGCGGACGCGACCGGCAAACATTAGACTCATGGTTTGGACATTTATCGATAAACCTGTCGGCGGAACACGGCGCTTTTTACAAAGAAAACGGAATCTGGCGTCAGAGAATACGCAAGACCAAATGGGATCCTGAGATATTGGACATCATCAAACATACCGTAAAAAGGACTCCCAATTCAAGGTTAGAACTCAAAGACACCGCTTTGGTTTGGCATTACCGGAACGTGGACGCATGGTTGGCCGATTTGCGGGTTACGCAGTTAATCAACGCATTGATTAATCCTTGTTTCCGTCATAACTTACAAATAATGAGAGGAAATAAAATTGTGGAGGTAAAGCCTAACAATATCAGCAAAGGCATAGAAGCAAGCCGGTTAGTAGAGAACGGAAATTTTGATTTTATAATGGCTGTCGGCGACGATGCCACCGACGAAGAAATGTTCCTTGCGCTACCTCAAAATACAATTACCATTAAAGTAGGAAAAAATTCAAATACTGCCAAATACATTATCCCCACGCAAAAACAAACTCTTGTTTTCCTAAAAGAACTGACAGAGAAGTAAAAGCGAATTGTTCTCAATAACGGTATGTATTATGCATGTTACCTCTATGTGATCGAGAAGGTCTATTGTAATTCGTCATCCTGCTGAAATGAAGAATGATTAAGATTTAAAAAATTCATTTATTCGCCGCTTAAAAGCAACAAAATGAAATGCATCCTGATTGAACCAACTCATTTCTCAATTGTTTTTAAAAAAGTAAGTCAGGGCGTGACTTTAAGTCACGCCCTGACGAAACTATCAAATAAAAAATATACACATGAAAACGCTCCTGAAATCATTTGCAATAGTATTATTATTTTTCATTTCTACTTTTTTCGACCTGAAAGCGCAGCCGGTTCCATTGCCTGAAAATGTTACCAGTTTTTTAAATCAACATTTTAGCGGCGCCTTTATTACTTTCTTCAGTCGCAACACTTTCGACTACAGTTATAATCTGGAGCTAAGCAATGGTTTCGAAACAGACTTCTACAGAGACGGCGATTGGAAAGAAATTGACGGTCAAGGAACCGTAATTCCCCAAAGTATCATAGAAACCTTGCCCGTAGATTTAAAAGATTATCTCGGGCAGAATTATAAAGACAAAAAAGTAATGACGTTGTTTCAAAACTACAAAAAGGAAATTATTGTCACCCTGGACGACAAAACCGAACTTACTTTCGATCGATACGGGAAATTCATCAGCATCGGGAAAGAAAAAGACTGAAAAGCGCTCAAATTTCCAGAGAAAAGTCATGAAATGTCCATAAGACAAAAGCCTTGGTAATTGAAAAGTGAAAAATAACTAGTGTTGCGTTAATCTTAAAATGTCGTTATATGACATTGGAAACGCAGTTTTTACCAATAATCTCAATATTACTGACTGACAAAATACGCTTAACATAACACTAGTTCGGCCAAAAGATGTAAGGTTTTACAAAACGGCATTTTTTCCCTTTTGCCCAACATCCATTTTGTCTGTCTTATTCCGCCAAAAAACGTTTGTCCAAGCGGGCGGTAATACTATATACATACTCTATTTGATATGCAGGGCGCTATTTAACATTTTTTATCATTTTGCATTATTGATTTTTGATCATATAATTTTATCATTGTTAATGATTATCAGGTTTACTTTTACAAATCGAAACAATCCATCTATGAAAAAAAATCTATTTACTTTAATTGCGAGCATTCTCCCCTCTCTTCATGCCAAAAGGATGACAACAACTCTTTAAATTTTAATAGAAAAAATACATCGCAAGAAAAATCTGTCTCTAAACTTGAAAACTCGTATAATTTTGTAGGACAATTTCACAATAAAATATTAGACGAATTTGCAAAACAAAATTTCGAAGCTTTAAAAGGGATTATAAATATCAATATTTTGTTTGGGATTGAACTAAAAATCAAACGAAGTATTGATATCTACAAATAAGCCAAAATTGAGAATCCGACATAAACACTTCACCGTAACACACATAAATCTATGAAGTTAAATTTATCCATGTATAAGAAGCATCTTTTCATTTGCATTACCTTTATGTTTTTGAGTTCTGTAGTTTATGCCCAATTCAGACCCGAAAAAAAGTCTAAAACAACCGAATTTCAATATTATCCTTTAAAAACGGGAAGTCCTATGAATGGGCTTAAAATCCGATATTTCTTTTCTGAAAAAAAAGCTCTTACAGTAAGAATTGGATTCGAGGGCGGAACTTTTTTCAGACTAATCCGTTAAAAGATAGCTTAGGAAAAGAAATATCAGGCGAGGCCATGCAGTCAAAACTAGCTTATGCCCTAAGCGTAGGTTATGAAACACATACCAATCCGTCATTTATAGGGGATAGGCTTAGTTTTTATAGCGGTTTTGAGTTGGAATTCGGACAGAATTTACTCAACTCCTCTTATCAAGACGATAATAACAACATATCTATAGACGTGAAAAAGGCAAAATATGATTTTAGTACTCAAACTGTAAGTGAACGGGCTTTTTGGCATTTACGTTATGGAATTTATTTAGGCTTTGATTTTTACATGTACAAAGGATTATACGCGGGAATGAATCTAATGTTAAATGCGTATGGGAAAAAATCATATAAGTACAGCATACATTCTGATATCGATGGAATGGAGGAGGATTTTAACTCCAATAACCAAGTAGGTTCTTTTACTGCCGATTTTGCCTTATGTCCTATATTTCACTTAGGATGGAGATTCAGATAGCCTTAGTTGCTTAAAAAATTTTCTATGAAGTATTTTGAGTCTAAAAATGCGCTTTTTTGTCGGAATTTTTACCCAATAGCGCTACTATTCTTGAAAAATCCCGTCTGCAAACTCGCTATTTTACCTCTCAAAATCTTTTCCACAAAATTTTAAACAACCCCTTACTAAAACTTATCTTTATACAAAATCCAACCCTTTTTAGGAATTCCTTTGTTTTGCTAAAACACGTAAGCCCTGATCGTTTCGTTTCCTACTCCATCTACAACCGATATTTTTAAATGGTTTTTGCCTTTCCGGGGTTTGTTTTCCAAGTCAATTGTCAGTAAAGCGTTTTTTCTGTCGTATTCCGCCAAGATCCAGTTATCGTTCAAATAACAATTGTAAGAGGTTATTTGCGAAAGATTATCGGTAATCTTAACTTTTAAGGTCGTATTGTTTCTTAAAGGAACGCCGTTTTTAAAATTCAGGGGTTTAACTCCGGGATTTATTGTGTCTAACGCGATTACAAAGGTTCCGAATGTTCGGGGAGAAGCCGTTAAAAAATCGCCTTCCCAACGGCTGGTTTCATACGATAACGTATTCCTTTTCGAGAGTTTTGCAATAAAAGCTTTTGATTTTAAATTTTCAGGAACGATATTTTTTGCTTTTATTCCCAAACGATAAGACTTATGCAATGGCGTCTCTTCCTTATGAATACGAAAACATAACGGATAATGGCTCCCCTGTTTTGTAAAAGTGTCGAAATCGAAAACAATTGATTCGTACAAAGTGTTTTGATCTATTTCTACAAAACAATCCGGGCGGGAAAAAGCATTTCCCTCTGAATAAAGAAATTCCATCCCGGCAGAAACCGGATTGGTCTTGGGTTTTTGCGGCAATTTTGCAGGTTTAACGGATTTTAACCAAAATACATATTCCGAAACGTTGCCTGTATAATCAGATGCTTGATAAACGAGTTTATGAGCCTGTCCGTCGGTAAAATCATAAATTCCTTTATCTTTTACGCGTTCATACAGGGGAATAGGAACATAAGAAGGAAGCCTGGTAAGGATATAATATTTGCCCGATTTCAATTGTTCGGCATAATCGGTCAATGCATTGGCAAAGCGCGTGTCTTCAAATAGAAAGTTTTTTAAACAATAGCTATACACGCATTCGTTATCGATCAATAAATTCAATTTATAAATACCTTTTCTTCCAACGGAATTGCATAACTCGTCGAATACGTCAATTCCAAAATAGCATTTTCCCCAAACCGGAACCGTATCGGTTCTTTGCGCGGATTTAAGGGTTTTTCCGCCTTTCCCTTTTAAAGCTTTCCGTGTGTGGGAATACGTTTGATTTGTTCCGGCAATTAAAGAATTTTCATCGGCCGGATAAATTCTTACAGCATTAATAACCGGAGGCGTATTGTCGCAAAGTTTGTAACCGAAAAAAAGCGGATTAATAGTCCGGTCATTGTCGGCTTGCCGGATTTCGAAATGTAAATGAGGACCGCCGGAACTTCCCGTATTTCCGCTTTTGGCAATCATCTGTCTTTTGGCGACGGGCAAAACCTCGCTTGTCAAATCAATATCCAATTCAAACGTCTTTTTTTCATATTGATATGCAAGAACATAATTGGCAATTTTACCCACAAACCGGTCTAAGTGCATATAAACGCTTTTATACCCATTCGGATGAGTGATATATAAAGTTTTCCCGCCTCCGCCCGACGATACTCTTATTCTCGAAACATATCCTTCCGCAACGGCATAAACGGAACACCCGATCACGCCTCCGGTTCTGAAATCGATGCCGGAATGAAAATGATTGAGACGCAACTCGCCGAAAGTCCCGGAAACGGTTAAGGGAATATCCATCGGCGATTCAAAATAATAAACAGGATACGGAGACTGTGCAGAAAGAATCGTAGAAAACAAAAAAATAAAAATATAAAAAAGAATGGTCTGTTTCATCTGTCTAAACTTTATAAGTCCCAATGAATAATTGAATTATCAAATAATTGAAAGTTGAAAGGTTTATGGGTTATAGCTTAAGATTTTAAGTTTAAGTTGATTCCTCATTACTAACTACTCGTTGCTAATTCCCTTTCTGACTTTATAAACTTTTAAACGTTACAAGCGCTCAATTTCAAAATTTACCATTTCCTCGTTTACACTTTTCATTCTTCATTTATAAGACTTTTGTCTCATGGCTATTTCATGGATCAGTGTAAAAAACAGGTGGAGATAATTTTTAATGTTTCTATCATAATAGTAAGAAT
>JAVBLV010000097.1:0-8366 GCA_031553195.1 Bacteroidales bacterium
TCTGCTCAAAAAGGAACCGTATGTATATTGACTTCTTCATGGCGGCCGGATTAGATAATTGTAAACAAAACACCGGATATCCTATAACCTGCAACATTTGTTTGTATCAGGCAAATGTACGAATAAAATAATTCCAAACAAATTAAATTCTATAATAATAAGAAAAAAATATTTTAATTTTTATTAAAACAACATCCGTATTATTGAGGAGAGGGGAATGGCATATTTGCCGCTTTTGAGGAAAATATTCGTTATGGAAGCAACGAGTATTCGTCAATCCGGTCGCAAATACTCGTGGAGGGCGGCGCTGAATATCCGGAAAGAAAGTTGCGAATATTCGGAATAGGTGGAACTGAATATTCAGAAAGAAAGTCGCAAATATTCGGAGACAACTCTCAAAAAATACCCATTGCCATAAAGATAAATATCTCCCGGCAATGGGTATTTTTTGAGAAGCTTTTAATGGAAGGCATACCGTACTTGTAAACTTATTTCCCCCACTTCTTTTCGGCAAAACGCCGGATAAAATCAATCGTATCCTCTATTCCTAAAGTCGACGAGTTAATACAAAGATCATATGAAGAAGACATCCCCCAAATTTTTTCCGTATGAAAATTGTAATAAGAGGTTCGTTGCTTATCCATCTTCTCAATGTGTTTCCTTAACTTTTCAACCGGAAGTTTTTCTTCTTTGGAAACTCTTTTGATACGGTCGTCCATATCGGCGCAAATGAAAACTTTCACGCAGTTGGGATTGTCGCGCAAAATATAATCGGCGCAACGGCCAATGAAAATACAAGATTTTTCGTCCGCTAGTTTCCGAATCACTTTACTCTGCATTTCAAACAGGTTTTCATCGGTTAGGTAGTTATTAAAATAATAAAATCCTTCAGGGAAATAGGGGAAATTCATTTCCGGAATTCCACTGAAAAGTTTAAAGGTTTTCCTTTCATCCGTTTCTTCAAAAAATTCTTTTGCAATTCCGGTTTCTTTAGCTACAATACTTAACAATTCCTTATCATAGCAAGGAACATCCAGTTGTTTAGCCAATTCTTTTGCAATTGACTTACCGCCGCTTCCTATTTGGCGTCCAATGGTTATAATACGCGTGTTTTTCATGGCAGTTCGTTTTTAGTTTTATATTAAGGGTTATGATTTTATCCATTGGTTGGTGTGAGTATTTATCTATTTCGCGTTTGGAAATAAATATGGAGATTTAAATTATCAACAAGTCAACGGCTGTATTTGTTCAAATTGTTTTCGTGAGAAAATATAAAAACATCTTATCCGGAAGATCGACAATAAATGTGAAAAGTGATTTTTTCAATTATATTCCTGCCCGGATTAATAAAAGTTGGTTCCCTCCCTGTTTAAAAAATACGGCGTCTACATTTTATCCATTATGCAGACGCCGTTTCTTTTATATTTTTCAATTCAATTAATTTAATCGTCCTTCAAATTAAACGTATACCCTAAGCTGAACATAATTACGCCGTTCGATCCCATAAAAGTCCGCTGTTCATTAAGCACAAGGAAACTATAGTCGTAGTTGAAATGGAATGAAAATTCTCGCCATTTAAAACCAACGCCCATTATTGCGCCTATATCAAAATGTTTGAAACCGTTCGTACTATTAAAGGTTTCGAAAGTGTGGCTGGAGTTGTAAGGCGCTCCCGGGGGTTGTTCTTTGTAATAAGTTGTGTCTGTTTGCGTTTTTCCGCCTACTCCATAGCTAAAGGCAGGGCCTATATTAAGAAGTAAAAAACCGTTTTCCATCACCGGAATGCGCAACGAAGCCAAAATAGGAAGTTCCAGGTAATAAGAATTAAAATTATCTGTAGTTACATATCCGTTTGAATATTCTTCCGGGACTTTAACGGTAGATTTGCATCCTTTTTGCGAAACATAAAGTCCGCTTTCCAAATAAAAATAATCGTTAATATCAAAATCAACAATGGCTCCGGCATGGAAACCCATTTTGGACTCCGCCATAATATAATCGTTGATTGTCGATATATTTAACCCTGCCCGCAATCCAATTCCGCTGAATTGGGCCTGAGCAGATATGCATATGAATAAAGCTACAAATAAGATTAATACTTTTCTCATAGAGCAATGATTTGTTTTAGAAGGAAGCAAAGTTACTGTTTTTTTTCAATTTATGATGCTTTTACGCGTCGGTTTTTTTAAAACTACGCTTAGTCTTTCAGAATGGTAAACAATTCGTCTAATTTAGGCGTTAAAATAATTTCGGTTCTGCGATTCTTTGCTTTATTCTCGACCGAATTATTCTCTTGCACAGGCAAAAATTCTCCTCTTCCGCTGGCGCTTATTCTTTTAGGATCTATCTGGCTGTCTGATAAAAGCATTTTTACAACCGAAGTCGAACGCATGACGCTTAAATCCCAGTTATCTTTTACGTCGTTTCTTCCCTTATAAGGAACATTGTCGGTATGGCCTTCAATCATTACGTTAATATCCGGATTGCTTTCCAATACTTTTGCTACTTCTTTCAAGGCTTTTTTCCCTTCGGCAGCTATTTCCCAACTGCCCGAAGCAAACAATAATTTTTCTTCCATTGATACGTATACTTTCCCATTTTTGACGTATATGCTGAGACCTTTTCCTTCAAACCCTAACAAAGCGTCGGTGATTTTCTTTTTTAACTGTTCGGTTTCTTTCTCTTTGCTTGAAAGAATATTTTCCAATTCCGTCAATCTTTTTTCTTTTTCGGATAATTCGGCGGAACGTTTTTCCAATTCTTTCGAAGCCGCTAAATACTCATCCCTTGCTTTTTCAAGATCAACATTTTTCCCTTTCAGTTGATTTTTATAAAGTTCCTGCATTTTGGAAAATTCGTCCTGCAAAGTAGAATAACTATCTTGCGTACTGCTTAAGTCCGTGAGCAATTTTGCATTTTCGCCGGTTAAATCGGTTATTTTCTCGCTTGCCGAATTGAGTTTGTTTTGCAGAGAAGCGTTTTCCTCTTTTAATGCGCTCCGTTCTTTATCACAATTGTTCAATCGGCTTTGAACGCCGCGTTCCCGCGCTTCCAATTCGCTGTATTTTTTTGAACTAACGCAAGACGCCAACGTAAAACAAATAATAAATAATAATAAGACATTTCTTCGTTTCATATTATCTTCCTTTCTATAAACGGATTTTGTTAAGGTTATTAAAAGATATATTTAGTACGGTAGGACAATGATCGGAATGATAGGCTTGGGGCAGAATGGCGGCCGACTCCAAACAATTTTCCAAGGGTTTGGCCGCCATAATATAATCGATTCTCCATCCTTTATTCTTTTCGCGCGCGTTAGCCCGGAAACTCCACCATGTGTAATTGTGCGGCTCTTTGTTGAAATAACGGAAGGTGTCGATAAATCCGCTATTGATAAATTGATCTATCCATTCGCGTTCTTCGGGCAAAAATCCGGTATGGGTTGCATTTCGTATAGGGTCGTGGATATCAATAGGGCGGTGGCAGATGTTATAATCTCCGCAAATAATCAAATTCGGACGTTCCTTCTTCAACTCATTGATATAATTTTGGAAAAAAGACAGCCACTCCATTTTAAAACCTTGCCGTTCTTCGCCGCTTGTCCCCGAAGGATGATATACGCTAATAACCGAAACATCTCCGTAGTCGGCGCGTAAAAAACGTCCTTCGCAATCGTACAAAGGATTATTGACGCCTTTTAAAACCCGATCAGGTTTAATCTTACTTAAAATAGCCACTCCGCTATATCCTTTTTTCTGTGCAGGAAACCAGAAGGTTTCATAACCCAATGTTAAAAATTCAAGAATGGGAATTTGTTCCTCTTGCGCTTTTATTTCCTGAAAACAAACAATATCCGCGTCAACGGCTTTGAGCCATTCCATAAGACCTCTTCCGATAGCTGCGCGGATTCCGTTTACATTGTATGAAATAATCTTCATGTGTTTAAAATTTATAAGCCCCTCTAAATCTCCCCAAAGGGGAGACTTAGCTGACGCATGCCTTTAATCATTCACTTTGGAGCGCCAAAGGCTCATGATTATTTCATGTGTTTATTTTTATTTGATGGCCTCGTCAGGGTGCAACTCTAAGTAATACAATGATTTATAATCAGTTTGATTTATTGAATGATTGAATAATCGAATAATCGAATAATCGAATAATTGAATGCTCGCTATTTCCTATTCCCTTATTTTCATTCCTCATTCCTCATTCCTCATTCCCCATTCCCCATTCCTCATTCCTCATTCCTCATTCCTCATTCCCCATTCCTCATTCCTCATTCCTCATTCCTCATTCCTCATTCTCCACTTTATCCGGCAAAATTACGCTTTTTGGACTTAATGGAAGCAATTTAATAAGAAATGATAAATGGATTTTTAAACATTCTTTATTCAAAAGTCTGCATATTACGTAATTTTTGATACACGCCTTCTTTCCTGATTAATTCGGCATGCGAGCCTTTTTGTACAATTTCGCCTTTATCCATTACAATAATCTGATCTGCATTTTGAATTGTCGATAAACGATGGGCAATTACGATAGATGTACGGTTTTTCATGATTTCATATAATGAATTCTGAACAAGTCGTTCCGACTCGGTGTCGAGCGCCGAAGTCGCTTCGTCCAAAATCAAGATAGGCGCATTTTTTAATACGGCGCGGGCAATACTGATTCGTTGACGTTGTCCGCCCGAAAGTTTTCCTCCCCGATCTCCGATTTGGGTATGGTAACCTTGTTTCATTTTGCTGATAAATTCATGCGCGTTGGCTACTTTTGCCGCTTGAACAATTTCTTCTTCAGTCGCTTCCGGAATCCCTAATGCAATATTATTCAGAATGGTATCATTAAATAAGATGGTGTCTTGCGTAACGAAGCTAATTAAATTCCGGATGGACTTTAACGATAAATCTTTCACATTTTTTCCATCAATTAAAACTTCTCCCGAGCTACAATCGTAAAAACGGGCAATCAAATCAACCAATGTCGATTTTCCTGCTCCGGAAGGGCCGACCAACGCAATCGATTGTCCTTTGGGAATAATGAGATTGATCTTGCTTAATACAATGTCTCCTTTTTCATAAGAAAAAGAAACATCTTTAAATTCAATATTGCTATTAAAAGAATGAATTTGAATACTTCCCTCTTTATCCTGTATTTGTTCTTTTTCGGAGAATATTTCCGTAATCCTGTTTATAATGCCTTTTCCTTTTCTCAGATTGTAGAATGAAGTGGAAATATCTTTTATGGGATTGATAATGGTGGCAAATAATATTATATAAACCACAAATATCGACGGCGTAAAAGTAGAATTTTCGGCGAGAACCAGATGGGAACCGAATAATAATACGATAATTACCATGAAATTACCAAGAAAATCGCTTACCGGAGAGGCCAGATCAACCCGCCGGTATATGGCGTTTCTTAACCGGGTGTATGATTTATTATGACGTTGGAACCGGGAATTAAAGAATTGGATAGATGTATAGGCTTTTATAATGCGCAATCCGCTGATGGTTTCTTCCGCTAAAAAAAGCAACAGCGAATTTTTTTGTTGCATGTGTAAAGACTTTCTTCGGAGTTTTCTCGAAATACGAGAGATTAAGAAGGCTCCCAAAGGTAAGAAAAGCAATACAAAGGCAGTGAGAATCGGGTTGATATATAATAAGGCGGCTATGTAAAAGATAACGGTTATCAAGGCAAGAACGGCCTGATGGTAGGATCTTAAAACGGCTTCGTCATATTCGATAAGATCGTTGCTGAAACGGGAAACGAGGTCTCCTTTACGGCTTTTTCCATAAAAGGAAAGGGATAATCTGAGTACCTTGTCGTATAGATCGTTGCGGATATTTCTTACAACTTTGGCGCGCAATGCAACCATTACCCTTGACGATAAATAGCCAAAAATATTTTTTAAAGAATACAAGGTGAATAAGATGAGGGAAAAATACAAAAGCGCTTTGGATTTTCCCATTGAAATAAGCCAGTCGTAGATATAACCCGACGCCTGATTTAAAGCAGAGGCATTGCCTCCTGCAACAGACGCTTTTGAGTCTAAAGGGAAAAGGAGTTTTACAAAATCATTGACCGATAATATGGTGCAAAGCATAAACATTACCGAGAGAATACTGAGTAAAATATACAAAACCACCTGTCCCCAAAAAGGTTTTAAATAGTTGATCGTAAATTTTCCCGTATTCATAAAAGCAGATTTGTTTGTTTTATATCATTTATAATTAGTGCGTTAGCTTTATATCGACAAAATGCCATTTGGAAACAATCGTTCAGAAAGTCAGAATATAATAACTGCTAAGTGTGCGAAGATTTTACGTGAAGAACGATAAAACAAATTTTGTTTAGCGACCTTTGCGCCTTCTTTGCGAACTTGGCTGTTATAGTTTTTAAATGGCCATCAAAAAATCGAACATTTTTACCATGCAAATGGGAAGAAGATTCCGGTAAATTCCTTAATCCTGTTATTTCTTTCCATACACGCCCACATAATTATGGGGAGTTATTTGTTTGATGCGATGCTTGGTTTGTTCGTCGATTTGAAGGGTTTCCACAAATTTTGCAATGGTTTCTTCGTTTACTTTTTCATGGGTGCGCGTAAGTTCCTTTAAGGCCTCGTAAGGATTGGGGTAACCAACGCTGCGCAAAATGGTTTGAATGCCTTCTGCAACAACGGCCCAATTATTTTCCAAATCGTTAGATAAAGCTTCTTTATTTAATAACAACTTATTAACTCCTTTTTCAATGGAACGCAACGAAATCAATATATGAGCAATAGGTGTTCCGATATTGCGGCTCACTGTAGAATCGGTTAAATCCCGTTGCAAACGCGAAACGGGAAGTTTTGCCGAAAGATGTTCCAATATTGCATTCGCCATGCCTAAGTTGCCTTCCGCATTCTCGAAGTCAATCGGGTTTACTTTATGCGGCATGGCCGATGACCCGACTTCGCCGGCTTTTATCTGCTGCTTGAAATATTCCATAGAGATGTATGTCCACATATCCCTGCAAAAATCAATCAATATCGTATTGATTCTTTTCAGATTATCGAAGTAAGCCGACATGTTATCGTAGTTCTCTATTTGAGTGGTATATAACAAACGCTCCAAGGATAAATGTTCCGAAACGAAATTATTGGCAAACTCTACCCAGTTTACTTGGGGGTAAGCAACCACATGCGCGTTGAAGTTTCCCGTCGCGCCTCCGAACTTTGCAGAGAATGGAATATGATTAAAATAATTAAGCTGATTTGCCAAACGGTAAACAAAAACTTGTATCTCTTTGCCTAACACGGTTGGCGACGCCGGTTGTCCGTGCGTATGCGCCAACATCGGCACATCTTTCCATTCCTCCGCTTTTTCCAATAGCAGACTTACAATCTGCTGGAGGGCAGGTAAGAGCGTTTCTTCATGACAATCTTTCATGGAACAGGGAACGGCGGTGTTGTTAATGTCTTGAGAAGTCAAACCAAAATGAATAAACTCTTTATACGGTTCCAAACCCAATTTGTCGAAGCGGCGCTTAAGGAAGTACTCCACCGCTTTTACATCGTGGTTAGTGGTCTTCTCTATTTCTTTTACTTCCTCTGCATCGGCTTCTGAAAAGCGTTTATAGATTTCGGTTAAGTTTTCATACAACGTTTTATCAAATGAAGCCAATTGAGGCAAAGGAATTTCGCATAGAGCAATAAAGTATTCAATTTCAACTCTTACCCTGTAACGAATCAAAGCCGCTTCGGAAAAATATTTTGATAAAACAGCCGTTTGTTTTGCATAACGCCCGTCAATTGGCGAGATGGCTTGTAAAGAAAAGTTATTCATAACTATTTACTGGGCCCCTAAATCCCCCAAAGGGGGACTTAATAGAGGGATTTATTGGTTTAGTTGTTAATAATCAATATTTTAAATATAAATTTGACATGGCTAATCACAGAGTATTCATTTCTTAGGGAAATTTTGAATCAATGCAAAATTCCAGTGGAGAGAAAGTATTAGTATAAACATACTCTTACTCTATATCCCAAATGAAAAATCTTCATACCGGCTAAACAAAATAACTTGCCTGTTGAATCTATAATGATAATCCATAAATGATTTGATTTCATTATCAGCCTATTTTCAATAGAGGACTTCGAACAGAATTTTGTTTTAACATCTATGCTTCTAATTTTTCTTAACGCTGCCTGTGGTAGGCCATTATTGGCTTTGCTTTATTCAGACTGCGTTAGCCCGTCAAACGCCATGCGTAGCATACCTTTGCGAGGATTTTCCGTTCAAGCGCAGCCGATAGGCGGAGCGCGTTTAAATCCTCAAGCCGTTTTTGATTCTTTTTGAGGCTTCAAAAAGAATAGAAAGAAA
>JAVBLV010000033.1:0-65255 GCA_031553195.1 Bacteroidales bacterium
TCATGGTGGCTTTTGCATGGGCATATGTTGTTGGTGTTTTTGCTAATGAGAGTATCAAGTCTATTAGGATCCTAAATAATGGGAAAAGGGCGAAAAGCCTTTTCAAATATGGACTCGAACTAATTGCATCTGTATTACTAAGTCAAAGAAATAGTGATAATTATGACATATTCAAATTTTTGTCATGTACTTAGCAATAATTTACATAAATGACATGAATAATGTGGGTTAAACTAATTTATGACCAGTACTTATTTTGTTTTTGATTTACATAAAAAAGGCCGCAAAAGAATTTCGCAGCCTTTTCTGTGTGTCGTTGAAGTAGAAGACTTATGCTTGTAATTCGCTACCTGCTTTAAATTTAACGACTTTTTTTGCAGGAATTTTAATTTCCGCTCCTGTTCTTGGGTTACGACCTTTTCTTGCTTGTTTTTGAACAACAGAAAAAGTTCCAAAACCTACGAGAACAACTTTATCGCCTTGTTTAACAGCAGTTGTAGTTGCTGTAATGAAAGCGTCTAATGCTTTTTTTGCGTCAACTTTTGTTAAGTTAGCTTCAGAAGCTATTGCATCTACCAATTCAGCCTTGTTCATGATAAAAAATTTAAATGTTAATAATGGTTTTTTTGTATTACTGCTTGCAAAAATATGTATTTATTCATTACGCTGTGAAAAAAAAAGGCCAAAAAAATGAATTTCACCGTATTTTTCTTTACGTCATTACTCTGAAATCTCCAGAAACACGCATGAATATTGGGATAGATGGGTACCTCTTAAAAATTCATTAATTCCCATTTTTTTTTTCCCATTTTGCTGTAATTCCAGTATTCTTATATATCCGCGAGGGATAGAAACCTTTAAATAAGACTTATTGTCGGTAAAAATACAGCCTAAATTTGTCGAATTTTCGGTTTCCTCGTACAGTGCTTCATAAATTTTAAGAGATAAGATATCTTCGTTATCCTGGATAATTTGAGTTGTTGCAGCCGGATAAGGAGATAATCCTCTTATATGGTTAATAATTTGTTCTCCAGGTTTGTTCCAATTAATCCGGCACATTTCTTTGTAAAGTTTGGGCGCAGATTTTAACGTTTGAACCTTTTCTTGCGGAATCGGATTAATTGATTTGTTTAAAATGGCGTCAATTGTTCTTAAAACAAGTTTGGAGCCTATTTCTTTTAATTTGTCATGTAGTTGTCCGGCAGTTTCTTGCACCGATATATTTGTCTTTTCCGCAAGCAAAATGGAGCCTTCGTCAATTCTGTCGTTTAGAAAAAATGTAGTGACGCCGGTTTCTTTTTCGCCGTTTATAATAGCCCAATTAATCGGAGCAGCGCCTCTGTATTGAGGCAAAAGAGAGGCATGCAAGTTAAATGTTCCCAACGCAGGCATAGACCAAACTTCCCGGGGGAGCATCCTAAATGCTACCACTACTTGCAAATCGGCTTTTAAGTCGGCTAATTGTCGTAAGAAGTCCGGAGATTTTAAATTCTCGGGTTGTAGTAATAATAAATTTTTTTCCAAAGCGTATTTTTTTACTTCCGATTCGGAAATGTTCCGGCCTCTCCCGGCCGGTTTATCTGTTGACGTAACGACTCCAACAACGTTATACCCCTCCTCTACAATAGACCGTAAAGATGAGACTGCAAATTCCGGAGTTCCAAAGAAAACAATTCTCAATGATTTTTTATCCATTTCTTACTTAATTGGCAATAGGAGAGCGTCATTTTATATTGTTTTGTTAATCGCCCCCATTTTTAGGGCTGTGATCGCCGCTTCAATTCCTTTATTTCCATGTTTCCCTCCCGAACGGTCGAGGGCTTGTTGTAAATTGTCCGTAGTTAAGACCCCGAAAACAACAGGAGTATCATGTTTAAAGCTTACTTGAAGAATTCCATTGGCGACAGCTTGGCAAATGAATTCAAAATGACGCGTTTCGCCTTGTATTACGCAGCCCAAGCAAATAATTGCATTAAATCTACTTTCCTGCAACATTAAATTGGCGCTTATGGGGAGTTCAAAGCTTCCTGGAACGTATTGTATCTGGATATTTTGTTCTTCAACCCCGTTTTCCAATAGCGTTACATAGGCTCCGTTGAATAAAGCGCCGGTTATTTCTTTGTTCCATTCCGAAACAACTATCCCTATTTTTAAAGTATTTCCATTAGGAATATCGTTGGGATTATATGTTGAGAGGTTCTTAAGCTCTGTAGCCATTTTATTGTATTCGTATTTTTTGTTTATTATTAAGTTTTGCAGATTTCAGTCCGTTCAACTTCTTAAGCGTATTTTCCGAAACGCCATACTTCTTTGAAATAGATTTTAATGTTTCTCCTTCTGAAACAATGTGATATCGGCTGATCATGGCATCGGGCATTTTAGGCAATGCCTGAGTTTCCGCTTTGTCTTCGCGGAATGTGTAGTAACCTCTTGATAACTTGGATGGAGGTTGTATGCCGAAATATGTTTTGTCGAGATATAGTCTATTCGATCGGAGCGTAAATTTTTCAAAATCGAGTATCCATTCGGGGTCAAAAGCTTCGTATTGGAATCTGACTTCGAAGTGTAGGTGAGGTCCTGTAGACCTGCCGGTACTGCCGCCAAGTCCTATCACATCTCCGGCTTTTACAATTTGCAAAGGTTCGACTTTTATTTTGGATAAATGTCCGTAAACAGTTTCCAAACCGTTATAATGTCGAACAACAACCAAATTTCCATAATTTCCTAACGGACGCGCTATGCGAACTACGCCGTCGAAACAACAATAAACGGGATCGCCCGTATTCAATAATATATCTACGCCTCTGTGGGGACGGTTCCATCTCATACGCCATCCGTAATCGGATGTTTTTTTGTTTTTGACCGGAAATACAAACGGATTATCGTTTCTTTTCACTAATTGAACAACAATTTCATCAGGAAGGGAATCAAAAACATTTTCGAGCAGCCGGACTTTTTTATCGTCAAAATTATTGCGATACCAGATGAAAGAAGGGGAGGGGTGAACGCCTTCTTCAAAAAAGATTTTATCGATGATTTCGGTTTCAAAAATCACAACCGAATCAATCATATCTTTTTGTCTCTCTATAGAATCGTTTATTCTTTGAGAGAAATTATTTTTTGTATTCTTACCTTTATTTTTCGTTTTTTGAGCAATGGCTAAATGGCTGCAAACCATAAAAACCATAATTAAAAAGAAATATTTTTTTGTCATAAAGCAATTGAGCAGATTGAAATAGACAACAAAAAACCTAATAAATATCCGAAATATACTTCTCTGGAATTATGCATTTTTAGCTTTAATTGAGAATAGCAAACAAAGCCTGAAATAATAATGACCGCCAATATGGAAAGTATCATTACCAAGTTGTATCGGATGGACAAAGATAATAAAAATCCGGTTAAACTCCCAATTCCTGCCGTATGAGCGCAAATATTCATCCGAAAATTAATAATAAGTAAAGAGAGTCCGACAGAAAAAGCCAAAATAGGAATTATTTTTATTTCTGTCCCCAAATTTGTTTTTTGGAATAGAAAGATCAATAGCGCGAAAAAAATAATAGAGTTCGCGTAAGGCAGAAATTTTTCCTCTTGCCTCTCAAGAGTAATTGAGGAGATCGTTTTCCTGAAATACATTACCAAAATAATGATAAGAGGAAATATAAATGTTCCCGCCAAGGTATATTGGAGTAAAAGTAATTTTGTGGATAACGACAAATAATAACCGTAAGGGAATCCGCTCCATAGCAATAGTATCATTGCGTAAGTCGGGATAAGCAAAGGATGAAACAAAAATGAAATTATTTTGGCAACAATTTGTTTCATATTTTTTTGGAAGACGTGTTTTTCACTTCTTTTCGTAAACGTCCTACGGGGAAATTTAACGATTCCCTATACTTGGTTACGGTTCTTCTGGCTAAAGGGAATCCTTTCGCGTTTAAAATTTCGGTAAGTTCTTCGTCGGTTAACGCCTTCTGCTTGTCTTCGTTTTCAATACATTCAATAAGCACAGATTTAATGCTTTCAACGGCAACGTTTTTTCCTTCGGTATTGGTATATGATTTGGAGAAGAAATCTTTTAGTAAAAACGTGCCGAAATGAGTTTGGGCATATTTTTGATTTACAACACGCGAAATAGTTGAAATATCGAGATTGGTAATAGTTGAAATATCTTTCAACAACATAGGTTTTAGTTTCGAAATATCGCCATTGATGAAGAAATCTTTTTGATAATTGATGATTGACTTCATTGTTAATTTTAATGTTTCTTGACGCTGTTTAAGTATTTCGATAAACCATTGGGCAGAACTCATTTTGTCTTTTATAAAAAGAATTGCTTTTTTGTCCTCGTCTGTTTTCTTCTTGCTTTTGCCCATCTGCTGTAGCATATCCGAATAATACTTACTGACTCGTAGTTTGGGAATATATTTATTATTTAATGTAAATTCCACTCGATTACCGCTTAAATAAACGATAAAATCAGGAATAATATAATGTCCTATTTTCCCCGAATCAAAAATACTGCTACCGGGTTTTGGATTTAATTTTACAATTTTATCCAATGCTATTTTTAGTTCCGATTCCGACAGGCCTAAAATTTTTGTAATCTTGTCGTAATGTTTTTTAGTGAAACTATCATAACACTGTTCAAGAATATTGATTGCATTTTTTGTTTTATCGGTTTGAGGCTCCAGCCTTTTAAGTTGGATTAACAAGCATTCCTGTAAATTTCGAGCGGCCACCCCCGAAGGATCAAAGGTTTGGATTATTTCAAGAATTTGGTTTATTTCGGCAAGATTTGTTTGGATGTTGTACCGGAATAGGAAATCATTTGTCATGGCGTTCAAATCCCGGTCTAGATAACCTGCATCGTCGATATTTCCGATTAATTCTTCGCCTATTGTTTTTTGTTTTTCCGATAAATCTTGCAGATCTAATTGTTCGTGCAAAAATTCTTGAAGCGTTTTTCCTAGAGGAGCTCCAATTTCTTTTGGCTCGTCATTATCATAATTATTGCTTTTAAACCGATAGTTGGGAGTATTGTCTTCTCCCGAATAATCCCGAAGATCGAAGCCCTTTTCTTGTTCCTCTTTGAACGATTCGACGGAGCCGGAGTCGATGTTTACATTCTCGTCTTCCTCCAATAATGGGTTTTTTTCTATTTCTTCTTTAATAGTTTGTTCTAAAGACACAGTGGGCACATGCAACAATTTCATCAACATGATTTGTTGTGGAGATAATTTTTGTTGTATGGAAATCCGTTGCTTTTGAGAAATCATTTCGGAGTATTGTGTTTCAAATTAGTTTAGCTAACCCAGATTAGTGACGAATAAAACTTAAAAACCTACAGAAATTGCGTTTATTCAAAACTTTGAAGAAATCAGTGATTTCGAAAAATGTCGAGGGTCAAAATATTCAATGACGCTCATAATGACCTTAGTATTTCGTATAGAGAACCTTTAATGGTAATCTTGTGTGGTTCTCTATTTTTTGTCAGATTTTATTATTGAATCTCGCATTAAAACTCAGCATTTTTGGGCGTTCGGGGGAAAGGGATTACATCGCGGATATTCGACATTCCGGTAATAAACAAAATCAATCGTTCAAATCCCAATCCGAATCCGCTATGGGGAGCCGTCCCGAATTTACGCGTTTCTAAATACCACCAAATATCTTTAGGGAGAATTTGCAATTCGTCAATCCGGCGATTTAATTTTTCATAATCTTCTTCACGTTGAGAGCCTCCGATAATTTCTCCTATCTTTGGGAAAAGAACATCCATAGCCCTGACTGTTTTTCCATCCTCATTTTGTTTCATGTAAAAGGCTTTTATTTCCTTAGGATAATCTGTCAGAATTACAGGGCAATTAAAATGTTTTTCGACCAAGTAACGTTCATGTTCCGATTGTAAATCAATTCCCCAACGGACAGGATATTCAAATTTTTGTTCAGAAGCTATTAAAATATCAACAGCTTCGGTGTAAGAAAGCCGGATAAATTTATTCTCCAAAATAAAATATAACCTGTCCATTAATTCGGCGTCATACATTTTGGCTAAAAATTCCAAGTCGTCGGAGCAGTTGTTTAACGCATAACGAATCAGATATTTAAGGAAATCTTCGGCCAAATTCATATTGTCGACAATATCGTAAAAGGCCATTTCGGGTTCTATCATCCAAAATTCTGCTAAATGTCTTGGCGTATTTGAATTTTCTGCACGAAAAGTAGGTCCGAAGGTATAAATTTTCCCTAATGCTAAAGCGCCCAGTTCCCCTTCCAGTTGCCCCGAGACAGTTAAATTTGAATGTTTTCCAAAGAAATCTTCTTCGTAATTTACTTTTCCTTCCGGCGTCTTGGGTAAATTCTCAAGATTTAAAGTTGTTACTTGAAACATGGCGCCGGCTCCTTCAGCATCGGAAGCAGTAATGATGGGAGTATGTAAATAATAAAACCCATTCATGTTGAAGTATTCGTGAATAGCGTAGGCCATTGCATGACGAATGCGTAAAACAGCGCTGAAAGTATTTGTCCGCGGCCGTAAGTGGGCAATTTCCCGCAAAAATTCCAACGTATGTCCCTTTTTTTGCAAGGGATAGGTTTCTGAATCGCAAACGCCGTAAATAGCAATTTCTTTTGCTTGAATTTCTACCCTTTGTCCCTGCCCTTCAGATTCTACCAAAATACCATTTACAGAAACGCAACTTCCGGTAGTGATTTTCTTTAAAGTTTCCTCTTCAAAATTCTCCAGATCAACTACTATTTGCAGATTATGGATTATTGTTCCATCATTCAAGGCAATAAAAGCTACGTTTTTATTACCTCGTCGGGTTCGCACCCATCCTTTTACATTAATTTCTTTACCAATTAAATCGGGGTTGTCAAATTTTAAAAGTTGTTTTATTTCAAATCTTTTTAGCGTTTCCATAATAGACAATTCAATTATCTGTATTTATTTTTAGTATTTGATATTTTTTGGCGTCTACTTTATATAGACGCAGGTTGAAGTATTATAAAAATCATTTATAAAAATTTCTCTCCCTTTTCAACTTCAACGTCGCTTACAAATTTGCGAATCTGTTGTTCTTGATCTTTCTTACATATTAGTAAAATATCGTCTTCCTCTATAACAATAAAATCTTCCAGGCCTTGTAGAACGGCTAATTTATGCTTAGGCATGGTAATTATGCAATCTTTCGTATCATAGGTCATTACGTTCTTTCCTACGATTGTGTTTAAATTTTTGTCTTTTTCACGTACTTCGTACAGTGAAGCCCAAGTTCCAACATCGGACCATCCAAAGTCAGAAACCATTACATATACATTCTGAGCTTTTTCCATAATCCCGTAATCAATCGAGATAGAGGGACAGATGGTATATGTCTCTTCTATTTTTGCCTCCGTTATTTCGCTGGACAGGGGTCTGAATACTTCAAGAATTTCAGGCAAATGCTCTGAAAAGGCTTTTGTGATGCTTTTTAAAGACCAGATAAAAATACCCGAGTTCCAGAGGAAATCGCCGTCTTTTAGAAATTTGACAGCCATTTCATAGCAGGGCTTTTCAGTAAAAGTGATTACTTTTCTTAATTCCCGGTTAGTTTCTAGTACTTGATTTTCGTTAAATTGTATATATCCATATCCAGTGTTCGGATAAGTAGGTTTTATCCCCAGCGTAAGCAGCCAATCATTCTGTTCGCTAACGTTTAACGCTGAATTAAGTATTTCCACAAACCGGTCTTCATTTATGATAACCTGATCCGAAGGCGCTACAATAATATTAGCGTCAGGATTTATATTTGAAATGATTTGATTGGCGAAAGCGATACAAGGAGCCGTATTTCTTCTGGCCGGTTCGCATAAAACCTGATACTCTCCGAGCCCGGGAATTTGTTCATGAACCAAATTCCTGTACATCAGATTAGTTACAATAAATATATTTTCGCGAGGGCATATTTTTTCAAAACGACGGAATGTTTGTTGAATTAAAGTTTCTCCTATTCCTAGTACATCAATAAACTGCTTAGGGCGTGAAATTCTACTCATAGGCCAGAAACGGGTGCCGATTCCGCCAGCCATTATTACACAAAAATTGTTCTTATTCATGGGCTTTTCATATGTTCATTGTGAAAAATAGTTGATAATCTCTTTGCAAATATACCTAAAAAAATTGGTTTTAAACAGTCTATAGATCAACCATGTTACGTGTTGACGTCTATTTTAAAAAAAATATTTGAATTATGCAATTGAAAAAACGAAAGCTTAACATGTTCACTAAAAATATCGCCCTCGTCTTCTTCGTCTGAAACTTTGAAAATGAGGGCGACTATAAAGATTTGAAAATAAAGAATATTTACATTTTGATTTCTTCGTTATTTTTATCAAAGAAATGATATTCCAATAAATTATAAGAACTAGACAATTGAATTTTTATCCATTGTTTGTATTTCCAGAACCATTTCCATTGCGGAGACGCAAAAGTCCTTTTTGTAAGAAAGGCATGAATATATGGATGCACAACCAATGTCAACTTTTTTTCGTTTTGTTCTTGAATCAAGTACTTCAGATTATTTTCAATTTCGTCTACTAAAATAATGCTGGATTTGATGGCGCCTGTCCCATTGCAGGTGGGACATTTTTCCACAACATCCATATTGATTTGAGGACGAACTCTTTGTCGGGTAATTTGTACTAAACCGAATTTGCTGGGAGGTAAAATAGTATGTTTGGCTTTATCTTTTGACATTTCATCTACAAGCCTTTGAAAGAGCGCGCGACGATTTTGCGCTAAATGTAGATCTATGAAATCAATGACAATAATTCCGCCCATATCTCGGAGACGTAATTGGCGAGCAATTTCAGAAGCAGCTTCCAGGTTAACCATTAAAGCGTTTTCTTCCTGGTCTTGATTCGATTTTGTCCGGTGTCCGCTGTTTACGTCAATTACATGCAGGGCTTCTGTGTGCTCAATAACCAAATAAATACCTGTCCGGATGGTTACTACTTTACCAAATGCATTCTTTATTTGCTTTTCAACGCCAAATTGTTCAAAAATGGGAGTATTTGCCCGGTAATGCTTTACTATATCAATTTTGTTGGGAGCAATCGTATGAAGGTAACTGCGTACTTCATCGTAGAGGTCGGCGTTGTTTACATAAATATTCGAAAAATCATCATTCAGAATGTCGCGAAGCAATACCGAAGTCTTATCCAGTTCTGAGATTAGCTTTTGCGGAGCTTGCGTCGTAGTAATTTTTTTCTCAAGTAAATTCCACTTAGCTAATAATGAATGTAAGTCGTTGTCCAGATCTGCAACGGTTTTCCCTTCTGCAACCGTTCGGATAATAATTCCGAAATTATTTGGCCGGATGCTTTGTATCAGGCGTTTTAAACGGTTTCGCTCTTCATTATTTTTAATTTTTTGTGAAATAGAAACCCTATTTGAAAAAGGCACCAATACCATATAACGTCCTGCAAAAGAAATCTCGGAAGAAAGTTTCGGGCCTTTTGAGGAAATCGGTTCTTTGGCTATTTGCACCATAACCAATTGATTTGGCTTGAGCAGAGATGAAATTTTGCCGGTTTTTTCAATTTCTTCTTCAAGTTTAAAACTCTCGAGATTCAGCGAATTAGGATCCCCCGCCGAAGCATTTTTTACATACTTGGCCAATGAATTAAATTGAGGACCCAAATCAAGGTAATGAAGAAAGGCATCTTTTTCAGAGCCGACATCAATAAAAGCCGCATTAAGCCCCGACATGATTTTCTTCACTTTTCCCAAATAAACGTCTCCTACAGTATGTTGGGTATTACTCTGTTCTTTGTGTAATTCAACAAGCTGTTTATCCTCCAGTAAAGCTATTTCAACTCCCGATATTTTTGAATCTATAATTAAATCCTTATTCACATTGGAGTTTTTTAGTTATAAAACATAATTTTGTAAGATGTTGGGGTTGATAAATCAATGAAATCTGTCTTTTTTAGAATTCGGATTTTTTCTCCCCCCATTCTGTCAAGACATATTATTTGTATTGTTTGACAGTCTTAAGTTCTTGTAAATTTAAATGTTCCATTTGAGAAAATAGATTCCCAATAGGAACTCATGAAATAATAAAAATGCAAATCGTTGCTTCAATATCCTTACTTTAAAAGCGGTATCAAGATATTTCAAAAATAACGACAGATGCATTATTAATAGTAAGGATAGCAGAAGCTATCTTGCGTACTTCAATGTACACATCATTTGACCTTCAAAATGGGAATCATGGTTAATGTTTTGGCTTAATCAATAATATCCGGAAATTTCAAAAAGATAGAATGAAAATTTCCAAATAAATTGAGCGCAAGAACCGGATATGCGCTTTGAAGGCAAAAATTCTTATTGTATGCTAATAAAATTGGCTTAAGACATAACAAATTACACAATAGCAACCTGAATTACTATTGTGTAACTTTATTAAAAAAAGATTCCCTTAAAAAGAATTATTTCTTTTTATGTCTATTTTTGCGCAAACGTTTTTTACGTTTGTGCGTAGCAATCTTGTGTCTTTTTCTTTTCTTCCCGCTAGGCATAGTATTATTTTAATTTGACGTTTTTCTTGATACTGTTTACGAACTCTTTTGCAGGTTTGAAGTCAGGAATATTGTGAGCAGGAATAATAATGGTGGTATTCTTAGAAATATTTCTTCCTGTTTTTTCTGCTCTCTTTTTAATTATAAAACTTCCGAATCCACGTAGATAAACGGGTTCTCCTTTATTTAAAGAATCTTTGACAACGTCCATGAAAGATTCTACGGTCGCTTGAATGGCAACTTTTTCGATTCCTGTTTTGTGAGCAATTTCTGCTACGATTTCTGCTTTTGTCATTGTTTTACAGTTTATATTGTTAATTTGCTATTTTGGTTTGTGTGTTATAAACTAATATGCAAAGATAATAGCTTTTTTTTGATTTTCCATGTTTTGAGGTAAGATTCTCAAAAGATTACCTATGGATTTTATTCCTGTGCACATGTAATTGTCTGATAGTTAACATAGTGAAAAGAATGATGAAAAATGATTTTATCTAATTGAAATTAAAATCGTTAAATGATCCTGTCGAATTCTAAGATAGAATTAAGTCAAGATTCGGGATTCAAAAAACTGACAAATTGTTATCATGCTTAGATCTTAAGTTCATTTCTTCGTTTTCGAGAAAAAATCTTATCAATTCGAATTCTTTAATCGGCGAATTTTGGAAAGAAAACGATGTCAGGTCGGGAACATGGTTCGTATTATGAAAGAAATCGCTGAAAAAGTTTCGCAAATGTTCTTCGTCAGATTTTTGGGTTTCTTTCTGTTGTTTTAAAAATTGGAATATTCTAAATCCGTCCAGGCGTTCATGACATGCGCGGATGAATAGTTGTTCCGTCTTAAAATTGTTTCGTAAAGGTTCCCAGAGATAAGGGGTTTTCAATTGTTGAATCAAAAAACCAGTTAATGGGGTTTCTATGTTTTGAGTAAACAGGGTAGGAAATAAATGATAGGTTTTTTCAATCATGTTGAAAAGGATATGATTGTAAATGGGATAATTTTCCCATTGATTATCGATTCCTTTTCTAACGGAGGGGCCTGTGCCGAAGGGAACCCTGTCGGAAATACGAGCCGAAGGATATATTTTTTCTTGATTCCACAACAAAAGTTTGCCGGTTTTGCAAAGTTTTTGTAGAAAATAAAAATCCTCTCCCGCTTCAAAAGGAGTTATCCCATTTACTTTTTTACATGCCCATACAGGGAAAGCCATGCCCGATCCTAATGCGGTAAATGCATACGGACTCCCTATTCGTAGTAAATTTATAAGATAATATCGCATATAAATCTCGTATCGCAAGATGGCGCGATTTACTTTTTCATCATCTTCGAGAGGATGATAATAGGGGACGGCCATTCCCGGCGAATTTGGAAATTCGTTAAACCGGTTAATAAGGGACTGGAAATAATTTTCCGAAAAACAAGTATCGGCGTCTAAACTAATAACTAAATCATTATCTCTCGCTTTTGAGACAATGAAATCAAATAATGTTTTTCTTGCTTGTCCTACGCCTTTCTTTTTCTCGCTCCACCCTTTTCCCGGGGAGCTCCTGTCTATAATTGTTAAAGGAAAATTTTTAAAAGAATGACACAGATCAAGGCTTTTTTGATTATCTAAACAATCTTTTATTTTTGTCGCATCTGTCCACCAAGAATCCGGTTGATTGATACAAACGACTAATTCGACATCTTGAAAACTCTGAGAAAATATCAGGTTCAGTATTTTTTCGAGATTTTCAAATTCGCGAAGGACGGGTAATGCAATAAATATCTTATTAAAAAATCTTTTTTTCATAACTCATTTCAGGTTAGGCGCGCGTCTCACGTTTAGAATTAACCATTGTCAAAAATACGCAATCTAAATGATATAATGATATAATGTCTACGTTTACTATGAACGTTATTTATTTTACAATTGTTTGCGGCAAATTGAAAACTATCATGTAAATTTGCACGACTTTAAAATGGTATGAAGTTATACTAATGAAACCGTCTCCCGTACAAATAGAATTGGCTCTTTCCGGCGTATTGGAAGTTAATTCGCAAAAAGATATAATCTTATCAGGAATACTGGAACAAATAGAGGTAGGCGAAAACAAAGTTCTTTTAAAAATATCTTCTGATACGGATTATTCGTTTGCGCAAAAAAATCGTCTTAAACAGGAATGCGCAAGGGCCATTCATGAAAATGTTTCAAATTTATTGGATGTCGACGTTCAATTTGAAAAAAGGAAGTTGTCCCGCCAAACGGAGGAAAGTTATCATTCTATAAAAAATATTATAGCTATTGTTTCCGGAAAGGGGGGAGTAGGAAAATCTACTGTTGCCGCAAACTTAGCGATTTCGTTATCTGAAAATGGGAATAGGGTCGGTCTTCTGGATACGGATATCTATGGTCCTTCAATTCCAGTTCTATTTAAAGTAAATTCTGGAAACATAAGGAGTACGGAAAAGGATGGAAAGCCAATTTTAATTCCGGCGGAAAAATATGGAGTGAAGCTGATGTCTGTCGGTTTTTTTGTCGAAGATCAGCAGGCGCTTATTTGGAGAGGCCCCATGGCTTCGAATGCTTTAAAACAACTGATTGCTCAAACGGAGTGGGGGGAGTTGGATTATTTAATATTGGATTTGCCTCCCGGAACTGGAGACGTCCAATTAACGCTAATTGATTTGCTTCCTATTACGGCTGTTTTGATGGTTAGCACGCCCCAGCAAATTGCAATAGCTGATGTAAAAAGAGCCTTTGACATGTTTAGAAAAGAAGGAAAAGAAATTCCGGTACTAGGGTTGGTCGAAAATATGGCGTTTTTTATGCCCGATGATCAGTCAGATGGCCGGAAATATTACTTGTTTGGGAGAGAGGGCTGTAAGGAATTAGGAAAAGAATTGAATATTAAAATATTGGCGGAAATCCCTTTGATTTACCAGGATGAAGAAAACAATTTGTTGGCAAGTTTGGTTAAAGGTTCATTAGGGGAGGGTATATACAATAGGCTGACGTCAAATGTAATAGAAGAATTGTCGAAAATTAAAAAAATCGATCAATAATCAAAATAAAACTAAAGTAAGCACGTTACATCAACAAAATTTAAATTATGACTACTGAAGAAAGAAACGAATTAACGACAAAAGTAATTAGTGTAATAGAACAATTGCGTCCTTATTTGCAGGGCGATGGGGGCGACGTAAAATTTGTAGAATTAACGGATGATTATGTGGTGCATGTTGAATTACAGGGGCGCTGCGGTTCGTGTCCGTATAGTTTGATGACGTTGAAGAATGGAATTCAAAATGCCGTTATCGAAGAAATACCTCAGATAAAATCTGTCGAAGCAGTAAAAATGTAGGGCATTAGCTATGATTTACACTAAGACAGGAGATAAGGGACAAACTTCTCTGGTTGGAGGAGAAAGGGTTCCAAAGTTTCACGAAAGGGTTGAAGCATATGGAAATGTCGACGAATTGAATTCATATATCGGATTGGTTCGCGATATGTCGGTAGAGGAAATATATAAAACGGAACTGACAGAAATACAGAACGTGTTATTTTTGATTCAAACCGAATTGGCGACGAAAGAGGAAGATATTCTTCAAAAACTCAACACGGTTAAGCCTATTCATATTGAAGTCTTAGAAGCGGGAATTGATAAAATATCCGAAGATTTACCGAAAATAAAAACATTTGTTTTACCTGGCGGAACCGAACTTTCATCACATTGCCAAATAGCGCGCTGTATTTGCCGGAGAGCAGAAAGGCAGGTTGTTCGGCTTTCTGTTAATGAAGAATTAAACCCATTCATTTTGCAATATTTAAACAGATTATCGGACTATCTGTTTGTATTGGCTCGAAAATACTTGCAATTACAAGGTAAAAACGATTTGCTGTGGGAAAATAAATTCCGGTAAACGGGGTTTTTGTAGATGTTGATAAAGTAATTTCTATATGGAACTTTCCGGACGTCATTTTTACGATAGGTTTCAGTTTATTTATTGGCTTATTGATTTTGAATAGAATTCGATTGTAAATATTGTGGAGTATTTGTAATTTTGCGTTTCGAAAATTGCTCTCGGGATATTTATTCTACCATGATAGATACATTTAAACATAAGGGATTAAGGAAAAAGTTAATAGAAGAACTCCGCCAAAAGGGAATAACGGATGAGTTGGTATTAGCGGCATTTGAGAAAATTCCGCGTCATTTTTTCCTGGATTCTTCTTTTGATGAAATAGCCTATCAGGATAGAGCTTTTTCTATAGGAAGCGGCCAGACAATTTCTCAGCCATATACGGTGGCATTCCAAACCCAACTGTTGGAGGTGAAGAAAAATCAAAAGATATTGGAAATAGGAACCGGTTCGGGTTTTCAAACTTGCGTTTTGTGCGACTTGGGAGCAAAGGTGTTTACTATTGAACGTCAGAAAGCATTATATCAGAAAGCAAAAATTTTTATCCCGCAACTAAAATATAATGCCAAATGTTTTTTAGGCGACGGGTATGTGGGCTTGCCGGCTTATGCTCCCTTTGATAAAATTTTGGTTACGTGCGGCGCTCCTTTTATTCCCCAGGCATTGGTGGATCAATTGAAAGTTGGAGGAAAAATGATTATCCCCGTCGGAGAGGAAGTGCAAGAAATGATTTGTCTCGCCAAAATTAGCGATACAGAGGTGGACAAAAAAGTATTTGGAAGTTTTCGATTTGTTCCTATGTTGGAAAAATATACTTAAATGGTTAAGAATACCGTTAGATTATTTTAGCGTATTCTTGTATTTTTACATGGAAAAATTGTCTTTTTAAAATGAAAATAAAGTTTAATTTTAATCTGAACTTAATAATATATTAATTGTTTAACTACATAAAATTTTGATAGATATGAAAAAAGTAATTTTAGTTGCAGCAATGTTACTCGGTTTTTCTACATTCGTATTTGCGCAAAGTAATGCGACGCAAAGCGGACCAAAGATAGTTTTTGAAAGCTTGGTTCACGATTATGGCAATATTACCAAAGGAGCAAATGGCGAGTGTACTTTTACTTTTAAAAATGAGGGAAACGAACCTCTGTTATTGTCTTCAGTAACTTCTTCTTGCGGATGTACCGTGCCTACATGGACTAAAGACCCGATTATGCCAGGACAGACGGGAACTATTAAAGTACGCTATGACACCAATCGCCTTGGAGGCATTAACAAATCGATTACGGTTGTTTCTAATTCTGTTCCCAATAATCGCGAAGTTCTTAGAATAACAGGAAATGTTTCGGAAAACGCGCAATAATTTTGCGAGTGATTTGTTTTATTTCCGATTTTGGATTCAGGCGATTATTACAAAATGAGTTTAAAAGCAATAATAATCATGGAGTTGTAACCCTGTATCTTTTTTTATTAATGAATAAGAGGTTGTTTAAATTTTTATGGAAAAGATTTTGAGAGATAAAAATAACGATTTTGCAGGTGGGATTTTTCAAGAATAGTAGAGCTATTTGGTAAAAATTCCGACAAAAAAAGCGCATTTTTAGACTCAAAATACTTCATAGAAAAATTTTTAAACAACCTCTAAGGTCGGGCGAAATGTTTTCTGTTGATTCCCGGATAAAATTTTAAAAAGTCCGGTTTTTTCTGGAATATTTAGTTCATTAAATGAATATTAAGTTGTAAGTTTGCACATTAAATAGAGTATATAAGTTAAAATTAATGAGTTATATGAAAAAGATATTTTTATTATCAGCTTTATTTTTGGGAGTTTCAATGTTTACCTATGCCCAAAAAGAAACAAAAGGACCCAAAATAGCTTTTGAGAGCGTTGTACATGATTATGGGAATGTTGCCAAAAGCGCTAATGGAGATTGTATTTTTACTTTCAAAAACGAAGGAAATGAACCTTTGTTATTGTCGTCGGTATCGGCTTCCTGCGGATGCACGACTCCCGATTGGACGAAAGAACCTATTATGCCGGGGCAAACAGGGGAAATAAAGGTGCATTATAATACAAATCTTGTTGGAAGTTTTAGAAAGACCGTTACGGTTATTTCCAATTCGGTAGATAATAATCGTGAAGTTTTGACAATAACAGGCACGGTTGTAGAATCTGCAAACTAAAATAGAAAAATTTTGAACGGTTATTAAATGCTTTATTACTGAGGTTCTCTATATCTTTGATAATTTTGAAAAGATGAATTCCAGATGCAGAGAGCCTCGGAAAAAGTATTGAAGCGGTTGAGGATTAGAGGTTTTTAAATATCTGGATTTAAGATAAATAATTAATATATTTTTTATCTGGGAAATGACAAAATTGAGTATCTTCGCTAAAAATTTTAGCGGGGATTTTTTATTTTACAAATCTATAAAATACATAAAAACAAAACATTATGCTTACTATATCAAAAAAGGGCAGAGAACTTCCTGCGTCGGCTATTCGCAAATTAATTCCTTTTTCAGAACAAGCCAAGAGTAAAGGAATTAATATCTATCATTTAAATATTGGCCAACCGGATATCGAAACTCCTATCGGCGCAATGGATGCATTACGTCACAATCAAATAAAAGTAGTGGAATATAGTCATTCTGCCGGGATCTTATCTTATAGAAAAAAATTGGCGGGGTATTATGCAAAACATAATATCAATGTAACGGAAAATGAAATATTAATTACTTGCGGCGGTTCTGAGGCCCTTCAATTTGCGTTTACAGTTTGTTTGGACCCGGGCGATGAGATTCTCACAACCGAACCATATTATACGAATTATAATTCGTTTGCAAAACTAAGCGACGTTATTATAAAAACAGTGCCATCTTCTATAGAGACGGGTTTTGCATTGCCTCCTGTTGAGGAATTTGAAAAGGCTATTACACCCAAGACAAAAGCGATTATGATATGTAATCCCGGAAATCCAACCGGTTATTTGTATACAAAAAAGGAATTGGAAGAAATAGCAAAAATAGTAAAAAAACATAATTTATTTCTTTTCTCCGACGAAGTATACCGCGAATTCTGTTATGATGGATACAAGCATTATTCGGTAATGGAATTTCCTGAAATAGAGCAAAATACTATTCTTCTTGATTCTGTATCAAAACGTTATTCCGCTTGTGGCGCGCGCATAGGCGCATTGGTTACTAAAAATAAAGATGTTTACAATGCCTGTATGCGTATGGCTCAGGCCCGTTTATCTCCTCCTACTTTCGGACAGGTTTTTGCAGAAGCGGCTATCGATACTCCTCAGGAATATTTCGATAACGTATTAAAAGAATATGTTGCAAGACGTAATGTAATTGTTGAAGGAATCAATAAGATACCGGGATGCTTTTGTCCAACGCCCAAAGGCGCTTTTTATACAATAATAAACTTACCTATCGACGATTCGGATAAGTTTTGTCAATGGTTGTTGGAAGACTTTAATTATAAGGGCGAAACGGTTATGTTAGCGCCGGCAACCGGATTTTATTCCGATCCGGAAAAAGGTAAAAAACAAGCGCGTATTACTTATTGCCTGAATATTGATGCATTGAAACAAGCGTTGGTTTGTTTGGAAGAAGCTTTAAAAGTTTATCCGGGTAGAACTAACTAATAAATTCTCTTAAAAGAAGATATAACGTAAGTTTTAAAATATATAATCCGCAAACTATGTTTCGAAAAGAATTTTCGAAACATAGTTTGTGTTGTTTTAAGATAAAAGAGGGTATGATTATGGGTCAGGGCGTGACTTTAAGTCACGCCCTGAATAGACTGTCACAAAAGGGATCGGGGAGAACCAAAGAGGGGGAGGGAGATTACTCGCTAACGCTTCGTGAGATCGTTTTGCTAAGTTTAGGGGACTTATAAATTTTAAACATTTAAACTACATGAAATTCAAAATAGGGGAAAGGGTTAAATTTTTGAATCAAAGCGGAGGCGGAATAGTTGTTAGAATAATATCGCCTCAAATGTTGAGCATTGCAATAGAAGACGGATTTGAAATCCCAATGCTTATTTCAGAAGTATTAAAAATTGAAGATGAGAAAGGAGCTTCTTCATTGTTTCGGGATGATAAGATATTTTCGAGTTCGGAGAATTTAAATGTCGTACAAAAAAATGCAGAAGACGAAGTACAAAATATTGAATTTGAAAGAATCTCAACAATAATTAGAAAGGGATATGGCGCTTCGCAAATGAAAGATGGGGTTTATTTGTCCTTTGTTCCACACGAACAACGATGGTTGTTAACGGGCAAACTGGATATTTATCTTTTGAATTATACGGCTAATGAATTAATTTTTAGTCTTTTTTTGCGGGATGTTCAAACAGAAGACTTTTTAGGACAGGATTATGATGTATTACCTAAATATTCAAAAGTTCTGTTATCGACTATTGAAAGAGACGAAATTGTAAAATGGAGTAAGGGAGTTGTTCAAGGATTATTTCATACCAACCATAAACAGCATGTGTTGAATCCTTTGAATACGGAATTTAAAATAAAAGAAATGCGGTTTTTGAAAGAAGAAAACTATAAAAATTCGTCTTTCCTCGATGGTAAAGCATTAATTTTATCATTGGCAGATTTGTCGGAAGTTACATTTCTTGCGGAAAATGTAAAATCTACAGACAAGGAATTAATTGAAGTCCGGCCGGGTAAAGCAAAATTATATACAGATGCCTCCTTTGATATGCACATGATCAATTCGAGAATGGCCGAGGTGGATCTACATATCGAAAATCTTTCCGAGAATCCGGAATTGCTGAATCCTTCCGAGATGCTATCAATACAAGTTAATTATTTTGAAAAATGTCTTGCCTATGCCATTGAGAATAAATTAGAGCAAATTACATTTATTCATGGGGTAGGCGGAGGAAAGCTAAAGGCTGAAATCATTGAAATATTGAAACAATATGATGGTCTGCATTGGTTTGACGCTCCTATGTCGAAATATGGAGTAGGCGCCACGCAAGTACTTATCGGGCAAAATATCAAAAAATTATAGCTGGGAAAGAACTGCTATAAAGAAAAAGAAGAAAAGTAAATTTTGAGTGGAAATTCCTTATGTTCATTTGATGCAACGGCATCATTAAGAGCAGATCTGACATTAAAGGCATAATATTCGCGCCGCCGGCTTTGATTAGAAATTTGCAACAAGCATTTGCTATATGTTTTGCGTAGCTTGCTTGTTGCTTTCCTCAATATGTTTAAGAATCCAAAGAACCCCTGTTTATTTTATCGGTAAAAAAACAGAAAATAAAATCTACGACGTATTTTTATTTGATCCCAATAAAATTCACCAAAAGATAAATCAACGAGGCTAACAATGCGCTAACGGGAATAGTTAATACCCACGCCCATAATAAATTGATAGTAACTCCCCAACGAACGGCGGAGAGTCGTTTTACAGCTCCCACGCCCATAATTGCTCCCGTAATAGTATGAGTTGTACTTACCGGGATTTTTAATATTTCCGTCAAAAATAATGTCAGAGCGCCTGCCGTTTCTGCGCATACGCCTTCTAAAGGAGTAACTTTTGTGATTTTCGATCCCATAGTTTTTACGATTCGCCAACCTCCCATCATGGTTCCCAGACCAATAGCGCCGAAACACGTCAAAGGCACCCAATCCGGCATTGTTTGTACCGATTCTATTTGTCCTACGGCAATCATGGCAGTAGCTATGATTCCCATTACTTTCTGAGAATCGTTCATGCCATGTCCGAGGCTAAAAAGTCCCGAAGACACCAATTGCAATTTTTTAAAAGCATTTTCCGCTTTATTTGCATTTACCTTTTTAAAAAGCCATAAAACAATAATTGTAATAATGGAAGACATAACCATTCCAATAAGCGGCGCCAAAATTATGAATGCCGCAATTTTCATAATAACTCCTACATGGATCGACTGGAAACCTGCACCGCAAATGGCCGCTCCGGCAAAACCGCCTATAAGAGTATGCGAAGAAGAGGAGGGAATTCCTAAACGCCATGTAAGCAAATTCCATGAAATGGCCGCTATCAAACCAGAAAGTATAATGGGCAAGGTAATAAACTGTTCCAGCACTACTTTCGAAACCGTGTTGGCAATACCAAATTCGCCAATTATATACTTAGCGACAAAAAATGCAATAAAATTAAATCCTGCCGCCCAAAGCACAGCCTGAAAAGGAGTTAAAACGCGTGTAGAAACAATTGTAGCAATAGAATTTGCCGCGTCGTGAAATCCATTTATAAAATCGAATATAACGGCTAAAATAATAACTATAATCAATAATGTCATAACAAATAGTGAATTTCTTTTTACAAAACTATAAACAACGGTATCCTTTACAAAACTTCGTTCGACAAGACGTCGCTTTATTTTTTAAAGTTTTCCTCCGGAAAATTATGCATATTTTACGATTATAGTTTTTAGAATTTTTCCAGTCGAATTCATTTTGTTTATGGATTTTTCCAATTCTTGAATAATCTCTTTTAATTTAATGAGTTCTACTGCATTTTTCTCACATTCGAAAAGAGTCATGATCCCTTTCTCGTATATATCGTCGGCCTCTTCTTCTAATCTTTTGATCTCCTTGCAGTTTATTTTCAACTGATGGTCTGTTCTTTTTACTCTCGGAAGTTCTAAAATGGCGCAACCGGTTTCTTTGGCTGCTTTGTTGCAAATTTCCGATAAACGGATTGTACATTCCGGTAATTCTTTTGGCGAGTAAAGCAATACTTTATCCGCCGAGCGATGAACGGCATCCAGGGCATCGTCTAATGCGTCGGCAAGCGCTCCAATGTCTTCGCGATCGAAAGGCGTAATAAAAGTTTCGTTAAGCGCTTTGAAAATAGATTCTGTAATTTTATCCCCTTTAGTTTCTTTGGTCTTGATCAAACGACAAATTTCTTTTCTTTCCATGTCATCCCGTTTCAAAAAAAGTTCTTGCAACAATTCGGATGCTTCTTCTAATTCACGGGCTGATTCTGCTAATAGGGGTAGAAATTTAGCGTCTTTCGGGACAAAAAAGTTTAAAAGATTATTTATTCTCATTTTACGAAAAAAATAAAAGGCTGTTTAAATGTATTTGCAGATATTTGAACAGCCTTATGATTCATAATGTATTAAGTTTTATTTTCACAAAGTTTCAGATAGTCTGAAAGCAATTTAGCTTCTGCATTTGAAAAATATTTCACTTGACTGATTGACTGATATTTATGCGGTATATATTCTGATAACTGCACGGCGGCAAATTCCTTATCGTCAGACATTAAAACATCCATCTTCGAATTTCCGTCAGGAGCAAAATATACAGGTTTTGCAGAAGGGAAACTCTTTTCCAAGAGGATTTTAGAAATTTCATTAATTTGCTCTTTATTGAAAAAATAAGAACTTTTACGAACAACGCTTCCGGTGGCGCCATATACATTGTGTTTTCTTTTCCCGAAAAATAAAAAAGAGCCGGCCAAAATTAGAATTGGTCCGGAAACCATTAGCATGGAACTTATTGCGCCTATTGTATTTTCATGCAAAGAAAAACTAATCAATGTAAAAATACCAGCCAATAAAAGGGCTGCCGATAAAAAAACTATTTTATTATTTGTCTTTTCAATAATTTGAGGATGTGGAATATCAAACATATTCCTATTAATAACCTGAGAATCCATTTCTTTAAATTTAAAAATTAAACATCTCGCCCTGCCGAGAACTATTGTATCATTTTTAATAGTTTCCGGAAGGCATAAAATAACTTCAATTATGCGATAAATGGATTCAATATTCATACTATTATTTTACGTAAATTAAATACGTAGTGCTGTACCGAATACGAACAAAACGGATATGTTTTAAATGCTAACCTTTTCAGTAAAATGGTTGATAATGATTTTTTGTGGATAGAATAACAAGCTAGCAATGTTTTAATAAAAAATGAGGAGGAAGCGTTAACATAAGAAATTTTCCGCTGTAACCGCAAACTTGTAAAACTCCACACAGAATAACTGTAAGATTGGGTTATTTCAACATCCGAAAATGGTTCTTGAACAGAAACATCAATCGATGATGATAATATCATCTTTTCGGAAGAAGGAATATTGTTCGAGTTATCATGTGCAAATAACTTTTGTCGACTATTGCCAGTCAACAAAATCAAAATAATGATTATTAAAACATTTCTAATTATTCGCACAATGCCCCCGGATTTTGTAAAAGATGTCTTTTAAATTCAGTCCCCCTTTGTAAGTTTGTAAATCAAAAGAACTGTCTGATTGGTCATTTTTACATTTCTCAAACCGTGCAAAATTACAATTATTATTTGGATTTGATCATTCTAATGAGAAGGTTCTTGATAAGTTTTCTTCGGATTTTGATTTATTCCCTTTTGCAATAGTCTGTGAATAAGTCTAGAATATGATTTTTATAAAATATTGCCATCCAAAAGGACAAATAAACTTTTTAATTCGTTTTATGGAATGATTCTATGATTTCCAAATTTCCTGAATTTTGATTATAAATCGATGTCTCAGAATAATAAAATACCGAATAACAATATATAACGTTTATTATTTAATAGTCTCGTCAGGGCATGACTCTAAGTCATGCCCTGACTTGTAATCACAAAAAAACATAGGATAGAATTTTTGACAAACTCTATCCTATTATAAATCAATCGTTTTTAGATTTTTTATCCCTTATAAAAGGGCATTTTTACCACAACGGATTTAAGTAGTTTGTCGCGAACTTTAATGAATATTTCCGTATCCGGTTTCGTAAATTCCGTCTTAATCAAAGCTGTGCCGATAGCCTTGTTTAACGACGGAGACTGTGTTCCGGAACAAACGCTTCCGATTATATTCCCGTCTGCGTCGCATACTTCATATCCTTGACGAGGAATTCCCTTGTCAACCAATTCAAATCCGCAAACTTTCCTTTTTACCCCATTCTTTTTTTGTTCTTCTAAAAAAGCGCGGTCTATAAAATTTTTATTGTCTACAAATTTCGTAATCCAGCCCAATCCGGCTTCGATAGGCGATATTTCTTCGGTAATCTCATGCCCATACAAACAGAAACCCATCTCTAAACGTAAAGTATCCCTGCAACCTAAACCGGCAGGCTTTATGCCGAATTCGGCGCCTGCTTCAAACACGGCGTTCCATATTTGAATTGCATGTTTTTTAGGAATATAAATTTCGCAACCGCCAGCTCCAGTATAACCGGTAATAGAGAATAAAACATTCTCTACGCCTGCAAAAGTCAAGAATGTAAAAGTGTAGTATTCCATACCTTCAATAGGCGTGGAAGTCAGTTTTTGCATAGCTTTTAAAGCCAATGGCCCCTGAACGGCTAATTGCGCCCATTCTTCCGATTCGTTAATAAAATCGACGCCCTGCTTTAATCCCATTTCTTCGGCGATTTTGCTCATCCAAGCCCAATCTTTATCAATATTGGCCGCATTGGGAACCATAAAATATTCTTCTTCCGAAATTCGATAAAGAAGCATGTCGTCCACGATACCTCCTTTGCCGTTAGGCAAACATGTGTATTGAACTTTTCCGTCAGTTAAAGCAGCCGCATTGTTAGAAGTAACGCGTTGCAAAAAGTTGAGCGCATTTGGCCCTTTTGCTCTGAATTCGCCCATATGCGAGACGTCAAAAACGCCTATCCCTTTTCTAACGTTAAGGTGTTCGGCAACCAATCCTTCATATTGTATGGGCATATTATACCCTGCAAACGGAGCCATTTTTGCTCCCAAATCGATATGGATTTGCGTAAAAGGAGTTTCTTTTATCATATAATTTGATTTTGATTGTTGTACATCGACCAAATTCTTTATTTATTAAACTAAAGATATTTACAAAAGTACAAAAAATAGGATAGATTTCCTGCATTTAATGTTTTCCAAAAAGATTAATCAGTGTTCGGCAAGATTTTGAAAAGAGTTTTCAGTTGCCCATTCATTGCAGTACAAAGCAGCTCTCTCTCTTTGCCAAGCGATATATTATTATTCAAGGGAAAACATTGGATATGACGATTTCTTGAACAACTGCTAAAATCCTTTTAAATATTAGACGTATGCATTATTTTTTTTATCAGAAATGTTTGAGTACATTTGCAACTTCTATGAAAATAAAGGAAGCATTTAGCAATTTGAAAACAAAACAAATAAAGGAAAACTATGAACTTGTTAAAAATTACGTCTATTAGCAAGAAAGTAACATTGGCGTTGGTAGGGCTTTTTCTTATTATTTTTCTATTGGTGCATTTAGGCATCAATTTATGCCTTTTACGTTCCGATTCCGGCGCTTGGTTTTACAATGCAACTCAATTTATGGGAAGCAATTATATCGTAAAAGTCTTTGAAATAGTACTTTTTGCCGCAATATTCATACACATATGTTTAGCAATTGCTTTACAAATTCAGAATTGGCGTTCGCGCCCTGTCCGTTACAAAATTACAAGCAAATCGAAAACTTCCTTTATGTCGAGATATATGATCTGGACAGGCGGATTGATTCTTTGTTTTTTAGTTCTACATTTTATCAACTTTTATTTTGTGAAGATTGGTTTTGTAGAAGGCAAATATATGGTTAAGATGGAGCATGTAGAGCAGTACATGCAGAAACATATAAAAGAGTATCAGGAACTGGAGAAGAAAAATTTATTAACGGAAGAAGCTTATGCCGAGCTTCAGGAGAGATTCGAAAAAATCCAAGCTTTGGACAAAGAAAAAACTGCCGAGACGCAAAAAATATTTACTAATCTTACTAAAAAAGAAATTGCAGATGCGCTCGGAAGCGACTTTCATCACTACGAACCTGATTTTTACGTAATGGCTAAAGAGCTTTTTACTCAAAAAGCTTATTCCATTATTTATATAGTTCTTTTCTTTGTTCTGGGATTTCACTTGTATCACGCTTTTCAATCGGCTTTCCAAACATTAGGATTGAATCATAACAAATATAACGGGACCATAAAAACAGCTTCTCTTTTATACACTGTTTTTATTGTAGCGGGCTTTTCTATCATCCCGCTCTATTATATGTTTTTCTTTAAACACTAAATTTGTCAACGAAATTAATTTGTAAGATATGGGCGCTTTAAATTCAAAAATACCCGAAGGCGTATTGGCCGAAAAATGGACGCGTTATAAATCGGAACAAAAACTGGTAAATCCCGCCAATAAACGCAAATTGGACGTCATTATAGTAGGAACAGGTTTGGCAGGCTCTTCCGCCGCCGCTAGTTTAGGCGCATTGGGATTTAATGTAAAAATATTCTGCATTTCGGATAGTCCGCGTAGAGCGCATTCTATTGCCGCTCAGGGAGGAATCAATGCGGCTAAGAATTACCAAAACGATGGCGACAGCGTAGGCCGTTTATTTTACGATACAATTAAAGGGGGCGACTACCGCGCCCGCGAAGCCAATGTACATCGTTTAGCCGAAGTAAGTAATGATATTATTGATCAATGCGTAGCGCAAGGCGTGCCTTTTGCGCGCGATTACGGCGGATTACTCGACAACCGTTCGTTCGGAGGAGCTCAGGTTTCGCGAACATTTTATGCCCGCGGACAAACCGGACAACAATTACTTTTAGGCGCTTACAGCGCTTTGAGTCGCGAAATTAAACGGGGTTCCGTTCAGTTTTACGAACGTAAAGAAATGATTGATCTGGTAACGATTGAAGGGAAAGCAAGAGGAATTGTAACCCGCGATTTAAAAACAGGAGAGCTTGAATCTTGGTTCGGACATGCAGTTGTAATGGCTACCGGAGGTTATGGAAACGTTTTCTTCTTATCTACTAATGCCATGAATTGTAATGGATCTGCGGCATGGCAATGTTATAAAAAAGGCGCTTATTTCGCTAATCCTTGTTTTGTGCAAATCCACCCAACTTGTATTCCTGTACATGGCGATTATCAATCAAAGTTAACGTTAATGAGCGAAAGTCTACGTAACGATGGTCGTATCTGGGTTCCTAAAAAGAAAGAGGACGCCGAGAAAATCTGTAAAGGAGAATTGAGTCCAACCCAAATAGCAGAAGAAGATCGTGATTATTACTTGGAACGTCGTTATCCGGCCTTCGGAAATTTAGTTCCAAGAGATGTGGCTTCTCGCGCGGCCAAAGAACGTTGCGATGCCGGATTCGGCATCGGTAGCACGGGTTTGGCTGTTTATTTGGATTTTTCTACCGCTATTCAACGGTTAGGACGCGAAAAAATAGAAGAACGTTATGGAAACCTTTTCCAGATGTATGAAAAGATTACAGATGAAAATCCATACGAAGTTCCTATGATGATTTATCCTGCCATCCATTATACAATGGGCGGATTATGGGTGGATTATGAATTACAGACTACCATTCCCGGACTTTTTGCTACAGGCGAATGCAACTTTTCGGACCATGGGGCCAACCGGTTGGGCGCTTCCGCTTTAATGCAGGGTCTGGCCGACGGTTATTTTGTGTTGCCTTATACCATTCAAAATTATTTGGCCGACGAGATCCATCAAAAACCTATTCCGGCTACCGCGCCCGAATTTCAAGCTGCCGAAACAAACGTACGTCAACGCATAGAAAAATTAATGTCTGTAAAAGGCAATAGAACTGTCGATTATTTCCATCGGCACTTGGGATTGATTATGTGGGAATACGTTGGAATGGCGCGCAATAAAGAGGGACTTGAAAAAGCGTCGGGTTTAATAAAAGAGTTAAAAACCGAATTCTGGAGAAGCGTGTATGTTCCGGGCGACACTCATTCTATGAATCCTGAATTAGATAAAGCAATCCGATTGGTAGATTATTTTGAATTGGCTGAATTGATGACAATGGATGCATTGCATCGGGAAGAGTCTTGCGGAGGGCATTTTCGCGAGGAGTATCAAACCGAAGACGGCGAGACAAAACGCGACGATTCGAACTTTATGTACGTGGCCGCATGGGAAAATAAAGGAGATGGGACTCCTGAAATGCACAAAGAATCATTACAATATGAGTTTGTAAAAATTCAACAGCGGAATTATAAATAATAAGTCGGCCGCTCCTCCAAAGGAGAGAAGGCTGCTTGCGCATATTCGTTTTTAGTAATGAAATTTTATATTTAGTAAAATATTAATCACCATTTATTCTCCTCCCCTTGGGGAGGTTGGGAGGGGCTTTACTTATGAAACTTACATTAAAAATATGGCGTCAGGAAAATGCAACGGCAAAAGGACGCTTCGAAACATATCAGCTTGACAATATTTCACCAGATTGCTCTTTTTTGGAAATGCTTGATATTTTGAATGAAACATTAAGTTCCGACAAAATTTCGCATCCGGTTTGTTTTGATAATGATTGCCGCGAAGGGATTTGCGGAATGTGCGGTTTATATATTAACGGACGCCCGCATGGCAATGACGACGGGGTTACGACCTGTCAACTACATATGCGCAAATTTAACGACGGCGATATCCTTTATATCGAACCTTGGCGCGCCAAAGCATTCCCAGTTATTCGTGATTTGGTGGTTGACCGGACTGCCTTCGACAAGATTATACAAGAAGGAGGCTATGTGTCTTTATCCACAGGCGGTATCCCCGATGCAAATAGTATTCCTGTTCCCAAAGTAAAAGCCGACTTGGCAATGGACGCCGCAGAATGTATTGGTTGCGGGGCTTGCGTGGCCGCCTGTAAAAATGCTTCTGCTATGCTTTTCGTTTCAGCTAAGGTATCTCATTTGGCGTTATTGCCTCAAGGTAAAGTAGAAGCCAACGAAAGAGTACAAAAAATGGTGGAGAAAATGGATGAACTTGGTTTTGGTAATTGCACCAATACTTATGCTTGCGAAGCGGAATGTCCCAAATTGATTAAACGTTCGAATATTGCCCGTATGAATCGAGAATTTATTGCGGCAACTATTAGCGCAGAGAAGGTAGAACATAAACAAAGCGGAGGCATATAGTAATAAATCATAAAGGAACGTTATTGATTTTGGGCATATTTAAGTTTTAGGAGAACTTGTATACAATAAGGCGATATAAAATCTGCAAAATATGAAAAAACAGACGATCCGAATTTTGTTCCGTATTTGTTCATTCTTGTCAGATAGAACAAAAGGAATGCCTTTGATTGTAAGATACAAATTACTTTTAGGCGCCATGCTTGTCGTTGGATTTGGAGCCGGTTCTTGCAGCAAAGAAACGACAACGACATGTTACACTTCCATTAATCCGTCTGATTCTACAAAAATCACAAATCCTACATGTTATCTTCCTGCTATTGAGACAGGAATTGACAGTTCAAGAAATGAAGAAACACCCATGTGTTATGATATGGCCGATCCCGTTGCAAAGGAAACATAATTTTCTATATAAAATTTTGATTGTTTCCGGAAGAACGAACTTTTGAAAATTTATAGGGTTGCTAGGCTTTAATGTAAATTTTATCCTACTTGCCTCAATGGACGCGGATTTTTCCTCATTAATACGCAATGAATGACATTTGTAATTTGCATTTTTGGGTATGAAAAAACATTATTTACTTACGTTACTTTTCATTGGGCTGAATTTATATGCAAAACGCAAGTTACTGATCAGTATTATTCAGGGACTTTAAAAATTAACAATATCTCGGCACGCATTTTTCCTAAAAATGTCCAGTTTTTCCATCCCGATTCCGCTTCAGGAACTCCCCGTTTTTTTCCTGACTTCGACAATGCGTCACCCAAAATGATTAAAATCTCATGAGAATTGAATATTCAAAGAATTTTTTTCATCCGAAAGGCGTTTATGCAACTCTCGAAGGCTTAACATGACTTGCGTCACCTAAGTGTCGAAGTCAGAAAATTCAAGGTTTGGAGGGAAATATAAATATAAGCATTTAGGACATTACAGGAAAAGAAGTTTTCAAAAATGTTGTACATTGTCATTCACCAGAAAAGAATGTACAAAAAATAAAAACAGATTTCCTGAGGAAAGGAATATATTTTATCCGCGTTAGCAATAACAGAATGTAAAAGTTCAAAAGCTAATAATACAATAGACTTTCCTTTCGATCATTATCGGAAAAGACAAGCTATTAAACTTCAATAAAATAAGTCCATACAATCTATATGATTCATTTTAAATTATATAAGAATCGTTTTGTATAAAGTTTTAGACGTATTTTATTCTTCTCTGAATTTTAGGATTATCAAACTCTCTTAATGCGTCTTTTCCTATCCAACTACAGGTTTTGTTTTCTGAAAGGGAAAGACAGTATGCTCGCTCATATGCAAATTTGAATAAATTCCGGTTTCTCTTGCCAATCTGGCGCAATGCCCAGTTTACGGCTTTCTTAACAAAATTTTGGGAATCAGTAGAATATTGTTCTATCAGGTCGAGATATGCAATAAATTGGCTATCCGGAACCCCTTTCGCTTTAAAGCAAAGCCCGGCAATTAATGAAAAAGCTGTGCGACGAACAAATTCCTGTTCCGATTGCGCATACTGATAAATTTTCTCATTAGCAAAAGACAAGTATCGAAACAAATTAAAGCAACAAGCGTCGCATATGTCCCAAGAAGAAAATTCCAAAACCCATTCATCCATCAATTCCGGAGTAAATTGTTCCGGGTCGGCAATTAAAGAGGCTAGCATGCGGGTTTCATGATAACCCGCATCCCACAACTTGACAGCCAACGCTTGATTATTTTTATAGGGTTTGGCTATTTTTCTTAATACCGAAACAGGCGCCCCGAAAGCATTCCCTTCAATAGAAATACCGAAACGCTTCATCCTTTCAATATTCTCGGAGTTATGAAGCGTTTCCAGTCGGTTTAGAATAAAAGTAAATATTTCTGTATTTTCCGTGTTCAACAAAAAAATTGTTATCGTTATAAATTTTATTTTTCGGATTTCATCATTTCCGCATAATGTCCGTAAAAATGAGAAACGGTTTCTATTCCTTTAAAGAAATTGAATAATGGGTAATTCTCATTGGGAGAATGTATAGCGTCAGATTCCAATCCGAATCCCATTAGAATGGATTTAATTCCCAATATGCGTTCAAAACCTGCAATGATTGGAATGCTTCCTCCGCTACGCGTGGGAATAGGAAGTTTGCCGAAAGTATCTTCATAAGCTTTTTCTGCGGCTTTATACGCAATCATGTCGATAGGCGATACATAGGCCTGCCCTCCATGATGTAAAGTAACGTTTACTTTGACGCATTCAGGCGCTATTGTTTCGAAGTGTTTCTTAAACAATTGGCTTATTTTTTCATGATCCTGATTGGGAACCAAGCGCATGGATATTTTAGCGTAGGCTTTGGAAGGGATAACCGTTTTGGCCCCTTCTCCGGTATATCCTCCCCAGATTCCATTTACATCCAATGTAGGACGAATTCCGGTTCTTTCTTGGGTAGAAAATCCTTTTTCTCCGTGCGTATCATTAATTTCTAATGCTTTTTTGTAATTTTCTTCATTGAAGGGAGCTTTTGACATCATGGCTCTTTCCCTCTCTCCAATAGTCAGGACGTCATCATAGAAACCCGGAATAGCGATATGGTTATTTTCATCGGTTAACGAGGCAATCATTTGACAAAGGATGTTGATCGGATTCGCCACGGCGCCGCCAAACAGGCCGGAGTGTAAATCGCGATTGGGCCCCGTTATTTCTACTTCCACATAGCTTAAACCCCGTAAACCGGTCGTAATAGAAGGAACGTCTTGCGCTAACATGCCTGTATCCGAAACCAATATAACATCGGCTTTTAGCATTTCTTTGTTTTTTTCGCAAAAACCATACAAACTTCCTGAACCCACCTCTTCTTCGCCTTCTATCATAAATTTCACATTACAGGGCAAGGCATTGGTTTTTACCAAAAATTCAAAAGCTTTGGCGTGCATAAACGCTTGCCCTTTATCATCATCCGCACCGCGAGCATAAATCTTTTCATCTCTGATTTCAGGTTCAAACGGCTTTGACTTCCACAAATCTACCGGATCAACGGGCATCACGTCATAGTGACCATACACTAACACTGTAGGTAGTTTCGGGTTAATGATTTTTTCGCCGTAAACAACAGGATTCCCTTCCGTTGTCATTACTTCGGCTTTGTCTGCTCCGGCTTCTATTAGAATATTTTTCCAATACTCGGCAGCCCTAACCATATCTGGTTTATGTTCCGTTTCCGAACTTATTGAGGGAATCCTAATTAATCCGAATAATTCTTCTAAGAAACGATTTTTATTTTTGTCAATGTAGTCTTTGATTTGTTCCATAAGTGTAATCTATTTATTTTTCTTCAATTATATCCTCGTCGTCTTCATTTTCAATTGTATCGCCCGATTTTAGTTTAAACGTGTAAACATTATCTTTAATAATGTATGCATTGGGATACGTGGCTTTAATTTTCTGGAAAAAACAAAACGCTTCCAGTTTCGTTCTAAAGTCTCCTACTTTCACCTTAAAGTTAGGTTCTTCAAAAGAAATATAAACCTGTGTATTCTCATGGTTGGAGAGGAAGGTATTTTTCATTTTAAATGCAGAAGATTTAGAGTAATTGCCGGATAATGATGCTATTATAATCCTAAAGCCTGGAACTGTCTGCGATTTCTCATTAAATAATATGTGTAAATCTACTAAATCCGGAATACGCGAATCGGCAATGATTTCAAGTTTTCCGCCTCTTTGTCCCCAAACAAGAATTGTTGGAATAAGTACAAATACAAATAATATCAGATATTTAATTTTGTTCATAAAGTTATTGAAATGAATATGATTTGATTCCGATGCTATATCTTATCTAGTGTTATGTTAAGCGTATTTTGTCAGTCAGTAATATTGAGATTATTGGTAAAAACTGCGTTTCCAATGTCATATAACGACATTTTAAGATTAACGCAACACTAGTAAAATACCAAGTATGCCAAATTAACGATTGTAAGTATGCGTCAAAATCAGTTTGCGTTTTACAATATATTTAAAGTTGAGTGTTGATAGTTGAAAAATAAATAATTAAGCATTAGACGTTCAATAGTAAACACCCGATTCAATTTTTCTGTGTATTTAGTTATCCCCGATTACTTAGCTATATTGTATAAATCTTCAGGATGTATGGTCAAAACAGGAATCGGAGATGAATGAACCATCTGTTGCGCAAATGATCCCATAAAGAAGTTTGTTAACGTCTTTTCCTGCTCGCTCATAATTGCAATCAAGTCTGCATTAATTTCTGTTGCATACTTTAACGTTTCGGTGGTTAGATTCTCTGCTTCGATAAAATCGACAGAATAAGGAATGTGCTCCTCTCCCAAGAATTTTTCTATTTGTCCGACGTATATATCCACGCTATTCCTCATGGATTGTATTTTGGAGGAATATAATCCCAATATGCAAATCTTAGCGCCGAATATTTTTGCCATTTCGGCCGTAAATGGCACCTTCTGACGCGTGTCATTCGAGCTGTCTATAGGCAAGACAATGTGTTCCAGTTTTTTATCAAAATTAAATCCATCTCGTATACTAATAACGGGAACATTAACTAGCGTAATGGTTCTTACTGCGTTACTTCCAATCCAACGTTTCTCATAACCGGATGCCCCATGAGTGCCCACTATCAGCATTAAGGCTTTGCTTTCTTTCGCCTCTTCTGCTATTTCCTGATGAACCCTACCTGATCGGATTTTAGGTATGAGTTCATGATCTTTCTTAAGCTTGTCTCTATATAAAGTAACCAGAGAATTTAATTTTTCCTTACTTGCATTGATTTCTTCTTCATTTTTATTTCTACCTGTATTTACCCAGAGCATGATTACATTACTATCCCATTTGTTAGCAATATCAATCGCCAATCCGAGCGCGCACAAAGACCCTTTGGAGAAATCAATTCCTACAATAATATTATTCATAAGCCGTCGTTTTTAGTTAATGATTCGGTCTTTTCAAATTTTATAGCGTAATTTTGCAGTAAAGTTACAACTATTTTTTTAATAGAGGCTGTTTTTAAAGAGAAGAAATATAAAAATCTAATGAATAATAATCTGGATGCTTCGGGGAACTCTTTTTCGCAGGGAGAAAAAGAATTGGAAAAGGCTTTGAGACCCTCTCATTTTGATAGTTTTGCAGGTCAGGGACAGGTAGTGGAGAATTTAAAAATCTTTGTGCAGGCGGCAAAGGAAAGAGAAGAGGCGTTGGATCACGTGCTTTTGCATGGACCTCCCGGTTTGGGAAAAACCACGCTTTCGCACATTATTGCGAATGAATTAGGCGTTGGATTTAAAGTTACATCAGGGCCTGTATTGGACAAACCCGGCGAATTGGCGGGAATCCTAACAAATTTGGAAGCCAACGATGTTTTGTTTATTGATGAGATTCATCGCTTATCGCCGGTTGTAGAGGAGTATTTATATTCGGCAATGGAAGATTACAAGATCGACATTATGATCGAAACGGGGCCAAATGCCCGTAGTATTCAAATTGCGCTAAATCCTTTTACATTGGTCGGCGCAACTACCCGTTCGGGACTTTTGACAGCGCCCTTACGATCCCGTTTTGGAATTACTTCGCGCCTGGATTATTACAATACTTCTGTACTGACAAGAATTATTATCCGTTCTGCAGGTATCTTAAGAATAAATATTTCTATGGAGGCCGCTACCGAAATCGCCCGGAGAAGCCGCGGAACGCCGCGTATTGCTAATTTATTATTGCGCCGGGTTCGGGACTTTGCCCAAATAAAGGGAAATGGAAGCATTGATTTGGATATTACCCAATTCTCTCTGCAATCTTTGAATGTGGATAAGAATGGATTGGATGAAATGGACAACCGAATCTTGAATTGCATTATTGAGAAATTCAAAGGAGGACCTGTTGGGTTGACCACCATTGCTACGGCTGTGGGCGAAGATCCCGGAACCATAGAAGAAGTTTACGAACCTTTTTTGATTCAGGAAGGTTACCTGATGAGGACGCCAAGAGGACGGGAAGTTACGGCTTTATCTTATCAACATTTGGGAAAAATTCGTTTGGTAAATGATTCTCCGACACTTTTCTAAGGAGGAAACGCCCCATCTTAGCAACTATTTAAATTTTGAGGGATAAGATTTTGAGGGATAAAGAAACGGAATTTTGCAAGAATAGTAGGACTATTTAGTAAAAATTCCGACAAAATGAACGTTTTTAGATTCAGAATACTTCATGGAATTTTTTTCAGACAACCTCTAACAGTCTTTCCCAGAACTAAATACTTGTAAAGAATCATTGATACGAGATATTCGACTTTGAGAAAAGCAAATAATATCGTATCAATGATTAACGATCTATCAAGTAAACAATATAATTATCGAAATTACCTATAACACAAAACATCCCAGTTATAATCCCCCGTCTTCAGATAAATTTACGGCATAATAAGCTACTTTTCCGTTCGGATAAGCGCCGATTATAAACATTGCTTTTTCCTCAGAGTTTAAAAGTTTGCGGGTAATTGCCTCTATCTCTTCCTGAGATCTTACAGGTTGATCATTTATTTTTAAAATAATAAATCCTTTTCTAATCCCTGCAGACTGAAACCTTCCCTGGCTAATTTCCGTAACTTGCAAGCCATAATTTATGCCTAACTGTTTCTTCAAATCGCTGCCGACTTCTTTAAACTTAGCGCCTAAAATTTCTATTCCTTCTTCTTTTGTAATATCAGTATTTCCTTGCTTGTTTTTCAGCGTTAAGTTGAAATCTTTAATTTCTTTTCCTCTTTCCACTTTAATAGAAATCTTATCGCCAGGACGATAACGACTTACTTGCTCAAGTAGTTCCGAAACAGATTTTACTTTCGTTCCGTTTATGCCAATGATGACATCGCCCTGCCTGATTCCGGCTTCTTTTGCGCCTCCTTTTTCCAACACATTTTCCACGTAAATGCCTTCCAATATATCCAAATCTTTTTCTTTTGCCAATTGGGAGTTTATATCCATTATATTGATTCCTAAAACAGCCCGTTGCACTACTCCATATTCTTTTAAATCGGAAACAACTTTACTCACAATGCTAACAGGCACCGCAAAGGAATATCCCGTATAATTTCCTGTTTGGGATGCAATAGCCGTATTAATCCCCACCAATTCGCCGCTGGTGTTCACCAATGCGCCTCCGCTATTTCCCGGATTGACGGCGGCGTCCGTTTGTATAAACGATTCTATTTTCATGCCGCCCGCTCCCGAGAGAATATTGATATTGCGAGCTTTGGCGCTGACAATTCCAGCCGTAACGGTAGAAGTTAAATTAAACGGATTGCCAACGGCTAAAACCCACTCTCCTATTCTGAGTTTATCCGAATCGCCAAAAGAAATCGTCGGCAAATTACTGGCGTCTATTTTCAAAAGAGCAATATCCGTTACCGGATCTACCCCAATAAGTTTGGCTTTGAAAGAACGCTTATCGTTCAGCGTTACTTCTATGTCGTCGGCGCTCTCTATAACATGATTATTCGTTACAATATAACCATCATTCGATATAATAACTCCGGAACCCATCCCGACTTGCGGTTGAGGAGAATAATGCCTTCCCCTGTCGCCGAAAAAGAAATCAAGAAAAGGATCGCCGAAAGAACTCCCTCCATAAACTTGTCTCATTACCGTAGACTTAATATGAACCACTGCATTGACCGCCTTTTCAGCCGCTATTGTAAAATCTGTTTCTACGCCGCCCGAAACGGACATAATTTGATTTGATCGCGCAGGAAATTCATTTCCTGCCAAATGTTTTTCGCTACATGTATGCGCAAGCGCCACTACCGAAAGCGTTAAATTCAGAATTATAGCAACGCCCGCCAAAATGGATATTCTTTTCCTCTTTTCCATAACAACATTTTTCATAATGAATAATAAAACTATTTAGTAGTCGATAGAAATTTATTTCTTCAAGCTGAATTAACGCTATTCTTTTACAACTTATTATACAATCTCATCGATAAAAATTGGATAGTAATAAGATATTTCTGAAAGTCAATAGAATTACTTTTCCCCAGCAGCATCGTTTTAGTCGCCAAAAAATGTATCCCCTGTTTATTATACACTTTTATTATAAGAAATTTACTTCAAAGTATACTGAAGCATGTAAATCACGTTAGAATAATCCTCTTCCAAAATCTGATCTTTCAATATTATACAAAAGTGCTGAATTTGCTCCGGCTTTGGGGAGGAAATATTCGAATATGCAGGAACAATTTTAATTAAATCTTTTTCAAACATAATTAACAAATCATCCCTGTAGTTATTCTCTATAGGTAATAACTCCGGATGTTCTTCAAAAAATTTGTACAATTCTGTTCCTGAATAAACAGAAAACACGTCTGTCCATTTTTTACACATTTCCGGCAATTCTCCTTCTTTTATAGGAGGTACCGGAGTTGTCGGTTTTACGCAATATCCAGCCTCATTTACGCATTCCATACGTTCTGACGAACCGATAACAACCCACTTCATTTTAGTTGACGGAGGCAATGTCGCTTTCGGAATTGCATTTTGAGTCAAGTTTGTTAATGGGACTTTTTCTACTTGCATTTCATCATTTCCCTCTTTTTTAGAACAATTAAAAAATAAAAAAGGGAATACGAACAAAACTAATAATAATTCTTTGTTTTTCATGATTTTAAAATTTAAAATTGGACATGCATGCCACTCTTAATTATGCTTTCTTTGATCAATTTCCTTTTATCAGATTTTGTTATATCAAAATCTTGTTATTATTCAAATCCGATAAACGGCTATCTTACCTCAACCTCTTCTTTTATCAATAAAAAACTGCAAATCTATAACTTCGTAAACAAAAGAACTTTTACGCCCTTGGCCTAACTTTGATTTTAAAATAAAACAATTCCGTTTCAAAAAAGTTCAATAAACAACCTGAACCTGACGCTAAAACCAAATTTTCCCTTTACCTCTTTTTTAAAAAAGAAGATATAAATTTAAACCAGGCCAAAAATTCATTGAAGAATTAAAATAACTAAGCTGCTTTACAAGATTTTATCAACATCTTGTATTTCTCAATTTTCATCTCTAAAAATCATCTTCATCCATCAATTCTTATGCGCCCAATCTAAAATACGCTGAAAACAAATGATTTAAAACTTTTCAGAGAAAAAACGAAACTTTTTTTCCCGATCACGTATAAATAAAATAGATTTTTGAAAATGGGATTTTTTGGAAGTTTTCAACAATTTAAAATTAAAAATGGGATTTTTAGAATAATTCATGTACTTTTATTCCCCAAAATAGAATAAGAAAAAATGTCATTACTACTTGGAAAAGAATATTGTAAACTCGACGCGAACGGACGCCTTAAATTTCCTGTTGCATTGAAGAAACAATTGCCGGCAACAGGAGACATGCGTTTTGTAGTGCGTGCAAGCATTTACGATTCGTGTTTGGAACTTTGGACATACGAGTCCTTCCAGGAAGAGGTTCTTTTCCTTCAAAAGAAACTTAATCAATACAATAAAGAAGAACGCCGTCTTTTTAGAAAATTAACGGAGGGCAATATCATTGAACTCGACAGCAACGACCGGTTTTTAATCCCTATTGAACAAAAATCAAGCATTGATTTAGGGAAGGATATCATTTTAATATCTACAGGGAAATTTATTGAAATCTGGGATGCCGCCAAATATGAGAAAATGGATTCGGAAGGTGTTGATTATGCTTCAATTGCTAATGAACGTTTGGGAAGTATTTTGGAAGATAACTAGAAATTAATTCTTTTGATTAGGGAATAAAATGTATCACTTACCTGTATTATTACGCGAAAGTATTGACGGACTTTGCATAAAGCCCGAAGGTATCTTCGTAGACGTAACTTTCGGCGGCGGCGGACATTCAAAAGAGATATTAAAGCTATTAAATACGGGACATTTATACGCTTTCGACCAAGATCCCGACTCCTTGATCAACGATTTGAAAGACGATCGTTTTACTCTGGTCAATCAAAATTTTATTTATTTAAAAAATTATTTGCGTTTTTATGGCGTGAATCAAATTGACGGACTTTTGGCCGACCTGGGCGTTTCTTCCCACCAATTTGATAAAGCCGAACGCGGATTTTCCATCCGGCAAGAGGGAATCCTTGACTTGCGCATGAATCCTCTTCAGAGTTTGAGCGCCAAAGAAATTGTCAACACTTATGACGAAACTAAATTAAAAGAGATTTTTCAACTTTACGGAGAGTTGCCTAACGCCTCTAAACTGGCCTCTGTTATTTGCATGCATCGGAAACAAGAGGAAATTTCTACCACCTTCGACCTTAAAAAAGTAGTAGAAAAATGTATTCCACGCAATATGGAAAATAAGTTTCTTGCTATGCTTTTTCAAGCGCTCCGGATTGAAGTCAATCAAGAATTAGAAGCGCTTAAAAGTCTACTACAGCAAACTGTCGAAATATTGAAACCCGGAGGGAGAATGGTTTTTATTTCTTACCATTCGCTGGAAGACCGGCTAGTAAAAAACTTTATAAAAGCGGGAAATTTTGAAGGAAATCTGGAAAAAGACTTTTATGGGAATCCGCTAACGCCCTTAAAATCCATCACAAGAAAACCGATTACTCCTTCTCAGGAAGAATTAGCCATAAACAACCGCTCCCGGAGCGCAAAACTTCGGATTGCCGAAAAGAAATAGGACATGGGAAAAAATACATTAAAACCTTCTACTATTGAAGAGAATGTTATTCCGGAAATTGAAGAGGAAGTAGTCATTCAGGAAAAGCGGCCCAAAAGGACGAAAAAGAAAGTAAAAAAGAACACAGAAAATAAACGCCCTGCGGGCAGCATCATAAAAGGGATACTGGATGGAAGCATTTTAACGCGCCGCTTTGTTATTCGCTCCATTCCTATGATTCTGTTATTAGTTTTCTTAGGAATACTGTTTATTGCAAATCGCTATTGGATAGAAAATACGTCTTTAAAAATCAAAGAATTAAATAACGAGCTGGAGCAACTCCGGATTAAACATATTGAAACCAAACAAGAATACATGCGAGCCAGCACTTTGACCGAAATAGCGAAAGCGCTCGATTCCACAGGAATAGAACAATCTACGGAACGCCCGCAAAAAATAAATATTAAAAACGAATAAACTATCGAAAGCTAAAATGAGGAAGTAACAGTCGTATAACATGCAAGAAGGTAAAAAAGAAATAATCACCCGTTTAATTATTATATATGTAGTACTACTATTATTGTGGGCGGTAGCCATCGTCTTCCAGATAGTAAAGATACAGTTTTTAGAAGGCGCTTTCTGGAGACAGAAGGCAGACGCCCGCACCATTATGTTGCGGGATGTAAACGCCCAACGGGGAAATATTTACTCGTCCGACAACAAGTTACTTGCCACTACCGTCCCTATTTATGACGTTTATCTGGATTTGGGGAAAGAACAAATTTCAGTAAAAGGAAGTTCGGAAACAAAAAAAGTTTATATTATTCCCGATTCCATTTTCAAACCCAACCTTAATATTCTTTGCGATAGTTTAGCCAAATTATTTCCGCAAAAAAGAGCCGAAGATTATAAAAAACGTTTGTTGGTAGGCAGAAAGAAGGATACTCGTTTTATCCTTGTACAAAAAAATGTCAGCCTCGAACAATTAGAAAGAATGAAGTCTTTTCCGATTTTAAGGAAAGAAGTCCGGCCTAGAAAAAGGAAAAATCCTGAAAATGATTCAATAAGCCAAAGAAAACCAATTAAATCCAAGCCTCAATTCTGTAGAGCGGTTATTTGCGACGAACATGAAAAACGCGTAAATCCATACAAAAGCCTTGCCCGCAGGACTATTGGAATAAAAGTAACGGAAAAAGGTTGCGATACTTGTTACAATGGATTAGACGGGGCTTATGATTTCTATTTGAAAGGGAAAAAAGGCAAACGGATGGAACGCAGAATGGCTCAAAATCTGTGGATTCCCATAGAAAATGAAGAATTTAAACAATCCGAAGACGGAAACGACGTCGTCTCGACTATCGACCTTCGTATTCAAGAACTAGCCGAAAACTCCTTGCGCCGGTGTCTTGATTCTAATGATGCCGATAAAGGTTGTGCAGTACTTATGGAGGTAGAAACCGGATACATTCGCGCCATTTCGAATCTTTCGAGAACGGAATCGGGACAATATATCGAATCGGAAAATATTGCAGTCAGCAATCGTTACGAGCCGGGATCAACTTTTAAGGCAGTGACGGCAATGATTTTGCTCGAAAACAAGATCTGCGACACCTCATTTAAGGTTCCTACCGGTTTGCATATGTATAATAAAACCGAGATCAAGGATGTGAACAAGAAAGACTACGGATGGGTTAGCTTTAAAAGAGCCTTTGAAGTATCTTCGAACGTAGGCATGTGTTATCCTGTTTTTGAAAATTACCGGAAAAAACGCAAAGAATATTTTAATGAAGTAGTTCGAACATTCCCTTTCTCCTCTCTTAAATTAGATTTAAACGTGCATGAACCCAAACCTACGATTGTAGAAGATACGGCTCCTGACATCAATTTTTTAAATCTCTGTTATGGGTACGGAATGGATATGACGGCGCTGCAACTACTTACATTTTATAATGCCATCGCCAATGACGGGAAAATGGTCAAACCTTTGTTTGTAAGCGACATCAAACAATCCGGAAAAACAATTAAACATTTCAATCCGGTGGTTCTGAAAGAGCGCATTTGCTCGGATGGAACCTTAAAACAATTACGGGGACTTTTGGAAAGCGTCGTCAAAAACGGAAGCGCGCGCCGGCTTTCGAACACGCCTTATGGAATTGCCGGAAAAACAGGCACAGCTCAATCGGGATATGAAATAAAAAATGAAAAAATTACTTACAGGGCATCATTTGTAGGCTATTTTCCTGCCGACGAACCTAGGTATTCTTGCATTGTATTGGTTGTTAACCCAAAGAAAAACAGAACCCATGGAGGAGAACTTTCCGCGCCGGTTTTCAGGGAAATTGCCGACCGCGTTTGCGGAACCAAACTCGACATCAATATCCCCATTACGCCTAAAGAAAACAGGAAACCTCCTATCATGGAAAAAGGCTACCAACCGGAAATGGCAACGGTATTTTCCCTATTAGACATCTCTTATCAAACCAATTATCGAGATAGCAAGTGGATCGTTGCATCTATAAATTCAAACGACAGTATCGAATACAATGCTATTCGAACGCAAAATAATATCGTTCCCTCCGTTAAGGGGATGACCATCAAAGACGCCCTCTACTTACTTGAAGGAATGGGTTTAAAAGTTTATTATACCGGTTATGGAAAAATAACGGCGCAATCAATTCCTGCGGGAAACTCCTTCCGTAAAGGAGACGCCGTGTACTTAACTTTAAATCCTGGTTATACGCCTGTTATTTATAGGGAACCCCAGGCAAAAGACAATGCCAGTCAAACCAATGATAACAAATCTCCAAAACCGGCAACACAACCTCAAAAGAGATGAAGAAATTAATCGACATATTAAATAAGATAGAAAACGTCAAAATACAGGGAGATTCCTCCACTTTTATTTCGTCTGTTGCTTTTGACTCCAGGGAGGTTGTCGACAATACGCTTTTTGTCGCCCAAAAAGGAGTTCACGTAGACGGACATAACTTCATTGAAAAAGCTATTGAAAAAGGGGCAACGGCAATTGTTTGCGAAAAACTGCCTGAAGATCTGCACAGAGGAATAACTTATATTCAGGTAAAAAATAGTAGCCGGACTTTAGGAGATATCGCCTCAAATTATTATGGAAATCCCTCCCGACATCTTAAATTAATCGGCATCACCGGAACCAATGGGAAAACGACCACCGTAACACTTTTGCATAAAATGTTTTTGTCGCTCGGATTTAAAACGGGACTACTCTCTACTATTGTCAATAAAATTAATAATGCCGAAATTCCTTCTACGCATACAACGCCCGACTCATTACAACTTAATTCTTTATTGGCCAGGATGATAGAAGAAGGCTGCGAATATTGTTTCATGGAAGTGAGTTCTCATGCTATCGTTCAGGAACGGATTGCCGGATTGCAATTCTTCGGAGGAATTTTCAGCAATATTACTCACGATCATTTGGATTTTCATAAAACGTTCGATCAGTACATCAAGGCCAAAAAACGTTTCTTCGATAATTTACCCCCTCAAGCATTTGCATTGACCAACAAAGACGATAGGAATGGATTGCTTATGCTGCAAAATACCAAGGCAAAAAAATATACATACAGTCTGCAAAACATGGCCGATTTCCGTTGCAAAATCATAGAAAATACTTTTCAAGGATTGGAATTGAATTTAGACGGAAAAGAAGTTTGGACTCGTTTGGTGGGAAAATTCAACGCTTACAATCTATTGGCCATTTACGGCGCCGCTTTGCTTTGTGGGATTAATAAAGAAGAAGTCCTTGAAAAGCTAAGCGCTTTGCAGGCGGCGGAAGGACGGTTCGAATATATCGGCGGTTCGGGTAAAACCGCAATCGTAGATTACGCCCATACCCCCGACGCTTTAAAAAATGTGTTGCAAACCATTCAGGATATTCGTCAGGACGGAAATCAAAAAATTATTACGGTAGTTGGTTGCGGCGGCGACCGCGACGCAAAGAAAAGACCGGTTATGGCCGAAATTGCCGCTTCGATGAGCGATAAATTAATTCTGACTTCTGATAATCCCCGCACGGAAAATCCGGAAACGATTCTGGATGAAATGGAAACCGGATTGGATTTTCAGCTTAAACAAAAAACATTGCGCATCAGCAACCGGCGGGAAGCGATCCGCACAGCATGCATGTTAGCGCAAACAGGCGACATTATATTGGTTGCAGGAAAAGGACATGAAAAATACCAGGAAATAAACGGGGTAAAAGAACACTTTGACGATAAAGAAGAATTGGAAAAAATTTTGTTAACCTAAACTATAAAAGATATGCTTTACTATTTATTCGATTGGTTACATAAAGCTTATGATTTTCCGGGAGCCGGCGTATTTCAATATATTTCGTTCCGTTCGGCGATGGCCATTATTACCTCCCTGCTGATTACAGTCGTTTTCGGTAAAAATCTGATTAATTTCTTACGCCGGAAACAAGTTGGGGAAACCGTTCGCGATCTTGGCCTGAACGGACAGTTGGAAAAACAAGGAACGCCTACAATGGGGGGATTCATTATTCTGGCTGGCATATTGATCCCCACCTTGCTATTCACCAAGTTGGAAAATATTTATATCATCTTAATGATTGTTACCACTATTTGGTTGGGATTTATCGGATTTCTGGACGATTACATTAAAGTGTTTAAAAAGAATAAAGAAGGATTAGCCGGAAAATTTAAGATTTTGGGACAAATTATCTTGGGATTATTTGTGGGACTTGTCATTATGTTTCATCCCGATATTAGAATGAAAGAAAAACAAACCATTGAAAGATATGTGAGGACGCACAATATCCAACATGAGAATGCTTATAACAGAGCCAAAAGTGAATTTTCCGCCAACCCTATCAAGTCAACTAAAACCACTATTCCATTTGTAAAAAACAATGAATTTGACTACTCCTCGCTGATCTCCTGGATTGGAAAAGGAGCAAAAAAATACACATGGATAGTTTTCGTGTTAATAACCATTTTTATTATTACCGCCATGTCCAATGCCACCAATCTTACCGATGGGATAGACGGATTAGCTACGGGAAGTTCTGCTATAGTCGGAGCAACTTTAGCAATTCTGGCTTGGTTATCGGGCAACATCATCACGTCCAACTATCTTAATATTATGTACCTGCCCAATATCGGAGAATTAACCATTTTTATTGCGGCGTTTGTTGGAGCGACTATCGGTTTTCTTTGGTATAATACCTATCCGGCGCAAATTTTTATGGGGGATACCGGTTCATTGGCTATTGGAGGTATTATTGCCGTTTTTGCTATTCTTATTCGTAAAGAACTGTTACTTCCGATTTTATGCGGAATTTTCCTGGTTGAAAATCTATCGGTTGTCATGCAGGTTAGCTATTTCAAATATACAAAACGAAAAACAGGAATCGGGAGACGTATTTTCCTTATGTCTCCGCTTCATCATCATTATCAAAAGCGCGGATTTGCCGAGCCCAAAATCGTACAACGCTTCTTCATTATCGGAATTCTGTTGGCAGTATTAAGCATTGTCACATTAAAACTTCGCTAAAAAGTAATTTTAAATATACTGAGAACAAGATAAAAAATTAAGATCTAAAATTTTATAACAATATTAAACTATGAATTTTGAATTATTAGCCAGACAGGGGAGAACGAAATTACATCCGGGACTTGCGGGAATCAACCGTAATAAATTGGTTCAGCTGCGCAACGAGAGTCTGCGTAATTGCTTCTCGTCGTTTAACGAAACCGAAAACCGATTGGATGTTTTTGCGCGCATTCACGATATCGAATATATCAACGATTCCGCATCCGAAACGCCTAATTCCACATGGTTTTCATTGGAAAATATGACAAAACCTACCATTTGGATTGCTTGTTGCGGAAATGATCAGACAGATCCCACAAGTTTGATTCCTTTGGCTCTTGAGAAAGTAAGGATTCTTTTTTGTATTGGTAGCGAGAATCAAAATTTCAAACGAATTTTTGAAGGGATAATACCCGTCATTTTTCAAGTAGAAAGTTTATCCGAAGCCGTTAAAAAAGCTTCGTATTTTTCGCAATCTAACGAAGCCGTCCTCTTCTCTCCCGCCTGTTCAACTTATAAAACAGCCAATCAATGGGCGGAAGAATTTAAAAAAGCAGTATATGAATTGTAATTTTTTTGAGTTGAGAATTTTATTATGGCAAGCACATATTTATTTTTGACTTGCGCTTATTAGTAAATCATGAATGGATATAATATATGAATTTGTTTTTTAAGAATATACGTTTACGCGGGGATAAAGTAATCTGGATCATTCTCATTTTCCTGATGCTGATCTCTTTATTAGAGGTGTACAGTTCTATCGGAAAATTTGCCCACGACCGGATGGCCGGAAATACAACCAAGCTATTTTTCAAGCATTTGCTTATTATTATTTTAGGATTAGGCGTTATTATTCTTATCAGCAACATCCGGTACACCCGTTTTTCTATTCTGGCAAAACTCGGTTACTATATTTCCATTCCTCTATTAGCCTTTACATTTATTGTAGGCTTAACTTCCAGTAAAGCGGCCGGACGTTGGTTAGAAATTCCTATTATCGGTTCTTTCCAACCTTCCGAAATGGTAAAATTTATTATTATTATTTATCTTGCCCGGCTTATTACTTTAAAGAAAGACTCCATAAAATCAATTACAACTTTTCGCAGTTTGCTCATTCCTCCCATGTTGGCAAGCGTGCTTATTTTCCCCGAGAATTTTTCAACGGCAGCCTTGCTCTTTTTTGTTTGTTTTTCATTAATGTTTATAGGAGGCGTACGATTTAAATATTGGGCGACGCTCTGCATAATCGGAGTCGTCGGTTTAGGTATCTTTTTTGCTGTTATTTCAGCATTCGATATCAAAGTCTTGGATCGCTCCGAAACCTGGTCGAACCGTATTGAAGAATACATGGCTCGCGATAAAGAAGCCATTACTCAAGTCAATGTAGCCAAAATGGCAATTGCCAGCGGAGGAGTGATTGGGAAAATGCCCGGCAATACCATACAAGGAAGATTGCTGAGCGAATCGCATAACGATTTTATCTACGCCGTTATTATTGAAGAGCTCGGATTAATTGGCGGAATAATTGTACTTTTGTTATACTTGATGTTTTTTTACCGTTGCATGCGAATTGCATTCAAAGCGGAGGGGCAATTTGCCGCTCTCACGGCAGTAGGCCTCGGATTAATGCTGACCGTGCAAGCACTTGTCAATATGGGAGTAGCCGTAAATCTTTTACCGGTAACGGGACAAACGTTACCTTTTATCAGCTATGGAGGAACGTCGTTTCTGTTTTCCAGCGTTGCGGCAGGAATTATTCTTAGTATCAGCGGAGAAGTTCAAAAGAAAGAAGATCAGGAACAACTTAATGAAGAAAAAGAACTAGCCAAAGAATTTGAAGAAACAACCCAAACGGAGGAAGGAAAATAGATACTCGGTTAACGTAAAATGAAAAGCGATCAGTTTGGGACTAAGAGGTTGTTTAAATTTTTGTGGAAAAGATTTTGAGAGATAAAAATAGCGAGTTTGCAGGCGGGATTTTTCAAGAATAGTAGAACTATTTGGTAAAAATTCCGACAAAAAAGCGCATTTTTAGACTCCAAATACTTCATAGAAAAATTTTAAAACAACCTCTAAACAATTACACAAATAAATAACTCAACTACAGAGTATGAAAGCAATCATAAGCGGAGGAGGAAGCGGAGGACATATTTTCCCTGCCATAGCCATTGCAAATGCCCTTAAACAACGCTTTCCCGAAATTGAAATTTTATTCATCGGAGCCAAAGGCAAAATGGAAATGGAAAAAGTTCCGGCTGCCGGATATAATATCGTAGGGCTACCCATTGCCGGATTACAACGAAAACTTAGTTTGCGAAACTTATTAGTGCCGTTCAAACTTTTGAACAGTTTTTACAAAGCCCGTTCTATCATAAAAAAATTCAAACCTCAAATTGTGATAGGAGTAGGCGGTTATGCCAGCGCGCCCACCTTAAGAATGGCCAACTCGCTGGGCATTTCGACCCTCATTCAAGAACAAAATTCATACCCCGGCGTTACCAATAAAATTCTTGCAAAAAAAACAAGCAAAATTTGCGTAGCTTATTCCGGAATGGAACGTTTTTTCCAGAAAGACAAAATCGTATTTACTGGAAATCCTGTACGTCAAGATATTGTCCAATTGAATGTTTCGAAAGAAGATATTTTCCAATATTTTGGAGTCGACGTCAACCAAACCGTTTTATTAGTAATTGGCGGAAGTTTAGGCGCGCGAACTATCAATGAAAGTATTCATGCTAATCTTCAATATTTTAAAGACAAAGGACTACAAGTTATTTGGCAAACTGGCAAATGGTACTATCAAACGGCCTTAACTGCCGTGAAAGATGCGCAAGCTGGAAATGTAAAAGTCTTTGAATTTATCAGCCGGATGGACTTGGCTTATTCGGCGGCAGATTTTATTGTTTCACGCGCAGGCGCCATTGCCATCTCGGAACTTTGCTTAATCGGGAAACCGATGATTTTAATTCCTTCGCCCAACGTGTCGGAAGATCATCAAACAAAAAATGCATCGGCGCTTGTAGAAAAAGATGCGGCTATACTTGTCCGTGATGCGGAGGCCAAAGAACGGCTCCGACCTGTGTTCGAAAAATTACTAAACGATCCGGATCAACAAAAAACATTGTCGGGGAACAGCAAAAAATTAGGTATTCCGAACGCAGCAGATTTAATTGTGGACGAGATTATAAAACTGATTTCCGACCCATCGCAAGCATAAAACAAAAAGAAATGCAAATTTATTATTTTTTGGGAATCGGCGGTATTGGGATGAGCGCTTTAGCGCGCTATTATCACCGCTTGGGATATAAAGTTTCGGGCTACGACCATGCCGAAACTTCTTTGACAAAAGAATTGATTTCCGAGGGAATTGAAGTACATTATGACGATAATCCGGACAAAATTCCTCAAAATCCGAATTTGGTTATCTATACCCCTGCCGTTCCAAAAGAGACAAAAGAATTTCAACATATTATACAAAAACAATTTCCTCTCAAAAAGCGTTCGGAAGTATTAGGAGAAATAACGCGCCGGAAAACCTGTATTGCCGTTGCCGGAAGCCATGGGAAAACAACCGTATCTACGCTTATTGCTCATTTATTAAATGAAAGCAGATTGGGTTGCAATGCTCTTTTGGGCGGAATTTCCAAAAATTTCAACAGCAATATTCTCGTAAATCCGGAAAGCCCTTATGTTGTAGTCGAAGCCGACGAATTTGACCGTTCTTTTCTTCAACTATATCCCTATTATACTGTGATTACTTCTGCAGATCCCGATCATTTGGACATTTATGAAAATCATGGAAAAATATTGGAGGCTTTCAGCACATTTGCCAATCAAACCCAACAAGAAGGAACGCTATTTATCAAAAGAGGAATTCCGTTAACGATTAATGATTCCATCCGTTATTTCACCTATTCGTTTGATGATGTAAGCTCCGATTTTTACGTTTGGAACGTGCGCGTTTATAAAGGAAGTTATTTTTTCGATTTGCGTCATCCTAACGGAACTTTATTTGATTTAAAACTCAATTATCCCGGTTTACATAACATAGAAAATAGCGTTGCCGCTATTGCCGTAGCTATGCAATGCGGATTGGAAGAAGCCGAAATACGTAAAGGCTTACAGACTTTTGCAGGCGTAAAACGTCGCTTTGATTACCGCATTAAAACGCCGGATTTTATTTATATCGACGATTATGCGCATCATCCAAAAGAAATTGAAATGTGCATAAAATCAGTGCGTAACCTTTATCCTTCAAAAAGAATTACAGGCGTTTTTCAACCTCATTTATATTCCCGTACGCGCGATTTTGCGGATGAATTTGCCCGCGCGCTCGAATTATTGGATGAAGTCATTTTATTAGATATTTACCCTGCCCGCGAACAACCCATCAAAGGAATTGATTCGAAATTTCTATTGACAAAAATCAATAAAATGGATAAATACCTTGCTACTAAAGAGCAATTGACTGATTTATTGAAAGCATTGAATCCGGAGGTACTACTTACGCTCGGAGCCGGAGATATTGACAAATTGGTAGCCTCGATAGAAAAAGAATTCAGTTAGCATTTGATTTTTTCTACTGAACCTTATGATTATGAGTCAGGGTATGACTCTAAGTCATACCCTGACTGAACTATCAAATAAAAAATAAATAAATGAAAAGAGGTTTTGGCAGCGACAATCATTCCGGAATTCATCCGGAAATTCTAAACGCAATTTTTGAAGCGAATGTAGGACATGCCATGGCTTATGGCGAAGACGAATGGACGCAGGAAATAGAAACTATTTTTAAACAGGCTTTCGGACAGGAAGCCAACGCCTTTCTGGTTTTTAATGGAACTGGCGCCAATGTTCTGGCTTTGAAAGCTATGACGCAATCTTTTCAAGCCGTCATATGTGCCGATACAGCGCATATTCATGTGGATGAATGCGGCGCGCCGGAACATTTTTTGGGAGGGACATTATTGTTAGTTAACACATCTGATGGGAAAATAACCGTGGAGGGAGTTGAACAATATTTTAAAAACTTTGGATTCCAACATCATATACAACCCAAAGTCATTTCCATTTCACAGCCTACGGAGTTAGGAACATTATATCAGCCTGACGAAATTGTTGCTTTGGCCAATTTGGCCCATGAAAACAATATGTATTTACACGTAGACGGGGCTCGCTTTTCTAATGCCGCCGCAGCTTTAAACATGTCGCTTAAAGAACTCTCGGCCGACCTGGGCGTCGACGCTCTGTCATTTGGGGGAACCAAAAATGGTCTGATGATGGGCGAAGCCGTCATCTTCTTTCGTCCCGAATTGGCCGAAAATTTTGTATACCGACGGAAACAGGTTGCGCAACTTTATTCTAAAATGCGGTTCATGTCCGCTCAATTTAAAGCGTACTTTAAAGATGATCTATGGAAAAAACTTGCTCAACATTCCAATAACATGGCGCAGTTACTGGCTCAAAAAATATTAGAAATAAAACAAGTGCAAATTGTACAGAAAGTAGAAGTAAATGGCGTCTTTGCCCGGATGGCCCCGGAAATTATTGCCGCCTTACTAGAAGATTACTTTTTTTACGAATGGGACGAGGAGCAACATGAAGTCCGTTGGCTATGTTCTTGGGATACAACCGAAGACGATATTAATTCTTTTACAGAAAAATTACGCCGGATTACTATGCGCTAATGCCCCTGCAATTATTCGTTTAAAATATGGAAATGTGTATGTACCTCTTCGGATTCTTGCGTATGTCATCTATTAATAAATCCAGATTTTTTATACTCCTCTCCATATTCGAATAGAGGGAGTCATTGTTAATAAGCATACCCATATTCCCTTTTCCTCCGTCAATTTTCTTAAGAATATTCGACAAAGACTCCATAGAAGAATTGGCATCTCTCAATGTCTTGGATATATTCGATTTGGCTAAAGAGTCGCTAAGATTTGAAAAATTTGTAATCACATTAGATAACTTATCATTATTCTCTCTTAAATTACTGCTTACGCTTTCCACATTGGTAAGAATAGACGACACCTTTTTCTTTTCGCTCTCCATTAAGCCATCCAGTTGAACGGATACTCTTGATAAATGTAAAGACATAGTGTTAATCTGCTGTAGCGTTTGAACAAGATCTGCCTGGGTTTGAGTATTCAGCACAAATTTAACGGATGAAATAACAGTATCCAGATTGTTTAATATAGACTCCGCTCTATCTTTGATGGGTTTCAGTTGTTTGGCCACTTCGTCCAACATCCCTGCGCCGCCAACAAAATCAGATTGAATTGTATCCCCTTCCTCGCAATACACGCGAGCGTCTCCCATGATAATTTCCAAAGCCTTCGAACCTAAAATATCCGAACTGTACACTCTTGTTGAAGAATTAATAGGTAACCGGATATCCGATCGAATCTCAAAATCAAGTATAAACTTTTTTAATTTGGCGTCTTGATAAGTAATATTTTTTAAACGCCCTACCTTTAGTCCGTTAATAAAAACCGAAGCAGAAGGAGTTACTCCATTCAAATCAGAATAAACAGCGTAATAAGTCTTCCTACTACTGAAAATATCCCTTCCTTTCAGGAAATTAATTCCCCATATAAGCATCCCAATTACAAATATGGCAATAATTCCTACTTTGACTTCTGTTCGTAATTTTATATTCATCCTATTATTTTTTCGTAAACGCTAAAGATTGAAGACTGTTCGAGAAAATTTCTACAAAATAATCCCCAGCCCGACGTTCTACTTTTGTCTTTTAAAAATTTGTTATTGTTTATTCTTTGAGATATTAAGCGCTTCTTGCAAGGTAATGCGCTTATTATTGTAAAAGGCAATAATAAAAGCGTCTTTAAAACCGCTATCCTGCACGGACGCCAATTTCCTCTTTGCATCCTCGACATTGGTCTCGTTTCCGGAAGTATATCTATATGTCCCGTCTTGTTCATAAATTCTTATATCTTCCAAATTTTTAAATTTGGAATTACTTAAAGCCAATTTTTCCTTGCTCACATAAAATTGTACGCGATACTCCAACTTAGGCGGTTCTTGAGTAGCCGGAGTTACAGGAATTACTTCCTTTACCGATTTGGGTTCAATCGGCGCCTTTTCCATTACAGGCATTGCATCAGAACTGTCTATGACTACTATGGTTGTTGCCTTTGTTTCTTTATTGTCGCGAACCGTTGCTTTCTCGGAACTTGGAATGGTTTCTTCGCGAACCTGTTTTTCAGGCGCTTCTTCTTTTCCTCTTACCTCTATTACCTTCTCTTTTTCCGATCCGGATGTATTTTTACCTGATTTGCCTGCCGGTTCGGAATTATATCCTTCCAGATTAATAACAACTTTTTCGCCAGAAGGTTTTGCGCCCTCTTCAATAGATTTATATTCACGGAAAGCATTAAAGATACTCAAGGCAATATCCCCTTGGCCTTGCGCCGAAGATAAATAAGCTTCTTCATTCGGATTGCTTAAAAAGCCGACTTCTATTAATACCGACGGCATGGCAGTCTTATACAAAACCAAAAATCCGGCTTGCTTGACGCCTCTGTTTTGAGTTTTGATCTTTTCCCCGAACTGTTTCTGCACCTTTGCGGCAAAATCCAAACTTTTGTCAATAAATGCATTCTGATACAAGGCAAACATGATATGGCTTTCAGGAGAGTATGGATCAAATCCCTGATAATTAATTTCATAATTATCTTCCAGCAAAATATCGGCATTTTCTTTTTTGGCTACTTCCAAATTGGCTAAACTTTGCGATAATCCCATTACATAAGTTTCGGTGCCAACAGGTTCCGGTCTTGGAGAAGCCGAATTAACATGAATAGAAATAAATAAATCCGCTTTATTTCTATTGGCAATATGCGCCCGTTCAAATAAATCTACATCCACGTCGGTTGTGCGGGTATAAATCACATCTACATCCTTACAATTATCTTCAATAAGCTTCCCTAATTTTAATGCAATAGCTAAAGTAATATCCTTCTCCTTCGATTTTTTCCCGACAGCCCCTGGTTTTTTCCCCCCGTGTCCCGCATCAATAACAACTTTCTTCACCTTTCCTATTCCGGCGGCTTCCGAAACGAAGGGAAGAATCATAATCAAAGAAACAACTAAAAACAAACGTTTCATACGTTAATATCTAAATTTTATTTCATAAGAAACCGGGACTACCCATGGAATATTGCTCGTTTCGCAATGAATCCTTCCGTTCCCAATAAATAAACGCAAAAATATAATAAAAATCCATGGAACAAAATCATTTATTCCAGCTTGTATTTGTCAATTTCAATTACTCTCTCCGATCGATTTTTTGCCATTTGTTCCAAGTTTGACGTAATAATCTTACTTTTGCAAACGAATCTTATCTTACAGACTACAAAGATACATCTAATTCTGATTTTTTTGAGAAACCTTTTGCCGACATATCGCTTTTTTAAGACAATATTGCAGGTATTCTCTTTATCCCTGTTTATGCTGATGGCTGGCATGCTATCTGCCCAAAAGGCGGACACAGCATCTTTATCTTTTGGAAGACAGATAAAAACATCTATTTTCCAAGCTGATAGTCTAAAGGGAATAGACTCTGCATGGACAGAAAACTTTGTACCGAACAATGCCGACAGTTTGAGAAAAGATTCAATTCCTCCGAAAAAAAAATCGAAAAACGCCATTACCGACAAAGTAGATTCCAAATCGGCAGATTCTATTATTTTAGATTTGAGAACAAAAAAAGTTTATCTCTACAGCAATGCCGAGGTGCATTACCAAAATGTGCAACTCAACGCCGATTATATAGAAACGGGTTTCCAATCTAAAATCATTATTGCCAACGGAGTTCCCGACTCTGTCGGAAAATTGCAGGGAAATCCCGAATTTTCAGAATCGGGAAAAGTATACAAGTCGAAAAAAATCACATATAATTTCCAATCAAAAAGGGGGATTATCGACGAGATTATTACGCAAGAAGGAGACGGTTATTTACATGGGCGTAAAGCCAAGAAAGACAATGATTCCATTATGTACCTGAGCGGCGGGGTTTACACTACTTGCGATTTGGAACATCCTCATTTCGGGATTGAGTTCGGCAAATCCAAAGCCATCATGGGAGACCGGATTATCACCGGACCTGCATATTTAAGTATCGAAAATGTTCCCACTCCTTTGGTTCTGCCTTTCGGGTTTTTCCCCTTCACTCAAAAACGAAGTTCGGGAATCCTTATTCCTTCCCCCGGATTCTCCCAAGCTAAGGGATATTCTCTGACCGGCGGGGGATATTATTTCGCTTTAAGCGATTATTACGACCTGTCTCTATTAGTCGATGTTTATACAGGTGGAAGCTGGTCTTTAAAAACAATCTCCAACTATTACAAACGCTATAAATATAAAGGGGAATTTGACTTGAAATTTGAGCAAATGCGGCAAGGGGTAAAAAGTACGCCGAATTATTCTGAAGTAACTAATTTTGAATTTCATTGGACGCATGACCAGGATCCGAAAGCAAATCCTAACGGACGTTTTTCTGCATCGGTAGACTTTGTAAGTCCGTTTGCCTCAAAATGGTCTACCAATTCAACTGAATATCTTACCAATACCACTAATTCCACCATCTCTTACAGTGGAAAATTCGGGGAAGTTTTTACTTATTCCGCCGCTCTGCGCGAAAGTTATAATACCAACACCAAAATCTATAATTTCCAACTGCCTAGTTTGAGATTAAGTTCTAAACAATTTTCCCCATTCAAAAGCAAAAAAGCAACAAGCAGCCACCAATGGTACGAAAATATCAAAGTGAATTATACCTTTGATTTACTGAACAACCTAAGTTCTCCGGATTCCACGCTTTTAAAAAGCGATATCTTTAAACGAATGGACAACGGGATTGAGCAAACTATTCCTATTACCAGTTCAATACCGGTTTTCAAATATTTCAATTGGAATAACGGAATCACCTACAAAGAGCGTTGGTTTATGAAAAGCATACGAAAAAGTTGGGATTTGGATTCTAATTGGGTAAAAACCGATACGGTTTTCGGATTTGCTTCTAACCGCGAAGTTAATTATACTTCAGGACTCAGTACTACCCTTTATGGAATGTTTAATTTTAAAAGTCAACATATAAAAGCAATACGGCATACCATGATTCCTCAGTTAAATTTTAATTTTCGTCCCGATTTTGGAAACCCCGATTTTGGATTTTGGAGATCATATACCGATTCTGCGGGGATAAAGCATGCTTACTCGATTTTTGAAGGATCTAACACTTATGGCTACCCTGCCAATGGAAAATCGGGCAGCCTGGGAATCAGTCTCAGCAATAAACTGGAAATGAAAGTCAAATCTAAATCGGACTCTATTACCGGCACAAAAAAGATTTCATTAATTGATAATCTAACCGTCGGCATGTCATACGATTTTGCCAAAGATTCCTTGAATTGGTCGGATTTATCCATTTCGGGGTATACAACCTTATTTGGAAAATTGGAAATCAGATATTCAGCCGGATTTACTCCTTATTGCATGGATTCATCAGGGCGAATATATAATAAGCTTTTATGGGCCGAAGAAAAGAAATTATTTAAACGCACCAACACCACATGGAATCTAAATTTCGGATGGAATTTGAACTCTAAGAAAAAGACGGAACAGAATCCGGAACCGTTGATGGAACAACAAAACAACAACATATTTGTAAGTCCGTTCAACAATCCCAATGAAATATTAGGAAATGTAGTAGACTTCAGCATTCCCTGGAATCTCGCAATTAGATATGAATTAGGCACTCGAAACTATTTAGTCCAAAGGGATTCATACAAAACGGAAACAACGCAAACGCTCCGGTTAGACGGCGACTTTAACCTGACCTCTAATTGTAAAATAGCGTTCAGCACCGGATACGATTTCAAAAAAAGAGAAATAACCTATACCATGATCGATTTCTATTACGATCTTCACTGTTGGGAAATGCGTTGCAGATGGATTCCTATCGGATTCCAGAAAAGTTGGGAATTCTCAATAGGAATCAAAGCCAACTCTCTAAAAGATTTGAAATACGAAATGAGAAACGATTTCCGAAACACGCAGCCTTATTTGTAAAACTCGATAAAAATTTTTGAACGCTTAATCTCACATAAGCCCCCATAGGCAAACGCATCTTAAAATTAGTAATGATGCTAACAATAGTCCGTTAAAAATTTTTCCATGAAGTATTTTGGATCTAAAACGCTCTTTTTTGTCGGAATTTTTACCCAATAGCGCGATACTATTCTTGAAAAATCCCGTCGGCAAACTCGCCGTTTTTATCTCTCAAAATCTTTTCCGTAAAAATTTAAACGAATATTTTTATGAGATATCTACAAAGCGTTATCTATGGCGCTCCATAAACTTTATAACTATTATTAACCGCAGATAATTTATCTTTCGACTTTCCTATTATTCGCGACAATATAACGTTTTGCTTAAAACCTGATACCAAGCTCAATATTGCAACCTATTTGTTTATTAATTGTAGTTGACGGAAATATGGATAAAGAAACTTGGGAGCGTTTATTTTTTCCTTCAATTAAGTCCATTATCTCATTCAGCGGATCCATGAGGAAAATGGAGAAGTGTCCTATAAATTTAGACCCTAATATTCTATAATCGTTGGCAAGAATAGCCCTTTTGGCAAGATAAAAAACTTCTCCAAGAAGAAATCCGACTCCAGGGGTAAGAATAACATCTTGCAGCGAAGGAACTTCTGCAAAAGCTTCGATCCCGTATTCCCAAAAGAAGGTAGACATAGCAAATGAAAATAAGAATGAATAGGGCAAGTTGAGACCTGCCGAACGGGCAGTCATATAATAAATCGCTCCGCAATAAGGATGAGCCGCCCAGTTCAGAATCCAATCGTCATGGTCAATTACAGGACCCGCTTTAACATTCGACGCCCATTTTGAGAAAACCTTATTGGGCTTTAATTCATCCCTATCCCAATTTGTGAAACTTTCCGGCATGAAATAAAGAATTGTAATGGCCGCTACTCCTGCTATTCCAACGCTCGCCATGTCACTGCCCAAACGTTTGGAATCAGGACAATTTCTCCATAAAGAATAGGGTTCCCGATACAAATCGCATTTAGGTTTATTCAAGGAATTGTCATAATTTATTTGAGATGAAGATCCGGTTGTATCTACTTGGGAAAAAGAAATGGAAGGGCAAATAATTAAAATGTAAAAAAAAATAAATCCAAAAAATATCTGCATGATTAAATTTTCGTTATTAACGAATATCTATTCTAAAATTATAATGTTCAATGCTCAACCGTCAAAATACTTTTTATCCGACAAGTACTCAAAAAATATGTGCAAAAGTATCAATTTTTCATATAGGCATTACATTTTTTAAAACAACCGCTCCTAATTTTTTTCATCTACACCTCAAATTATAACTATCGTGAATATAAACAAGTTTATGCTTTATACTTATTTCTATTTCTTTAATTGTTCTTTTAGTTTGGTTTTGTATCTTTGCATAATCAATTATTTAATCGGCGGTTATGAGTTTTCTCCTCTCAGCTTCTTTATTATCAGCTAATTTTGCAGACTTAAGGCATGACGTTGAAATGTTGAACGCAAGCAAAGCGGATTGGTTCCATGTTGATGTTATGGACGGCGTTTTTGTTCCTAACATTTCCTTTGGACAGCCTGTTATCAAACATATTAAGCAATATGCTCAAAAACCTCTCGACGTTCATTTGATGATAATAGAACCTGACCGGTACTTTCAATCTTTCAAAGATGTCGGAGCAGATATTCTGACCGTACATTACGAAGCTTGCCCCCACCTTCATCGTTCTATTTCTGCAATTAAACAATTGGGAATGAAAGCGGGAGTTGTTTTGAATCCGCATACTTCGGTAAGCTTGCTGGAAAACATAATTACCGAATGCGATATGGTACTTCTAATGTCGGTAAATCCGGGTTTCGGCGGTCAAAAATTTATTGAAAACACATACCTAAAGATCACCCAGTTAAAAGAAATGATCGAAAAGAAAAATTCGAAATGTTTAATAGAAGTAGATGGAGGAGTGGGGGAAAATAATATATCGCAACTTGTGATAGCGGGCGCAAATGTATTAGTTGCCGGAAATGCTATTTTCTCATCTCCAAATCCGTTAGAAACAATCAATAGACTAAAAATATAAGCCCAGCATCCATTTCCGTTATTTAAAAATATTTCAATTTTTTATTGCCGGAAATTTAATGATGAGAAATGATATTTCAGAATATTTAAAATTTTATTTATCAGTATTTTACAGATAAGTACATGACAAAAAATATAATTATTGATTCGAAACTGAAAATATTTCATTTTTTTTTTGTCTATAATAAATATGAAAGCAAAATATGCCATTAACGAGGTTCAACCATAAACTATATTTTCCAATGAAAAAGAACTTATTTGCAACAATTGTAATTCTTGCTGGTTTTATATTTTCGGCGCATGCCCAGGAAATAGATCCCCGCTTTTCTGAAATTTTCTCTCAGGAAGAAATCAAGGCCATGGGCGAAAAACAAATAAATGAATATAACTGTTTTTTTGGCATGGGATTTTATGTCATTCCTGATCTTCCAAAAGGAACAAAAGTGGTTAATATCAATACCATTACCGAAAAAAAGAATACCTCTGTAACTCTTTCCGCCGACAAGGTTATTAATATAAAACTCTTTAACCCGCTGTTGTACAATTTTGAAAAATATTTCGACCCGTTAAATGTTCCGGAAGGGAAACAAATCTATTTCTCTTTAGGAGGTTCTTACGGATATTTGGTTTTTCGCCCTAAAAGCGAATGGGACGGTCAATGCAAGTTAGATTTTTGATAACAAAATATTTAATATCATGAAAAAGTATATATTATTTGGAATCTTGAGTTTGTTCTATTTACAAGCATCTGCCCAAGATACGATCATTCTGATGAATTCTACAAACGATAGCTCTACAAAACGCCTTTGCAAAGGTTGGTTTTATGATAGCGGCGGAGAAAACGGGAATTATGCGCGAAATGAAGATCTTACCATAACAATACGCCCCAATACGTCGATAGTTACAGAAATGTCGACGTTTACATTCGATACTTTTGACGTTAATCCGTTAGACACATTGTATATTTACGATGGAGTCAATACCTCCGCTCCCTTGTTGCGCGTGGGACCGAGTCAATTACCTTATGCAAACAACACTAATACGTTGCAGGGACTAACTATAACCCCCTCCTGTACGAATACAACAGGAGCGCTGACTTTCAGGTTTAAAACCAGCGCCAGCGTTGCTAATCCTTCGACCGGATGGAGGGCTAAAATGGTGTGTAAAAATAAATGCAGCGATTTTACGGTTAATTGGGATAGTACTTATTATAAAGTTATCAATGGCATAAATGTTCCCGCGTTGGTAAAGTTTAATATGGAAGAGTATAAAATAGATTCTGCCGCTATAAGAGAACACCGGAACGATACCATAGATACTTTGTTTTATAACGCAATAGACGTATGTCACGGCGTGGGGGATTCTCTTGTTTTATCAGTAACCGCATCTTATGGAGAAAACTCCTGTTTTCAATACAATCCCAACTGGGTTTACACCTGGGAATTTGATAACGGGAGAAAAGATTCTACGTCGGGAAGCCAGGCAGGCGCCACTTTTAAAGATATAACCTGTTATCAAATATACGTAAACGTAAGGGATCCCTTAACGGGTTGCTACACCGAATTGGACCTTGAAACAAAAGTGCGCGTATCAAAGAATCCTATCAAAAAAATTATGAGTATTCCTGATTTATGTACGGGTGGATATTACAACCTGAAGGTAGGGTATGGGGCTGGTAGTCAAATAGTAATGGATACCTTTACAGAAAGCAAGTCGGGAAGGGCTACATTTACCGATACGGTATTTATTCCGGATGGACCTAATTGTCCGGATCGTTGCTATTATACAAAAGTTACATTTGATCAGTTCCCCAACGGGAAAACCATTACCTCGGGAGATGATATATGCGCGGTTTGTTTTACGGCAGAACATACCTTTGTGGGCGACTTGGGGCTTTATCTGATGTGTCCCACTGGGAAAAGAGCTACTTTGATGACCTATAACGGAAGCGCGACAGCGCCTGCAGGCATACCACCAAACAGGCCTCCTTATAATGGCGGCGCCGATTTCGGAATTCCCCCTACCAATAGGCAAGTGCCCGGCATGCCCACGCCCGATGCTTGTACGCAAGCCTATAATAAACCGGGCTATGGTTGGCAGTATTGTTTCTCGGAAAAATACAGGAACAGTACTCAGGGTTATATGGGGCCTCGTACGTCGGGAAATACCCGGTTAGATTCCACAAATTACGAAGCCAAAACGAAATTCTATCTCCCTGACACCGCTTTCAGCGAATTGATTGGTTGTCCGCTGAACGGAGAATGGGCAATACAGGTTTGCGATTATTGGGGTGCTGACAAAGGGTATGTATTTAACTGGTTTCTCGAATTCTGCGGCGATATACAAGCAAATTCTGACTGTAACTACAGCGTAAGAATAGATTCTGTTATCTGGCAAGGGCCTTTTGTACATAATATGACGCCTACAACCGCGGAAATACGTCCCGATTCGGCCGGTCTTTTTAGATATACGGTTAATATCTTAGATAACTTTGGATGCTCATGGGATACTTCGACAAATCTGACAGTAGTGCAAACGCCGAAGATCCAGTTGGGACAAAAAGAGATGATCGTTTGTTCATACAATACAGAAATACTGTTGGACTGCGGAGTTCCCGATACGAATGCTTTCCCGAATTCTTATTTATGGGAGCCTACAGGCGATACAACCAGAACCCTAAGCATCCCCAACAACCTTCCTTATTCAACTACCTATAAGGTACAGGTTGAAACTCGGAATGCAAATACTTCATGTAGGAGTATGGACTCTATTGTGATAAAGGTTCTACCCACTCCAACGCCAAGTTTTGTGCCTGATAGATTTCCGCTGGAAGGATGCCAGCCTTTACAGGTCTCGTTCACCAGTACATCAGGAAGCACCGACGTATATGAATGGTATTTCGGAGACGGAACTTCTTCCAGCGAACCTAATCCCGTACACAATTATCCTAATCCGGGAGTCTATGACATAACCTTGATAACAAAGAATAATAATGGGTGCATTGATACTATTTCTTATCCCGGTTTGATAAAAGTATTTTCCAAACCAAAGGCAGAGTTTAGTTGGCAACCGCAAAATCCTTCGCTTCTGGATCCGACAATAAAGTTTGTAAATAAAACAATTCCGCAAAATTCCGAGAATATTTATGTTTGGCAAATACAAGATAATTTGGAGGATCCTCAATCTTATACTTATATCTTTGATAGCGTAAACCCGTATTATTCCTTCCCGACGGATGAAGGAGCGGAGGCAACGGGCACTTATGTTATAAACTTAATGGCTTCAACCAAGAATATGCCTCCTAGCGGATACGTATATGAATGTATCGATACGGCAACCCATGAAATTACATTGTTGAATGATTTCTTACAATTCCCTAATGTTATAACAGCCAATGGAGACGGCGTCAACGACGTTTTCCGCATTGCAAGCTTAGCAAAAGGAACAGCTTTCCCAAATAATGAATTGCACATTTACGATCGGTCGGGACGAACCGCATACCATAAGAAAAATATGACCGAGAATGATGTTTGGGATCCAAAAGCCGAGAATGCGCCTGCGGGAACATATTTTTATAAATTTGTGGTAAAAGGACTTTATAAAGACAATGAATTTAATGGAACAATAGAGGTGATGAGATAAACAGCTTCCTTTATGTAACCGGACAAAGACTGCTTGATACCTCGGGCAGTCTTTGTTTTGAATAATATTCAAGGCAAATTAAAGAACTACTGGATAAAAAATGGAACGTAAACCGGAATGGCTTAAAATAAAGCTCGAAAGCAAGGAAAACTATACGAAGGTAAAAAAAATTGTAGCAGATAATGGCTTACATACAATATGTAGTAGCGGCAAATGTCCGAATATCGGGCAATGTTGGAGCCTCGGAACTGCAACATTCATGATATTGGGCGATATCTGCACGCGTGCATGCAAATTTTGCGCCACTCAAACAGGAAAGCCATTACACCCTGATTCCGAAGAATTTGAAAAAGTATCGCGAAGCATTCATGATATGCGACTTAAACATTGCGTGATCACTTCTGTAGATAGAGACGATCTTCCCGATAAAGGAGCCTCTCATTGGGCCAGAACGATAGAAGCCATTCGAAAACTGAATCCTCAAGTTGTAATAGAAGTATTAGTTCCTGACTTCGACGCTTCTCCCGAATTAATAAACATTGTCCTCTCTGCAAAACCGGATATTTTTGGACATAATATGGAAACCGTCGAAAGGCTAACGCATCAAATCCGCAGCAGAGCCAGCTATTCTTGTAGTTTGAATGTTCTACAATTGGCTTCTTGCCAAAATGTTTTGACAAAATCAGGAATTATGGTAGGTTTAGGGGAAAAAGCGGAGGAAGTTATTCAACTAATGAAAGACTTAAAACGAGTTGGTTGTAGTCTTTTGACAATCGGTCAATACCTGCAACCCACAAAACAAAACATTCCCGTGATGGAATATGTTACGCCCGAACAATTTGAAGAATATAAAACTATTGCTGTAGATCTTGGTTTCAGTGGCGTAGAGAGCGCCCCCCTTGTACGGTCTTCCTATATGGCAGAGCAAACCTTTATGAGAATAAAAAATAAAATCTAGAAGAAAATTGTTCAAAATTTGTTTCTCCTAAATCCAATAATCATTATAATTTATTTCTTCGTTCAAAATCATTCGTTTTAGCTCTGTATTTCCATAATCATTTTTTTTTAAACAGTTACTGAAAACGGAGCATTATATTTGATTACTATTTTTGTTCCCATATCCATGATTTTATAATTTCAAGGGCTTCGGGAGAAAATGTTTCCTCAATAACGCCATACTCCTTCGAACTTCCTGTTTTACAATGCTGAAACAAATGATTCAATCCGGGCATGTAAACAATAGTCGTTTCTTTTCCGCCGCATTTCTTGATGGCCTCTAAATTCAATTTGGCGTCTACCTGAAAATCTTTCTCCCCATTAATTGCCAATACCGGACATTTGGTTTTTTGAAAATATTGACAAGGCTCCAATGTTAAAAATGTCCTCCACCAAGGTTGGTTTAATTGAAGAATCAGAATCGAGACTTCCTTTTTACCCATGCCGAGACTTGTTTTTTCTTCTTCGGAAAGGGATGCCGTATGTTTCCTTACGATTTCCGGAACGCAGGCAGGAAATGCTTCTTTCGATACTTTGTTAAAGGTGTCAAATACTTCTTTCAGAATGAGTAAACGAACATTGATCAATCGTTGATCTACTCCCTGGAGTTCAAAAAGCCGCTTATTTTGCTCCAATAACGTCTCTTTTCCGGAAACGCCCATTCCTGCCAAGCTGATCACAAAAGCGACCTTTTTGTTTTCCGAAGCCAATATAGCCGCAACGGCGCTGCCTTCGCTATGTCCGATAAGGCCTATCCTTTTCGAATCAATATCCGGACGTTTTTTCAGAAATTCATAAGCCGATTCAATATCAGATGCAAAATCGAATGTCGTTGCTGTTGCAAAATTGCCCGTCGATTTTCCGACTCCCCTATCGTCGAGACGCAAAACGGCTATATTATTTTTGGATAAATAATCTGCAATTAACTTAAACGGTTTATGAAAAAGAATCTCCTCGTCTCTGTTTTGCGCGCCCGATCCTGTAATCAGAATTACTGCGCGGAAAGGTTTGCCTTCTTTTGGATAGGTTAATGTTCCTGATAATACTATGTTTGCTTTCTTATTAGGAATCTGAACTTCTTCTTCCGAATAAGGATAGGGAGGTTGGGGTTCCTGCGGCCGGTTGACGACAAACGGAGATTCTCTTTTTTCAAATATTAAATTTCCGCTGAAAGATCCTTGTTTAAGATTGCCAATAATAGAGTCATTGCCCGAATTCAACACCCCTTTATAAGAAATATTCGGATTCTTGATCACAAAAGAAACTGTATCGTCTCTCCAATCGAAAGGCAACGATTGCATTGACGCGCTGTCTTGTAATGGACTTTGTAAAATAGCTTTCATGACTCCTTCCGATATTTCTTCTAAACGCAAATTGATCGGATAAGATATGCCTCCCAACTGTATATCCCCTACCCAATAGGTATTTGTTATCGTTTGAGACTTGATATTTATGTTAGAACATAAAACCATCATAATAAAAATGATCGCTTTATTTATTTTCTTTTTTTTCGGACAATTGAAATTTAAATGATAATTCATAGTAGGTTCCCGTTTATTGATTACAAAGAAATAATTAAATTCAAAAGTCAAATAGATACAAGATAAATTAGCATCTTGGAAAGCGCTTCACTGATTAGCAAACCGACAACAAATACGATAATGCCTTTTGATCCTTTCAAATTTCCAGAAACAGAAAACGCATTATACATCAATGCAATAGTCCAGATAGAGAATAAAATGGAAACAATACCGATTAACAACATCCATACCCAATTATCCTGCATCAATTGCATCATGCTTTCCATGTCCGAATCTGCAAAACAAAAATGAACCGAAGGAATAAATCCGCATAAGGCCAAAAAGATTAAAGGCCATTTTGCCAAAGCCAATGTTCCGGCCATATCTATCAAGCGAACAGAAGAAACTGAAAAGATCCGGGCGGCAATATACAATATAAACGTTGCTGAAATCCATGAAAAGAACAAACACAATACATGCGTTAAATAAAAGTTGGGAGCTGTTAAACACCCATAATGCACATCCAATACGCCGTCAAAAAAGGTATGCGTATAATACCCTAAAAGGGAGAGAATAAATAGGAGAATAAGTCCGGCGACTAATGAGCGCATTCCGGCAATATACCGGAAGGGCTTAAATAAATAATTTCCAATAGGAATTCTATTCTTCATAGTATAAATTACTTAAATTCAGATTAATAAAATATTTAAAGGGTTCCAGAAGGATTAACTGCCTGTATTTTTCTCGTAGTTTGTAATTTTATTAATGATTTCGTCTAATAAGTTTCGTACTGTCGGATAACTTAAATGCAGATGTTTGGCCATGTCTTTCAAACTACCGCTACATTTTATAAATTGTATAATAAAATCTTGTTCATCTTGTCGCAAACAATCAAATGCAGACAATCTGTAGGAACCGATAACTTCCGTTTCGCAATTCTCGCACTTTAGGCTCTTAACTTTCAATTGTGATTGACATCCAGGACATTGAGAAGGTATCATCTTCTGAATATTTTATTTGTTTCTTGACAAAGATAAAACTATTTTTAATAATATGCAATAGAAAATGAATATTATTGATATTTGATGGGTGCATTTCATTTTGTCGCATTCCATAAAAAGTAGTACATTTGAGCAACCCAAAAAACCGTAATAGCCATGACAAAAGAAGAATTTCTCCAGTTGGTATCCGAACGCTATGATGAGATTACTGCGTTAAATGAAACCG
>JAVBLV010000090.1:0-58924 GCA_031553195.1 Bacteroidales bacterium
GGCATATATAACTATACCCGCGAAGCCAAAGACAACAGTTGCACCAATGGCGAATGGCGGGCTTCCCAAGGAATCTGGACATTGACCGTATTGCCTGCTTTCACTGCCGGCAGCATTGCCACCACCGGACAAACCGTTTGCCCCAATGCCCCAATATTAACCATCGACAGTGATACCAATGCTTCCGGCGGAGATGGGAACATTACTTACAAATGGCAAAAAGACGGAACGGATTTAAACAATAGCGAGAACCCTGCTTTTACCCCCGCCGATTCAGGAACGTATACCCGTTATGCAAAAGACAATACCTGTAATACTTCCTGGGTACAATCCACAGGTTCTTATACCGTAACTGTTCGTCCGGCTTTTACTGCCGGAACCATTGCTTCTACAGGCGAAACCGTTTGTAACAACGCACAACCTTTGCAAATCGGGAATACAACTTCTGCTTTCGGTGGAGATAATGTAATTACTTATCAATGGAAAGTCAACGGAGTGCCCATTGCTGATTCTATAAATGCGACGTATACGCCGCCAGCCCAAACCGCCGCCAGAGTTTATACATACGCCCGCGAAGCCAAAGACGGCAGTTGCACTAATGGCGAGTACAGGGCTTCGCAGGGAACCTGGACGCTCATAGTATTGCCTTCTTTTACTGCCGGCAGAATTTCCTCTATAGGACAAACCGTTTGTTTGAATACTCAGGCAAATACTATCGGCAGCGATACCAATGCTTCTGGCGGCAATGGAAATATTTCGTATCGATGGAAAAAGGATGGGAGCATTATTGACGGAGCAACGGCTTCAGTTTATACTCCTCTAACAAATGGATCCGGTACATTTAGATATACTCGCGAGACTAAAGACGGAAATTGTAGCAATTGGGCGGCCTCTTCGGGTTTATGGATATTAACGGTTCGTCCCCAATTTACCTCTGGCTCCATTGCTGCTACTGGCGAAACCATTTGCGCCAATGCGCAACCTTCGCCAATCGGCAGCATAACGGCAGCCTCCGGCGGCGGCGGAACGATTTCTTATCGATGGAGAGTCAATGATGTGCTAATATCTGACGCCACTGATGAGACTTATACGCCTCCTCTGCAAATGTCAACCGGAACTTATGATTATACTCGCGAAGCCAAAGACGGCTCATGCGTCGATTGGACAATTTCAGAAGGCTCGTACAGACTTGTTGTTAATACCGCTTCTATTGCGCCGCAACATCCTATGGGTGAAACATTATTCTGTCAGGGTGTGGAAAATTCGGATTACGAAATTATCTTGGCTCCTAATGCAGAAAGTTATATATGGGATTTGTCTCCGGCTTCCTCAGGGACTGTTTTAGGCAATGGAAATAAAATATCGGTACTTTGGAAATCTGATTACACAGGAACTGCTCATTTGAAAGTAAAAGCCAAAAACGTCTGTAGTGAAAGCGCTTATAGCGAATCATTGGCTATTACCATACAAAAAGCGCCTGAAGTTTCTTTTATACAAGCGCCCAATCCCGTATGCGCCAATCAGAAAGAATTGGTATACGCTGTAGAGGGTATAGAGAATGCGATTTACCAATGGACAATTGAAAAAGGCCGTATTACTTCTGAAATAGACAAAAATAAGATTACTGTTGATTGGGACAAGAGTACCATGGCAAGTACAGGTAAAATAGCTGTTATAGTTACCGACAATACTTCAGAATGTACTTATACGGCATCGCTATCGGTTGCCATAGCAGCCGACAATGCGCCTGATTTGAATGCAATTGTACCCAAAAAAGATAAAAACGGAAATCCGTATATGTTGATATACCCCAATCCTTCGGGAAATTTCATATATCAATGGTATAAAAACAATTTATCCATTGCAGGCGCTACCGAGCAATTTTATTATCCTGCCAATTTTAACCAGATATTGGAGAAAGATGCGGAATATAAAGTGTATGTCTCGGATTTGCATAGCGTTTCTTGTGGAAACTTTACAGGAGTCTATAACCTTACGTCCCAAAGCTCTGCAAAACAAATCCAATACATTTCCATATTTCCCAATCCTACGAACAATGGTCGTTTTACAGTTTCGTTTAACCGCGATTGCCTGCAAGAAGGCTCCGGGAATTATTTGCTGATCATATATTCCATAGCTGGTGAAAAAGTATGGGAGCAAAAAGTAAGTACTTTGGATAATATCGTTATTTCTCAACCTCTGGTTAAAGGAACTTATATTCTTGTCTTTTATGCTGGAAAACAACGATATACGGAAAAATTTTTAGTTGAATAATGAACTTGAAATATATAGCAATTATGGAAAGCAAGGAATTAAATGAGGAAGGGAGAATAAAAGTTTTGATTACCTACAAAGCCAAAACTGTAGCTTTTAGCGCCGACCCTAAAAACAATCTGAAAGTAACTATTGACAATATTATCAAGTTGGCAAAAATGGATGTGCAAAAATATTGGAATCTACCCGAAATGAACAATGGAGGCCAACGAATTACCTATCGATTGGGAAAAATAGAAAATGGAAAAAACAAAATTTTTCAAAATACCAACGATAAAAGAGAAGAACAATGTTTGGAAGATTTTGGGGTAAAAGAAGGCGATAGCCTCATTTTAGCGCAAAAAGTAATAGCCGGATAAATAATAAAAAAATATGCCCAGAGAGATAGATAATTACAGAGGAAAGATAAATCCCGGCAGGGAAACCCGCCTATTTAACGAGTGGGATAAAATAGACAATTATTATGCTATTAACAGTGAAATTTCCTATATCATACGTAAACGCAATCCGAATGGAATTCCCTTGGCTTATGATATTATATACCAAATGAAATCCATAGTTGGCGTGGAAAATTCCGACAGCCGTGGCCTGAAAAAACCTGTATTCGGTCAAAAACATATTCTCAGGATTACGCTTCCGAATAATTATCCCAGCGTGGATGGAGGATATCCTGAATTTAAGTTTTCTACGGATGTATGGCACCCTAATATCCGTTATTTCGGCGATGATTTTATCAAGGGAAGGGTTTGCCTGAATTTTGAGGATAGCGGCGCCGAAACAAGTTTGGTCGATTATATAGAGAGAATTGCCGACTATCTTCGCTACATTGATTACCATGCAGAAAACGAATATCCTTATCCCGAAGACCAGAATGTGGCCCAATGGGTATTGGAACAAGCGGAACCTGAAGGCTGGCTGAATTTTTGAACAAAAAATGATGAAAAGAAAAATATTTTTTTTGTTGATATTTGTCGGTTGTAGTCTGCAAACATATCCTACATGGGCGCAGAATGAAATTACCTTAAATTATACGAACCCTAAAAATAAACAAACGGTTAACAAGAAACTCTACGATATTAACAATGGGAATTTTTTGTTCGAACTGCCCTTGACATTTCACCTGACAGCCGATAATATTTTGTTTATGATTGTAGGCTCCGATAGGGGAACAGGCAATACAAAAACTATATGGATGTTTGATAGATCCATTTCATTGGAGGAATTGTCGAAAAAAAACAAGAACCTTGAAATCGGAAAATCTTTCAGAAAAGAACATAAGCAGGTTGAACCGGTTTTGTCCTATTCTAATAATGTAGAATTGTTTACCGGTTTTCAAAATAACTACGAATCTATGCGTGAAATGCCAAAGATTATATTTTTCAAGATAAAAAATAAGGAGATGCCAGTAGAATTAAAACTGAAATTCTACCTGTCCGAAACATCCGGCAAAGATGAATATACCCAAGTATTAACAGCGGAAGCCGGAACAATTAAAGCAGTAATTCATATCGAAAAATAGCATGACCATGAGAAGAAGTCTTTTATTTTTTATAATAATACTTGGAATACAGATAAATATTTTTGCACAGCAACCTCTTTCACTCCACTTGCAACACAAAGTACTGCAAAAACAAGAAATAACTATAGAAGGAGACGATACGAATGCATCCGATCACTTCAGGTTAATGTTGGAAGTAAAATGGGACTCTCTGGAAAATAAAATCTATTTAAAATTCGACAGAAACACAATTTCGGATGGCCCTAATCTAAAGCTTTGTTTCTCACAACTAAAAAATGCCGAGTTAATAAAAAATGTAAAAAATTGCAACTCAGGTAGCAAAATGCTATGGCGAGGAAAAAATGCAAAAAATATCAAACAATTAGATTATTTTCTGAGGTCGGATGATATAAAACTGGAATTTGAAGATTGTTATGAATTTGTATCCAATAATAATGTCTCTAAGGATTTTAGTTTTTCTATTAAAGAGAAAAGGGCTTCTTCCATACATATTGATCTGAATAACTTATATGTATTGAGAGATCAAAAAAGGCCGTGGTATACTTTTTCCAAAAGAAATATGAAAATCGAGTATCGCGTAAAACCTATCGAACTGAAGTTGATTCTAGAATATCCTCCCATAGATCCTTGCAATGAATCAGATAAAATTCTTTTTGATATCAAGAGTAAAATTGTTCGGTTGGAAAAAATAAAGGCAGAAATAACACAATTGAAAATCAGACAAAATTGCACTTCCTTGAAATCCAAACAAGACCAAACAAAGCAAAACTTTCAGGAAAAATATATTGAATGGAATAATCATTCCAAATGTAATGAAGTTAGCGAAGCGATAGTAAAGTATAAACAAATCAGAGAGGATATTTTAAGGGAACAATGCATTATGCGGCCTTGTTCTGTTGATTTTTCAAAAATCAATGCTCCGCTGATGAATTTACAGATTGATATTTTACGAAAAACCAAAAACGGGGAAAGCGTGGAAAAAGAAAGAACGGAATATTTTTCTATAAAAGAGGATACGGATAAAAAAATTACGTCCGATTGTCCCAGAAATCAAGTAGATAATTATCGCGCTATTTGCAAGAATATAGAGAGAGCGTTAAACAAGTAAACTTTATGATGAAATCTAAAATAGTTCTGCTTTTAGTTTATCTGTTTCTCTTTCTCTGCAAGCATGTCGCGGCAGGAGAACCGATTGCAAAAGAAGGAGTATTGAGGAGCGTAAATACAGGGAGAATAATTGCCAAACTTCCTATCGGTATAGAAGCAAGACTTGATAATGCAAGCGAATATGTTTTGACGGTTGGAAACCGGAATGGAATTACCGGATTAGATGGAAATAAAAAAACTTTATGGGTTTTCAGGCAAAAGCTAAATGCCTGCGATTTCAAAAACTACCACGCTGCTGTTGAAGTAAATGATATAGCTACGTTTGCGCCTTTTTGCAGCAATAGGGAAGTCATTTTTAATATGTCTAAGTGTCACGAAATAGACAACCAGTCCGAGTTCCCTTTTGCTACAACGGTTTCCGCCGGAGAGAAAATTAAATTGACCTTATGTTTATATGTGGCTTCCAAAACCAGAAAGAAAACGATAATAGAAGAAGGGGCGCAAATGCTATTGGAATTTGTATTACCGGCGAATACAGGTAAAAATACGGAAAACAGGGTAACCACTTTATCTATAGACACCGAATTATCAGGCCATGGAGAACTTACCCCCGAAGAGTTGAATGCTATGGCCAGGCAATGCGAAGACTCTCTGTTACAAGTTAAAGTAATGGAATTAGATATATTTATTTCTAAGCAAAATCAAGAGTTGAATACTTTTTGTACCTTGATAAACAACACAATCCAAGGCGACAAAAATGCAGTTGATTCATTGGCAAAGCTTGCCAACGACCTCAATGAAAAAGTGAAAATAAAAAAAGAAGGTAATATTATTATTATATCTAATAACGATGCGCTAAGCGAGAAATACGCGCTATTCAATACCCAGTATAACGAGTTGATTCAGAAAATAGAAGAGTTGAAAAAAGAACCTGAAAAAATTAATTGGGCGATGTATATTGGTATTGCTTTAGGAGTACTTATGCTTGGCGGAATGCTGTTCATGCAAATATGGAATCCTATAAAAATTAAAAGGCAACAACATAGGTTAGCCAGGCAGGCAGATGAAGCGGCGCGCCAAAACGAATGGAACAATATTGATATAAACAATTTAGACCAAATTTAATATTGTATAAAAATGCATAAGCGTATATTAATAAGTTTGTTTTTGTGTTTACATATCCTGCTTGCCAATAATATATCGGCACAGGAAGTAACGGCACGATATAATAAAGATAAAACTGTGATAACCATTACAAATAATTCCGGAAATACTATTTATTTATTCAAAAAAGATATCAGCAAAGGAGATAACCCTAAAACTGTAGATAAAAATGTAGAAGTAAAAACTACAATAAATGACTTCAATTGTTGGAATGATAATAAAGACGGATTTGTTAGAATTCCTCCTCAGCAAACTAGAGATATCAACGTAAATAGAAATTGCAGGAACAATAACCTATACTATTACCCATGTATAATCATAAATAAAACAAAAACAATCCAGGAAAGTGAACAAACTAATATTCTTCCATCCAAAGAAGAAAATACCCCCCCTGCCTTGCCTGTCGTAAAAACTGATAGCGTTAAACCTCAGGAGGTTTCTAATGCTCAGACCCAGGATAAACCCAGCGTTCAGGACAACAAAACTGCTGCAACTCCGGAAGTGCAGAACTCAAAACCAACGCCTGCTTCTAAAAAATCAACCCAAAAAATTAGCGTTTCAAACACGTCTAAAAACGCCCTTTTCAAAACATATCAAAACGAGTACTTGGATTTATATAACGAATGCCGGCCGCTATTAAAAGAAAAACTAAAAGAGGATGAAATTGAAAGATTGAAAAGAAAGCTTCAAGAATTTATGGCTTTAAAAAAACAAGTGGAGGAAATAGAGATCAAGGAAACGGATAAGGAAGGGAAAGCAAAAAAAAAGGAAATAGCCGGAAAAATAAACAACCTGATTACAATTGTTTCAAAACATATTTTAGGGGAAACTTATGTAGCTATAGCGGCGGATTACGAAAAAAATATAGTTAGAAGATACGACGATACCATTGCCATGTTGCAGGATAAAGACAATTTGATAAGCGACATTATTAAAAGTAAAACAAAGGAATCTGATTTTACCAAATGGATCGGAAAGGAAGCCTTACACTTAAGCGCCGATAGCGTGAAAACGCAAATAGAACAAAGCAAAATCCGATTTGTCGGCGATCATGAGCATTTTATTGAAAAATGGGCCAAACAAATAAAAGAAAAAGAGATACTGGAAGGTTTGGTAGTCGGGCAAAAAGATGCAATTGCAGAAAATTACGCTGAACTTGTTTACAGTAGTTCTAATTACGAAGGGAAAATAACCGGATTAAAAATTCCATATGTTCTATTCATTGTTACGGGCATTGCGTTCTTCGCTATCGTAACAGCCGTAATACTTTTTGTCCGCGCGTGTTTAAAAAGAAAAGGAATAGAACAAAAAGCAAAACAAAAAATAGAAGACATCATACGCCCAATTGAAGAGGAAATAGAAAATTTGCCGATTTATACTATTGGATTAGACGACGTAAGGGAAAAAGAAGAGAGAGACTACTATGTGGTAGATATAACTACCCTGTTTGAAGATACCGCTGTTCAAACGGTTTACATCAGTCGCAAATGTATTATAGATATTTACAGATTTTTCTCGGAATTTCTGAAGTCGACCCAGAAGACCAACGAAACCGGATGCTTTGTGGTAGGACGCTGGGAGTATGCTCCGGAATCTAACCAACAAGCGTACAATATTACTTTGGAAAAAATTGTCGAACCGGGCGCCGATGCCGTGTACGGAGAATATGTATTGGATTTTGGCGTCGAAATAGGCATCGGGCTGGAAAACCTGATTTTTACGCTCAGAGAAAAAACAGGCAAAGACTACATGCAAATGTGTTGGATACACACTCATCCGGGTCTAGGATTGTTCCTTTCCAATCACGACCTGATTGTTCAATCGCAACTGGCCTATCCCGATCATCCGAACCGTATGCTGGCTATTGTAATCGATAGCAATACAGAGAATTTGAATATGGCGTTTTTTGTCCCTAAAAAAGACGGATCCATGAACAATAAAGAGGCGTTGAAAAAAGAATTCTCGCTAGAAGAAGTTTATCAATGGGCAAAAAAACCGCAAGAGAAAATATCAGGAGATCTCGATATGGATTATTATTCATACATGGCTCTGTCAAAAGACGTTTGTATGGAAAAAATTCTGCTTAGCGGGGCGGCTATTATTGATATGGATAATTCGATCACGCTCAATCCGGAAAATTTAGCCGGATATTTTTGCGGAAATCCCTTATATAAAACTCATCCGGTTCAAAAATATGCCATTATAGAAAAATTTCAAATTCAGGAAAATACAGAAAACAGTTCTTGCCACACGATAGGTTGTCTGTTGGTCGAGCCGGAACTTTCTTATTCCGATATTTTGGAAAAGTACGAACCCATTATAAGCCGTTACGTTTTTTTTGCTATATACCGACCGGCAGACGACTCAATAAGGTTTATTATTAAAAATTCAAATGGAACATTTCCTGATATGGAAAAAGACATTTATCCTGTTCAATTGCTTGAAATGAAAAAATGGACAAGAAGAAAACGGATATAGGTTAAACCAAGGCATATGAATATTGATTAAACAATACACAGTAATATGAAAAATAAATGGCTTTTATGGATAGCGCTGTCTTTTACCTTATTTGCGTGCAATCAGGGAGAAGATAGCGAACAATATAAAGTGCAATTCAGGCAAGAATTAAATCAGGCCGGATATGACGCGGAGGTTACAGAAATGAAATGGTCGCGGTACGCCGACAGCATATTTCTGAAGTTTAAAATTATAAATAGAAAGAGCAACGAAAAAGAATTCTGGGGAGAAATAAAACCTTCGGAAAAGATCAAACTGATCAATGAAAAAATAGAAATAAAAGAAATCAAAAGGTTGCGCCGGGGAAAAGGTAATATTCCCGATAACATATTAGTATCTTTGCTGATAGATAAAAGCATCTTTCCCGAAGACATGGAAAAAGTGCGCGAAGCCGTAAAGTATTTTGTAGATAATCTGCCGGAAAATACTGTCTATATTTCTTTCTTCGACAACACGGTAAGCAAGTCGTTCCCTATTACGTCCAAAACATTCGGTTCGTTTGAACCGGAATTTACGGTAACTAAAAACAATAAAATCATATTCGGCGCCACATTGAATAAATTTCAGGAATTGGCTTGGGCAAACGCTTCTTCCGATCCGGAAATGTCGGCAAAAATACAAAACGATACAATCAAAAAATATTTAATCCTGTTAACCAACGGAAAATCAACCCCAAGCGGAGAAGAAGCCGATAATATCACGGCATTTGACAATATGATACAGGAATTAGATAACGACATGGCAAGCCATAATCAGATAGAAATACATGCCATCCGATATGGAGAAGCGAATCCGAATGTGGACAAACATTTATCGTTTATTTGCAAAGACCTCAGGAGAGACAACGTGAAAGGCGAGTTTTATGCTGCGGCGCCCGACAGCGTATTGAATAAATTAACGGATGTAATTGATAAACTGTCGCCCGATTACGAACTAGTTTTGCTGAATTCTCCCGGACGGATTTATAGCGGTGAAAGCAGGGAATTTATGATCCAGATGGAAAAAGCCGGAAAAAAAGCTTTCGGCATTAAAAATTATTCCATCGGAACACCCGCCAATCCTGTCATAACCGGAACAACCAATTTGATCCAACAAATTCTATTAGGTTTCTTTTGGGGATTTATCATCTTGTTCGTCTCCTATTTTGCCATACAAGTCGTTATTCCTTATTTAATTTCAAAAACATCTAATTTCGACAAAAAATATGTAAGGGAATACAAACCGAATGATGATGAAATTATCAAATGCAATATATGTTTGGAAGACTTGAACGAAGGGGAAAAGGTGGTTGAAAAATGTCGACATATGACTCATTTATATTGTTGGCGGGAGAATGGCTATAAATGTACCGAATACGGACAAAACTGTAAAGATGGGAAACAATATTATTTTGATAAAGACAAGCCTTTCAGTTCTACCAACAGCCCTTATTTTATGAAGTGGGTCTTATACGGAATGGGAGGCGGTTTGTTGGCTTGGATTGTTTACCGGCTTTTCATTCTGGCAAGCCCCTTGCTATTCGGATCTTTTACTCAAAAACTTTTGCGCGCTTTTTATCCGGGCGATTTGACTCAACTGGAATCGGATGTTCAATTGGGTTTTTGGGCAAAAATAGGCCCTCTCTTATTGATAGGCATTTTATTGGGATTTACCCTCGCTTTTTTGTTTTCCTATATTAACGAATACCGGCAAAAAAAGGGTGGAGTATTGCTCGAGATGTTGTTGAGAAGTCTTGTAGGAGCCTGTTTTGGATTCCTTTCTTTTTTAATAGGTTCGATCATTATTATCGCCTGCAAAGCCAATGGAATTAATATTTGGGTAGATTGGATACCTTGGTTATTGTTCGGCGGCAGTTTGGGGTTGTGCCTCTCTTTCAAAACCGGTATTGTTTGGAAGCATGCGCTATTAGGCGGCATTATTTCCGGGCTGATTAGTTTTGTCCTTCTCTTTCTTAGCCGCTGGTTCGGCAGCTACGCCACATTATTGAGCTTTATGTTGTATAGCGCCGGATTGGGATTATCTATTGTAACTATTCACTATACCGCGCAAAAATATTTCTTGAAATATAGAGGCGCAAGAGAAGGGGAAATAGCGATCCATAAATGGATGAGCGTAATTGGTGGAAGCAATGATGTGACGATTGGGAAATCGCACCAATGCATTATCCAGATGAATTGGGACCTCAACCCTAGTATTCAGGATATACATGCAAAATTATATGTTGACAAAAAAATGAAGGTCCCTTACTTGAAAGTATTGGGCGATAATTTACTTTTTAATGGAAACCTGGTGAAAAAAAATGATGAATTCCAGTTAAAGAACGGAGTTATTTTCAAGATAGGGGACACAGCATTTCAATATATAGAAAAAATCTAAAATTCAAATAAATAACATATGAGAAAGAATATCGTTATTTCAATATTTTTCTTCTGCGGCATAGGATTGTACGCGCAGGTGGATACTACTAAACAAGTAGAGTTAAACGATATCCATATAGTGGAAATTGATCCGACGGGAAATCAACCGGTAAAAGTAGAGAGACGGGATTATACCCCGTTGAAATCTTTGGTTTTCAACTTAGGTTATGGAATTCCATTTATCAGCAACGATTTACTCAACTCGGATATTTGGAATGTCAAAACCGGATATGCTTTTCAATTTGGAGTCGATTTCAAAAAACAATTTACAAAGGAAAAAATTGTAAATAGCAGAGTAGTCGACGCTCCGGTACCCCTTGCGTTGGGCGTCGGATTGGGATTGAGTTACTATAACAAATCTGCCGATTTTGAGTCGTATTCCGAACAAATAAATAATTTGACAGATGTGGACGGCAATCGTTATAACGCCAATCTTACATATCAGAATGTAAAAGAACAATTATCATTGCTTTATTTGGATATTCCTTTATATCTGGAAATAGGAAAACCTAGTAAAACCAAAGTAAAGGCATGGGGAAAAATCGGACTGAAAGGTTCCGTTTTGCTAACTAACAGTTTTACCGGCGAAGGAACCTATACTTCTACCGGCTATTATCCTGATTGGAACATTATTCTGCACAATGTGCCGGTTTTAGGATTCCAAACCAATGCGCCTTGTTACGAAAATCCCGAATACAATTTGAACGCTTTTGTTTTGTGGTCGTCTGTTTCGGCAGGAATTACTATTCCGTTGAGCAATCCCGACAAAGATATTTTAAGGGACGTTATTCTACGGTTAGGAATCAAATGGGATTATTCTTTAATTCCTATATCCAAAAGTACCGAAAATACACAATTTACCGGTTCAACGTATTGGCTTGACCAAAGCAATATACTGGGCGACGGAAGCCGCATGCATTATCTGGGATTGGAAGTAGGTTTAATATACAGTTTTTAAAACCTTATAATAAACCCCATAAATCAATGACTCGATAATTTAATCATTCAATCATTCAACCAATATGAATAAAGCTCAGTTAAAAGAATGGGGCGCCGATGTGTTTCCCTTGCTCTCATGGTTCAAAATAGACAAAGTAAAAAATGCCAAGGTAATGGTGGTAGGGGCAGGAGCGTTAGGCAACGAGGCATTGAAAAATTTGGCTTTATTTGGCGTGGGAAATATTGTAGTAGTTGATTTTGACCGGATAGAATACAGCAATCTTACTCGTTCTGTTTTGTTTCGCCCCGAAGACGCCGACAAAGGATTTTATAAAGCGGAAGTAGCCGCCAAGCGGTTGAAAGAAATAAATCCGACCATTTATGTACAGGCCATTTGCGGGAACTTGGCAAACGACGTTGGTTTGGGACTCTATCGGAGAATGGATGTAGTTTTAGGTTGCCTGGATAATCTGAGCGCCCGCGTATTATTAAATCGCCTGTGTTTTCGCGCCGGCGTTCCGTGGATAGACGGCGGAATAGGCGATTTGGAAGGGCAGGTTAACGGGTATCAAATCCATAAAAATTGTTATGAATGCAGCCTTACCGATGAAGAGGTAAAAGAACTCGAAGAAACCGGAATGTCTTGCGCGGGAGTCACTCGCGAAAATGAACAGCAAGGACGCATGGCTACTACTCCCGTGAGTGCTTCCATTATTGCGGCTATTCAGGTTCAGGAAGCTATGAAATGGATACATAGAGAGGATATGGAAGCTGGTGTTTTTACGCCGCTTACCGGAACCATGTTTCACTACGAGGGAATGCACCCCTTTGCCGAAATATTCGATTTTACGACTTATAAAAAGGATTGTCTTTCTCATGAATGTTGGAACAACATCGTTGAAATTCTGTTACTGAGCGCAGATATGGAAGTAGTACAAGTTTTACAATTGATAAAGAATACGTTAAAAGTAGAGGATGTGGAAATCAATATGCGGAACAACCGTTTTGTGGATAAACTGGAAACCCGTTCCGATAGCAGACAGTTTACGCCCATGCTTCCCGAATCAAAAATTTCTGATTATATAGAATCTTTCGAGGAACTCAGAACACGTTCTTTTTTAGAAGGAAACCTTTATCAACATGCGTTTGAAAATATTGATGAAGAATTTCCCTACCCACGCCTTACTTTGAAACAGATAGGCGTACCCTGTTTTGACGTGTTGCAGGTAACTACCGAAAAAGGCTACGCCTATGTCGAATTATCGGCCGATAGGAAACATTATAAAGAATTGATCTAATGGTGAAATATTTGGATGAATATATAGATGCCGAGGAAATGAAAGCGGAAACCTTGATTTCGCAGATGGACATAAACGAAGATTTGGATGTCCGTATGCAAGGCATTTTTTTTCGCAACTATTCGGATGATTTGATCTGTGTTGGAAATGAAGATAATAAGATTACCCTTGAATTATCGCGCGACAGTATTTTTCATTTGCTGCCCGAAGGCTTGTTTTTTAAAGAAGATCAATTAAAAAAGACAGATGATAAATCTAATTTTGATTTTAATAAAGAACAGCATGAACTGAAAAAACGAAAGAAAGCCGTATTGTCATTTTTCCGACCCTTCGACACGGAATACTTCAAGTTGACTCTTGAATTGGAAAAAAAACTCAATGCCCTTGCAGAAAAAGGAAATACTGTTTTTACGGAAGCGCTATGGGACGATTTTGAACCGGATACAAATAATGAATATATTTCCAAAATAAAACCATTGCTTCCTTTTATAAGCCAATTAAGGGGAAACCTTCCTCTTTTGGCGGATATCCTAAGAAATATATTCCTTGCAGAAAAAGTGGAATGGACAATCCTAAGATCCTTATATGTAAGATGTATTATTCATAAAGAACGGTTATCTAAGGAGGAATATCAAAAGATGGACAAAGAAATTGTTGTTTTCTTTGGTTTTTTCCGACAATGGTTTCTTCCAGTAGAAGTAGAGTACGACTATCGAATCAAGGATTATAAACAATCTTTTATATTAGGCAATACATTAATATTGGATTATAATACTCATTTGTAAATATGGATGAACATAAACGAATATATTGGGAAAGGGGATTAGATATTACGCCCGAAATTTTTACAGAAGCCGATAATTATCATATTGCACAACAAAACAAAATCGCGCGGTTATATGCTTTTCGCTTGTATGGCATTTTGCCTGGCAGTACTTTTGAAATCAAGTCCAGGATAAATAATTATGAAATTTTTTTTGATGAAATATACTGTAAGGCTATTACTCGGAACGGTTGCCTTGTTGACATCCAAAATGATATTTCATTCGAAGAAGTAAGTTTACGGGAACTTATCAACGGAGAACACTATGTTATTTTGAGTTCGAATCCTTACCATCCGGAACCGATAAAAAAAGGAGGACGCTATGCGCGAGTAAAATATCATATTGAAATCAAAGAGGCGCGACAATGTACGGGAGATGGAATTCCTATTTTAAAGATACGTTATAACAGGGATAGCCATTGTTGGCAAATAGAACAAAATTACGTTTTGCCGCACGTTTGTCTTTCTACAAGCGAGATACTAAAACAAAAATACCATCTTATCAGAGAGGAATTAAACGCAGTTATCGAAAAAATTTCTCTTGATGAACTTGCCGGTTTTCAAGCAAGACTACTCGAAGTGGAACTGAAAAATTATTCTCTTCAGGAATCTCCTGCCGAATTGGCTCTGTTGTTAAAAAAAATAACGTCTGTTTTGAAATTGCATTTTGAGCGAACAAAAAATGAAAATGAATTTTTAATGGCCTCTATTGAAAAATTTGTTCAAATGCCTTACAACCATGATAATGTTTTACCTTTATTGGAAATAGGAATGGATTGTTTGAAAGAAATAAATCGGGGATTGGAAGCAAAGCCAGATCCGGAACCTGTTGTGATAGAAAAGAGAGAAGAAGAAATTTTAGGCAAAATATAGCATCGTATGAGCGGATTTCAGATACCCCTGGATTTTCTAAAGGGGAGTTTTTATGAAGATAATTGTCTAATTGACGACAATAATGATGAAAAAAGCACGGAAAAATCAATAGCCGGTTTTATTATTTTATTGGTCAATTCTCCAAACGGAAGTTTCAAACCCGGTTTTCAATTCGGATTTTCCTTGAAAAATTTCCGTTTCGAAAATGCCGACTCGGAAGATAAAATCAATCAAAGAAAAATTGGAGGGAAAAGCGACAATTATAATAATTACGCCATAGACCTGAAAGAAGCGATTAAACAATTTGAACCCCGTTTGCAAAACCCTGAAGTAAAAATAGAATTTGATAAAAAACGATCGGAAGTTTCCATCTCTATTACAGGAATACTGACAGATACAAAAAAAGAGTATAAACAAGATATAAAATTTCATATCTGGTAAAATATGAAGACGTTTGAAGAATATCATAACGAAATAAAGAAAAATGCCATCGACCAATGGACAAAAGAGGGGTGTGTCGCATTTAAAAATATGGAAAACGACCCTGTGATCAATCTCTTACTGTCGGCTTTATCCTATCAGGCATTTCATATTCAGAAAAGCATAGAGCAATACGAAGAAAGTGCTCTTCGGAATTTACGAGATAGAATCGTCCCGTTTCATTTAATTAAGCCTATTCCTGCTTTTTCCATTGTAGAAACCAAAATAGCCAAAACATCTAACGACTCAATAGGGGAGAATATAATAGATGAAACCTGCGCATTTGAATTTAAAAAATCAAAATTTGCTCCGTTATTAAAAACAAAAATCATTAATGCAGAGCTTAAAAATGTTAATCAGCAAGGGAAAAGCGTTTGGGTTGAATTGCAATTTACAAAACCCCTCGAAGATATTTCGGGCTTGTCTTTTTATATAGATGCTCCAAAACCGGTAGATATTGAAGCCATACGCTGTGGCGACTATGAATTCCCTTTACTAAAACCTTCGCAATATAATGAATTGCCTTTTACAAGATGGTTTAATAACGCACACTTGTTCCTGAGTCAGAATTATTATTTGTTCGGGACTTACGATTATTGGAAGGAAATATTTTTGACAAACGCTATCCAATTATTTTACATTGGTCAATACGACGCAAAGAAAATGCCTTTGGGCGAACAAGCCGGTATTGGATTGGAAATTATCTTAAATTCAGACACCGACATAAGCGACAAAATCAAAATCAATTGTATTCCTGTAGTAAATATAGAAAAAAAGGAAGTAACCCTAAATGATAGAAACCCTGTTCAGGAGTTATTTTCCGATACCGGAGAATTTTTGAACTTATTGTACGATAAGGATGAAAATAATATGGAGGAATACCTCAGTTCGTTTCTGGTCCGGCAACATGGCGTAGAACGCTATAATCCCAAACAACTACTGAAACAAATGCAAGAGATACTATACAGGTATATTTCCGACTATTATGCCTTTCAATCTATCAGCGAATTGAAAAATGGCGATAAATTGAAAAGAATGCAAGAAATTATAGAAGACATATCCGGCATTGTTTCAAGATTTGGAAATGATAGTGTGAAAAACCATTATTATGCAGTATTAAAAAAGAATAAAATTGAAAATAGAGATATTCATTTGGAATACCTGACTACATCGGGAGCATTGGCCAATGGAATAAAAAAGGATGAAAAGGCAACAAAAGCGCCTAACTGCCTTGACAAGAATAAAACCGTTTTGTTGCTCGAAACAAAGGGAGGGCAAAATAGTATCCGAAATGAGTCGCAAAAAGAAGATATTGCCCGGTATTATTTTCAAACTAAAGATCGCTTAGTTACCCAAGCAGACATAAGAACTTTTATAAAAGCATATTATTACAACGAAAACAAAAAGTTGGGTAATGAAATTGAAAGTATTACTATCGAACGCAAAAACGATTTTATTGCTATAACCATAGATTTGAAAGAAGATAGTCCGTTGAAAAATATTGATAAGGCGTTGTCTTTGGCTGAAATGTTACAAAATAAAATAATGTTGAAATCAAGCAATATTCTGCCTTTCCAAGTAAGGTTTGCGTAATATTTCATGATAATGCAAACTTTGGTCTTTAAGTAAATATTGAATGCTAAACCCACAAACAGGCAAGAAAATTGTGCTTTTGTGGGAATATAATACTTTAAATGTGTATTATGAAAACCCTTGCAATAAAAAGGACGTGTTTTTTATTGATTTTTTTCATAGGGAACCATTGCGTTTATGCCCAGAAAGAGAAGGATATTATTGATATAATAATAACTTGTTACGAAGAATATCTTGTATTAAACAAACAGGAGGAAGTTGTAATAAAAACAATATGTCTGCCCGAACCGGATAGCTTTTACTATTTTTTTAATACCAATTTCATTGATTTTGCCGCGCTTAGGGAAACGGAAGTTAATATGTTCTCGTTTAACGATAGTTTATGCTCGCCTTTAAAGCAAAATTTGATAGTCGCTTCTTGCTATGGAATGAGAGAAAAAAGAAAACATTTTGGCGTAGACTTCAAACTTAATGTAGGCGATACAGTTTGTAGCGTGTTTTGCGGCAAAGTTCGCATTGCCAAATATGATGAGACATATGGAAATGTAGTTGTGATACGTCATTATAACATGAGTGAAACGGTTTATGCTCATTTGGATAAAAAATTGGTAGATGTTGGTCAGGTAATTCAAGTTGGCGAACCTATTGGTTTGGGAGGCAACACCGGACGTTCAAGCGGCCCTCATTTGCATTTTGAATTACGTTACAAAGGATTTCCAATCAATCCAATTGTAGAATATAAATTTTTAACGCATATTCCCGTATATTAAAAGTTGTGTTAATTTTTATAGAACAGATTCTGAGGGATAGGGGCAGCTATTTTGCAGACGGAATTTTCAAGAATGGTAGCGTTATTTGATAAAAATTCCGGCAAAAAAGAGCGTTTCTAAATCCAAAATACTTCATAGAAAAATTTTAAAACAACCTCGCTGTAAATTATGTTTATTCCTCCCACGAAGCCATTTTTTGTTCTATAAATGCGCAGATTAAATTTGTTGTTTCATCTATTCCTAGTATGGAGGAATTGACACATAGATGATACGAGGCAGCCATTCCCCATATTTTATTACTGTAGTAATTGTAATAAGCGGCGCGTTGTTTGTCGGCGTGTTCGATTATCTTGCGCGCTTTTTCGAAACAGATCTGTTCATGTTGGGAAACCTGGTTAATGCGATCTTCAAGTTGGGCGCTAATGAACAAATTAATACAATAGGGGTGTTCGCGTAAGATATAATCGGCGCAACGTCCCACAAATATGCAAGATTGCTCTTTGGCCAGTTTACGAATGACATCGCTTTGAATTTGGAATAAAGAATCGTTATGTAAGCAGCTGTTATTTAAGTAACCCTCATTGAGCGTATTTGAAAATAACCCTAAAAAATTACCGAACAATCCAAAACGATTTTTTTCATCGGCGCGTTCAAAAAAGTCTTTTCCCAAACCGCTCTCTTTGGCGGCAATTTGTATTAATTCTTTATCGTAATAGGCAATCTGAAAATGTTGCGCTAGTTTTTCGCCGATAATTCGACCTCCGCTGCCCAATTGACGACCTATGTTTATTACATATTTCATAATTAAATCCTCCTTTTAATTATTATATTGGTCTAGGAGGTTGTCTAAAATTTTTCTTATGAAGTATTTTGAATCTAAAAATGCTCTTTTTTGTCGGAATTTTTACCAAATAGCGCTACTATTTTTGAAAAATCCCGCCTGCAAAATTGCTATTTTTATCTTTCAAAATCTGTTCTATAGAAATTCCTACAACCCCCGAGATGAAATATTCAACTTGTAAAACCATGAATGATAAGCCATAAACTATAAGCATTCGGCATTTATCATTAATCGATTTCTTCTTTATAATTTTGTTTTTTAAATTGCTTGAATTGAATAACTAACAAAATCATTGCCGCAATAGCCGAAATAAAATCAGAAATAGGCATACTTACCCATACGCCGGAAATTCCCCAGAATCTTGGTAGAAGGATTAAAAGCGGAATCAAAAATAATACCTGACGCATAAGAGATAAAAAGATTGCCTTTTGGGCCATTCCAATACTTTGAAAAAATGTTGATACCACCATTTGAAAACCGACAATGGGGTAAGAGGCAAAAATAATACGCAACCCCGCTACAGCCAAATCGGTAAGCTCATCATCAGTAGTGAAAATAGAGGCTACGGCATGAGGAAACAATTCCACAATTATAAAACCGACTACCATAATAATAGATGCAATAATAATAGATTTTTTCAATACTTCGTTTACTCTATGATAAAGTCGCGCCCCATAGTTATAACCGGCAATAGGTTGCATGCCCTGCGTTACTCCCAATACAACCATTACAAAGAGAAAAGCCACGCGATTGATGATACCGTATGCGCCTACGGCAAGATCTCCTCCATAATGGATAAGTCCTTGGTTGATTAGTACAACGATAACGCAAGCTGCCGAATTCATTAAAAATGGAGATAATCCGATGGAGAAAATGTCTTTAACAATTTCTCGTTTCAGGTTGTAGATCCCCTTTTTAAGGTGAATGAGGTTGTTTTTATTACTAAAAAGGCGAAACTGCCACAGCAATATTACAAATTGCGAAATAATAGTCGCTACGGCGCTTCCGCGTATTCCCCATCCGAGAACAAAAATAAATATCGGATTCAGTACTACGTTTATTAATACGGTAAATATAGTTGCATACATCGATTTCTGGGGCATTCCCGCCGAACGTAATAAGGCATTTAATCCCATATACATATGTGTTATTACGTTTCCGGATAAAATGATTGCCATAAAATCATAAGCATAGGGCAATGTTTGTTCGCTGGCACCAAAGAAATAGAGAATAGGTTTAAGAAATATTAATGCGGTAATAGAAAAGGAAAGTCCGATAATAAGGTTCAAAACCAAAACATTCCCTAATATCGCATTTGCGGTTTGATAATCTTTTTGTCCCAAACGCAAGGATAGAAGCGCCGATCCGCCTACGCCAACCAACGATCCGAAAGCGGCGGCAAGATTCATTAAAGGAAAAGTGATGGCTAAACCCGATAAAGCCATCGGCCCAACGCCATGTCCGATAAAAATACTATCGGTAATATTATACAACGAAGAAGCTGTCATGGCAATAATAGCCGGAATAGCATACTCCATTAGTAACTTTCCTACTTTTTCGGTTCCTAAAGTCAGTGGCGAATTCTTATTATTCATGTAGTTAAGTAAATTTTTGAGTTTTTGTTCGTCAAATGCAAAATTACAAATGGAATTCAAAAAAGGTTTGATAAAAAGCGTAAATTATTTTATAGAAAAATTTTTGAGAAAGTTCTTCGTTCTTATTCATATTTTTAATTTAATTATTTTTTATTTTGCGCAAGATTATCCATGTTGATATGGACGCTTTTTATGCTTCGGTAGAACAACGCGATTTTCCGGAATTGAAAGGAAAGCCTGTTGTTGTGGGACGTCCGGAGCAGCGAGGCGTAATTGCCGCGGCAAGCTATGAAGCCCGGAAATACGGGATTCATTCCGCTATGCCGTCAGTGGCGGCTATGCGCAAGTGTCCGGATTTAATATTTCAACCGCATCGTTTTGACGTGTATACTTCCATATCCAGACAGATTCGGGAAATTTTTCACGAGTATACCGATTTGGTGGAACCGCTTTCTTTGGATGAAGCCTACTTGGATGTTACGTTTAACAGGAAAGAAATTCAGTCGGCAATGCAAATAGCAATGGAAATAAAGAAACGAATTCAGGAAGAAACAGGCTTAACTGCTTCAGCGGGCGTTTCCTATAATAAGTTTCTGGCTAAAATAGCTTCCGATATGCGTAAACCGGATGGTCTGTTTTTGATAAAGCCCAATCAAGCTTTCGATTTTTTAAGTAAATTAAATATCAATAAATTCCATGGTATAGGAAAGGTAACGGAAGAGCGTCTTGCAAAAAAAAATATTAAAACGGGAAAAGATTTGCAGGCGTTGAATAAAATGGAGATGAAGGCTTTGTTTGGGAAATCGGGCGATTTTTTTTACAACATAGTTCGTGGCGTCGATGAAAGGGAAGTTAATGCTGATCGCATTCGCAAATCTATTAGCGTAGAAAATACGTATTTAGAAGACCTGAAAACCCGCTTTGCTATTATTACCGAACTTTACCGGTTGGAAAAACGATTGCTTGCCGATATCGAAGAATCGGGAAAAAGTGCAAAAACGGTTACGCTCAAAGTTCGTTTTAACGATTTTAAAACCTTAACGCGCAGCAAAAGCGTTCCTAATCCGATCTCGTCTTTTGAGGAAATACAAAAGATATCCAGAATTTTGTTAAACGAAATTGATTTAGAAGGGAAAGGCATACGTTTACTAGGCTTAGGCGTCTCTAACCTTTTTGATGAAAGAGATTTACAAAACCGTCAATTGGAGATTGAATTTTAGAAATAGTTTTAGAAATGTATATATGTATTTATGGGTTAATTATAAAACCGGAGCCCTAAAGTAACGCCCAATCGGGTTAAATTTTCGGGAAATTCCCATTTTTCTACATTTTTATACCCTGATTGCCCTTTGAATTCATAACTATTTAATCGTCCGAATAAAGAATAAGCAGATATACCCAGTCCGATTTTTTTTGAAACGCGTATGTCCCTGCCTAATTCTAAAGAGACTCCGACGGTGTTTCCTGTAATGTAAAACAGGTGACTCCCCATTCCTTCGGCTTTCTCGGAATAATTGATAAGGCCAAAAGATAAACTTGCCCATAAAATGTCTTTATTATATGAGGGGAGAAATCTACAAATAAATGCAGGACCAATATATACTGTACTGGATTTATGAAGAATTTTTTCCTCAAAGGTAGATATGCCGTTGTAAGACAGAAAATTGATATTGGGCTTATCCCATGTTTGGAAAAAAGAAGATTTTACGCCGAGGCCAATATATTTATTTAAGTAAAGTTCGCATGAGGCCGATGCATTAAGTCCCCATTGCAGTCCATTTGCCATTTCTTTTTGATTATCGGTAGGATTATCGGAAGAAGTTTCTGCAAACCGGTATCCCATTCCCAAGTCTATAGCGATTCGTGACCGGTAATAACTTTTAACGACCACTTTTTGGGTTGGCAAAGAATCTATGTAATATTTGAAATAATATTCCAGAATACTGTCGCAGGGAAGGCTGGCTTTTAGTATTTGATTGTCATACGAGTAAGAATAAAAGACAGAGTCGTCGGTTCTTTTTAGAATTTTACAGTTGATTTCTTTTTTCGATGTGGTTTTAATAAGATCTTGCGAATGTAAAGTAAAAGAAAATAACAGGATCGGAAAAGTAAAAAATGATTGCCAAAGAAATTTCTTCATTATTTTTTGCGAAAGATTTAGTCTAATAATAGTGTTTTGAAAGTAACAGTAGCAGTGGCTTAATTGTAAAAACGGAATCCGAAAGCGACGCCGATTTTGCTTAAACCTTCTACTGCGTCGACATCGTCATTTTTATATTGATAGCCGTTTCCTGTTTTAACGGTATAGTATATCAAGGCTCCAGCTTCGTAGTACAGAGATACGCCTAATCCGAGTTTTTTCGTAATATGAAAATCATATCCGACTTCTAACCCACCGCCAAGCGTTCCGCCATAAATGCTGAAAAGATTCCCGGTATCGCCGTTCATGGTTCTGTAATAATCCATATAACCTAATGAAATTCCCATCCATATGGAGTTTTTCTTATCCGAAACATACATTCTCCAAATAAATTCCGGAGCAATATAGAGAGTTTTAGAATCATGTTGAATATTCCCAACATAAGAAATTCCCGTATTATCCCAATAATATCCGTCAAAGTTATCCCTGGTATTAAAAAAGGAAGTTTTCAATCCGATTCCGCAAGATTTATTAAAAAAATAGTCGGCATTAAAAGACCATATTAATCCCGAACGAAGTCCCTCCAATGCTTTTCTCCTCTCGGCATTAATGCTGCCGGCTGTTTTTGCCGTTCTATACCCCCATCCGGTATTGGCCGCCAAGCGAAGTTTCTCATATTTCTTGTTTGTTGGGTCGCTTCCTTTTATCGAAACAGAATCGCTATAATAATTATAATGATATTCCTGAACATTATTCATTGGAAGCGCGGCTTCTTTTATCAAATTGTTATCGATATAGGAATAATAAATAGAATCAGGAGTCTTTTTTGTGATTTTACAGTTGACTTCTTCTTGTTTTTTTGTTTTAATAAGATCTTGCGCTTGTATTTCAAAAAGTGAAGATATAAGAAGAAAAAAAATGGAATATGGTAATTTAGAAGTCATAATAATTGTTCTTACTTCCATTTAAAAATATAATTTCTATAAATCAAACAAAATCTCTATGCAAATATATTACTTTTTGTTCGATAACTTTTAATGCGGGACAAAAAATGACTTTATTATCCGGACTGCTTAAAGTAATAGCTTAAAATGCAGATTTATTCGATTATTTGATGAAAACTTTAGAAGGTTGTTTGAAAATTTTTCTATAAAGTATTTTTAGTTTAAGAATGCTCTTTCTTGCCGTTATTTTACCAGATAACGCTACTATTTTTGAAAAATCCCGTCTACGGAATAGACATTTTTATCTGTTTCGTCAGGGCGTGACTTATAACCACAAAAAAGAGATCTTAGCGTATTTGAAATTTAAAACGCTTTAGACTAATTATAAAACCGGAACCCTAAAGTAATACCTATCCTTCCTAAATTTTCTTTGGGTTGGGAAATAATGTAACTCAATCCCTTTTCATCTTGAAATGTATACTCGCTTGGCGCGCCAAACACGTAATACATGCCTATGCCTAATCCGATTTTTTTAAAAATACGTATGTCATAACCAATATCAAGACATACTCCGAAACAACTGCCGGAAACATTGAATATGTTTTTTTCGGATGATATGGATTGGAAATAATTCATGTACCCTAATGAAATTCCCGCCCATAATAAGTTTTTCCTTTCAGAAGCGTATAATCTTACGATAAATTCCGGCCCAAAGTAGTAAGTACTGGAACTTTGGTCGACATCCCCTGAATAATACTCGCCGGAAAGACGGGAAAGATATCCGCCTAAATTATTACGCGTTTCAAAAAATAATGCTTTTAACCCCAGTCCGCATGATTTGTTAAAGTAGAAATCGCCGTTTACCGACCAAGTCAATCCCGACCGAAGTCCGTTTGTTATATTTTCTTCATCGCGGGTAAACGAGTTAAGCAATTTGGATGTTCTCATTCCCCATCCAAAATCAGCGGCAAATCGGATGGTTTCAAAATCTTTGGCCTTTGTTTTTAGAGTGTCTGCCATATTAGTATAATATCCTTGAATACCATCAAAAGGTAGATATTGATTTATAATTTGTTCGTCATTTTGATGAGAAATAAAAACAGAATATTTTTCTTTTTGGGTTATGTTTGGAGATAAGTTTGCCGAGATCAAATCTTGTGAATATAGTATCAAAGATAAAATAGAAATACAGACATCTAGTTTTATCTGCATATGAATAAAGTGCAAGATAAATGATTTTGTTAAGAAAATGAGAGTAGTTTTCACAACCCATTTAAATCCTTTTTACTAAATATAAATTTACTTATAGAATCGAAATCCAACAGTAACGCCTATCCGGGCTAATCCTTCGGCTGCGTCAGAATCGTCGTTGGTAAATTTATATCCGCCGCCTGTTTTAACTGTATAATTTACTAAAGCGCCCGATTCATAATAAAGGGAAATACCTAATCCTAAATTTTTTGCAAGGCGTATGTCGTAACCTATTTCTGTTCCAACCCCAAAAGTCCCTCCATAAACGCTGAAAATATTTTCGTTATCGCCTTTCATGGTTTGGTTATAATTCATGTATCCCAATGAGACTCCAAACCATATAAGATCTTTTCTTTTATTGAGCGTGAATTTCCAAATAACTTCAGGAGCAATATATATGGTGCGTGAATTATGTTGTATATTTCCTGAGTAAAAATAACCGGTATTATCGCGGTAATATCCATCGAAATTATCCCATGTGTTAAAAAAAGATGCTTTTAAACCCAGTCCGCAAAATTTATTGATAAAAATATCTCCATCCACAGACCAGCTTAATCCCGAACGAAGCCCGTCCCATATATTTCTTTCGTCGGCTGTGAGTCCGCTGGCTGTTTTGGCAACCCTGTATCCCCAGCCTATATTAGCCGCTAAGCGAAATTTTTCATATTTTTTCGCCATCTTTTCCCCATTTTTTACAGAAAGCGAATCTTTATAGTAATTATAATGGTATTCTTGAATACTATCAACAGGGAGTAACGTTTCTTTTACTTGGTTTTGATCTATGTAAGAAAAATAAACGTAATCATTATCTTTCTTTTTGATCTTACAATTAATTTCTTCCTGAGACTTGGTTTTAATAAAGTCTTGCGCTTGCATTCCGGAAGGGATTATGAAAATAAAAAGTAAAAAAAGAATATATTGTCGTTTTTGATTCATAGTTATTTTTTTTCTTTTAAAGATGAATACTCTGCTTTTCCGGTTTGTATATCAACCAATTCAATAGTAGGCACGCCTACAAACGCCCCCATTCTTATTCCACAACGAATATAATATTTCCGTCCATGTTTAAATTTTACTGGAAGTTCTGTTTTGCTTTCGGTTTTTGCCCATAATATGGCGGATGTTTCGTCATAAATCTTTACTTCTGTTTTGGATTTATTTGAAATCCTGCAAATTTCCGAATCATTAAAATGAAGATCGTATGAAATCAGCGCGCCAAAATTGCTTATACGATAGATATATAAAAGGGCATAGTCGCCTTCAAAAACCTCTTCCGTTAAAGGACTGAGTTCATTTAATATGTTTGTATCTTCAATTCGGAGTATGTCAGCCGTAATACGGTGACATGTACTCCAAATATCAGGTTGTTTATGCGAGGTGATTTTAATCGCGTTTCCACCGGCTTTCCGCGCTTCTAATTTTGCCCGCTCAATAGCAGTCTGATAATCACAGTCAGTACTAAAGCCGGAATCAGATATTTTTATTTTTCCGATAACAATGGCTTCTTTAGGAATATCAATATATAAGCTAAGCACGACTATATCTTGTTTATGATCAATAACAGGGTAAGAAACCGATTTATTTAAAGTAGCGTTTACAGAAGGGCCGCATGCTGTAAAGAATAGGGTAATACTCAAAAAAGCAACGAAATATAATTTCGAATTTCTAAAAAATCTAAGCATTTAGAATATATTCAGTAATTAATAGTTTTTTGGAATAAATTTATGCAATATGCAAATATAATACTTTTTTTAGATTTTATCTTAGTACGTGACAAAAATATAATCATCCGAATATTAACGAATTATAAGGATGCAAATTTATTAATATATTGAAAATCACTATATTTAAAGAGGGCTTCTCATGGTAAACTTCAAAAACAAAAATTCACAAGCAGAAAGCAAAATTAATGAATTAATATATTAGTTTTGCGAGAATATTTTAGCGAGAGCTTAAATTTATATCGAAAGCATTGCTAAATACTAAAAATCAAACAAGTATAAATATTTGCTCTTTTTGTCATGTACTTAGGAAAAATTCAGACAACTTCTTGCAGGCAGATGTCTATGTAATATCGTTCAACCGCAAGTCAGCGACTTGCAGTTACGAATATCAAGTCCTGTCAGACTAAATTCATAAATAACAAGATAAGTGCGTAACATCAGATATAATATAAAACAGGGCTAATGTACGGGTAAAAATTAGTATTACTTGAAAGCTCATGAAAAATTGAAAAATATAGATTTTACATAAAAGTTGCAAATTCCTTCGCGAACCCTCGCCGAGCGGCATTGAAAATGATCGTTTAACAGTATCGAACATTCCGCTTAGCAAGAGATTCATCAAAAAAACTGCAAGGCGGGCAACTTTCCTTAATCACTATCTTGCAGGACAAGCGCTTTGTTATGACGACACTGATAAATTATTATAAATAAGGTGATTAGAAATATACAACTTCGTAATATAGACATTGGAAAACAATTAAAAAATCAAGCAAAAGAAACCAGGGACGCCAGAAAGATAAAGCATCCTGCATTTGCAAATAAAAATTAGATATATTACTTTTGTAGAAATTATTTTGTTCATATTATTCTCATGCTTAGCCGACATTTTTTAAGAGCCAAGGTATTACAGTCTCTCTATATGTATTCCGTTTCGAAAAGCGACGACTTACCCAGGGCAGAAACAGGGATGCTTAAAAACATCGATAGTTTATACGATTTATACATTTACCAACTATCTACGCTTACCGAAGTAATCCAAACTGTAGAATTAATTATTCAAGAAGGAAAACAAAAATTTTTCCCTACCGAAGAAGAAAAAAATCCCAATTTAAGATTTGTTGAAAATAAAGTGGGGTTGGCGCTTTCTTCCAATAAAGATTTTATAAAGAAAGTAGAGAAACTGAAAATTAACTGGGCGCAGGAACGGGATATTTTCAGATCGGTATTCAACTTATTTAGAAATACCGGCAACTACCATTCTTACATGAGCAAAGAATCGGTTTCTTTCGACGATGAGAAAAAAATCATGTTGGCTTTATTTAAAGAACTGATGAATTTTGAGCCTTTGCAAGCCTTATTGATTGAGAAAAATTTACTTTGGGAAGACGATTTTTTCCAGATTGCTCAATTAACCTATAAGACGATCAAGGATTTTGACGAAAATTTTTGTGAAACCAGCCCCCTCCCCCATTTTTTCGAAAAAAACGAAGAAACGAACTCCAATGATGATAAAGATTTTATCGTCGACTTACTGAGAAAAACAATATTGCATTCGAAAGAACTGGAACCTCTGATAGAAAAACGCATACAGAACTGGGATTTTGACAGGATTGCCCAAATCGACATACTTATTGTAAAAATGGCATTGGTGGAATTTATGTACTTTTCGAGCATTCCCACAAAAGTGACCTTAAACGAGTATGTCGAGCTTTCGAAAGAGTTCAGTACGGAAAAAAGCAAGTTATTCGTAAACGGGATATTAGACAGGCTTTTGATTGATTTGAAAGCAGACGGAAAATTGAAAAAAACCGGAAGAGGTTTAATGCAATAATAAGTCATTAAGATATGGCACGCCCAATCATTATCCGGCTTCATAATGCAAAGACGCTTTTCCACCGGAATTATTTTGTATTTTTGTATGGAAATTATTTAAACGTAAAACATGAAAAAGTTCCTTTTCGTTATATTTCTTTCCTTGGTTTTGGCCTCTTGTCATGAGAAAAAGGACAAAATATCGCCCGATTTGATAGACATTCCCGAATCTGCAAATTCTTCGAACAGCAAAGGAAATATGCCGGTCATGACATTTGAAAAAGACGTACACGATTTTGGCCGGTTGTCGGAAGGAGAAAAAATTTCTTATAGTTTCAAATTTACTAATACCGGAAAATCCGATTTGGTTATTTCTCAAGTAACTTCAGGTTGCGGGTGCACCATTGCCGACTTCCCCAAAGACATCATAAAACCTAAACAAAATGGATACATAACCGTAACATTCAGTTCTTCGGGGAAACAAGGACAACAAAACCAAGTCGTTTCGATTTACGCCAACACCCAGCCTTCAATCAATTATGTAACCATACGGGCTCAGGTAGTTTCTGCAAATTAATTATCTTTATTATACTTTAAAACAATAAAAAAAATGGATTTAATAAACATTTTACTGATGGCCCCTCAAGGGCAATCCGGACAACAAGGCGGCGGCAGTTCGCTCACATTTTATTTGATGATTGCTTTGATGATTGTGGTTTTCTATTTCTTTATGATTCGCCCTCAAATGAAAAGAGGGAAAGAAGAACGCAAATTCAGGGAAAATCTTAAAAAAGGCGACAAAGTAGTTACGGCGGGAGGCATACATGGAAAAATTGTCGAAATCCAGGACGCTACTTTAGTTGTTGAAATTGCAAACAACGTACAAATAACCGTTGAAAAATCATCTATTGTCGTAATACCTGCGCAAAACAGAGACAAATAAGATAAAGCTTTCTTTATTAAGTATTCAGCGGAAATTAGTTTATGCTATTCTGAAATACAAAGTTGTTCAAAGCAATTAAAAAGCAAATATTTGAAATGCTTTTTATAATGCAAACTAAATTTTGCCACATACTTAAGCAATAAAAAACATTTAAAACGAAGCTGCCCCAAAAGTCCTTTCAACCAAAGAAATGCAAAAGCGTTTGATTTTTTGCATTTCTTTCCGCGGTTAAATATTTTGACTTTTCAGGCAGTTTCTTTTTATTTTAACAAATCGGAGCCCATTACTCCCGAAACAAAAATGGTTTATTTCCTCAAAATATAGTATTTTTGAAATTCCATATTCAAAAAAGAAAACGTCAGCAAACAATAAAAAGAAGTATTAAATTGAACGCTATTTTGCCGGCAAAATATTCGGAGAACTGCAAATATCGAGCAAATCCGGTCGAATGAAATAGCGTTGTCGTTTAAAAATTAAATGATAATCCGCAATGTTGCCCTTAACCTTTGAAAAAGACAGGTTTTATTATCCCTAAATCCCCTAAAGGGGACTTAGGAGCAGCCGTTTTTCTTAGATTAGCCTCCTTTAGGGGGTTGGGGGTATTATCGAGGATAGTCATAAAATCAACATTATATGTCAGGACATAGTAAATGGTCGACCATTAAACGGAAAAAAGGAGCCTTGGATAACAAACGTTCAAAAGCGTTTACCAAGATTTTAAAAGAAATTTCGGTGGCTGTAAAGGAAAGCGGTTCCGATCCGGAAAGTAATCCGCGTCTACGCTTGGCTCTAAATAATGCCAAGGGAGTTAATATGCCCAAAGATACTTTAATGAGGGCAATTAATAAAGCCAGCGACAAAAGTTCCGCCAGCCTGCAAGAAATTACATTCGAATGTTATGCGCCACATGGAATTGCGGTTTTTATCGAATGTCTAACGGATAACAATATGCGTACGGTAGCCAACATTCGTTCCATTTTTAATAAATACGGAGGCAGCCTTGGAACCAACGGATCTCTAAGCTTTATTTTTGACAGGAAAGGCATTTTCACCATTCCCAAAAAAGATATCGATCGGGAAGCTTTTGAAATGGAAATGATCGAGGCAGGCGCCGAAGATATCGAACTGGACGACGACTACTTTATTGTGTATACGGCAATGGAAGACTTTGGCCCTATGGCGCGAGAATTAGAAAATCTGAAAATAGAAACTGAAAGCGCCGAATTGCAAAGAATCCCCAAAACAACTGAAAAAATTGATTTGGAATCCGCGCAAAAAATAATGAAGTTGATCGAGCTTATAGAAGACGATGACGACGTGCAAGCCGTATATCATAATATGGAAATGTCAGACGAATTATTGAACTCCGATAATTAAACAATTTCATGTCCAAGTTATACCTTGTTCCCACTCCGATAGGCAATTTGGCCGATATGACTTACCGGGCGGTAAATACGCTCAAAGAAGTGGATTTGATTTTGGCCGAAGATACGAGAACTTCTCATAATCTCCTTCTTCATTACGAAATAAATACGCCCTTAAAATCGAACCACCAATTTAACGAACATAAACAATTGACGGAATTTATCGCATATTTGCGATCAGGGAAGAAAATAGCCGTCATTACCGACGCAGGAACTCCGGGTATTTCCGATCCCGGATTCTTAATCGTACGCGAATGCATTAAAGAAGGAATAGACGTGGAATGTTTGCCAGGCGCTACGGCCCTTGTTCCTGCTTTAGTAAATTCTGGATTGCCTTGCGAAAGATTTGTTTTTGAAGGTTTTTTGCCTCATAAAAAAGGACGTCAAACCAAACTAACCTCATTAAAAGAAGTGGATTGCACCATGATTTTTTACGAATCGCCCTTCCGTTTATTAAAAACATTGGAACAATTTATAGAAATTTTCGGCGAAGACAGAAAGGCCTCCGTTTCGCGCGAGCTAACCAAACTCTATGAAGAAACAAAAAGAGGATCGTTGCTGGAGTTAAAAACCTACTTTGCCGCAAAAACAATAAAGGGAGAAATTGTTATTGTGGTGGAGGGATGTAAATAACAATATTTGCATTCGTTTTTAATATCTCAATACTCCATTATCACCTCTCTTCCTGTCGGGAAATACGGAAAATCTTTTATCAGTTTTAGTTATCCTTATTTTCCTTCCCAAAACATATAAACATAAAATAGATTTATATTCAGATAATTAACAGATTTCATATATCAAAAAAACAGATTTCCATGTTGTTATTTCCGAAAAAGTTTTAAATAGAATTTTGATATTCAGAAAAAATTACCGAAATTTGCACTCCCGTTTTATGGGAAATTGTTTTTACTAAAACAGATAACAAAGAAAGAAATGTCAAAGATTTGCGAAATTACAGGTAAAAAAGTGCGTACAGGAAATAAGGTATCGCATTCTAATATCAAAACCAAAAGGAAATTTTATCCCAATTTGCAGACTAAAAAATTCTTCATTCCCGAAGAAAATTTGTGGGTAACTTTGAAAGTATCGGCCAAAGGAATGCGTATTATCAATAAAAAAGGCGTTTTAGCGGCTTTGAACGACGCAGTTGAAAAAGGACATATTGCATTATAGCATACAATATGTGTTTCAGCATATAAAATTATTAACAACTTTAAGAAAAGAGGTATCAAAGGTATGATTGTAGTTCCTATCAAAGAAGGCGAAAACATCGAAAGAGGTTTAAAGAAATTGAAAAGAAAGTTTGAAAAAACAGGCGTTGTAAAAGAATTAAGAGAACGCCAGAAATTTACAAAGCCTTCTGTAAAAGCAAGGGAGCGGAAGCTTAAAGCTATTTATATCCAACAAATCCACCAAGAGCTTTTGGACAAATAGTTTAGCTTTATAAAAAATCAGAGCGAAGGATGTGTGCTAATTAGTGTGCGTCCTTTTCTTTTTGTAACCATACAATATTTTTTGCTTTGTAAAGTTGTGTACTTTAAATGAAATATATCAGCAATACGCATTATACAGAACTCAAGAATCGATAAATGAAGAATGTTCTTGTATACACTTTATATCTTTGCCTGTTAGTGATGGGAATTTTGTTGTTGTTGAATTTTATCCCTCAACAATGGCTCGATAATCATGATTTACGCTCTGTAGACATCCTTTCTGAAATCCGGCCCGATCTTCCTGTTGAAAAGCCTGCAACGCCGATAATAACGGTTAAAAGAGTAAGCGAAAAGCCTTGTCCCGACAGTATTACCTGCTTCGAAGATTTTAGCGGCAATCATGCCGGTATGAATCGCTTTTTTGCATCGCTGGAAGCAAAAGATACGCTGGGAAGGCCTGTGAGAATTGCTTTTTTCGGCGACTCCTTTATTGAAGGCGATATACTTTGCGGACATTTCAGGCGTTTTATGCAGGATGCTTTTGGGGGTAACGGCGTCGGTTTTATGCCGGTAACTTCTAATACTTCGGGGTTTAGGCAAACCGTCCGTCACTCTTATAGCGGCTGGAACTATAATGACATTTCTACCAATGTAAAATCAGACAACAATATAGGTATTAACGGATCTTGTTATTTCCCCGCAAAAAATGCATTTTTAAGATATGAAGGAATTCCAAAAGACATGCATTTATCTAATTTTCAGAGAGTAAATATTTATTATAAAAACAAGACTCCAGATTATAATATTCAATTTAAAGCAGATACCTTACCCGAAGAGTATGTTACATTAGATACGGCTTCTATATTGACAAAAAAAAGTATAGTTGGAAACTTTCACAATGTAAAGATGCAATTTCCTGTAAATGAAAATTTTTGCATTTATGGCGTGTCGTTGGAAAGTACTTCCGGCATATTGGTGGATAATTTTTCCATGAGAGGCCAATCGGGAATCGGATTGTTAAAAATTCAGGAAACTATTTTACAAGAATTTAATAAGCAAATGCCTTATGATCTTATTATTTTACAGTATGGTTTGAATGTAATGTCCCCCAAGCAAACAAAATACGATCAATATGAGAAACGAATGATATCGGTTGTCGAACATCTGCAAAAAAGTTTTCCTCAGGCCAGCATTTTACTTGTAAGCGTTGCCGATCGAAGCGTTATGCAAAACGGAAGTTATGTTACCATGCCGAATATTTATCATTTTATCGAGTCGCAAAGGAGAATTTGCGAAAGTACCGGCATTGTTTTCTGGAATCTTTTCGAAGCCATGGGCGGGGAAAACAGTATGGTCGAATTTGTAAAAAGCGCCCCCCCGAAAGGAAATAAAGACTATACTCATATAAATTTTAAAGGCGGCGAATATTTGGGAAAAATTTTATTCAATACACTGATGTTTGAGAAAAAACGTTACCAAATACAGGAGCAAAACAAATTAGCCGCAAGACAGGATTCTTTGTATCATGAATCTTTAAAAACTTCTAAACGAAATATATAAAAGAACCGTTAGGAATAGTTAGAAAATTCTTTACCCAATAATAAATGTTTAGAGTTTTGAAAATTAATTTTTAAGAAAGGAAATATTATGTATCGTATTTTTAATATGTTCTTTTTACTCCCCTTGTTTTTTTTGAGTATTGTATCATGTTCGGCAAAACAACAGGAAGATACAATTCATTATAAGCAACCGTTTCCTTATAAATTTGTTTCCGCCGCAAAAAACGAGATCAAAGGAAATATAAGGGAACTGTTTCCTGTTATGGAGCAATTAAGAAATTTAAGACGGGATTCCAGTTTTCAGGTTTCCATTGTTCATTTGGGCGATTCGCATGTGCAGCCTGATTTTTTAACGGGTTACTTACGCACGCTTTTTCAATCTTATTTTGGAAATGCGGGGAGAGGATTGATTGCGCCTCTTAAAATGGCTAAAACAAATGAACCGCATAATTATAAAATCTATTCGGACAACGAGTGGACGCCTGCCCGTTGCGTAAAACCAAGCGATATTCCTATCGGAGTTGCAGGGTTGGGATTGTTTTCGCAAAACGCTTGCGTAAACATTTGTGCCGAAACCTATGACAAAGAAATGGAGTTTAGCAAAGTGAAAATTTTTTACGATAAAGAAAGCGCGATCCTTAAGTTCGATGACGCGCAACTTCTGACAAAAGATAGCATATCTCCTTTTTCAGAAAGTCTTTGTCTGAAAAATCCATTGTCGACAGTTCATTTTGAATTACAAGCCAACCATGTTAATAAAGGCGTTTCTTTTTATGGACTCGAATTGGAAAACGGAAAAGCGGGAGTGCTTTACCATGCCATTGGTATAAACGGGGCTCAATATTCCAACTATTGTTCCCAAAACTTGTTCACTCAACAATTGGCGGATCTTTCGCCTAGTTTATTTATTATATCTCTGGGAACAAACGAAGCGTATGGCCGTAATTTCGACACTTCGGTATTTTATACTCAAATTGATAATGCCATTCAGGATATTAAAAAATCGGTTCCTAACGCCCGGTTTTTGCTGACAACGCCGGTAGAAACATTTATTAAAAGCAAAAAGAAAAGAATGCCCAATCCCAAAACAAAATTGGTGCAGAAAACAATCATTTCGTATGCGACAAAAAACAATATTGCTTACTGGGATTTATATGCTATTGGAGGAGGCGTTAATTCTGCCACTCAATGGAACAGGCAAAAACTGATGGCCAGAGATGGTATTCATTTTACTAAAGATAGCTATGAATTCCAAGCGGCTTTGCTTTTCGAAGCTTTTATGGGACTATACAACCAATACTTGAATCGCGCATATGTTCAAAATTGATTTTGATAAAATTTTGTCGTTGTTCGTTTATGACGACAAGGCTCCCTTAATTTTCAGCAGCGGCTTATTCTTATTTGTATTTACAATATTTATTTTCTTCTATTTTCTATTAAGACATCGGGATAAAACACGGATTCTTTATGTAATATTATTTTCGTATCTCTTTTATTACAAGTCCAGCGGAATATATCTATTTGCACTTTTTTTTGTTTCTACTTTTGATTTTTTTATTGCCATACTGATTGGTAAAAGCGATAAAAAAATTAAAAGGAAAACATTGTTGGCCTTAAGCATTATTGTCAATTTGGGATTATTGGGGTATTTTAAATATACGAATTTCTTTTATGAAATGTATTGCTCTATTAAAGATCAACCGTTTAATCCTTTAAATATTTTTCTACCGGTTGGAATCTCATTTTTCACTTTTCAATCAATGAGTTATACCATAGATGTATATCGAAAAAATATACTTCCTCTAAAGAATTATATGGATTATGCATTTTATGCTTCCTTTTTCCCACAATTGGTTGCAGGCCCTATTGTGAGGGCGAAAGATTTCATTCCCCAAATTCATGTTCCACTATATGTTAGTAAGGAAATGTTCGGACGGGGCGTGTATCTTATTTTAATTGGTTTATTCAAAAAAGCGGTTATTTCGGATTATATCAGCATCAATTTCGTAGATCGCATCTTCGATAATCCGTCTTTATACACAGGCTTGGAAAACCTTGCCGGCATATACGGTTATGCTCTCCAGATATATTGCGATTTTTCGGGCTATTCCGACATGGCTATCGGAATCGCCTTGTTGTTAGGCTTCCGTTTCAATATCAATTTCGATTCGCCTTATAAATCGGCCAGTATTACCGAGTTCTGGCGGCGATGGCATATTTCTTTATCCAGTTGGTTGAGAGATTATTTATATATTTCTTTGGGAGGAAATAGAAAAGGGAAAATAAGAACTTATATTAATCTTATTATCACCATGTTGCTTGGAGGATTATGGCATGGGGCTTCATTACGGTTTTTATGTTGGGGTGCATTGCACGGCATTGCGTTAGCCATCCATAAACTATTTATGAGTATTTTTCCAAGCATGAAATCCTTAGGGAGTCAAATGCCCTGGTGGAGAAGAGCGCTGGGAATTTTTTTTACTTTCCATCTGGTGTGTTTCGGTTGGTTATTTTTCCGAAGTAACAGTTTCGATAATGCATTACAAAGTCTGAACCAAATTTTCAACGCATTCCATCCCGAGGTTGCATTGGAATTTATTACAAGTTATTATAAAATATTTATTTTAATGGCGTTGGGTTTTCTATTGCATTTTGCGCCCAAAAGTTGGGAACTCTCTTTCGAAAAAATTGTCGTTAAAGCCCCTCTCCTAACGAAAGCTCTGGCAATTGCAGTTTTGATTGTTTTTATTATGCAGATTAAATCGGCCGAAATACAACCTTTCATTTACTTTCAATTTTAGTTCCGGAATTTTGATCCGGACGAATCAGTAAAGCTGGCCGGCTTTCAAAGCTTGATAGATTTGTCCACCGAGTTTTGGGTAAGCGTTTAGTATTATTTATCATTTTAAATTCCCATACCCTTTCCACACATCTGAAAAAAGCTTAATTTTGAAAATGAAAGCAGAGATATCGCTTATTGGAATTTATTCAAAATCAAATATCAATTTACTTTTTTTCTTAGGACAATTTATTATAACTCCTTTTATTCAATAATTCAACAAAAATGAAAACCAAAACACATAATTCTTTTGTTATTTCTATCTTAAAAGTTTTTGCCGGAAATCCCTTCGAAGCTTTGAACTATAAACAAGTAGCCAGTCGTATAGGCGCGCACGATAAAGCTACGCGCGAAATGTTGCAAAATAATATTTTACGTCTTGCGGAAGAAGGAATACTGATTGAGCAAAAAAGAGGAAAATATTTACTCAATCCAACTTATATCAATGACGATATACTTCCCAAAAATCAATTGACGGGTACCATCGACATGAAACAAACCGGAAAAGCTTATGTAATACCCGATAACCCGAATACTGAAGATATTTTTATTTCTTCTAATAATACCCACCGGGCTTTGCATGGCGACAAAGTAAAAGTTTTTCTTTTCCCTCAACGAAAAAACTATAAACCCGAAGGACAAGTAATTGAAATTCTAAGCAGGGCAAAAACTAAATTTGTCGGAAAGATAAAAATATACGAACGTTACGCTTTTCTGATTCCCGATAATAAAAATGTTCCAGTTCATTTCCTGATTCCTTTGGAAGATTTGAATGGAGCGAAAACAGGGGAAAAAGTATTGATTGAAATGACGGAATGGAATGAATTTTCTAACGATCCTACAGGAAAAGTTATTAAAATACTGGGAACTCCGGGCAATAACAATGTGGAAATGCAATCCATTCTGGCGGAATACGATTTTCCTTTGTCGTTTTCGGATCATGTAGAGGCTTTTGCCGATAAGATTCCGGGGAAAATTACCAAAGAAGAAATTGCCCGGCGGAAAGATTTCCGAAAAATAACAACCTTTACAATCGATCCTGAGGATGCCAAGGACTTTGACGACGCCATTTCGTACCGTCAGCTTAAAAATGAGAACTTCGAAGTGGGCGTTCATATTGCCGACGTCTCTTTTTATGTAAAACCGGACGACTTAATAGACAAAGACGCTTACGAACGCGCGACTTCGGTTTATTTGGTAGACAGAACAATTCCCATGTTGCCGGAACGTTTGTCTAACGAACTCTGTTCTTTACGCCAGGGAGAGGATAAACTTTGTTTTTCGGTTGTTTTCGAAATGAACCCTAAAGCCGAAGTTGTAGGTAAATGGATTGGAAAGTCCGTTATCAACTCCGACCGGCGTTTCGCCTATGAAGAAGTGCAAAAAATTATAGAAACCGGAGAAGGAGAATTCAAAGATGAAATATTATCTGTTCACAAATTAGCCCAGATATTGCGTAAAGAACGCTTCGACTCCGGGGCAATTAATTTTGAAACCAAAGAAGTACGGTTTAAATTGGATGAAAATGCAAAGCCTATCGGCGTATATATAAAAGAACAGAAAGAAGCCAATTTTCTGATAGAGGAATTTATGTTACTGGCAAACAAACAAGTGGCCGAATTTATCGGTAGCCAAAGTAATAAAGCTTTTGTTTACCGGGTGCACGACGAACCTAATGTAGATAAACTTAATACTTTCGTCCAATTTGTCTCTAAATTGGGGTACCGGATTAAAACCGGTTCCCGCAAGTCTTTAGCCGATTCGTTCAATAAGTTGTTCGATTCTATCCGGGGCAAGGCGGAGGAAAATATTATCGAAAATATTTCTATCCGGACTATGAGCAAAGCTTATTATACCACAGAAAATATCGGACATTACGGATTAGGATTTAAATATTATACGCATTTTACATCCCCTATTCGCCGCTATCCCGATTTAATGGCGCACCGATTGCTGGAACATTATTTACTAAGCAGTTCCTCCGCCGATGTTAAAGAATTGGAAGACAAATGCAAACACAGCTCCTTGATGGAGAAAAAAGCCGCCGATGCAGAACGCACGTCAATAAAATACAAACAGGTTGAATATTTGTCGGATAAAATAGGCGAAATATTTGTCGGAAAAATTTCCGGCGTAAGCAAATGGGGTATTTATGTTGAAATTGAAGAGAATAAATGCGAAGGAATGATTCCGCTTACAAGTCTGGACGACGATTATTACTATTTGGATGAAGATAATTACCAAGTCATAGGCAGACGTTACCGTAAACAATATAAATTAGGAGATATTATTACAATTAAAGTCGCTCGCATCGATTTGGCTAAAAAACAAATTGATTTTGAATATGTAGGACAAAACGGAAACGACAACATAAAAAATACTTTTTCAAAAACCAAATCTATCGATAAAAAATCAGGAGCTAAAAATATGAGGCCGTCAAGGCAAAAACGAGGAAGACAAAGCGAACAAAAAAAGGAAAATGGAAATAATGAGGAGAACAGAAAATCTACCCGTGGAAGAAGAAAATAAAAGCCCCCTGATTATTGGCTTAACGGGAGGAATCGGAAGCGGGAAAACCGTTGTTTCCGAGTTTTTCAGAATTCTGGGAATTCCTGTATATAACGCAGATAACGAGGCAAAGAAACTTTATGATAAAGCTTCTTTTCGAGAAGAGTTAAGAACTGTTTTGGGCAGCGATATCTTTGATAAACAAGGAAATCCTGACAAAAAACGTATTGCCCATATTGTTTTCAATGATCCGGAAGCATTACGCAAATTAAACGGACTTATCCATCCGGAAGTAAAAGCCAATTTCCGGCAATGGGTAATTTCTCACAAGGAAAAAGCGCCTTATGTAATCCAAGAAAACGCCATTTTGTTCGAAGCGGGTTTCGATTCTCTTTTTGCTCAAATTATATGCGTTTACTCTCCCTTACAATTAGCTGTAGAACGCGTAATCAGGCGGGATCATGTTTCCGAAACGCAAGTGTTTGAAAGGATGAAAAATCAAATGGATATCGAAGAGAAAAAATCAAAGTCAGATTATGTTATTTATTCCGACAATAAACAATTGGTTCTGCCCCAGGTTTTGCAAATACATGAACGATTATCTGATTTTGGAAAGCATACGAAATATGAGTAAAATTTAAAGAGGTTGTCTAAAATTTTCTATGAAGTATTTTGAGTCTAAAAATGCTCTTTCTTACCGACATTTTTGCCAAATAGTTCTACTATTCTTGAAAAATTCCGCCTGCAAACTCGTTGTTTTTATCTCTCAAAATCTTTCCATAAAAATTTAAACAGTTACTTGGTTTTACTTCGTATTCTGATTTTTAAACCATTCCAAATAACCGGGAAATTCCAACATTGGCGTATAACCGGTATCTTTTACGTTCTCAGGTATGGCCGCTAATTCCAGATAACCGATTAACGTAGCGCAATCGTATTCGCCTATTTGCGCTTCGAGGGCAAGATACACTCCTATCTCCTGATTCTCATTTTCCGGTTCATACTTCGGAATGGCCACCCGTAAACCGATTAAATCAGGTTCCTCTTCATTTTGCAATGGGAGGAAATACATATCCTTTGTTTTAAGTATAAGGTTTTCATATTGGACTTTTATATCTGCCCCATAAGCAGGTTTAAAAGCGATAAACTCCCACCAGTCAATTTCCGGCGCGGCTTCAACTAAATTGATAACATCTTCGAAAGAATCCAGATCGCCTTCGGCAGAAAATATAATTTCGCGACCCGATTCCGAAAGATTACTAATTTCAAAACTGAGTTCCTCGGAATAGGCGCTTAAATTTTTTTCAAACCCGGTTAATAAATTTTCCCGTTCCTCAGCCGTTAACTCGTCTAACATTAATAAACGTTCGCCTTGTTTCTCAAACCATTTCCAGAATGCTTCTTTTGTCATATTTGATTTTTATTTTCTATTTACAATCCATTTATAATATTCGCTTCCGGTTCCAGCAAAACTCCAAATCTTTCTCTCACCGATTGCTGAATCGCCTGCGAAAGCGCCAATACTTCTTTTCCTGTCGCATTCCCTAAATTAACCAACACCAAAGCTTGTCGGCTATGCACGCCCGCTTGTCCCATACTTTTTCCTTTCCAACCGCATTGCTCAATCATCCATGCGGCGGCTAATTTAATTCCATTTTTATCTTGATAATGAATAATGTTGGGATATTCTTTTTGGATTTTTTTAAAAGCAAGATTATCGATCACCGGGTTTTTAAAAAAACTTCCGGCATTTCCGATTTCATCCGGCGACGGCAATTTTTCTCTACGAATACGGCAAACTGCATCTCTCACGTTTTGAATATCCGGTTGAAAAATCCCCTCTTTTTGCAATTCCCTATTCAAGGCTTCGTATTGCAAATTAATAGTCGGTTTTTTATTCAAACAAAATTCAACGGCCGTCACAACATATTTTCCATAAAGAATTTTAAAAATACTGTTCCGGTAAGCAAATTTACATTCTTCATTGGAAAAGAACCGTTTTTCTTTTGTTCGGATATCGACGGTTTCTACTTTGGTAATTACATCTTTGGCTTCGGATCCGTAAGCGCCCACGTTTTGCACGGGACTAGCCCCCACGCAGCCAGGAATCATAGACATATTTTCAAGTCCGCCCCAATTATTTTCTACGCAATATTGTACAAAATGATCCCAATTTTCCCCCGCCTGAACTTTTATAAAAATTTCGTCGTTTGTTTCTTTTAGCATTTCAATGCCTTTTGTAGACACTTTTATGATTAAACCATTAAAATCATTCACAAAAACCAGATTGCTCCCCTCTCCGACAATCAATAGACGTTCACTCATCAATCCGGGAGAAGAGAGCGTTTCGTCTAATTCGCTTTGAGTTTCTGGCGCGACAAAAAGTTTGGCTTTAACGTCTATACCAAAAGTGTTATAGGGTTTCAATGATATATCGTTCTGAAATTCCATGTAATAAAATTATATTAAAAGTTAAATAAACGAACGGCAATTTTTTCTGTAAAAACAAAAACTACGCGTCTGTTCTGCCGATGTTCTTCTTCGGAACACTTAACATCTTTTGCACGCTTTCCAATTAATGGGTTCAAGTCTTTGTTTTTACTTGTTAGAATAAACGCGGCGAAACAATACGTCTCTTCAAATAATCAAAAGTATACATCAATGAGATCTCATGACTGGCGCCAAGGCTAGTCCTTCTTCTGGAATCAAGTTGAATTTCATAAGAATAATTCAACCTGAAATATTTGTTCAGTTGAACGCCAACCATTGGAGACAGCGAATTATCGGTGCGATAATCGGCTCCTAACCATAAAGTATTCCAACACAAAGCCAGAGCCGAAACGTTCAGTTGCGGGCCCACGCCTTGCGTTACTTTCAACATGGCCGACGGCATAATACTAAAATCAGGCGAAACTTCAAAAACATAGCCTGCATTGAAATAATAAGTCCAATCCGAAAAGTTGAATCGTTTATTTTGATTTTCTATATAATTATTATTCAACACTCTTGGAACAGAAAAACCGATGTAATAATTTCGAGAATAAAAATAAAGTCCGAATCCCATGTTGGGAATAAACTTCATGGGTTCGCTTACTAAAAGATTGTCGCCGGCCAAATCAGGAACATTTTTTAAATCCTCATAATGTTCGCTTTGCCCGCCAAAACTGGTTTGTACGCCCAACGCCAAAACGTTTTTAGGAAACAACAAACGCCCTGCAATATTAATGTATCCCGAGGCGTGCTTTCCAACCCCTATTTGGTCGTATAATACGCCTGCTCCAATACCCAAATGTTGTTTGGCTACCGGAGCATGTCCATTAAATGTAAAGGTATTGGGAGCCCCGTCGAAACCCACCCATTGAAAACGTCCCAAAACATTTAACGACAATGCGTCTTTGGAACCCGTATATCCGGGATTAACAAAAAACTCATTACACATATAGTGCGTATACCCAATATCATATTGGCAATAAGAAGTATATGACCCCCAAAATATTAATCCGATAAAAGCCCATAATTGTAGAAATCGCATAAAAGTTCTTTGGAGGGGGTTATATTATGTTTTATATTACTTCTTTCCATTTTCATTTTCTTAATTACAAAACGTTGGCGTAACATACCATTCCATTTTATAATAAAATCTCCATAATAAGGAAAGCGATTTTTTAACCTGTTTAGAGGTTGTTTAAAAATTTTTCTATGAAGTATTCTGAGTCTAAAAATGCGCTTTTTTGTCGGAATTTTTACCAAATAGCCCTACTATTCTTGAAAAATCCCGCCTGCAAACTCGCTATTTTTATCTCTCAAAATCTTTTCCATAAAAATTTAAACAACCGCTACAAAAAAAATTTATCGCTTATAAAACACAGGTTCCCCTTTTTTATTTTATCAGAGAAACTTATCCGTTAAATCTTTTACTACAAAACATTACCTACTTTTATTTTCAATCGTCTTCTTATTATATGTAAACGATTGAAAATCAAATAATTTTTTCAAACAGAAAGATCTGCAAAAGTACTTAGATATTTCAATATTTTGAAATATTTCTTTTATCGAATTTCATAACATAATAAAAGACAAATATATAAAGCACAAAACATGTTGAACAACGGAAACAGAAACTAAACCTTTCAATAATAAATAATTGACTATAATAGTTTATTTTGAGGACTCAAGGCTTTCCGATAAGATGTCGAAATATAAAAACATTAAATCGCAACACATTTATAATAAACATATTATCCGTCAAGATATTTGTTATTGATTCTTGAGAACTAAATTTAAATTTGAACAATCCACAACAAGCCTGATATTATTTCTTTATTTTTGTAGTTTCCAAAATTTGTTTGACATTATTTTGTTTGTTATCATTGACAAAAGAATAAGGTTTCTTGCTAAGCGATATGAAAATGAAATTTACAAATAAACGAGCAAACAAAAGAAGGGATATATTAAATATCTGATTCAAAATTTATTACACAAAATGAGCATACATGAAATTGAAAACCAAATAATTGAAGAGTTTTCGAATTATACGGATTGGATGGACAAGTATAACTATTTAATAGAGTTAGGAAAAATGTGTCCTATTATCGAAGAAAAAAATAAAACGGAAAGAAATTTAATTAATGGCTGCCAGTCGAGAGTGTGGTTAAATGCGGAATATGTAAATGGGAAAGTGATTTTTACCGCCGATAGCGACGCTATTATCACCAAAGGAATTGTTTCCCTGTTGATCCGGACTTTATCGGGGCAAAAACCTCAGGATATTTTAGATGCGGAACTAAGCATGCTAGATAAAATAGGTTTGCGGGAACACCTGTCTCCAACGCGATCGAATGGATTAACCTCCATGATTAAGCAGATGAAGTTGTATGCATTGGCCTTTAAAGCGAAATATGAAAATTAAAGAAGGGATTAAATAAGACGTTTTATGATACTTTTCGGGAAAAAGAAAAAAAACTATGATCATCTGGCGTCTATTAATACACTGGTTTGGAAACGATTTAAGAAAGTCAAACCGGCAATAATCAGTCTTTGGTTTGTGGTCTTGTTTATTTTAATAGCCATACTGGGATATTTAATAACGCCCGACCAAACGCCCTATTGCAACCAGCAATATTTGGAATTGTCGACTTTAAAACCGGGCGAGAAAATACTTTTCTTCCATGTGCAAAAGAATGAAGCCCCTGAAAAAACGTCCTTTTTTCATAAAATGTTATATGGAAAGCCATTATCCTATGATGCATATCCCATTTATAAGTATTGGTTCTCCGGAAACAATATCATAATAGAAGAATATACAGGTTCGGAACCTAATGAAGGAAAGTTTTATCGTTTCAATTTGGCGAATGTGGCATATGCCCTGTCTCCCGGTAAAAAACCAGTTTATAAAAACGATAGTTTGTTTTTTTACGATTTTGACGGAAACTTTCATTCAAAATCAATAGCGGAATTACAAAATCAGATCAAGAAAGGAAATATTGTAACCCATACTTTCTATTTTGGAACCGACAGATATGGAAGGGATGTGCTGAGTCAAATTATGATAGGGAGCAGGGTTAGTCTTTCCGTGGGATTTATTGCCATTATTATTGCGTTGTTCATTGGGATTACCTTGGGTGCAATTGCCGCTTATTATGGAAAATGGGTGGATAATCTCATTGTCTGGTTCATCAATGTTGTTTGGTCTATTCCCACTATATTATTGGTTATTGCCATTACCTTTGCTTTAGGAAAAGGATTTTGGCAGGTATTTATTGCGGTAGGTTTGACTATGTGGGTAGATATTGCAAGAGTCGTGCGTGGACAGATATTGAGTATTAAGGAAAAAGAATTTGTCGAAGCGGGGAAGGCTTTAGGGTATAAAGGCCCTCGGATTATCTTCAAACATATTCTTCCTAATATAACGGGCGCCATTATTGTTATTACAGCCTCAAATTTTGCTTCCGCTATTTTATTGGAAGCAGGGCTTAGCTTTTTAGGCATAGGCGTTCAACCTCCCATGCCGTCGTGGGGAGCCATGTTAAAAGAAAATTACGGGTATATTATATTAGATTCGGCTTATTTGGCTATTTTACCAGGTTTGGCTATCATGGTTGTTGTTTTGGCATTCATGTTGATAGGAAATGGGATTAGAGACGCGTTGGACGTAAAAATAAAATAATCCGGTAAAACTTACTGAATAATTGAATGATTGAACAATTGAATCATTCAATTATCCAATCATTTAATTATTCAATCAAAAATATCATGGAATACAAAAAATTAACTCCCGAAGAAGAAAAAGTTATTCTTTATAAAGGCACGGAAACGCCGTTTTCAGGAAAATATGTAAACAGCAAGGCAACAGGAATCTATTGTTGTAAACGTTGTCATGCAGGTTTGTATTTTTCCGGCGATAAATTCGAATCGCATTGTGGCTGGCCTTCTTTTGACGATGCCATTCCTAATGCAGTAAAACGGATTCAGGACACTGATGGGAGACGCATAGAAATATTATGCATGCGTTGCGGCGCCCATTTGGGACATGTTTTTGAAGGGGAAGGGTTTACAGATAAAGATACCCGTTATTGCGTCAATTCTATTTCCATGGATTTTGTTCCTGAAAAGGACATAGAAACCGCTTATTTTGCTTCGGGTTGCTTCTGGGGCGTGGAGTATCATTTTTCGAAAGCAAAGGGCGTCTTGTTCACTTCGGTCGGATTTATGGGAGGCGATTGGGAAAGCCCTTCCTATGAAGAAGTTTACACCGACAAAACAGGTCATGCCGAAGTTGTTAAAGTTGTGTATGATAAAACTTTGACTAATTATGAGAATTTGGTGAAACTTTTTTTCGAAACGCATGATTTCTCACAATTAAACCGGCAAGGCCCCGATATTGGGACAAGGTATCGATCGGCGCTTTTTATCAAAACGGAAGAACAGGAGGAAGTAGCCCGTAAGTATCTTAAAATCCTCTCGGAAAAAGGTTATCAGGTAGCGACCCGGATGGAAAAGGAAACCGATTTCTGGACGGCGGAGAACTATCATCAGCATTATTACGATAAAAAAGGAGATATGCCGTATTGTCATATTTACAAGAAAATTTTTGCCTGACATTTTAGAACTTGTTTAAAAAATTTTCCAGGAAGTATTTTGAGGCTAAAAATGCTCTTTCTTGCCGAAATTTTTGCCAAATAGCGCTACTATTTTTGAAAAATTCCGTCAGCAAAATAGCCATTTTTATCTTTCAAAACCTTTTCCATAAAAATTTGAACAACCTCTTAGAACAAGAATGAAATGAACCAAAAACAGATTTGCTTTGTTTTAAAGAAAAAAGATTATCCAAATAAATTACAATTAAACTAATACATTCAACACAATGAAACCAAAAGCAATTGCCGTATGGGAAGGTACGGGAAAAACCGGAAAAGGAAAATTATCAACAGTAAATAGCAATGCATTAAAAGAAACTCCTTATACATATAAAACGAGATTTGAAGGCGCAACTGACGGAACCAATCCCGAGGAATTGATTGCCGCCGCTCATTCAGGCTGTTTTACCATGAAGTTAGCTTTTAATCTCGAAGCGGGTGGTTTTACCCCAACAAAGTTGGAAACATCCTGCGTTATCACTTTTGAGGGCGGAGTAATTACCTCTTCGGAATTAAATGTTACCGGAAAAATACCGGGAATTTCAAAAGAAAAGTTCGACGAAGCTGTGAATGATGCAAGCCAAAATTGCCCGATATCAAAATTATTAAACACAAAAATTATTGTTCACGGAACGTTAGAGACCGCATAGCCCCTTCCTAAATGAAAATTCTTCTAAACCGAGAGCGTATACAAAAATACGACTTTCGGTTTTTTTCTAACAAAAGAACGTTTTAGACCCGTAATGTCTAGCAGAAAGAAATTCAAATAATTAAACGGATCTTTAAAAGATTAAAAGATTTTTTCGCTATTTATTTTTCAAACTTTTGAGGATTCTTAACAGCTTCATAAATAATATCTTGAATTTTGGTGCGTATATCCATTTGGGCCAGTTTTTTGTTCTCGGCGTCGGGGTATACGCGATTGGATAAGAAAATATAAACCAAATCATATTCGGGATCCACCCAAAAATAGGTTCCCGTAAAACCGGAATGCCCGAAACTGCTTTGCGACGCTTTGGAAGACACATGCTCGCTTTTACCGTTGATTAAAGGCTTATCAAATCCAAGCGCTCTCCGGTTCTTAAGATTTGCATAATAACGATGGTTAAAAGTATCGATCGTTTCTTTTTTCAAGTATTGATACTCTCCGTAATTTCCTCCATTTAACAACATTTGAAAAAGCGCCGCCAAATCCGAAACATTGGAAAATAAGCCTGCATGACCCGCCACGCCGCCCAACATAGCGGCAGTTTGATCATGCACATAACCTTTTATCAACGATTTTCTAAAGTTGTTATCCATTTCAGTCGGGGCTATCAGGTCTACATTAAATCCGGCGCTTACAGGGTTGAAGGCTGTCTTATTCATTCCCAACGGCAAGTAAAAGTTTTCTTTCATAAATACATCCAACGGTTTGCCCGAAACTTTTTCCGCCAAATCTCCCAACAAAATAAATCCAAAATCGCTATATAAATACTCCTGTTTTGTATTCCGTTCTATTCCCGCTATCTTTTCAAGAATTTTTTGTTTATACTTCTTTGAAATATACAAGCTATCCGTTAAGGCATAAAACAGAGTCTTATTTTCAGGATCGAATTGATAAATATCTTCATCCCAGAAACCGTCTTTCAGCGTTTCGCGCCAGAAAGGATAAAACGCCTTGAATCCGGCTATGTGGCTCATTGTTTCCCTGATAGTAATATTGCTTTTATCGGTATTACGCAAGTAAGAAAGGTATGAAGAAAGTTTGTCGTCCAATCGTATTTTTCCATTTTCGTATAATTTCATAATAACCAATGTGGTAGCGCAAACTTTCGTCAAGGAGGCCAGATCGTATACTGATGCATTGGTAACCGGAACAGGATCCTGATAGGTAAGTTTCCCATAAGACTTATTATGGATAATATAACCGTCTTTGGCCACCAACACCTGGCATCCAGGATAAGCGCCGGCTCCAATCCCAGCATTCACAAGACTATCTATTCGCTGAAAGTAAATATTAGAAAGTCCGATTTGCCGAGGCAATTTATAACCTAAACGGGTTTTATTGGTAAATAACCCCATTCCTTCGACAACCGAATCTTTGATAGCTGTTACAGGGAGTTTTCCTTTGGAAGGAAGCCCGCCGAACACAAGTTGAGCCATCGATTTATGGACAACGTCAATATTTTGATAACCCACGGCGACAGCTTGTATTTTCGGCATCGAATAAAAACGGGAAACCAAATAAGGCGTCCCGAACAATAACACAACATTACTGGAGGATATATTCTGGATTTTTTCCGTTAAATAAAAAACAGCGTCGCAAAGGCCATAATTTTGCTGAGCTCTTGCCGTGGCAGATGAAGACAAAGCAAGAATAGTATAATTGAACTGGGATAATTTAGGAAGTAAAGAATCGACAGCGCTTGTCGTAAAAGTCGAAGGCAAGACAATATGTTCAACCGGACCGTAAGTATCTAATAAATCCCTGAAATCGGCCATTGAAGAATTTTCGACAGAAATACAGGCAATGGAATAATCGGCAATATTATCTACAGGCAGTACGCCATTTGTATTTTTAACAAGCGTAATGGCCTGATCGGCTATATTTTGAGAAATCAGTTGAGCATTCAAAATATTTTCATACGAAGGCATTTGCAAAAGATTAAAGTTCATCCGCATTAAACCCAACCGATACTTGGTTTGCAATATTCTTTTACATTTACGTTCGATAATTTTCTGTAAAATGGTATCGTTTTTTGCCGCCGATGAAATGGCCTCAATGGCCGGAGATACTTTCTCGGGAAGCAGCAAAAAATCATTGCCTGCCAGTAATGCTTTCAATTCAGCCTGACCGTCTTTGTTATATTTTGTAATGGCTTTCATATCCAAGCCATCCGTAAAAATAAATCCGCTAAACTTGAGTTCTGTCCGTAAGAATTTACTAATGACATTATACGATAAGGAAGCCGAAGAATTTTTAGCGGCGTCGCATACTGGAATTTGTAAATGCCCTATCATCACGCCATCCACTCCCGCCTTAATAAGCGCTTTAAATGGATAGGAGTCTACGCTGTCTATATATGCTTTTGTATGCGCAATAACAGGCAAGTCGCTATGCGAATCCGTCTCGGTATCGCCATGCCCCGGAAAATGCTTTGCCACGGCAATGGTTCCGTTCTCTTGCAACCCTTTCATATAAGCAATCGCTTTTTCGGAAACTTTATATTTATTTTCTCCAAATGAACGAAGACCTATTACCGGATTGGCCGGATTGCTGTTCAGATCGGCTACAGGAGCATAGTTAATATGTATTCCCATTTTTTTACATTGCTTCCCTATCTCCACTCCCATCTGATAAATCAAGGAATTATCCTCTATTGCGCCTAACATCATCTGCCTTGGGAAACAATAAATATCTGTTAAACGCATCCCTAATCCCCATTCGCCATCTATAGAAACCAACAAAGGTATTTTCGTCTTTTTTTGGTAAATCTTAGTCAATTGCAATTGTTTTGGAGCGGTTCCTGCAAAGAAACAAATCCCGCCTACATTATATTTTTCAATATTATCAATGGCTTCGTTATAATATTTTCCTTTGTCTTCGGTAGGAACCCTGACGATGATCAATTGGGCAATCCTTTCTTCCATTGTCATCTTATTATAAACAGAATCCGACCAAGTAAAGACTTTTGAAGCAGGTTGAGAAAAGGAGGCAAATGAAAATAAAAGAAATAAGAAGGGGAGTAAAATTTTATAGTTCATGTATTTATTACCTGTTGAATCGTTAGTTTTGGATATTAAACGTCATTTTTCACATTAAAAAATATGATTATCCACAATAATACCACCGGCTAAAACACTGCCAATAGAAATAGGCACGGCCCTCAAACGCTCTTCCCCTTCAGGGAATTTAGGGATAAAAAAGTAGATAATCATTAAAAAATGTCCTATCATAATTCCTGGTCGATGTAATTTTTCATTTTCTAATCAAATTATATCAACACTAAACATCAAATAATACTTATGATTGGGATTTTAGCAAGAGTTTCGTCTTTTTCTCTCGCAAAGCAAATTTAAGAAAAAGAAGAATCTGATAATAAAAAAGTTTTAAACAACGATAATGAAAACCCCACTCTAATTAATGCTGTTTGCGAACATTCGCTTATCAACAAATAAAAACCGCATCGACATACGAAGTTTCTCTATTTAAAACCGGAGTACAGGATAAGAGCAGTCCTAACAAAGTTATTCATCCCTCTATTTACCAACAATTAAGCGCCCTATCTTCTGTTTTTGCTGCAAAAACCGCCTAATATCTTGTTTCAAAACCTAAAACTCAAAAAAAAGTAGTAATTTAGCAGTTCTAAACGCAATCATTGAAAATGAGTAAAAACGCTACATTTAAGCAATCTAGGGTGAAATTTTGGAGCGCCAATTTTTCTACTGTTCTTAGTATTTTTTTACTACTTTTCATTTTAGGTTTATTGATGTTGTCCGGATATCATGCTTTCAAATTTTCGAACAGCATAAAAGAGAGTTTGGGATTTAAAGTCAATTTTTTTCCCTCTGTTTCCGAAAAAGAGGCGTTAGAATTCAAAAAGCAATTGGACACGTCTTATTTGGTTAAGTCGGTGCAATACATTTCTAAAGAGGAAGCGGCCAGTATGTTTACAAAAGAATTAGGCGAAGATTTTGTTTCTTTTTTAGGCGAAAATCCTTTGTATCCTTCGCTGATGGTAAATTTAAAAGCCAATGCCACAGAGAAAAACAAAATTGATATTTTTATTAAACAAGTCGCCCGAAATAAAAATGTCAGCGAAGTCGAATATAATCAAGGCGTTTTGCAAGATGTTAATTATACCATTTATTATATTGGGCTTGGCGTTTTGGCGTTTGCATTGATTTTGCTGTTTATCGTAACAGCTATTATCAGCAATACAATCCGGATGACCATTTATGTAAAACGTTTCTCAATAAGAACAATGTTATTGGTAGGCGCAAAATATTCGTTCATTATAAAGCCTTATATTATTAAAAGTCTAAAATGGGCTATTATCGGGGGCATACTGGCAATTGCGTTGCTCTCTGCTTTGCTTTATTTTGTCGATTTCAAATTTTCCGGCATTGTCAATATTGACGCCGATCTGAATTTTTATTTTATTATTATGGCTATTCTATTGGCTTTCGGAATATTTCTCAGTCTTGCGTCTACTTACTTTTCAGTGCGCAGGCACATCAGAATTAAAGAACAGAAATTGTATTAAAAACATATAATCAAAAAAATAACATGTCTGCTAAACCGGTAAAAAAACAAACCAAACAGGAACCTCAGGCTCCAAAATTCGATTTTGCATTTGGAAAGCAAAATTATATCTTGTTAATTGTAGGAATCGTTGTTCTCGCTTTGGGATATATTCTTTTAGTGGGAGGAGGTTCGGACGATCCGGCTGTTTTCAGTTATAAAATTTTCGATACGCAACGCATGGTTATTGCGCCTATATTAATGTTGGCAGGTTTCACCATCGAAATTTTTGCTATTATGAAGAAACCCAAAGATTAGCAAAGGCTTATACAGTTAGAACTATCTAAATAATATTCCAACTTCAGGACTTCATTCCTCAGAATTATCAACAATATAGACCTTACTAAAACGACTCCATGACCTGGTTTCAAACTATTTTAATTGCCATTGTTGAAGGGATCACCGAATTTCTGCCTATTTCTTCGACAGGGCATATGATTATTACTCAAAAATTACTGAACGTAGAGAGTACCGAATTTGTCAAGGCTTTTACCGTAATTATACAATTTGGAGCCATTCTTTCTGTTGTCGTACTTTATTTCAAACGTTTTTTTCAACGGATTGATTTTTATTGGAAATTATTTGTTGCATTCATTCCTGCCGCTGTTTTTGGTTTATTATTTGCCGATAAAATTGATGAATGGATGGAAAATGTTACTGTTGTAGCTGTTGCGTTAATTTTAGGCGGAATTGTAATGCTTTTTATGGACAAATGGTTCAAGCCGTCTGAGAAACAAGAAGTAACTTATAAAAAAGCGTTCATTATCGGACTTTTTCAATGTATTGCCATGATTCCCGGGGTTTCCCGCTCCATGTCCACTATTTTTGGGGGAATGCAACAAAAGCTAACAAGAAAAAATGCCGCTGAATTTTCTTTTTTTATTGCCGTTCCCACTATGTTTGCCGCATCTGTTTACAAATTATACAAACTTATCGGTAATCCCGAAAGTAAAGCTGTTCTGATGGAGAATTTAAATATCCTGATCGTTGGTAATATCGTGGCTTTTGTGGTGGCTATGTTGGCGATTAAATTTTTTATCAACTTTATTGCTAAATTCGGATTCAAGGCATTTGGTTATTACCGTATCACGGTTGGCAGTATCATTTTAATATTGCTTCTTTGCGGGTATAATTTGAATATTCTATAAAATGCAGCGAGATTTTCAGGCAGGCGAAGTTTTATTGCTTAATAAGCCCTTGGGGTGGACGTCTTTTCAAGCAGTCAATAAAATAAAGACGATTCTTAAATATAAACTCGGAATAAAAAAAATCAAAATCGGTCATGCCGGGACTCTAGATCCGCTAGCCACCGGTCTTTTAATTATTTGCACCGGAAAAGCGACCAAATCCATCTCAACCTTTCAAGCGCAGGAAAAAGAATATACAGGAACCTTCGTACTGGGAGCGACAACGCCCTGTTATGATTTAGAAAAACCGATCGACCGCACTTTTGATATTCAACATATTTCTGAGAACGATATTCTCGAAACAGCCCAAAGTTTCATTGGCGCTCAAGAACAATTGCCGCCTACTTTTTCCGCTGTTAAAATAAATGGTAAACGAGCATTCGAATATGCCCGAAAAGAAGAAGTTGTTGTTATTAAACCTAAACCGGTAACCATCCGCGAGTTTGAAATTACGAGAATTGCCTTGCCCGAAGTTGACTTTAGGATTTCTTGCAGCAAAGGAACTTATATTCGCGCCATTGCCCGCGATTTTGGAGAAAAATTAAATTCAGGCGCCTACCTTTCTTCTCTTTGCCGTACAAAAATCGGCGAATTTACAATACAAAATGCATTTACATTTGATGAAATAGAGAATCAAATGTTAAATATTTTTTAAAAATTCGATTCGTTTATTTCTTTTTAAAATATCATAACAATCAATTCATCAGCATATAAGAGTACGAAGAACGCTCGACTCATGTTAAAAACTTGACAACTCCCTCTATATATACTAACTTTGCACGCCTGAATTCATTTAAATAAACATTAAAACTACAAGTATTTTATAAAACAACATCATCAATAATCCATAGAATTTTCGCGAGTACAAAGACTATTTTGCCTAAAAACAAAACATGTTTATAGATTCAAATCAAACAGAATAGTCGACAATATTTTATTTAACCGAGATAAAAATTTAAAATACAAATAAATGAAACTTTCACAATTCAAATATACCCTTCCCAAAGAACTAATCGCAGAACATCCATCCAAACAACGAGACGAATCTCGTTTGATGGTCGTTGACAGGAAAACCGGAAAAATCGAGCATAAAGTTTTTAGAGATCTCTTAGACTATTTCAATGACGGAGATACCATCGTTATGAATAATACAAAAGTTTTCCCGGCTTTATTGTATGGCGAAAAAGAAAAAACAGGCGCTAAAATAACTGTCTTTCTCCTGAGAGAATTAAATGCCGAAAGCCGTTTATGGGATGTTTTGGTCGATCCCGCCCGGAAAATACGCATTGGAAATAAATTATATTTTGGTCCCAACGATTCTTTGGTCGCCGAAGTTATCGACAATACGACATCCAGAGGACGGACATTGCGTTTTCTGTTTGACGGCACCCATGAAGAATTCAAGAAAACAATCAAATCATTAGGCAATACGCCGCTTCCCGAAAGTTTGTTAAGCGTCAGAAACATTGTTTCCGAAGATAAAGAACGTTATCAAACCATTTATGCTAAAAACGAAGGCGCAGTAGTTGCGCCCACGGCAGGTTTTCATTTCAGTCGCGAATTACTGAAACGATTGGAAATAAAAGGAGTAAACTTTGCAGAAATTACCCTGCACGCCGGATTGGGGAATTTCAGACCCATCGAGGTGGAGGATTTAACAAAGCATAAAACCGATTCGGAAGAAATGATCATAGAGGAAGATGCCGTTCAGATCATTAACAAAACCAAAGAACGTAGGAGCAAAGTTTGCGTGGTTGGCACAACAACCATGAGAGCCATAGAAACTGCTGTTACGGTTGCAGGTAAGATAAAGGCATATAACGGATGGACCAATAAATTTATCTTTCCTCCCTACGATTTCAATATTGCCGATTCGATGATAACGAATTTTCATCCTCCCATGTCGTCTATGCAAATAATGGTTGCCGCTTTTGCCGGACATGAACTATTGACGGAAGCCTATCAAGCGGCCATCAAGGAAAAATATAAATTCCTTACCTATGGAGACGCCATGCTGATCATATAAAATCATGTTTTATTGAAAAAATATGTAATAATCGTCGCCGGCGGAAAAGGCTTACGCATGGGATCGCGAATCCCTAAGCAATTCCTATCTATTGCAGGAAAGCCGGTTTTAATGCACACAATAGACGCTTTCTTGCAATATGACCGGGATATTTCGGTTATTTTGGTTCTTCCGTCCGAATATTTTCACTATTGGGAGGATCTTTGCAGGCTTCGCCATTTCCTATTTCCCTGCCAGATAACGGCAGGAGGAAACGAACGTTATTACTCCGTAAAGAATGCATTGGAATATGTCGACGACGAATCGTTGGTTGCCGTTCATGACGGTGTCCGGCCTTTTGTTAGTAGAAACGTTATTACAAATGCTTTTGAAACAGCCCAGCGTTACTCGACTGCCATTCCTGTTATTCCCTTAACCGACAGTATACGTAAAATACAGGACAATAATAAATCTATAACCCTAAACCGGAATGATTTCAGGCTCGTTCAAACGCCGCAATGTTTTTATGCTAAATTACTGAAAGAAGCTTATAAATCAGATTTCTCTGAAGATTATACCGACGATGCCGGCATTGTTGAAAAAAACACTTCTACTTCCATTACATTGATTGACGGGAATATAGAAAATATCAAACTCACTACTCCCTTTGATTTTGAAGCGGCGGAATTTTACCTGAAAAAGTCTCAAAATCTATTTTAATTTATCTTTGAAGCCAATAGATCCTTCATTTCATAATAACCGGTTTTGCCTATCAGGAATTCAGCCGCTAAAACGGCGCCCAAAGCAAAACCCTTGCGAGATTTAGCCTCGTGTTTTATTTCTATGCTCTCAATATCGGAAAAATAAGTTACAATATGCGTTCCCGGAATGCTTCCTTCACGAACTGAAGTGATTAACAGTTCTTCCTCCGATTTCGCCGATTGAGATGCCCAGATTTGCTTTTTTTCGAGCGCATGTATAATATCATTTGCCAAAGTAAGCGCCGTTCCGCTGGGCGCATCTAATTTTTGAGCATGATGTATCTCCGTCATTTCCACCTCATATTCTCGATAATTACTCATCAGCTTTGCCAAATAACGATTGAGTTCAAAAAATAAATTTACGCCTATGCTAAAATTAGAAGCCGTGAATATACTTTTATTTTGTTTTATACATATTTCCTTGATTTCCGGCAAACGGTCATACCAACCTGTAGTCCCTACCACAACCGGAAGACCCATCTCAAAACATTTCAAAATATTCCGGACGACCATCGCAGGAATTGAAAACTCAATAGCAATATGGCATTGGCAAACCAGATCTTTCTGCCGAGACCAATCGTCCTCGCAATCTATAAAAGCCAATACTTTATGGGAACGAGATTCCAGCATATGTTCTATTTCTTTTCCCATCTTTCCGTATCCGATAATTGCAACGTTCATTGTTTTGAGTTTATAAGGTTTCTAAAAAACCTAAAGTTATAAATTTAGAAGGATCTTCTATATTATTGAATATAAATCAAAAACTGCCCAAGAAATATTTTTTCCGGGCAGTTTTAATTCTGTTTGATAAGATTAACTATTTATTATCTCCCATTGGAGGTTTATTGCCTGCAGGCTTAGATATAGACTCTCTCATATCCGTATCTGCTTTTATATTTTGCATACGATAATAATCCATAATACCTAAATTTCCATTACGGAAAGCTTCTGCCATGGCGCGCGGAACTTCGGCCTCCGCTTCAATCACTTTTGCGCGGGCTTCTTGCGCTTTGGCTTTCATTTCTTGTTCGGAGGCTACCGCCATTGCACGACGTTCTTCCGCTTTGGCCTGTGCAATATTTTTATCGGTAAGCGCCTGATCCATCTGTAACTGAGCGCCAATATTTTTATCTACGCTGATATCGGCAATATCGATAGAAAGAATTTCAAAAGCGGTTCCCGAATCCAATCCTTTTTGTAGCACCAGTTTCGAAATAGAATCAGGTTTTTCCAGCACTGATTTATGCGAATCGGCAGAGCCAATGGAACTGACAATCCCTTCCCCTACCCTTGCTAAAATGGTATCCTCGCCGGCGCCGCCAACCAATTGTTTTATATTGGTGCGAACCGTAACGCGGGCTCTTGCTTTTAACTGTATCCCGTCTTTAGCCACTGCGGCTACTTCGGGCGTGTCGATTACTTTGGGAGTTACCGAAGTTTGCACCGCTTGAAATACGTCGCGGCCTGCCAAGTCAATAGCTGTAGCTGTTTTAAAGTCCAGATTAATATTTGCCTTATCGGCCGAAATCAAAGCGCTCACCACATTGCCGACTTTTCCTCCGGCCAAATAATGCGCTTCCAGTTCGTTCCGGGTTAACTTTAATCCTGCCTTATTGGCGGCAATCATATTTCGTACAATAATTTGAGGCGGAACTTTACGCCAACGCATGAAGATCAATTGCACCAACGAGATATTTACGCCCGATACCAATGCATTAAACCATAGGCCGATAGGAACGAAATACAAAAATATCACCAATCCTACTATGCAAATGATTATCAAAAAAATAGGAAATCCTATAAATTCCATCTTATTAATTTTTTAGGTTTATAATTTATTTTACTTAATCGTTAGAAATGACTTCTACAATAATTTTATTTCCTTCTACCTTAACAACCTTTATTTTGGTTTCGGGATCGACAAATTCGCTAAAAGTGTGAACCTCTACAATTTCTCCGTTTATTAATGCCTTGCCCGAAGGAGCCAAACGCGAAATAGTCTCTCCTTCCGCTCCTTCAACAATTTTGCTTTCGTCAATCGTATTTACCCTACTATCAATTACATCATTTAATTTTACCTTTTTCCAAGTTTTTGAACGCAGGAAAAACGTTAAAATCAATACCCCAAAAAGCAAAGAAGAACCTAAAACCAAGTGTCCTGCCGTGGAACCGTAAGCCGAATAGGTACTCCAAATTGCAAAAATAAGCATAGCCAGACCTGCAAACCCCACCACTGTCGTGCCCGGAATAGCAACTACTTCCAAGGCAATCAACGTTAATCCCACAAAAACAAACAATATTATCCAAAACCAGGTCATAGTCAAATATTAGTGTTTTAACTCCACTGTTAAATTAAAACTCGATAGAGATTGATACATAGGCAATAGTTCCGAATATAATCCTTGCTTTACACAAGATTTACCCCTATAATGCACCAATACAGCATATTGCTCTGCCTGAATAAAAGAATAATTACATGCTTCTACCAAACATTCTATTACATAATCAAACGTGTTGAAATCATCATTGTAAAGAAGCAATTCCACAACGGCTTCTTTCTCTGTCTTCAAATAAAAGTCTTGTTGATGTTTCCCTAACATATTCTCAATTTTTGCACAAAGATAACATATATAGTTGAAAGTTGAAAGCAGAAATTGAAAAGATGAATCCACTTAATTTATATCAAGGCATTTACGTTTCTAAATTGTATTGCGCAATTCTTATTCAAACATATACGAGATCTGCATAATAAAAACATTAAAAATATAAATATCAATTACTTACAAAACAAACATCTTTCATCTAATTAAATTGAACCATATTTGTTTTTCGACGTTATATGTAATATACATTATAAATGCATCATGAAAAACAAACCTAATTTATCACTTAAAATTTTATGGAGGATATAACAATGAACTCTATTGTGAAAAAAGCAAACAACTATCTACCCTCATTTTTCCAAAATTTTTGGAACGAAGACTTTTTGAGCAATTTTTTCGACGGTAAAGAAATGAATCTTGTTCCGGCAATTAATGTAGTAGAAACCAAAACGGCTTTCAATATCGAAGTAGCCGCTCCGGGTCTGGATAAAAAGGACTTCAAGATAAAAATAGAAAAAAATACGCTTGAAATTTCTGCTGAAAAAGAAATTAAAACCGAAGAAAAAGATAAGGATTCAAAATTTTTACGAAGAGAATTCGGCTATACATCTTTCAGCAGAACTTTCAACCTTCCTGCGCATGCCGATGCAGATAAAATTACTGCGGCACATAAAGACGGGGTGCTGACCATCTCTATTCCCAAAAAAGAAGGGTTGGAGAAAAACGATACAAAACAAATTGAAATCAAGTAATTTCTTGTTTCATTTTTAAATTATCTCCTAGAGGTTGTTTAAAAATTTAAACAACCTCTAGCAAAGCATGTCTCTCTACAATCCTCACATAGAGCCATATTCATCATTTTATTTAACTCATAAACGTTTTCATATGTTTAAAATTTATAAGCCCCTCTAAATCTCCCACCCCCTCTTTAATTCTCCCCTCAAGGGAGATTAATCGGATTTTCTTATTTGTTTGGGAGACTTGGCTGACGCGCGCCTTTAATCATTCGCATTGGAGAGGGTGCATGTCAAATTGCATTACGCAGTTTTTTTAATGCACGCGACTAAAGTTTCCCATCGATTACTTTTTCTATATGCCCTGAGGTTGGCTATTCTCTGAGCTCCCCCTATCGACCATCTCTGTCCTGATAATTTTAAC
>JAVBLV010000083.1:0-8228 GCA_031553195.1 Bacteroidales bacterium
TTGAGTCCTGAAAATCATAACTGAATAGGATAGTAGAATAAACTATAAAATTACTGATTTTCAGCGACTTAAACAAATTAAAATGTCATTTAATTGATTGATTTATAGATATTTAACATTAAAAGTAACGGACTATTGATACACAATACAGCCCGCAAAAGTTTAGTTTTTTGCCTCCGGCAGTAAAAAATCTGTTAATTATTAATGTCATTTGTTTTTTTGCGACTTTTTTGTTGCAAAGATCCGGGATTATAGATTTAAATCAAATATTAGGTTTGCATTTTTTTAAGGCTGAATCTTTTGCTTTTTACCAGTATGTTACGTACATGTTTATGCATGGAAATTTTAGTCACCTGTTCTTTAATATGTTTGCCTTATGGATGTTTGGTTGCTTGCTCGAGAACACTTGGGGAACCAAACGCTTTTTAATTTATTATTTTGTTACAGGGATAGGAGCGGGGATTGTTCAGGAACTGTCGTGGATTATAGAACTACGGGATGTTATTTACTCTTCGGCGGAAATGATAAACGCTGGCGGGGATCTGATGTCGAAAAAGGCGTTTTTTAACGAATTTGTCACCATTGGGGCTTCCGGATCTGTATACGGTATTTTGCTGGCTTTCGGAATGATGTTTCCGAATATGTACGTATTTATTTACTTTTTATTCCCCATAAAGGCCAAATGGATTGTAATCATTTATGGAGCGATAGAATTATTTTCAGGCATTTTTTCGCATGGAAGCGGAATAGCTCATTTTGCTCATTTAGGCGGAATGATTTTCGGCTTTTTCCTTATTTTATATTGGCGCAAGAAAGCGCGTTCAAACACCCATTATCATAACGATTTTTGATGCAGGAAAAAGAAAAGCCGGATCAGTTTATTGCGGTTTATTTTTCGCAGATTGAATCATTCGATGCCGCTTTAAGCTATGCCCTGCCCCTTGCAAGAGTCTTAGATAAAGGGATTGTTTTTTTACATGTGCAAGATCCGAAATATGTTTCAGAAAGCATTTCTCCGGAACTGGCGAAAGAAAAAATACAACAAGCAGAACGGTTGATTTCTTCGTATGGAATTCTGTCGGAGTACTATTTGTTGGAAGGGAAAACTTCTGAAATTCTGAAAGGGAGTATTGAAAAACTGAATGTTATATGTTTGATTACGGGCATTAATACGTCTAAAAAAGGAAAAAAGGCAGATGCTCCCGAAGAATTACTGAAGAATTTGGAATATATCAAGACGGCCTATTTGTTGGCGCCTGAGCCTCTTTCTGATGAAAAATTGTTGAAAAACATAGCTTTTACGATAGATTTTGAGAAAGAATCGAAAGAAAAAATACCATGGGCGAGTTATTTCGGGCGTTTTAACCGATCATTGATTTATGTGTGTTATCCGGAATATAAAGACGATTACTTATCTAGGTCAACACAAGAAAATCTCCGGTTTGTAAAAAAAATGTTTGAGGAATTAAATGTGAATTATGTCGTAGAGGAAATCGGGAGGGTAAATTACTCGTCTACTATTGATATGGAAGCGATAAAACGCTTTGAAAATAATAGAATAGGTTTGTTGATAGCAGTTTCTACCAGGGGAAAAACGGTTATTGATTTCTTGCGTTTCAGACCGGAATATAAAACGATTCGGAATCCGTATAAAATTCCGGTGTTAATGCTTAATCCCAGGGAAGATATTTATGTTTTGTGCGATTAACCATGTTTATTTGAATGGCCAGCGCGCAAATTATTTTGTAAATATGAGAGGTTGTCTAAATTTTTATAGAACAGATTTTTAGATTCAAAATACTTCACAGAAAAATTTTTCGACAACCTCCAACATGCTTGCCGATTTTTATTTGATTTATAACTTAATAAATTTATAATTACATGATGGATACAAAAAATTTAGGATTTAATTCCAAACTGATACATGGCGGAGAACACCATGACGAATATGGCAGCGCAACGGTGCCCATTTATCAAACTTCGACTTTCCGTTTCTTAAACGTCGACGACGGAGCGGCCTGTTTTTCGGGAGAAAAGGACGGATACATGTACACGCGTATCGGCAATCCGACTATTTCGGCTTTGGAACGGCAGGTTGCCGAATTGGAAAACGGTTTTGGCGGAATTGCCGTTTCTTCGGGAATGGGGGCCGTAACCACTTTATATATGGCGTTGCTTAACCAGGGCGAACATATGATCAGTTCCGCGGCTGTTTATGGCGCTTCGCGCGTAGTAATGGAACAACATTTTTCCCGTTTCGGAGTGGAGTCTACCTACGTTGCTACCGAAAATATAGAAAATATTAAGTCGGCTATTCGTCCCAACACCAAAGTGTTGTATATCGAAACGCCGGCCAACCCTACCATGGGAATTACCGATATTGCCGCTTGCGCGAAATTGGCTAAAGAACATAGATTAATATTGGTTGTGGACAACACTTTTTGCAGTCCTTACCTTCAACAACCATTGGAATTAGGCGCCGATGTTGTTTTTCATTCGATTACAAAATTTTTGAACGGACATGCGGATATAGTAGGGGGAATTATTGTCGCCAAAACGAAAGAATTATACAATAAGATTCGTCCGGTGATGGTAAATATGGGATGTAATATGGATCCGCATCAGGCATACATGGTTATCAGAGGGTTGAAAACGCTGGGCATTCGTATTGACCGCGCTCAGGAAAACGCCGTAAAAGTAGCCGAATTTCTGAATAACCACCCTAAAATAAAAACAGTTGCATATCCGGGTTTATCTTCCCATCCTCAATATGAATTGGGCAAGAAACAAATGAGAGGTCCGGGAACCATGATCAGTTTTGAATTGAAAGGCGGATTACAGGCGGGTAAAACATTAATGGATTCTGTAAAATTAGCGATTCTTGCTGTTTCTTTGGGCGGCGTAGAAACGTTGATCCAACATCCGGCTTCTATGACCCATTCCAAAGTTCCTCAGGCTTCGAGGGAAGCGGCAGGCATTACAGATGGTTTAGTCCGTTTTTCGGTAGGAATTGAAAATGTTGAAGATATAATTGCCGATTTAGAACAGGCTTTGAATCTTTTGTAACTTCTGTCGTTCAAAAAGAAGCGGGGGCTTCGCTTTAAGTGAGACTCTCGCTTCTTTTCAATTCTTACCTTATTAATTTTTATCAATGAAAAAATTTCTTTTTTGTTTTTTGGCTATGGGAAGTTTTTCTCTGGCCGCACATGCACAAGATACCTTTGAAGCAACCGAATACGATATTCCTATGGCGAATCCGATACATTGTAAAAGTACAACGGATACATTGAGGCCGCCTTCCAGTAACTTGTCTTGTTATTCGTTCTACACATATGAGAATGCGAGCGGATATATAACAGGCGCCAATACATCCGGCGATACCATGTATGCACAGATATATAAGAACACAGGCAATAAAGTATGTTCGGGACTTATCGTTTTAGTAGTGGTAAAATCGGGAGAAGGTAATTTTACAGGAAAATTATATAGCGTGAAAAATAATGCGCCTGATACGGTTATCGAAACTTCCCTGAGCCTGTCGAGTAAAGATATGCCTGGCGTATTTGGATTTATTGCCCTCCCATTTGATTCGCCTGTTCCTGTTTCTACAGATTTTGCCGCAGTGGCGGGCTTTTCATCACAAAATATAAATTGCGGGATTTTAAGTACTAATGATAATTGCGTGGCTACCGGATATGAGAACCTTAGTTATGCGGGAAGCTCTACCGGACAATGGACTACGATAAAAGATAAATACGGGCTAAATATTGATTTGCATATTTATGCGGTTCTCAATGAAAATACTATGAATATAAAAGAGAACCCTCTAACCCTGAATGCCTCGGTCTATCCTAATCCTGCTTATAGTTCGGTTACCATAGTTTCCCTGGATAAAATAGAAAAGTTTCAGGTTTTTAATATGACAGGGCAACTAATATATGAAGACAATCCGCACGAGTTAATAGCCCAATTGGATGTGAATACATGGATAAATGGTAATTATGTTATAAAATTGCATACAATCAAGGGAAGTATATCTAAAAAGCTGACCATCTTCAGATAAGTACACAGTAAAATTTATTTGGCATTTGTTGTTGAAAACTTGATGTTTAATACCGTTTGTAGATAGTCTGAAGAATTCGGATTTAAGCCCATGTATACTCGCAACCCAAGCGCTGAATAGTCATAACTTCCGTAAAGTATGGTCAGAGGTTGCCTTTATGTGCGGTCAGAGCCAAAACAAAGTATAGTCAGGATCTTCTTCATGTGCAGTTGCAACCCAAGCGCGGAATATTCACAATTAAATTTTGGATTTGCGGGGCTTCACTTTAAGTGAAGCCGCTTCTTTGATCTAATGTTAGTCCATCATACTCGATGAGTAACGTACTAAAAGAGTTTTTTATTCTAAAAAGTCGGTAGGCGGAGCATGTTAAATCCTCAAATTTCAGGTTGATTTGTCACTCGCAATAATGAACCGACATCCTGTAGTTAATATAACATTCCGAAGCGCCAAAGCGGAATAACGTTTGAATAGCCAAATTCGATATTGTCTTTTACGACAAAACCTTTTTCAACATCTTTAATTTGTTTCTGATTTTTGCTTTTTCCGCCGATTTCAAAAGTCATATCTTCTACCTGAAAGTCGGAAACAGGCGAAGAAAAAATATCGTATCCCGCTTTCAATTGATTGAAAAAAAACGTTTCGCGAACATTGCCGATATTGGGCAATCCGGGAATCAGATTGTATTGCAGATTGGTATTGTCCAAAAATACTTTTTCTACCTTTCCGAAACCTTTTATTCCGCCTGCCGCATCTCGCAGTTGTCCAATTAATCCAGCCTCTTCAATGTAGAGAAAATAATCGGCAATGTTGTTACGGCTGGTTTCTAAAACAGGAGCTATTTGTGTGAAATTAGGTTTGAACGGCACGCTTTGGGCAATAATTGCCATCAGTCGTTTTAGTTTCCTGCCTGTGGCCACATTCATGTCGGCATATTGCGGAATGTCAATTTCTAATGTTTGGTTAACAACCTGTTGCAATCGAATAGCAAAATCTTCGTCCTGCATGAAAGGGTAATAACCATGGTTGAGATATTCTGTAAACAAGGGCAAAGGATGTTCTACTTCTGGAACTTCTACCCTGTGCTGAATAATTTCATTTAAAGTGCAAACGCGTGTGTGAATGCCTTTGAACATAGCCAGAAATTCACGGAACGACAAACCCTGCATTTGATACATTACAGCACGGCGGCTCAAATCGGCAGCGCCTTTGTTGATATCGAGGATGGACGAACCGGTAAAAACGACTTTCAGTTTTGGGTGATAATCGTAAATCATTTTCAATTCGCGCGACCATTCTTTATACTTGTGTATTTCGTCGATAAAAAGCGTTTTGCCACCTTGTTTTTCAAACTCATCAGCCAAATCAAGCAATGTATGGGAAGCAAAATAGAAGTCGTCTGCCATCGCATAAAGCGTTTCATCTGTCGACAGTTTCAATTTAATGTGTTGCAAAATCAACGTGGTTTTACCCACGCCACGCGCCCCTGTCAAGCCTATCATTCTCGCTTTCCAATTGATTTCATCAAATTTATATCGTTGGAAATCAGTGTTTGTTTCGCGCAACAATTTGTGATAATATGCTTTTAAGTTTTCCATGGGCAAACAAATTTTTCATGCAAAGATACAGTTTTGCATAAAACAAATGCGATTTATCAGAAAATTGCATTTGTTTTATGCAGTATTCGGTTGTATAATTGGCAGAAGAGATTGGGCAATTTACCATTTACCCTTGCTGAGCCGCCAATTGCATTGCTCCCCAAAACACTAAACAACTCCACCCACTTTTTACTAATGAAAAGATGCAGATGAAAATATTTTTCTCATCTGCATCTTTTCATTAGTAAATTTGCAAAGTTAAAGGCAAAACTAATTGAAACAGAATCGTTAGCAACTCAGATCTTAAAGTGATAACATCTTGTGTTTCAACCCGCCAAAAGAACTTGCGAGGATTTTGCTTTAAAAAGTTTCTGATCTTATCTTTGCGCAAGAAAGATTATCCGTTCATAGAAAGGAGAAATTCGATATTATCTTTGGTAAACTTCATCTTGCTTTTTAAGAATTCCATCGCTTCGTTAGGATTCATATCGGCAAGGTGATTCCGTAAAATCAATATCCTGTTCAGTATGTCTTTATCCAATAACAGGTCGTCGCGCCGCGTGCTGGAAGTCGTCAGGTCTACTGCCGGGTAGACGCGTTTGTTAGAAAGCTTCCGGTCTAATTGAAGTTCCATATTGCCCGTACCTTTAAATTCTTCGAATATCACTTCGTCCATTTTGGAACCGGTTTCTGTAAGGGCAGTTGCGATGATAGTTAAAGAACCTCCGTTTTCAATATTTCTGGCCGCGCCGAAGAATCGTTTAGGTTTTTGTAAGGCGTTAGCCTCCACTCCTCCTGATAACACTTTCCCTGAAGCGGGGGCGACGGTATTATAAGCGCGCGCCAATCGCGTAATGGAATCCAACACAATCACGACGTCGTGTCCGCATTCTGTCATTCGTTTTGCTTTTTCCAAAACAATATTGGCAATTTTCACATGACGTTCGGCAGGTTCGTCGAAAGTAGAGGAGATGACTTCGGCATCTACGCTGCGTTGCATGTCGGTGACTTCTTCGGGACGTTCGTCAATTAATAAAACAATTAGATAAACTTCGGGATGATTGTAGGCAATGGCGTTGGCTATTTCTTTCAGTAAGGTTGTTTTACCTGTTTTCGGTTGCGCCACGATTAATCCTCTTTGACCTTTTCCTATAGGCGTAAACAAGTCAATAATACGAGTCGACATGGTTTCTGACGGATGTCCGGTAAGCTTGAATTTTTCTTCTGGGAATAAGGGCGTAAGATAATCAAAAGGAACTCTGTCGCGAACTTGCTCTGCTTTTAACCCATTTATTAAGTCGACTTTAATAAGCGGAAAATATTTTTCTCCTTCTTTAGGCGGACGGATGGTTCCTCGCACCGTATCTCCCGTTTTAAGTCCGAATAACTTAATTTGAGACTGGGAAACATAAATATCATCGGGAGAATTCAGATAATTATAGTCTGAAGACCGAAGAAATCCATATCCATCGGCAATAATTTCCAAAACGCCTTCGCTGGTAATAATTCCTTCCGTTTCGAATAAATAATCATATTTCGTCGCGGATTTATTATTCCCCTTTATTTCCTGAGAGGGAGTTTCTTTATCTTCAATAATCTTTTTTTCGTGCTCGAATAGTTCTTCATTAAAAAAGGAAGGTTTATCAATGGAGCGTTCTATATCTGAAAAAATATTGGGTTGAGAATCATGAACCTCTTTTTCCACATTATCGAGGATATCTTCAACAACCGGCACCTCCGGAAAATCAGAAAATTCTTCCGAGAATAAATCCAAATTGACCTTGTCGACAACATTTTTATGTTGCGTTTTAGGAGAAGTTTGGTTCGGCCTGGAGGAATTAGCGGCTGGTTGCTGATTTTGCTTTTGTTGATTTTTGTTGATTTTTGTTCCCGGAGACGTCTCTTTTTTAAGAGGCATTTCGTTCACTTTTTCCGCCCTGCTCGATTCGGGAGAACTATTTCCCTCGGAAGGTTTATTGTTTTTTGCACCTGATTCTGCTACCGGCGATGGTTTTAGCCTGTTCCGTTTAGGTTTTGAATTCGTTTTTTCCAATTGTACTTGTTCTTTTGAAGGATTGGCCGCTTGATGATCAAGTATTTTATATACCAATTCTTGCTCGTTAGATTTTTTAATATGGGGAATTTTTAGCGTTTTTGCAATCTCCATCAATTCTGCTAGAGATTTTGCAGATAGTTCAGTTTTACTAAACATATGATAAAAGCATTAAATATGTCTTTGTTTTTTTATTGTATAAATTTCAAATGAAAACGCTCTATCTTCGACAGTGAGATGAGAATATAGAAAATAATTTTCTGCGAGAGTTTTTTTTGCAAAGGTAAAAATAAAATTAAAACCACGGACATTTTTTTTATTTTTTTGTGCCGCAGAAAAATAAAGTTCATTTATATGGAACAACAAAAAATGAATTATTTTAGTACATGACAAAAATTATCATTGTCGATATATTTTTCTGATAATCAGTAAAATATATGTGGGTTTATATTTGGAAAAGACCTTGAAAATTCGTATCTTTATAACTGATTTCTAATTGGTTATAATGAAAAAACAA
>JAVBLV010000120.1:0-3246 GCA_031553195.1 Bacteroidales bacterium
TTCATATAAGTAATCCTTGCAATCCTCATCTGTCTTGAACTTGTCCGTGAAAGACAATATGTTCATCCCTTTGAATAAATCCATAAATATATGTTTTTTACAAAGATACATGCTTTTCAGCAACTAAAGGGTCGTTTCAATAATATCAATTGATTAGCTTTCAAAAATACTGCTGATACTTTTTTGCATATAATATTTTTTAAACCAGAGTTCAAAGGCTGGATCAAGCAGTTCGACTTTTTTGTTTAGTAACTGTTTAAAAATTTTTCTATGAAGTATTTTGAATCTAAAAACGCTCTTTTTTACCGGAATTTTTACCAAATAGCCCTACTATTCTTGAAAAATCCCGTCTGCAAAATAGCCGTTTTTATCCCTCAAAATCTTTTCCATAAAAATTTAAACAGTTACTTAGTTTTTCGATAAAATCGTATTTTTCCAATATACGGATGTTCTTCACCACATTTTGCGGCGTTCCGATTTTGTAATTTTGAATGGTTTTGATGGAAGTAAGTTGTTCAACTCCGTTTACGATGGCTTTAAGCAAATTGATTTGAGTGTTGCTTAGGTTCTCTATTTCGCATTGATACAACGCTTGATTTAACTCCAGCAAACGAATAGCCGCTTTTGTAAGATTTCGCCGGTAGCTTCGTCTTTTGTGGCCGCCCATACGTAATGCGATAATTGTTGTACATAGTATGAATGATTTTTCATTAGTAAAACAATTTTTTCTGCCAACGAAAAAGAAATATTTTTTTGAGTTTCGGCAAATTTTTCAACAATAAAAGGAACCCAATATTCTGTGGCTATTTTATCCAATAAAATAATATCTCCAAAACGATAAAACGCTCTGTTTTTTTTGTTGAAGATATCCGACATCAATGTTCGTTTACTTCCATATAAGCAATAACTTACACTTTTATGGCGTTGCCAATGGGAACGCCATAATTTTTCAAAATTTTCCGCTTGATCGAAATTGTGGATATTCTGGAATTCGTCGATATAAACGATCAACTGTATTTGATATTTTTCGGCAATACGTTGGGGCAAATCCAAAATTTCATCTTTGTGTTTTGCCAATTCTTCCCATTCGAAACGAATGGAAAAATCATTCTGAGGATCAATACCGATATTGATTTTAGGAACAACTTGTTTGAAAAATAACTTTATAGAAGCAACCCAATCTTCCCATTTTGAAGAAGTGGCTTTGAGAAGCGTTTTTGCGAGATGTTCATAAAAATCCATCTCATCGCGCACGGCAAACATATCCAGGAAGCGCCATTTGACTTGTTTTTCGTTGCGTTTCAAGTAGGCGGTATGTTCTACCAATGAAGACTTTCCCCATCGTCGCGGGGATATAAGTATGGTATTAATGCTACTTTGTAAATTAAGCCATAGCTGCTCGATATCTTTTGTCCGGTTTATGAAGTCTTTTTCTGCAACTATTTTTCCAAACAAAAAGGAGACAATTTCTCTTCTAACCCTCTCATATTATAGCTTTTTTACATTTCACCAAATGGTATTTCACCAAATGGTGAAATGCAAGGATATGACTATTTTCGAGAATTTTAAGATTTTCTTTGGCAATTTTTAGGCACTACGCAAGTTCCGCTGGCGCGGCAAACAACAATAGGCTCTGTCAAAACATCGGCTGCCGAGGCTGAAATATCCGGACGGGGAACAATTACTTTACGGGCCTCGAAAATCATTTTACGGGAAGAATTTCCAACATTGGTAATTTCGCCCACTGCTTCGATATAATCTCCGGCGTAAACAGGCGCTAAAAATTCTACTTTATCATAGGCGCAGAAGAGACCTTCGTCGCCATCGTTAATAATTAATAATTCTGTGGCAACATCTCCGAAAAGTTGAAGCATTTTAGCTCCGTCTACCAAGTTGCCGCCATAATGGGCGTCATGCGAACTCATACGTACGCGAATCATTGATTTTTTCATAGTTTCTTTGTGAATTGTAAAAAAAGAAAGGCGAGTTATGAGAAGAAATAAGATTCCTGTTATTTCCTTTCCATAGTTCGTAACTCACTTTTTGCACTTTGTTTTCAAATATTTTGTCAATCCTAAAATTAATTGTTTTATAATGTTTATTTTTTTCTGTTATTTCTTTCGGAAAACAGTGATTAAGTCGTTGCGCAATAATAAATTGTGTTTCCCATTCAGAAAGGGAAACAATAAATATATACAAATTATCCATTTCTTACATTTCACAATTCACTTTTTACCAAACAATATAATCCACAAAAATTCCCGGCGTATGAATAGTTTCGGGCGCAAGATCTCCAATTTCAACGAGTTCTTCTACCTCGGCAATCACCAGATCTGCTGCTGTTGCCATCAAAGGATTAAAATTTTGCGAAGTCCCTTTATAGATAAGATTCCCGTTTTTATCGGCAATGTTAGCGGCAAGCAAAGCCACATCGGCGTGTAAAGGTTTTTCTAATAAATATTGCTTTCCGTCTATTTCCATTATTTGCTTTCCATCCGCGACAATTGTTCCTAAGCCTGTTGGCGTGAGAATGCCTCCCAAACCGGATCCACCTGCGCGCACCCTTTCCGCTAAAGTCCCTTGAGGAGAAAATTCCACCTCCAATTCCTTGGCGTTCATTTGTTCGCCGGTTACCGGATTGGTTCCTACATGCGAAGTAATAACTTTCTTTACCTGTTTATTAACAACTAACTTGCCAATTCCTCTGTCAGGGAATCCTGTATCGTTGCAAATAATGGTCAGGTTTTTTTTCCCTGATTTAACCAATGCTTCAATTATTTTATGAGGCGTTCCATTTGCTAAAAAACCCCCAATCATTATAGTCATCCCATCTTCTATTTTTTCGATGGCTTGCTCTGTGCCAAGAAGTTTATTCATTCAAATCTGAATTTAAATTTATTAAGTCGACAAATTAAAGGCGCTTTAAATGCCATTATCACATTTTGAAAGAACAAACTTACAGAAAAAATCTGAAATTACGTAACTGTAATTTCGCGAAGAGGATGGGCGTGGTTACATGCGCTTTGATCGCAACAGGTCGTCTTTTAGAATAAAATATTGATATTCTTAAATTTCTAACGTGAAAATAAATTATCAAATTGGATCAACAATAGTCCGTTAAAAATTAAACGGCTTTAGTTCCGAAATAAATAAGTTCTTTGAGGTTTTGGTTATTTTTAATCATGTTTGGCTTTAGCCCAAACATGCGATAAATTCGCTGGATTAGTAAAGCATTGTAATTCATCG
>JAVBLV010000069.1:0-29782 GCA_031553195.1 Bacteroidales bacterium
AGCGTTTGTTATTTAGGGGTTGGAATAACAGCGTCGACGGGCGAGTTATTTTGTTTAGCCGCAACAAATGATTTTTTAGCATATCTGTCGTCAGCCTTGACTTTTTGTTTCTTTTGCGTCAAGGCAAAAGAAAGATCACAATGCAGTTTATTACATTCTTACCACTATGATAGAAATATTAAAAATTATCTCCACCTGTTTTTTACACTGATCCGAAGTTATTGAGGAGTTCTTCCTTTATGAATAAAAGTGGAAAAGCCGATAGATATTTTGTATCTATCGGCTTTTAATAAATTAAAAACAAGATTGTTGAAAGATTTCCCTATTCAATTATTTGACCAATCATAAGATTATATTGCTTATAAACAAAAAGATTCGTCAAACATTCTCTCTGCCGCAACTTTATATTCTGTCGGCGTTTGTACGGATACGATTTTTTTTAACGCTTCTTCTTGATCAGGAAATGAATATGAGAAATAATACCAGTATTCTTTCATTTTGTTAAGTTTATTTCTCTCGGGAGAAGGCATGGATAGGATTTCTTCAAACAAATTTTGTTCAAATTCTTGAAGTTTCTGCATAGGATTTGGGTAGCGAATTTCTTTCAGAAGATCAGGGAGTAAAGGATTTTTTAAAATGCCTCTCCCAATCATGATCTGAGAAATATTGGGAAAACGTTCTTTGACGGCGTTAAAATCTTCTAAAGTACAAATATCGCCATTAAAGATAACCGGATGTTTCAACAAAGGTAAGCAGGTTTCTAGAGTATCTAAGTGCAATTCTCCTTCATACATTTGAGTTCCTATTCTCGGGTGGATACAAACAGATGCCAGGGGAAAAGCGTTCAATATTGGAATAAGGTTAAAAATTTCGTTCGGATTAGAAAGTCCTAGCCGCATTTTAATAGAAAGTTTGTTGGAAATGCGGCTCAAAACGGTTTCAAGTATTTTCTCAATCTCTTCAGGATAAGGCAACAATCCGGAACCTCTCTTTTTACGCATAACCCTGCTAACGGGGCAACCTAAATTCCAATTGATTTCTTCGTAGCCCAGTTGGTAAAGCGTGTCGGCAAGTTGTATGAACAATTCGGGTTCTTTACCCAATATTTGAGGGATTACTCTTAAAGAGTTTTGATTGCTCTCGGGAAGGACGTCTTTTAGTTTCTTGTAGTTATTTGACAAATCTCCATGCGTTAAGGAAATAAATGGAGAAATGGCAATATCTATCGTATTTCCGAATGTTTTAAAGAAAGCTTTTCGAAAAGGTAATCCGGTAAGTCCTTGTAAAGGAGCAAGGTAAATCATTGGAATATCCACAATAAAATGAAAAGTTAGGAATGAAAAATTCAATCCTTCAATAATTCAATTTTCAGTACCCGTACTTATTTTTCCAAAGCATTTTTAACCAACTTCTTATATTGTTTTCCTTCTGGTTATTTCCGGGTTCGTATATTTTTTTCCCACTCAGTTCTTTCGGAAGAAAGTCTTGTTCTGCAAAATTGTTCTCGAAGCTATGGGCATAAAGGTAATCTTTTCCATAACCAATGTCTTTCATCAATTTAGTGGGAGCGTTTCGCAAATGCAAAGGAACAGGCAGATTTCCTGTCTTCTTCACTTCTCCTAAAGCAGTATCGATAGCCATATAGCTGGAATTGCTTTTTACGGAAGTAGCCAGATAAATAGCCGTTTGAGATAAAATAATCCGGCTTTCGGGAAAACCTATTTTATTGACGGCATCGAAACAGGCATTGGCTAAAAGCAATGCATTCGGATTGGCGTTTCCAATATCTTCCGAAGCCAGGATAAGCATGCGCCGCGCAATAAAAAGAGGATCTTCTCCCGAATCGACCATGCGCGCCAACCAATAAACGGCGGCATTGGGGTCGCTTCCCCTGATAGATTTGATAAATGCGGAAATGATATCGTAATGCATTTCTCCGCCTTTGTCATAAACAGATAAATTTTGTTGAACGACCGAGATAACAATTTCGTTGGTAATCTCAACATCGCCTTGGTATTGGTGCAAGACCAACTCCAGCGCATTTAATAATTTGCGCGCGTCTCCTCCTGAAATACGCAACAGGGCTTCGTTTTCTAATAACTTTATCTTCCTCTGACTATTATTTTCCTCGTATCGAATGGCAATATCCAGTAATTTCAGTAAATCGTCTTTATCCAATGATTTCAAAATATACACTTGACAGCGAGAGAGTAGGGGAGAGATAACCTCAAAAGAAGGGTTTTCGGTGGTGGCGCCGATTAAAGTAATGATACCTTTTTCTACCGCATTGAGCAATGAATCTTGCTGGCTTTTGTTAAAGCGGTGGATTTCATCAATAAATAAAATGGAATTTTCTTCTTGTTTTGCTTTTTCTATTACTTCCCTAACGTCTTTTACTCCCGAATTAATGGCGCTAAGAATGTGGAAAGGACGGTTAAGGCTTTGGGCAATAATAAAAGCCAAAGTTGTTTTTCCCACTCCCGGAGGCCCCCATAAAATCATAGAAGGTATTTTTCCGCTTTGAATGGATTTAGCCAAAATAGCGTCTTTTCCAATCAGGTGTTCCTGCCCTATATAATCATCCAACGACTTGGGGCGCAATACTTCTGCCAAAGGAATATTTTGCATGAGATGAAATCTTATATTTGGTTAATGTGTTCGGTACTTTATCTGGACCGTAAGACTGTAAGATCATAAGACTGTAAGATCGTAGGACAGTAAAACTGCAAGATGTCTTACTATTTTACTGTCTTCCGGTCTTACTAAATTCTTATTCTGTATCTTCGTCGCCTCCTTTAATAATAATTTCTATGGGTTCATTCTCATCTTCACTCTCTGTTTGTATTTCTTCTTCTTCGGGCGACGATTCGGAAACAATAGGCGGCGCCGGAGTTCCGGTAGTGGTAAGCCAGTTATTTATTTGATTAAAAAGATAACCTTCCACGTTGTCATAATTTTGCACCATTTCTACGAACTTCTCATAGGTAAGAATTTTGCCGTTGTAAGATTGATATAAGTCTCTGAAGAAATCTTTCCAGATATCGTCTCCTAATATAACCGTCATATAATAAGTAACAACAACTCCTTTTAAATGAACGACAGTCTGGCTATTTTCTTCCCTCATAGAAAAAACGTCGGTGAGCGGTTTTTCTTCTGTAGGATTATTTTGCGAATTATATTGATCGAGAAGTTTGCTTATTTCTGCTTCAAATTCTTCTTTGGGTTTGTCTTTAAAAAGTTGGTACAAAGTAAAGAAGTCTTTTATGGAAGAAGACAAGAAACAGTATCCTTTTGAACTGGGAGAAAACCGGACGCCGTCTCCCCACCATTGCGAAGCGGTTATTTCTTCAAAATTATGCACAGCGTTTTTAAAAGACTTGGTAAAGAAAATTGTGTTTCCCTGAACTCTCGGTCTTACATCTTCTCCCGGAATTTCGATAAAGTTAAGTTGCAAAAATGGATATTTTCCTAAAAAAGTTTGATAAAACTCAAAGGTTTTTTCGGTTATTTCCATAATCTTTTTTACCGATGCCGAGTCTATTGATGCAAAACTAAAACTGATTTTGGTTTCTCCTACTTCCGTAACAATTGAATTTTTATTTGCTTGTTTGCCGATCATTATTGGAAAAGACATGTCTGTTGCCGTTTGTTGATAATGAGAAGTAGACATGCCGGAAGATTCTTTTTGCGCTTCGCTTTTTGATCCCTGCACAAGAACCTGATATCCGGCAGGGGCCGTAACGCTCAGTTTAAGTCCTGCATTTACAGATGGCAACAGAGGACACCAATTATTTTCCGAACTTAAAAATAAAATATCATTTTGTATGAAATCCTTATTGAGAGGGATGAAATAATCAAAGCTTACCCTGCTTTTCTTTTGTTTTATGTATTCTTTTGGAATGTAAATCGTAATTGTATTGTTAGACGGATTTTGCGAAAATTGCGCGACTTGTTTATCAAAATTTATATGTTTGATAATCGAAGAACCGTTTAAGAGTACTGCGAAGGCAGGTTTTTCTGTATTGCGCAAAACATCTATTTCTAACTTTACGTCTAATTGATTTTTATCGGCGTTATAAACCAATTGAATGTCGTACTGCTGTATTTCAATTTCTTTCTCTTGCGCAAAAACGGAAGAAACGCTACCCAAGCCAATAAATAATAATAACGTTTTAAATATAATATTCATACAGTTTATACTTTTGTTAGTTAGATTAGAAGTATTTTACTTTGATCCTTCAATTATTCAATCCTTTAATAATTCGATTCTTCAATTTATTGCCTAATGAAATGTTTCATCTCAAAAGGTATTTCCAAAGAAATTTCGACGAATCCCATAAACTCTCCATTTTCATACCAAGGCGTTTGATAGATCATCTTTTTGACGCCGTTTTTTTCTATTGTATACACATTTGTTTTGGGATTAGAAAGCATATCGGAAAGCATGTTTTTGGCAGGTTCGGGATGGCAATCCAATACCGATTTCCCAATCAATTCGCCGCCGCCGGATTTTTCAAAGATTTTTTGAGATTTATCGTTCATCTCTAAAATTTCACCTTCTTTATCGCATACCGTAAAGGCAACGTTAAGCTCTTTTACCCATTTGTACATTGCGTTGATTTTATTGAGTGATTGAATAATTGAATGATTGAGTAAATGAATAATTGAATGACCGAATGTTTAAAATATAAAAATTTACAAGTTTGTAAAGTTGAATATCAAATCATTGAATGGTTCGATAATTATTATATCTTCATTCTTAGTAACTGTTTAAATTTTTATTGAAAAGATTTTGAGGGATAAAAACAACTATTTTGCAGGCGGGATTTTTCAAGAATAGTGGCGCTATTTGGTAAAAATTCCAACAAAAAAGAGCGTTTTTAGATCCAAAATACTTCATGGAAAAATTTTTAAACAGTTACTTAGCTCTTCATTTTTCATTTCTTTTTCCCTTATCTTCTTTTACGTTCTCTGGTTGAAGAAGATTTATCTTTTCCCTGTCTTTTTCTATCGTTAGAAAAACTTTTGTTTTCCGAATAATATTTTTTGTCAGAAGAAGATGATCTGCTACGGTCTCTTTCATCCCGTCCATAGCTTTTATCCCTCGATTTTCCACTTCCCCTCATCCCTACAGGTTTTGCCAATTCTACGGTAAGCGGTCTCCCCTTGTAAGAGATCCCGTCAAAAGCTTCGATAACTTCGTCAACATATTGGTTTCCGATATCAATGTATGAAAAAGCGTCCATAATGTCGATTCGTCCAATGTTGATGTCGCGGTTTTGCGTTTGATCATTAATCAAACCAATTAAGCGTTGCGGAACAATTTTGTCCCGGTGTCCCAAACTGAAAAACAGACGCGAATAATTCCTGTCGCTTTTACCGCTATTCCGTTCTCTTTCACGTTCCCTGCGGTTTGTCCCTTCCTTTTTTGCTTCGCTTTTCTCGTCTACGTTCAAATCGGGAGCAAAGCGGTAATAATCCAAGAAACGGTTGAATTCAGCAGATACAAAACGACGAATAAGGTCTTCTTTGTCTATCCATTCTAATTTTTTAAATATTTCCGGTAAAAAACCGTCTATTTCATGATAATTGACATTGATATTTTCAATTTTGTCGATCATGTGGAAAAGTTGTTTCTCGCAGACTTCCTTTCCAGTGGGGACTTTGGCTTGGATAAATGTTTTCCCAAGCACTCTTTCTATTTGTTTCAATTTCCCTTTTTCACGGAGATTTAAAATAGAAACAGAGATGCCGCTTTTATCAGCGCGTCCTGTTCTTCCGCTTCGGTGATTATATAATTCAATATCATCCGGAAGGTTATAATTGATGACATGGGTGAGATCGTTTACATCCAATCCCCTCGCCGCCACGTCGGTAGCGACTAGCATTTGTAAATTCCGGCAACGGAAACGTTTCATCACATGTTCTCTTTGCACTTGCGACAAATCTCCATGTAAAGCGTCGGCATTATAGCCGTCTTTAATCAAAGCGTCAGCTACTTCCTGGGTTTCGTTCCGCGTACGGCAAAATATGATGGAATAAATATCAGGATAATAATCGGCAATGCGTTTTAGAACCAAATAACGGTCTTTGGCATGCGCCAAATAATAATAATGTTTTACGTTAGCCGATCCCGAATTCCTTACGCCGATTGTAATTTCGACAGGATTTTCCATGTAACTTCTGGCTATTGTCCCCACTTCTTTAGGCATGGTGGCCGAAAAGAGCAAAGTCTTCTTGGTAGCAGGGGTTTCTGATAAAATTCCGTCCAAATCGTCTTTAAAACCCATATCGAGCATTTCATCGGCTTCGTCGAGGATGGCCCATCTGACGTTTGAAATATCGGCGTACCCCCGTTTCATTAAATCCATCATACGTCCGGGCGTAGCCACAATGATTTTACTTCCTTTTCTAAGGTCTCTTTTCTGATTTTCTATACTCGCGCCTCCGTATACGGCTGTAATAGAAGCCTGAGGAATATATTTCGAATAATTGGTCAGGTCTTTGGTAATTTGAAGGCAGAGTTCCCTTGTAGGACAAAGAATCAATACTTCTGTGTTGTTGTTTGTGTAATTTAATTTTTGGATGATGGGAATTCCAAATGCAGCGGTTTTTCCTGTGCCGGTTTGTGCCAATGCGACCAAATCCGTTTCTTCCAAGAGTAAAACAGGTATTACTTTTTCCTGTACCGGCATAGGTTTTTCAAATCCTAATTCAGCAATAGCGTCTAATATTCTGCTCTCAACTCCTAATTCTAAAAATGTTGACATGTAAAAATTTTGATTATAATAAACCTGCAAAGGTACTAATAAAAAAGCGAAAAACCTTAATGATGAAGGGGTAGAGTTTCGAATAGTTGCTTTTTACAAAACCTGATTTGCAAAAACAGGGCGTTTTAAAACGAATATTTTAACCTTAAAAAACCCAGTAATGCCTGCGTATCTCCTAAATCGGAGTTCCCAATGGTGGTGAAATACTGCATGATAAACGAAAAGTCGAGGTTCTTTCCGAGAGAATAATCTACAGAAAGTCCGGCATAACACGATCTTATTTCGACAAAATACATGCCCGAAAGGGATGCCGATAATCGTGGAGTAACAGGGTAGGAGGCCTGCGCAAAAAGATTCCAGTCGCATATCGACAAGTATTTGGGGGATAGGGGAGCCATGTACAGCGCCAGCAATCCCGCCGTCGAAAAAGTATTACCAACGTTATTATACAACACTTCGGCTTGCAACATTAACGAGTTTTTGAACATATAGTCTACGCCAACAGAAATGGCGGCTACGCCATTGGTATCGGTAAAATTTTTGACGGGTTGAAAGTATGAAAATTCTCCGCGAAAGTTAACGCCTTTAAAATCGCCGCTCCAGGCTCCGCCGACAACAATATCCGATTGGGTAAGCGTTCCGCCCATGATTTGGTAGTCGAAGTTCTTCCAATTCCAATGATGCAATAAGGCCGCCGTAACCTTATCCGAATAATCGACCGATACGGCCAATTCTGTAGAGGATGTTTCGCTGTGGTAATAAGTTCCGCGGAAAGCGTCGCAACCGGGACGTTCCACATAATCAAAGTCAAAATAAGAATAAGTATTGAAGATATCGTTGGGATTCCATACTAATGTTTGTCCCCAATTAATTCTTTGCCGTCCGAGTTTGAGGTTCCATTTATTTTTTTCAAAAGTGACGAAAAGACGGTCAAAAGTAGTATTCAATAAAACGTCTTTTGAATCGATTATGTTCCACGACATATCTATCCAGCCTTTATCAAAGTCGATACTTTCTGCATAACCGGGTTGCGAAACCATATTTCCGGCAATCAAACGATTCCGCATACTTGCGTCTATTCGCCAGTATTTGTTAGCTTGAAATCCGAAGTTAAGCCGGTTGTGCAACAGGTTTTCCCACATCCAAGCGTTATCGGGATTCTGCATAATAAGCGAAGGCATATCGCTCGCATAGCCGGAAGACTCAAATTTCTTTTCTTTTTCCTGTGCTGAAAGATTGTATGCCGAAAAAAAAAGTATTAATATGAAAACGATTTGTCGCATTGATTCTATAAAACTATTCTACTTTTTTCGAAGATTATTTTTTCTCGTCGTTGATAATTTTTCCGTCTTCTAATGTGATGATCCGTTTAGCTTTGGCCATAATCCGCGGGTCGTGCGTAGAAAAAATGAAAGTAACGTTTTCCTGTTCGTTCATCTTTTCCATCATATCCAGCAGATTTTCGGCCGATTTACTGTCGAGATTGGCCGTAGGCTCGTCGGCAAGAATAAATTTAGGCTTTGAAGCCAAAGCGCGCGCCACGGCCACCCTTTGTTGCTGTCCGCCCGAAAGTTTGGCGGGACGGGCGTTGGCGCGATCGGCAAGCCCCACTTGAGTTAACAAATCCATTGCCCGCCGATTGCTCTCCTCTTTCGAACGTTTTTGTAAATCCATAACAAAAGCGACATTTTCTTTTGCAGTTAATACCGGAATCAGGTTATAGGCTTGAAAAACAAATCCGATATTATGCAACCTGAAATCCACCATTTGAGAAGGTTTCAGCGCGCCGATGTTGATGCCGTCAATGACAATGGAACCTGAAGTAGGTTTGTCTAAACCGCCAATCAAGTTTAAAAGCGTGGTTTTACCGGAACCCGAGGGACCAACAATCGCCGTAAATTCGCCTTGCGAAAAACCAATGTTTACGCCGTCTACCGCGCGCACTTCGCTCGCTTGGTCGGTATAGACTTTTGTTACGTCTGTTAAAGTCAATAATGAGGAGCCGGCAGCAGATAACGGGTTTCCGTTATTGCCATCCGTTATTTTGCCTGTATCTGTTGTATTCATAATCTCAGATTAAATTTCTATTTGTACAATTTTTATTACTTTTAAGCGAGGGGGTGACTCTAAGTCACCCCCTCGCTTCCTTATAATTTTGAATTATCTGTAGTGCGTAATTGATAATTCGTAATGGATTTCCTAGCTATTCACTGCTTCCAGCGGATTTAGTTTCAACGCTTTCCGCGCGGGATAAATGGCCGATATAATTCCGCAAAATAACGTTAGAATCGTTATTTGAATAAACATCCCGACGGAAATGGCCGGATAAACCAACGAGCCGAAACCGTAATCTTCAAAATTATCGCCCATCATAAAAGAAAGATTGATTCCGCTTTTTGTCGTGAGGGCAATTACCAATGCGGCCAACGCCATTCCGATTATACCGCCTGCCATTGTCAGCAAAAGAGACTCGGTCATAATCATATTGAAAATTTTCCGTTTATTCATCCCGATAGCCATTAGCATTCCCAGTTCGCGCGTGCGTTCCAGTACCGCCATCAACATGGTATTGATGATTCCGAAAGCCAACGCCAGCAGAAATATTCCTAAAATAACCATACTCATCATGCTTTGCCATTCATCCGATAATTTTAACATAGGATTTAATTCCTTCCAATCTTTAACGTCCATGCCGGGCAACTGTTGTTTCAACGTTTGCGTTATTGCGTTGCAGGTTTCAGGAATAGTTATCATGATAGCGGCTTCATGGGCCGCATCGGCAGGCAATCCGGTTAATGCCGCCACATCGCGTTTATCAATAAACACATTGCCTTCGTCAAAAATGCTATTGGTCGTTTTAAAAATTCCGCCTATGCGAAAAGCCAAACTTACGGTTTCTCCATCCAGATTCTGAAAATTAACTACAACTTTGGAATTTAATTTTACTTTCAATTTTTCTGCCGTTCGCCTGCTTATGACAATACGCATTTCTTTATTATCCTGAAAAAAACTTCCGCAAGAGTCCGGAATCGTTGTATATAAAGATGAGACTTTCATTTCTTCGGGCACGTCTACAGCATTGATATGCAATCCAACCGCATTAGCGGCCGAAGCTAGCATTCCAACGATTTTCAAACGGTAACTCACATGCGAAATCCCTTTATCTGATTGAATTACAGGTTCTATCTGCGAACGCAGGAAATAATCGCTTAAATCATAATTATTTAAAAAATTTTCATGGTGAATTTGTATGTACGAGATTTGATTATGGATGTCCGATTCTACCTGTCGTTGCATCCATCCGGTAATGAAAGATGCAATAAAAGCGCCGGCAAACAATCCGATAGCAATCGCTCCGATAATGATGAAACTTCGCGTTTTGTTGCGCCAAATATTTTTCCAAGATAAAATCGTTATGAACATTGTTTTTGCTTTTTGTTATCGAACATTATCATGAATTGTTTCTTGACAGATGTTTTGTTTTTAAGGAATTTATCTGCCGTATAAATCTTTTAATTAATAATTTTCATTTTCATTATTTTCCGTACCGGATAAATCGACATTATGCAAGTTATCAGTATAATAATAAAGGTCTGCGAAACCCATATTATTGGGTCGGTATCCATCGACAGAACGCTCTCCATTCCGTATTGCAACATGGTATCGGCAAGATTTCCGGTTAGTTTGATCGGATGGTAATGGAAATATAAAATGATAGGAATCGTTACGATTACGGCCGAAACAATGCCGAGCAAAGCCATTGTCAGCAGTTCTAAAAGCGTTGATTGAATAAGCCTCCGGCGGTTCATTCCTAATGACATAACCAATGCAAATTCGTGTTTCCGCTCATTTGAAAGCATAATAAACGTGCTTAAAATCCCAAAACCGACAATGATATATAGAATGAACATGATAATTTTAGAGAAAGCTTTATCAGACGAGGCTTGATTCAATAACTTTTCCATGGTAACAGTCCATGCAAGACTTCATATTGCGAAGCGTCGATTTTGCTTTTTATTTTTTTGATAACGTCGTTCATCTTTCGTTCGTTTTTCAATGTTATCAATAATCCGCTTTCGCCATTAGGGAAACTGATAAAATCCTGCGCTTTCGATAAAGAGGTATAAATAAAGCGCGAATTCATTTCGGGCGAGGGGAGTTGAAGTATGCCTCGTATTACCAATAAAGTTGCCGCGCTTGCCCCATGATAACCTTGTCCGATAAGCGCCATCGTATCGCCTACGCCTAATTTCAGATAATCGCTCAACGCTTTTCCTATCAACGCTCCATCGTCATTTTTATTGAGGTAGGTTCCGTCAATAATATGACGAGCCAACGACGACATCCGGTTTTCGCGCGCAGGATCAACTCCCATAAGAATGCAAGGTTTGGTAAGTTTCTCTGTCGACGCCATTGTAAAAGTTTCGATGCGGGGCGAGGTATAAGCGATATTTTCTATTGATTCAATAGCCGAAATAGTGGAGGAATCCATTTCCATGAAATTGTCGATCACCTGGTCGTCCCAGTACCCTTTTTGATGGATTTGTATATGTCCGGCCTGCGTGCGCAAAGTTTCGTCAATTACATGGTTCCACACGCCGTTCGAAAACGACAACATAATTACGCAAAAGAATACCGAAAAGAAAATGGATCCGATGGTTATTAGGCTACGTCGCTTGTTTCGCCAAATATTTCGCCACGAAAGTTTAAAGTTCATATAAATGTTTAAAATTTAGGGTTTAAAGTTTATAAGGGTCATAAAGTTGAATGATTTGAAAATTCTATTATTTAATTATTCAGTTATTCGATTATTCAATTATTCAATTATTACGAACTTAAAATTTTATCATTTCTTCTTCACTCTCAATTCTCAACTTTCCACTATTTAACTTTTTTCATATTTTGTTGAGAGAAAAAACTTTCGTCTATTGGTTTATCAAAATTGTTGACGATAACCGTCATAACTGTTTTTTGATTGGGTTTACCAGCTGGGATTACCTCTATACGCGATGGTAATTTACGGCTTCCATATTGCTTTATATCATACCCGTTAATGGTGTTTATTAAAACGTTCTCTTCATCGTAGAATTCAGATTTCACTTCGATATAATCTGCTTTAGAAATCCATACAATTACTTTTCCCCATACTATTGCCGCATTTTTTTTAGGAATCATAATGATTTTATAGCAGTCGAATTCGCGAATTTGTTCTGTTTTTTCCAATGTATGCGTATAGTCGTTTACAGCCGACGATTGCTTTACCAGATCGTCGTTGGTAAAATCGCTGCCCATCCAAGATTGTCCCATGATAGACGACGACATTTTTATCATCCGGTCGATACTTGGTTGCCAATTCCATAAATCTTTTTGCCGTTTGAGGAACGCTTGTCCTTTATCCTTTGCCGGCCCGGTAATTAATACCAGCGAATAATCATTGCCTTTCGACCAACTTTTGAAACTCACTTCGCGCGTCCATGTCGGACGTACAATCGTCATTTTTATTTCTGAATAGAGGCTTTTGCCTTGCCGGTTTTCATCGGCTTTTTGCACAATCTCCGTGGCATTTTGAGCCGTTAACAGCGAACAATTGGCAGCAAATAATGAACAAATGATAATACATAGTTTCAATCGTTGCAAGCGGATAAAAATGTTTGTTTTCATAATATTTGATTTTTACATTTTGTATTGTATTGAAAAATCAGTTATTTATAATTTATTTAAAATAGGGTAGGTTCAAAATTTATGTTGAAAGTAAATATCTGTCATTGGCTATCGGTTATTTACTGTCGACAGTTTCAAACCGTTCTCTCACAAAATCAATTACCGTTTGTTTTAACAAGTCTGATTGAAAAATGTTTTGCTCTTCATTGAATAGATAGATAATAGAAAATCCTTTAATAAAGATTGACATAAGCGTCATTTCTTTTAATGCTTGTTTACCAAAATGACGCTGATAAAATTCAAAAAGCGTTTTTCGCATTCTCAGATTATCAGGAATAGAGGCCAGTTTTTTTGTTACCGACGGCTGCGTTCCCAATGCCGTATATAGTTTATAAAAATCTTTATGATGTTCTATGCTTTCAACGAGTTTGTTCATTGCGGCAATGAATTCTTCAAGGGCCATATCAGCTTTGAATGTGTCGGAAGGAAAACGATCCTCCCACGAAATCAGAATTTGATAGAGTAAATCTTCCTTACTGTTAAAATAGTTATAAACTAATCCCTTGGCTACTTTTGCATGTTTTGCAATGGCGTCAATGCTTGTATGCGCATAACCGTTTTCGGCAAAGAGTTCTAACGCGGCTTCCATAATAATTTTCCGCTTCTCTACTCTAATTACTTCATTTTGTTCTTTTGTTCTTGGCATTTTTTATACTGACTGAATGGTCAGGCAAAAATAAAATGATTTTTTAAAATGACAAAATAAAAGTAAATAATTTTTTAGAATAGGGCGGGGACTTGAAAATCGAAAGTCAATAAATCTTCATTTTTGCGCGAGAAGGGTAGTCGAAAAGCTGCCCTTTTGCAAGAAGTAAAAAAACAAAAGGTAATGATACGAACATCTGCATCATTACCTTTTTTCAGTTGCAAAAAGCAATTTACCGATTTACCAACGAGCTTGGAGGTTCCGGTCTCCGTAGGCGTCGTCTACTTTGCCTGACATAGGCCAGTATTTATCGTCGTGAGGCAACGGAAATGCGGCTTGTTGGCGGGAATAAGGTTTATCCCATTCATTGGCGCAAATCACTTGCATAGTATGAGGCGCATTTTTAATCGCATTATTTTGTTTGTCCGCATTGCCTTTTTCTATTTCGGCTATTTCAGCGCGAATAGCAATCAAGGCGTCGCATAAACGGTCTATTTCGCTTAAAGGTTCGCTTTCCGTGGGTTCTATCATTAATGTTCCGTGAACGGGAAAAGCAACCGTAGGCGCATGGAATCCGTAGTCCATTAAACGTTTGGCAATATCTCCCACTTGTATGCCCGACGACAAACTGAAAGGGTTGCAGTCAATAATGAATTCATGGGCGCACATACCCTGTTTTCCAACGTATAAAATTTTATATGCATCAGACAAACGTTTGCGCATATAGTTGGCGTTTACGATAGCCATGCGGGTAGCTTCGGCAAGACCTTCGCCGCCAAGCATTTTAATGTAACCATAAGTAATAGGCAACACCATGGCGCTTCCAAAAGGAGAAGCAGAAACAGGAGTTCCGAATTCCCCGCCGGTATTTACTTGCGAATGTTTAGGTAAAAATTCTACTAAATGTTTGGCTACGCCGATGGGTCCAACGCCCGGGCCGCCGCCGCCATGAGGAATGGCAAATGTTTTGTGCAAATTCAAATGGCAAACGTCGGCTCCCATAAATCCGGGAGAAGTCAGTCCGACCTGCGCATTCATGTTGGCTCCATCCATGTAAACTTGTCCGCCATGCGAATGAACTATATTGATAATATCCAGAATGGCTTCCTCAAAAACGCCGTGGGTAGACGGATAAGTGATCATAATACAAGATAAAGTGTCTTTGTATTGCTCCGCTTTGATCTTTAAATCTTCAACATCTATTTCCCCTTGATCGGTCGATTTCACGGTAACGATTTCCATCCCCGCTTTAGCAGCCGAAGCAGGATTGGTTCCATGGGCTGAAGCAGGAATTAAGCAAACATTGCGATGATTATCTCCGTTTTTAACATGATATTCTCTGATTACCATCAAGCCGGCATATTCGCCTGCCGCTCCCGAATTGGGCTGGAACGACATGCGGGCAAAACCCGTAATCTCGCTCAATGTCTGGTTCAAGTTTTCAATTAATTCATAGTATCCTTCTGCTTGATTTTTAGGAACAAAAGGATGTATCGCGCCTAATTCCGTCCAGGTGATAGGCAGCATCTCTGCGGCGGCATTTAATTTCATGGTGCAGGAACCCAGTGGAATCATGGCCCTGTTAAGCGCCAGATCCTTTAATTCCAGTTTTTTCATATAACGCATCATCGCCGTTTCGGAATGGTAGGTATTAAAAATGGGATGCGTAAGAAATTCTGATTTGCGTTGTAAATTTTGAGGTATGTTACAAACGTCTTTACAACAATCGCCGTTACAATCAAAGGCCTTATAAGTTGCGTTAGCAGCTTTGGCCAACACTTGTAAAATATTTTGTACGTCTTCTACAGAGGTAGTTTCATCTGTGCTTATTCCAATATGTCTGTCGTCAATATAGCGAAAATTCATTTGATTTTCCAACGCTATTTTACGAAGATTTTCCGTAGAAACCTGGCTTGGCATTTCTATGTACAAGGTGTCAAAGAAGCATGTATTAAGTTGTTTATAACCATATTGGGCTACCTCTTTCGCTAATTTTCCCGCCAGCGTATTTACTCTTTTCGCTATTTCCTTAATCCCTTCTTGTCCATGCCAGCAAGCATAAAATCCGGCCATAATAGACAACAAAGCCTGAGAAGTACAGATGTTAGATGTTGCTTTTTCGCGTTTGATATGTTGTTCGCGGGTTTGAAGCGCCATACGTAACACTTGGTTTCCTTGGGCGTCTATCGTTAAACCGATAATACGTCCGGGAATATTTCTTTTAAAATCATCTTTACAAGCGAAGAATCCAGCAGAAGGACCTCCAAAACCCATAGGAACGCCAAAACGTTGGGAAGAACCGAATACGCAATCGGCTCCCCATTCGCCGGGAGGCATAAGCAACGCTAAAGAAAGTAAATCGGCGCCGACGGCTACAAAAATTTCATTTGCTTTGGCTTTTTCCATGAAAGACGAATAATCGGATATTTCTCCGAATTGGTTCGGATATTGAATAATAGCGCCGAAAAAGCTTTTATCGAATTGAATTGTTTTCGGATCTCCTATAATTACTTCTATGCCTTGCGGATTGGCTACCGTTTGGATAACGTCAATGGTTTGAGGAAATAAGTCTTCCGCAATAAATATCTTTACGACATTATTTTTTACCGCTTCGCGACTTCTGGAATGGAAAAACATCAACATAGCTTCGCTGGCGGCGGTGGCTTCGTCAAGTAAAGAAGCGTTGGCAATAGGCATACCTGTTAAATCCGATACCATTGTTTGATAATTGAATATGGCTTCTAACCGGCCTTGGGAAATTTCTGCCTGGTAAGGCGTATAGGCCGTATACCAACCCGGATTTTCAAATATGTTACGCAAAACAACCGCCGGAACAATTGTGCCGTAATATCCCATGCCGATATAATTTCTATATATTTTGTTTTTAGACGTCAACGCTTTTATATGATTTAAATACTCATATTCGCTCATTCCCTTGGGAAGGTTTAACGGTTGTTTTAAGCGGATGGACGAAGGAATCGTTTTATCTATCAATTCGTCGATGCTCGAAACGCCTATCGTTTTCAACATTTTATCTATTTCCGAACCGCAAGGGCCATTATGTCTTTTTGTGAAATTACTGATCGTCATAAATTTATATTTAAAATTAATCAATGCTTACTTGTTGCAAAGGTAGGCATTTTTAGCAAACAGATTATAGGAAATCGGGAGTTGAAAAAGGATCCGTTTTTCATGATATGGGATTATTTGAATTTTAATGTAATAAGGATAATCCAAATGGAAATTATGGGTTTTTACCTTATTGATTTTTAGTATAATAAAATATACGAGAAGAAGTATTTCGTTTCTGTTTTTTCGTTAAAGAAAAAAATATTAACTTTGATACAAAATTAGAAACATAAACAAATCATGAATATATTTACTTCTTACATGGGTTTAGAGCTTCCCAGCCCAATAATTGCAGGGAGTTGCGGATTGACGTCATCTTTAAGTAACCTGATTAAATTAGAAGAAAGCGGCGTAGGAGCTGTTGTTTTAAAATCTTTGTTTGAAGAACAAATTACCATAGAAACCAATAAGGCGTCAAAATCATTATCATTCGACAGCGCTTACCAGGAGTCGTATGACTATTTGGAACGTTATATGCATGATAATACGCTTAATAAATATTTGTCGTTAATACGGGAAGCCAAAGCGAAATTAAAAATACCCGTTATTGCAAGCATTAATTGTTTTTCGTTCTCAGAATGGTTATCTTTTGCCAAACAAATAGAAGAAGCAGGCGCCGATGCTTTAGAATTAAATATTTTTATTTTGCCTTCGGATGTCAATCTTTCCCATGAAGATATAGAAAGTTTATATTCTAACATTATATCCGCGCTTAAGAAAACGTTATCTATTCCCGTTGCGATCAAAACAGGTTCTTATTTCACCGAAATGGCAAAATTTATGCAACGTTTGTCATGGATGGGAATACGGGGTTTGGTTTTATTCAATCGTTTTTATTCGCCGGATATTGACATTGAACGTTTCATTTACAAACCAACCAATATTTTCAGCGCCCCAGAAGAATTTCCCAATACTTTACGATGGACTTCCATACTGAGTAGTTTGCTTAAATGTGATATTTCGGCTACGACAGGCGTAAAAACAGGGGAAGATGTTGTTAAACTTTTGTTGGCAGGGGCTCAGACGATACAGATCGCCTCTTGTTTATATGAAAATGGTTTGGAATATGTAGAGTTCTTAAATGAAGAACTGAAAGACTGGATGTCAAAGCATAACTTTTCATCTTTGAATGATTTTAGGGGAAAAATGTCTATCAAATCTTATGAACACCCGGCTTCTATTTTACGCGTGCAGTTTATGAAATATTTTTCAGGAATAGAGTAGCGAAGCCATTGATCAGAAGACATTCGAATCAACCGGATATGTCAAATAGGAAATTGCTTAAAAATTATTTGTTTTAAACTTCATTTTGCATACAATTTTCTGATTAGGGTGTTTTTAAGTATGAGAATATCATGTGATAATATAATGCGACTTAAATGTCTGATTAAAGAACTAAATTCTGGAAAAAAATGAAAAAAACACTACTACTGCTTACGACTCTTACATTTTTTATTTCGCTGGCAAACGGACAAAGCATTTCTTCGGAAATAATAAAATTTCAATTTGTAAAACCGCCTCAAATTTCGATTGAAGAAAACTCCAGGAAATACAAAATCACTGTAACCTCTCCTTATAACTTGAAAGCGGAAGATATATTTGCCCAATCAAAATCAAATTATGAAAAAGCCTTGAAAGATTACGATAATGTTGTGCTGGAGAGCGAAAAAGCCTACCATAACAAATTGGAGGAGTATGAAATAGAGGAAAAGAGGGCAAAAGAAAAATATGAGATTGAATCGGCGGAATTCAATAAGCTATCTTTGCTGGAACGCATGGCTTTAATCGATCAAGGAAAGAAGCCTGCATTAGTACTTCCTGCAAAGCCAATTTATTACAAACCTTCTCCGCCTATATATAAGGAACCTGATTTAAATGATTATATTATTATTGACAATAGTATATTGGCTACACAAATAGAAATTGCCGGTTTTAAGAGAGGAACACCCTATTTAGATATCAATATCGACATACAACCTGTCAATTTCCAGGATAATGCAGGGCAAACATATGTGAACCAGTCGACGAAACTTATTGTGAAATTAAATGGGGAAGAAACCGTAAATACTGTTTTTTTTCAGGATTATGAATTTATATCTTCTTCTCCGAGCAATAATATAGATAAGACATCTGAGGAAAAAAGGAATTTGGATAAAATTATTGATTTTCTGAACCGGTATTTAAACGACTTATATGGTTACCCTGCAATTGAAAAAAACGTTAAAATACAGAGTGTTAAAAATAAAAAGAATTTATACGATGATTTGGAAAGAGCGGATATTTATGTTGCCACTAATTTAAGGAAACTTCAGGGCGGGCGCCGATTCAAAAGTAAACGAAACTGCGTTTGCCAACATGAAAAAAGGAATCGATATTTGGGTAGAAACGTTAAAAAAAGTTGATTTTAAAAACGAAAAGTCGGACTTCAATTCAAAAATCGGGAAGTTTATTTATTTCAATTTGATCAGGCTTTATCTGGCCATAGATAACAAGGCCGAAGCTGAAAAATATCTGAATCAAATGCAAGAGAATCTTGTCTATATAAAACTTTCCTCTTCCGAAGATATATGAAACCTTTGGCTGGAGCTGAAATACAGCATTTTATCACTTTAAGGTCTGAGTTGCTAACGGTTACCTAACGATTCTCATTTCTATTAGTTTCACCGTAATTTGCAGTGCAAATATAATGCAAAAACGTGGATATGGAGAAAATATTTTTCATATCCACGTTTATTTTTTACCTCAATTGAGAACTTCATACTTATCTTCAATCTTAATTCAGAGAAATATGAATCTTGCCAATAAATTATGAGGAAATTATTCTTTTGTTATTTTCTCAAAATCCACCTGAATTTTACTCCCTTTTTCAAAATCGTAAAGCGTTATTTGCCGTATTTCATATAGCATAAGCCAATATGATTTGAGTGATTCCAAGTAGGTTAAAATCGCATTATCTTTATCGGTTGTAGCGTTTGTTAAATCGGTAAAGCTGCTTTTGCCAAAGGAATAGCTATCTTTTTGGGCTTGTAAACGCTTTTGGGCAATATCCAATGCCCGTTTGGATATATCTACCTGCGTTTTTTGAGCATTGAATTGCAATACTTCTAACGTTAATGCCTGTTCAAAGTTCTGTTGCTCCTGCGATATTTGTATACGCGTAATCTCTTGTTGCGATTGGGCTATCCTTACTTTGCTTCGGGCTTTTCCCCAATCCCAAATAGGGACTTGTAACCCTAAAGATACAATTTCCTGATCCATTGGATTTTTATAGGCACTTTTGAATGTACTTGCATTTTGCGTAAGTCCGAAAGTGGCATACAAATTCGCATTGAAACGATTGTCTGCCTTTGCCCTCATCAGTTCGCTCTCTGATTGCAGTTCTCTTACTTTGAAGTCTTGATATAAAGGATTTTCCAATGCTAAAGATTGGGCGTTACTTACCGATATTTCTTTGCTGAAAATATTGGTTGGCGTGGTAAGTTCCCAGTTCTCTTCATTTTTTAGTTGCAGGAATTGCTTTAGTTTGGACAAAGCGTTCCGTTGGTCATTTTTAAAAGTTTCTACTTGTAAAGCAGATTGCAAAGCGTTCAGTTCAATTTGCAAATATTCAGTTTCTACAATTTTTCCGGATTGGTATTTCTGTTGTGCATTAAATTTTAAGGTATCGGTATACAATTTGTTTTGTTCTGCATTTTGCAAACGGTTTTGTATCAAGAGTAAATCGAAATACAATTGCACGGCTTGTACCGAAGCCTTTTCTACGGTTTCTAAATATTTCTGTTTGGCTAAATTATACTTTACCGGATTAATTTTCAAATTCCATTTCAGGGAATTGTAAGCAAACAAAGGTTGTGTAAATCCCAATTGAATAGGAGTTGATAGAAACGAAGTATAGCCATTATCTCCGAACATATCCATGCGTTCCAAGCCCGATTTTAAAGAAATTTGCCCGCCTGTAAACGGAATGCTTTGGGAGATTTGCAAGCCTGCGGAATAATCCGCATAGAACTGTGAAAGAAACTGGTCGGTTCCATCGGGTTGGGTAACTTTGGAAATGGAACGGTTGAAGTTTGGAATAGTTCCATTTAAAGAAAGTTCAGGATATACAGAGGCTTTTACGCTTTCATAATCCCAATAACTGCTCAAAAACTCATGCTTGGCTATTTCGGCATTAGGGCTATTTTTTGCCCATTCCAATATTTGAGTAAGTGAAATAGGTTTGGTTTGGGCATGGATATTATTTATCACTAAGGACGCGAAAAACACCCAAAAAAAGCAAAACAATTTTTCTCTCCCTGTTTTTCTGAACAGAAAGAGTTGGCATTTGCTTTTTTTCAGCCCCTCCTTTGGAAGGGTTGGGGAGGTGTATTTCATTTTTTTATCAACGCTTTTATCGGGTTCAAAAATCTTTCTATCAACCGTAAATCTTCTGTGATGATTTCAGCACTACCTGACATTTGTTGGGAAAAGTCTAAGGTTTTCCCATAGTTTGTTTTGAGTTTGTCAGGGAACTCTATTTCTACCATAGTAAATTTGCCATCTTCTGTAGAAATGGGAACTAAAGAAATGTTTTTTACAATTCCCTTTACCATACCGAATTCCATGTAAGGGAAACCATCAAATTTTACATTTACGGCTTGTCCCTTTTTAACCTTTCCGGCTCCCTGTGCAGGGAGCATAATTTTACCCATAATTTGAGCGGTTTCGTTGGGTACAATACTCAATAAGGCTTCTCCGGAATTAATATGTTGGCTTTTCTGCCACGGTTTACTCATGGATACTTTACCATTCAACGGACTGATAAATACATACTGCATTTCCCATTGATTGATTTGGGATTGCAAGGCTTCATAAGCTCCCGATAATGCCAACAAAAGCCCTTGTTTTTTTTCTTCGGCTTGCTGCTGTAAATCAAAAATATTTTGTTCGTATTGGGCGATAGTCAATTGGGAATTATCTACAGAGGATAAGGAACTTTCATAGGACTGTCGCATTTGCAACAATGCATTTTTGGCATTTTCGTATTCTATTAAGGTAATGCTCTTTTTGGCGTAGAGATTAGAATCGATAATGAACAAACGTTCTTGGGCTTGTAGTTGTTCTTGGGTTATTTTGCTTTGTTTTCCGCTACGGTTTCCGAGTTTTTGCTGTAAAACAATTTGCTTTTTTAAGGCATTGATTTTTTGATTGTAATAATCTGCTTTTACAAAATATTGGTAATCTTCATACGATTTGATAAAGGCATAATAGGTATTTTGTAATTCGCCGAGTTTGCAATCATGGGTGAAAAGCGGAGTGTGTGAAGTGAGAAGATTAGTATCCCGCATATTGAAATGAGCAAGTGTTTCTTTTAAGGCTAAAACATCATTAAAACAAGCCGTATTTTCTATGACTGCCAAGTACTTATCTTTGTCAATTGTCTCGTTATCCAATACAAAAAGAGTATCTAACTTACCTGTTGCCCTCGCCACTAATGAGGCAGGTAAGTTTTCGGTAGTTACTTCTATGGTTGCCGGAACTATATCGGGATATTTGAAAAAGCAACTACCTATGACGATTCCACCGACAATAATAAGTATGACAGTAATCCCCCAACGGATTATCCAACGGGGTGGTCGTCCCAAAATCTCCTGTACAGCAGGGGATTTGAGTTCTATTTGCTCTGTGGTAGTTATTTTCTGCTCTTTTTCCTCGTTCATAATAATAAAGATTGGAATAAATATTATATGAATTTATCCCATTATTTTAAATTATACTTCTATGATAAACACATAAAATTACGATTAATCCAATTTTTTACGCTTAGGCATCACTCTTGGATAAACACCCTTTATTCTTTTTACCGGCTTAACAGATGTGCTTTTTGAAGGTTGTTTTTCAGGCGATAATGTGATTTCAACATTAGGTTCAGTAATGAGATTCAAAGTAATTTTATGTACTTGCTGTGCTTGTATTTTTCCTCCGCCTCCGATTTGTGCATCAACAGTTAAAAATTTAAATGAAACACCTCCTTCTGCTTCAACTGATTTTTCTGCAATAAAATTGGCTTCAATTGTCATATCTTTAACATAAAACAAAGGGTCTATTCCGCTCTGTTCTCTTTCTTCTTGAGAGGCAAGAAGTTCTTCATGCACTTTTCTGATTAAGTCTTTTATAAAAAGATTATCTGTAATTTTTTCTGCTTTTGCCATAATGATTTGATTTTTAGTTCTAATTATCTATCTTGGATTTTTTCTTAGTTAATTCCCCAACTCCAATTGATTTTTTACCAATTCATAATACACGCCTTTCAAGGCGATGAGTTCTTTATGAGTTCCTTGTTCTACCATTTTCCCTTTTTCCAACACCACGATGTTATCGGCATTTTTTACGGTACTTAAACGGTGGGCAACAATTACAACGGTTTTGCCTTTGAAAAATTCATTCAGGTTCTCCATGATGACACGTTCATTGGTGGCGTCTAATGAATTGGTGGCTTCATCAAAAAAGATATAATCAGGGTTTTTGTAAACTGAACGGGCTATCAATATCCTTTGCCGTTGTCCTTGGCTGATACCTTGACCTTCTTGTCCGATTTTGGTATTGTAGCCCAAAGGCATGCCTTCTACCATTTCCTGAATATTGGCTACTCGTGCAGCATGGAGTAGACGGGTGGTATCAATAATTTCATCGCTTACGGCAATATTTCTCGCTATGGTATCGGAGAAAATATAACCGTCCTGCATAACAGCTCCGCAGTGTTCACGCCAAATGTGGGTATTGATGTTTTGCAGGTTGTATTCGCCTACTTTGATTTCGCCTTTTATAGGAGGATAAAAGCCCAACATCAGTTTTACCAGTGTTGTTTTACCACTACCGGACATACCTACAATAGCGGTAATTTTTCCTTTCGGAATTTCCAAGTTTATATTGTCCAATACTGTTTCGCTATGGGTTCCTTCATATTGGAAGGTAAGGTTTTGAATACCGATGTCCCGCTTTTGAGGGAGCAGGGTAATTTTATTTTCGTTCGGGTCTTCTTCGTCTTCACGGTTATGGATTTCACCTAAACGTTCCAAACTGATTTTGGCGTCTTGTGCCGATTGTACAAAACCGATCAATTGCCCTATGGGAGCATTTAATTGTCCAATAATATACTGTACTGCCATCATCATACCCAGTGTCATATTTCCAGTAATAACAGCTTGGGCTGCAAAGAAAGAAATAATAATATTTTTGGCTTGGTCTATGAAAAATCCTCCAGCTTGTTGGTATTGGCTTAGCGTAAGTCCTTTGATACTAACCTTAAATAGTTTGGCTTGAATATTTTCCCATTCCCAACGCTTTTGTTTCTCACAATTGTTGAGTTTTATCTCCTGCATTCCGGTAATGAGTTGGTATAGGTTGCTTTGCTCCGCCGAGGCTTGAGCAAAGCGTTTATAATCCAATTCTTTCCGTTTCTTCAGGAAAATTACTATCCAAAGTACATAAAGGGTACTTGCCAAAAAGAAAATACCCAAGATTTTTAAACTGTAAATTCCTAAAACAATGGAAAAAATAATCAGATTGACAAAAGAGAACAGGGTATTGAGTGTACTTGACGTTAAGAATGCCTGAATACGTGAATTATCGTGTATCCGCTGCATAATATCGCCAATCATTTTAATATCGAAAAAGCGGATAGGCAGTTTGGTGAGTTTTATCAAAAAATCCGAAACCATGGAAATATTGATACGTGCCGTGATATGCAACAATATCCAACTTTGGATAAAGCCAACTATGGTTTGGCTGGTAAACAGTATGAGTTGGGCAACCAAGATAAGGGTTACAAAACTCAAATTTTGGTTGCTGATGCCATAATCAACCATGCTTTGGCTTAAGAATGGAAATATCAGTTGCAATAAAGAGCCTAACAATAGCCCTAAAAACAGTTGAATAATGTATTTGTGGTAAGGTTTGAGATAACGGAAAATAAAAGTGAACTTTGACCTGTCCGACTTTTCGTCTTCTTGTTCGTAAAACTCCGGTGTGGGTTCCAAAAGCAAGGCTATGCCCACATCCTCGCCGTCTTGCTTGGTGCTGAGCCAGTTTTTGCAAAATTCCTCAACAGTAAATTTAATAAGCCCGTGACCGGGATCGGCTACATACACCCAGCAATTTTTAGCCCCTCCTTTGGAGGGGTTGGGGAGGCGGTAAACTACTACAAAATGTTCCTGTTTCCAATGTACGATACAAGGCAGTGGAGCATCTTCTGCCAATTGTTCAAAGCTGACTTTTACTCCTAAGGTTTTAAAACCGAGTTTTTCAGCTGCATCGCTTATGCCCAACATGCTTACGCCTGCACGGGTAGCGGAACACATTTCTCGTAGCTTTTGTATGGTATAGCTTTTGCCGTAATGCTTGGCTATCATTGCCAAGCAGGTAGCACCGCAGTCCATTTGGTCGGGTTGGTGGATAAAGGGGAACTTACTCATTATTACCTCCCCAAATTACTTCATTCAATTTTTCAATCTTTTCCTTATCAGGAACAAATCCTGTTGCTTGGGTATAACTTCCGCATTCTTCCACCGGAATATATCCATTTTCCCCCTGCCATTTACAAATGTATGGATTGTAAGTACATTTGGCAGGTTGGGAATAGATATTTTCGGGGTCTTTGATAAAGCAACGGCAATCGGAACAAAAATACCGGTATTCACAATCCTTGCAAACGTCTATTTTATCTTTACTTATTTCCCATAGGTTTTTAAAACCTCCTTTTTGCAGGGCTTCTTCTAATGTTGTATCTTTTATGTTCCCGAAATTTTGCTGTAAAGATGGACAGTTTTTGATACTGCCTTCGGCATCAATACAAATCTTGCGGTTCAGACAAGTGTTGAATTGTTGGGATTCGCAAAAAAAAGTTTGGCTCAAAGTAAAGTATCCCTTATGTATTTGACCACAGTTAGAAGAAGACACAATCTGTTGAACAAATGATATAATGCGACCACTTATTTTGTTTACGACCTTATAACTATTTTGTGGGGCTTCGTATACTACTACTCTGAATAATCGCGGATATTTTGCAAAAACTGATTCCCAATCAATCTTAAACAATTCTTTATTATAAGGAATGTAAAATTCAATAGCCTTTATTTTGCTTACGTTAAGAATCATCATAATCTCATCTATTTCTTTTAGGCAAAATGAAGACCTAGAATGAATTAATAAATTAATACAAAAGAGTTTCTCTAATTGTTCCAATATTTTTATAAAGAATACTTTGTCAAATAGATTGCACTCAATAATAGCATTACAAATGGAATAAGGGGCATCCCATTCCAAACTCATAGGAGGGTAGCATTCCTTTTCCCATTCTTCACAAACAAATGCGATATTATTATCTAATAAAAAATCAATATATTCGGTTAGAATATCATGTTCATTTTCCGGGAAAATAGCATACAAAGATGGAAGGTTATGAGAAGTAGATAATTCTATTAATTCAAATAAACTATTAGGAATTTCATAGTAATTTCGTTGCTGACTATCAAAAATCACAGATCGTTTAAATCCCTTCACAGGAAAACAGCAACCATATAAAGATAGAAAATCATTATTCCTATAAGTCATGTTCTTCAAAATATTTAGCAGTAGGCTTGAAATAGTAATGGTTCAAAAAATGTCTGTTAGTCCCCAAATCTTTTACCTCAACATAAAAAGCATTGGTATTTTCTTCTATTGGTTGTTTATCTTTCATTTCCAATAAACATTTATAGTTATATGGGAAAAAAGGAAGATCTTTTTCTTCTATCAGTTTCATTTACTTATCTATTTATTGTTATCTAGTAAAAATGAATTAATTGTACTTGGTACGCAAATTAAACTTCGCTCAGATATTTCGCTATATCACGTTCAATATAATAATTACCGAATTTGCTCACATAATCAAACTGCCCTACAGGATTTACTTCCAAAAAGACATATTGATTATCAGCACTAAGTATAATATCAAGCGAACCGCTGTTTAAAGAACATAGATTCATGAATTTATGTATCTTCTCTTTTTCACTTTGAGGTAAATTGTAAGGAACAATACGTTTAAGATTATTAGCTTTAGCATTTATAATATGAGGCACAGAAACTGCATACGATTTTCCATTCAAATAAAATACCCGTAATTCAGCTTTTTTAGATATTTCTTGCTGAAATAATGAATAAGAAAAAAAAGTATCCTCCTCTACATTATCAACTTTACATATTTGAGATACTGTTTTACCATTTAATACAATGCAATCTTGAATGGGCTTGCAAATAGTATTTCCTTTATTTATTGCAAAGGCCCTTAAATCAGTCGAACTTCTTGTAATTAAAGTATCTGGTATTACAAACCCTACTTCAATTGCATTTTGCAATGCAATCAGTTTATTCATATTATAGCATTTAGGATGGTTGAGCGATTTTTTCTTTGACAACATTTCGTAAATGAAACGTTTAATTGTCTTTGCCTCTAATTGCAAATGTATTCTTACCTGTTTATTTGCATGTTCGATTATTGGAGTAGTAAAAAACTGATTTTGTAGATATCCTCTTCTAAACCAAACCGCATTCAAGGTTTGTAAATAAATTGTCTTTTCTCCAGATCTCCATTGGCAATTTGTTCCGTCATTAGATTGCTCCATACGTTCCAATTGCCAGGGATGCTCTGTGTTTATACGTACAAATGGGGTTCCAATTTCCCACAACCATTCCAGAACGTTATCAGTAGATAATTCTTCAATTTCAGATATGATTAATACCATTTCTATTTATTCTTTAGTCAAAAAATACTCCAGTATACCAACTATTTACGAAACAAAAAGGCATAAAATCCAAATTCATTTGATACCGGACTTTCTTTAATAAATCTTTAAAAGGCTCCATATTCATCTCGCGCCTCCGTTTGTCAATTGCTTTTACTTGTTCTTGAGTCCTTTTCGGAATAATCAACTTTTGTTTCCAGGTTGCTTTCTTAATCGGATTGTAAGTAGGGTTCTTACTTTTATTACTGATAGCATGAATAGAAATATCTGCGCCATAACGAGATTTTTGCCCTATGGCTTTCCCATCAATGCCGTATCCTCTGAAATCACATAAATGGGCGTATAAATCCGGCGGGAATTCCCCTGACAAAACTCTCTTGTCCAATTGCAAATTAATCGGTTTTTCAAAATTGACTGCCACGCTAGCATAGGCAGAGTGTATCAGTAATAGTTCATAGGGCAATTCACAAAAAGCCGTATTTCCAAAATTCCCAACTACAGATTCAGTGGGGAAAATTCCTGTACTGTCTATGTATTGTTTCAATTGTGTAAGATTAATACTATCTGTCAACCAAATTTGATACCCTGCTTCATTTTCTGATAAGTTTACTACTTCTTTCCGAATAGCCTGATCTTTTTTTGTTAATTCATGGATAAAATTTCGATAATTGGTATCTAATTTGGAAGTAATAAAGGAATTAGCATATATACTGTCTAGGTATTTTTTTATAGGCAAATCTGCATAATCTTTTACCCAATAAGGTAAAAAATAACTCCTTTCCTTGTATTTGGGAATACAAATGTCCACTACGCTTTTATCTTCTGCAATAAGTCCGCAATGTAAGCAATTGAATAGATCCTTGCCAAAAGGTTCCTTTAAATACTGAAATGCTTGTTTATAGTAAGCAACAGCTCCCTTATAATTACTATCGCAAATGGCTAACTCTGCTTGATTAATATAATCAAAATATTGACGAGGATTATACTGTTGAGTATAACCAAATTTCCCCGCGATCATAAATAAAATTAGTAATTTAAATGTTCCTCTGCGATAAATGAGTCTCATATTAAAATATTTAGTTTAAATTTGTATTTGCATATAGATATGAGTGTATCCATATAATAGTTCGTTACAGAATCACATCTACATGATAATCAAGTGAATAAAATAATATATAAACTTTATTTAATGTATTTATTGTTGGTGTCAAGATATATAATTAAACTCGTTTTCAAAAATATCCCAGACAAATTGTCAATGTAAAAATATAAATTTTAGAGTATTCCTGAGAAACGAAGTAATCAGATCTGATTACTTCGTTTCATAAAAGTTGATTTTAGGGAAATATATCAGAAAAATCTACATGTTTAATATTAGAACCATTTAAAGCTAGCATTCTCCAAGATATAATTGCCCTAATTCTTTTTTAGATTTTACCTCTGCATCCATAAGTTGCGTTGCTGATACCTTATCGTCAAAATTAAAGATTTGTCCATGACCTATTATTTCTCCTTTTTCCCCATAATTTGTAGTTTTTACGTCATTACAATATTTAAAGGTAATCGGCTCTTGTGTCCCCGTAGTTTTAGAATATGTTCCTCCTGGGGAGGTTGTGGCACAAAAACTTGTTTGTCCACCCAATACTCTCGCCATTTCAGTAGCGCCCATTGCTTTTGTATTTTTCAATTTTTCTAATTTCATAAATAGTATGTATTTGAAATTACCTACTCTATAAGCTTTTCGGCACCCGCTCGTTGTATTCTTACAACTATTTCTTTGCCCACTTCAGCTAAAACCCTTTTTATATATCAGTTATGAGCCAACTTACCTGTATAAATTACAAATCCTGTTCTTAATGGTGCGCCTATTTTCCCTATATGGGGCGTTGTACCTTCACTCGGCTATTCTTTTTATGGCATGTTACGGTCAAAAAAACAGAATTTACTGGTTTCAGCCTGCCTAAATTGTTAAGCGACTTAGGCATCCGCTCTTTTTTTCACGCAACCATTATGCCTTTGAAAAAGACAAAAACAGACACGCCCAATTTAACCGTCAATTTATTGCGGTTCTTCGGGTATTTTTCCTTAACTTTGTTGCGCCTTTTTTGTATTTGGTTATAATTCTTGTAATAGTCTGCTAGCTATTAACCTTGCATTAAGCCTGCAAGGAAGGCTTTTTTTGGTAAATTGTAAAGCTGGTAAGGCTCTCTAATCTCCTATAAAATTCTCTTCTCATTTTTCCTTTTTAGCTTAAGCAGCTTCAAAAGGAAGAAAATCATCAAAATTGTTTTTACCTATCACAAGCAAATAGTCGCTTGCGTAGTATACTTGTCGAAAACTTTTGGGATTAGAAACGATAGCTTTAAAATAAGAATAGTTTAAAAATTTACAGAAAACGCCGATTGTTTCCGCAATTTTTTGTCCGGATTTTTGAGTAATTAGCCTTATGAATCTTAGGTTATTCATAGGTTTTGAAGGATTTTAGTTTTAGAATCAATTCACTTCGTTTCAGGTTGCTAAATTACAAAAATAAATTCTTGAATTGCAAAAATATTTTTGCTTTTATAAGAAATATTTTTTCTTAATCATCTTATTCTCAAGTGTTTATATGTGTTTTCTAAGTACATGACAAAAATTTGAATATGTCATAATTATCACTATTTCTTTGATTTAGCAACACAGATGCAATTAGTTCGAGTCCATATTTGAAAAGGCTTTTCGCCCTTTTCCCATTATTTAGGATCCTAATAGACTTG
>JAVBLV010000122.1:0-2610 GCA_031553195.1 Bacteroidales bacterium
AATGCCAGGGCTCGCGGATATCGGTTACATTTTCGTATTCATGCGGGTTGGGAGCATGCCATTCGAACGCTATGATGGCTTCTTCTCCCGGCAATATTACCGGCAAGGGTTGGGTAGCGACCAAACCTCCCAACAGGCAACCGTTGACGGTCATATCTCCTTCCCAAGGGCCAGGCCAATCCCAATAGGGACCTGCTTTAGACCAGTGAAGATGCAATTTTTCTTCTCCGGTCGAAGGTTTCATGCTTTTATTCCTTACGCGCACATATACATAAACAGGCTGGTTAGGAGAATATTCGGCATTCTGATGAATTTGATTCGCAATGCCGTCGTTTTGGTTCCGCACCCAAATGTCCTCGCTCTCATGAAAACAGGGAGAGTCTTCATTGGGTTCGTTTCCCATATCATTTGGGGTATCCTGTATAAAAAGGTCTAATGATTTGGGGCAATCTAACCCATTTAAAGTAACTATATTTAATCCTTTGGGGTCTAACCAATCACTCAACCTCCGCCTTGGATCATCATTAACGCCCGTCCACGAAGAACTAAATTTTCCAAAATAATCTTCTGCCATTTCCGGCTGGTTGTTATTGCAAAAATCTCCTATATTTCCTTCAGATAAATGCCCAATTGCACGATGATCTTTATTGATTAAGGGGGATCCCGACGATCCTACTTCCGCCACGCCAAAACCCCCATTTTTTTTGACATACTCCACCCACCAATAGATAGGTTCGGCCGGATAACTATATGGTATTGTTGTGTGTGCAATCTTTTTTACATCTCCTTTAGGATGGTGTATCACCACTCCGCCCGCTTGTTCAATCTTACCAGACCTATCCCACCCCAGATAATAAGGCTGTACGTTTGGGTGATCTTTGGGGTCTTCTTTTAGGCGAAGCAATGCAAAATCGGTATGTCTGGGACTCCAATTCCGATAATAATCTGTATTGGAGATCAGCGTCGCCCCCACTGTAGTAAGATGAGTCGGCTCAGGTAGGATCCGAGAGGGGTCGCAAGATGGAGATTCATAATTCCAATAAAAAATGTATTGGTCTAGATCGGTATTGAGTGTTACATCTTCTCCTGCAGATAAACAATGGGCGGCTGTAAGAAAATAAGGAGTATAATCTAAAGAAGTGTTATTTACCAAAAATCCAGAAAAATAGCTACCCTTATTAAAAACTCTGGCTACAGCTCTTTTTTCTCTTTGCCAATCAACACCACTGAAACAATTGATATTTACCTGGCAGGCGCCGGAAGTATTAAATCCATGCACGCTTTTAAAGACGCCTCCAATATCTTTATATCCATGTATAACTCCACTAATAGAAATAACAGCTTTCCCCCTAACTATAGATGGTTCATAATATTCCAGAATAATTTTATCAGCATAAATCAATGCGGTTGCAAAACCTTTCGGATTTTTTGATTCTCCTTTATTATTAAAGGAAGTAAAAGCGCCGATGCTTTGCTGCTTATCTTCACTATATACAAAATATTTCCCGCCTTCAGGTAACCAAAATCCGTCATACAATAAATTAATTGAATGGGCATCAGGACAATGGATTCTTAATTGCCATAATCTGTCGCCATTTTCCAAAGTTGTCCATACCCCTGAATTAGTGGCATTCAATGCAACTACATGTTCAAACCCAAACCGGGCAAAGCCGATAGTATCATTTTCATCTTCCTTCAATAACTGGGCTACATCCAATGGAGGCATTTCTATAGTTGGAATATTTGTGGATTTTGGATTAATAAAAGTATACGGTTCTTCGTTTGTCGAAATTTGCGCATAAATGCTATTGAAAAATAACAGTTGTATAATAATACTGATTTTAATAATATTTTTCATATTGATAATTTTTAAATTAAAAATAATACCAATTTTTTAACTGAGGAAAATTTTATATTTACCACCATGCCTCACGTTTTTGGTAAAGCAAGTAATTACCTGAGGGAGTTCCGTTGATTGCATAATATAATCTCAACGTATCAACATTTAGCGCATATTTTTCTAAATTTTCAAATGCGGAAAAATAGAAATTTTCTCTGTTACGCTCCACTGGATCGATAACCCATACTCCTGCAAGAAGAATGGAAGTCACGTCAAAATTTTTTGTTTGTGCATCCCACAAATAAGTTCCATCTATAGAACTTGCATACCCTCGAGAGACGTATGTACTGTCACTCATTAACTTAAGTAAGTACTTACGATCAGTAATATATTCTTCCGAATTTCTATCTAAAATATCTACAGAGTCTTTACTACCAAACCCAACCAATTCCCATATTCCGGATATGTCTTCTTGAGTTGTCTCAGGTGGATCAGGTTTTGGGTCATTCTTATCTTTGGAACATGATAAGAAGAAAAAAGTCATACAACAAAAAAATAATATGTTTTTCATGGCTTAAAGTTTTTAATGTTTAGTTCAATATTGATAATCAATTCTCACTTTCACAAAAAAATAAGCGAATTAGCAATAGAATCGGTGTTTCATTCAGTTTATGCTTGCTTTTTTGTGCTAAACGGAATGGCTTTTTTGGGTTTTACCTGCGACGAAGGGGGACAAAAGCAAACTCTCCGCCGCCAGGCAGAGCTAAATT
>JAVBLV010000009.1:0-2923 GCA_031553195.1 Bacteroidales bacterium
AATGCCAGGGCTCGCGGATATCGGTTACATTTTCGTATTCATGCGGGTTGGGAGCATGCCATTCGAACGCTATGATGGCTTCTTCTCCCGGCAATATTACCGGCAAGGGTTGGGTAGCGACCAAACCTCCCAACAGGCAACTGTTGACGGTCATGTCTCCTTCCCAAGGGCCGGGCCAATCCCAATAAGGACCTGCTTTAGACCAGTGAAGATGCAATTTTTCTTCTCCGGTCGAAGGTTTCATGCTTTTATTCCTTACGCGCACATATACATAAACAGGCTGGTTAGGAGAATATTCGGCATTCTGATGAATTTGATTCATAATGCCATCGTCTTGATTACGCACCCAAATATCTTCGCTCTCATGAAAACAGGGAGAATTTATATTAGGCTCTTCGCCCACGTCGTCTTTGGAATCACGAATATACAAATCTAATTTTTCGGAGAAAGATTTAGCGACGCCTACCGCCCGATAAGCGTTTAACCGCCCCGCTCCGATTAAGCCAGGATATAAATGCCCGTCCGCTACAGGGTCTGCTGTCGCTTTGATAATTTTTTCCAACAAAGCAGGCGTTAAATCCGGATTTACCGACAACATTAAGGCGGCTGTTCCTGCTACCATGGGTGCGGCAAAGGAAGTCCCCCAATCGCTTCCGTAACTGTTGTTCGGTTTTAAAACAGGTACATTACCTCCCGGAGCGCAGATATCAATTCGGTCGTGACGAGCATGATTTTTTCGTAAAGTATTTCCATGATCTAAACCGGTTACTAATATTACGCCGGGGATATTGGCAAACTTGTAATGATGTTTAGCTGTACTTTCATTTCCTGCTGCAAAAACCAGTAAACTTTGTTGCGTTATTTGAACTATAGCAGAAGAATCCAAAAAAGAATCACTCATACTGAGATTAATAATCCGGTCTCCTGCCAGATAAGAATTCCAGATTGCTCTATTAGGCGACTGAAGCCTGCCGGGAGTTCCATTTATATTTATTGTATCCCAAACTTCAAAACATCTTACTTTTGTATCATATCCGATAGAGGCAATTCCTAATCTGTTATTGGTATTAGCAGCAACTGTTCCGGCTACTTCTGTACCATGATAATGCCGTTCCCAAATAGGAGCTGTAAGGACGTCTGCTGCCAATTTACCCGATAAATCTTCATGTGAAGTATCAAAATCGCTATCCGCCACTCCTACTATAATAGAAGGATCTCCGGTGGTAATGCTCCATGCACAATAAGCGTTGACCGACTCCAGGTGCCAATGATTTGCCCAATTGTTTACATGCCATGCGTCGTTTACTGTTACAGGGTGATCACAATCTTCCAATAGAATAGAAAATTCATGCGCGGAAATAGAAGAAAAAAGTTGTTGAAAAACAGGTTCGTTGATTGGGTTATAGATTGAGTCCAGCGTAATAAGAATATAGTATTTCAACAATTCCGGATTATTAGCGCCCGGGTATTTGGGGAGATAAGAAAAAGCAGGCAATTGTTTGTTTGCAGGCTGCAAATAGAAATCCAATTCTTTTTCGGTAATCCCGTCTTTTAATTGGCCTGTATAAAATACTGCTTTATTTATATTTTGAGAAAAAGCGCTATAGGCATAGAATAACAAGCAAATAAAAAATGTAATATAAATCTTTTTCATAACTTAATAAATTTGATGGATTTAAAAATCTGATTCGAATTTTGTATTTTCAAAAAATACGTGCCCGAACGTAGGTTAGAAATATCCAACTTTGTTTCACCGGAAGTAATTTTTTGTTTAAACATGGTTTTCCCCCATATATCAATTATATTAACCAAGATACCAGATTGGAAAATATTTTCTGTAAATTGAATATGAATAAATTCTTTAGCCGGATTAGGGAAGATGTTGATTTTAGAAACATTGTCATATGATGTATTAATCATTACATTACTTCGCCATGTGCAATCTTCTTCCCCGCTCAGAGGACGGGAAATTACATAAGAAATTTCATCATCATAATAACAACGGATTCTTTCATAAAGAGGGAAAGGGATCGTTGTCCTTGGGGAGAGCCGGGAAATAATATAGTCAAATGAAAAGCCAATTCGTTCGATATAAAAATATTTGGAATTCGGACTTTCTTTTGAAGCCATCATGAATTTTTTTAAATACCGACCGTTATATATTGAATCTATTTTCTCAACAATATACGAACGTAAATACATGGTATCAGGTAATTCAGAAGGATAAACCGAACTATCATAAAAGTCAATCCATGCCGGTTGGATATGTAAATCTAAAGTATCGCCTACTTTAACGCCAAAATCAAAAACCAAAAAAAAGCGTCCGTTATACCAATTGTATATTTTTTGATTTTCTTCGTATAAAATGTAAGGAGGAACGGTTACAGAAGCATAGCAACTATCTTGTAGCGCCACGACTCTTTCGCTATCATTTTCGATATAACGGCACATTTTCCCGTCGACCAAAGTATCTTTACTTACCCAAAAACGAATATATTCACTCTCTTGATAATTACAAAATTGTATTGCCGAATAATACCATTCGGCTCCAATAGGTGCAAACGTTTTATCCTGCGCTTTTAAGCCGGATACAAACAGAAATAAAAGCCCTAAAATTATAATTGATTTCTTCATTTTCGTAATGTTTAAAATTAATATTCAAATTCGCTATAGTCAAGCACATGGTCAAGAATCAAGAAATTATATGAATTCATTTTTTCTTTGGGTTCTCAAGTTTTAAAGTAGCAGAATATAGATTAGTTTTGTACCCAGCGCCTGATAGAAATAAGCGAATTAGCAATAGAATCGGTGTTTCATTCAGTTTATGCTTGCTTTTTTGTGCTAAACGGAATGGCTTTTTTGGGTTTTACCTGCGACGAAGGGGGACAAAAGCAAACTCTCCGCCGCCAGGCAGAGCTAAATT
>JAVBLV010000080.1:0-33798 GCA_031553195.1 Bacteroidales bacterium
ATTAAAATTTTTTTTTTTTTTTTTTTAAAAAACTTTTTTTTTTTTTTCATTTTTTCTCAAAAAATTTTTTTTTTTTTTTTGTTTTTTTTTTTTTTTTTTTTTTGGTGGGTCGGGGGTATAATAAACCCCCCCCCCCGACAAGCGTTATCAAATAAAAAATAAACAAATGAAATAACCATGAGTCTTTGGCGCTCCAATGCGAATGATTAAAGGCGCGCGTCAGCTAAGTCTCCCCTTGGGGGAGATTTAGAGGGGCTTATAAATTTTAAACAAATGAAAAAGTATGTATGTACCGTTTGCGGTTACGAGTATGACCCTGAAAAAGGCGATCCGGACAGCGGAATCGCTCCCGGAACTCCCTTTGAAGAAATTCCCGACGATTGGACATGCCCTTTATGCGGCGTAGAAAAGAACATGTTTGAGGTTGTCTGAATCACTTGCTTCCTCATCTGAGAAAGAAATTATATATGATAATCCGCAATGTTGCCCCTAACTTTTGGAAAGACAAGTTTTATTACCCCTAAATCCCTACCCCTCTTTAATTCTCTCCTCAACAGCTAACGTTTATATACAATTTGTAGTTAAAAAAAATTGGACTTAAAAGTTTCTGATCTATGAAAAATACGGCACTTTGCATAAAAAAACAGTAGATGATCTCCAAGAAGGCAAAAGAAAGATCACAATGCACTCTATTACATTCTTACCATTATGATAGAAACATTAAAAATTATCTCCACCTGTTTTTTTACGCTGATCCTTTTTAAGTTATAACGTTTGTAAAGTTGTTATGCAATAATTTTTCCATATTCTCTAATTTCCTTATAAAAGTCAGAGTTGTTGATTTTATCGGAAACTAGCCGTTCTTTCTATTTCGCGTTTGCCTTCTTTTTGCTTTAGCGTTTCGCGTTTATCGTAAGATTTTTTCCCTTTTGCCAAAGCAATTTCCAGTTTTGCCAATCCTTTTTCGTTAATAAATAACATGACGGGAATAATGGTCAATCCTTTTTCCTTGATCTTAGTCAGCAACTTATGCAACTCTTTATGCTGCAATAACAGTTTCCGGTCCCGCTTAGGTTCATGATTAAAATGCGTACCGAATTTGTATTCTGCAATATGCATATTTCTAACAAAAAGTTCGTTTCCTATAAAAGAACAATAAGCATCGCTTAAATTGGCTTTTCCTTCGCGTATTGATTTTATTTCCGTTCCTGTTAGTACAAGGCCTGCTACATATGTTGACAATAGGAAATATTCGAATCCGGCCTTCTTATTTTTTATTTCAATGATATTTTTTGCGTCGTTCATATTGTGTTTTGTTTTTTTCAGCGGCCGGATATATGGGAAGCGCTTCTTTTTCGGTAAGTTCAACTATTTTGTCTATCTTCTCTTTATCCATGTCTGCCTTTGATTTACTTATTGTAACAAAATATACGCCTGCAAAGATAAGAATTCCTGCAAAAGGTTTTTCCCATGAAAGGCTATCTTGTCCTATGCCGATAGCTACGCATGAAGCAATAAAAGGTTGCAGGTAATTATAAGAGCTTAGCGTAGTGGGGCGAATTCGTTTAAGCGCAATAGGAATAAGGAGGTAAGTAATGAATGTAGCGCCAAGCAACACATAAATAATTCTCCAAAGCGTATCGGCGGCAACAATTTTGTCAACGTCGACGAGTAAAACATTTTTGTAGCAGAAAGGCAATGAAATCAAGGTTGCATAAAGAAACACCCATTTCATTAAAGTAACGGCATGATAACGTTGGGTAACGGGTTTTGTCATCACCAAGTAAATGGCGTAAGAACAGCTGCTTAATAAGCAAAGCAAGTTTCCCTTAAGTCCTGATGAGATATTAGAATTGCTTCCCTTGTGTTGCGAAAGAATAATTATGGCAGCGCCTGCGGCTCCCAGCAGAACGCCTCCCGCTTTTTTGATGGTAATAGGTTCTTTAAGGACTGCGGCGGCTATCAACATTACCGTTACGGGAGTCAACGTAATAATCAAAGAAGCGTCTACAGGAGAAGTGGAATTAAGTCCTACAATAAAGCACATTTGGTTGAGGACAATTCCGAACAATCCTCCCAGAACCAATATAATCATATCCTTTCTGGTCACTCTTTCTTTTGGAATAAAAAGAGAGGCAATCCAAAAAGCGGTTGTCGCAAAAAGAAACCGGAACATACTCATTGCTACAGGACTGATTTGCGAAGGCATCAGGCTTTTGGCAATTGGTATATTCAATGCAAAAATGACAGATGTAATGAAAATAGCAACATGCCCTTGCAGCTTAAATTTTGTCATGGATATAGAAATGTTCTTGCTTGAGGTAAAAATAAATTTGCATCATTTCGAATTTAACGGATTTCATGAATAAAGCGTTGTAGCGGCTTTATAGTTATTAGGTTTTTTACCGTCAAATTCACGTAAAATGACGCAGTTTGACAACTCTTGAAATTCCTTTTTAGTGAAATGAAATACAGAATGTTATCACTTTGAGTTTTGAGATGCTAACAGTGATCTAACGATTCTGTTTCAATTAGTTTTGTCTTTAGCTATACAAAGTTAATGCAAAATATGGATATAAAAAAAAGAATTTTCTGTTCGCGTTTTTATTTTTAACCCGTCAAATTTTACTTTATCACCACTTTTACTGATTTGCTGTTCCATTAAATCACTCATTTTTTGACATTTCACTTGTATCCATATTGTATAAGCATTCATCATCCCACAAGCCCGTGGGTCGTTGCTGTTTACCGGGTCGTTGCTGCAATAGCTGTAGGGCGAAACTTCCGGTCTCTCCCTGGCCAGTTCGTCCGGCGAAAACTGCCCCGCTATCGGATCGTACAAACGGGCGTTCATATTAATAAACCCAAATTGTTCATGTCCGGTATAACCGCGGTCGAGAAAATGGCATTTGCCGATAGATTCGTTTTCCAGCCAGTCGCCGACGTTGCGGCGTTTGCTGAATTTTTGAACGCAATACAATTTGTATATTACAGGGGTAATTTAAATTTCATGGTTACTTCGCCGGTTTCCTTATCTACTTCTATACTTTGCCCTTCTATCCCCATATCTTTCCCTGTAGACATCTTAAATAGTCCGGCCAGAAACAGCATTCCATTATTCATTACTTGTTCGACTTCTGCGAGTTTTGTTTCGGAAGGCGATGAAGATTTATTTGTTTCTGGCTTATTCAAAGAAGTTGACGGAGGCTGATTGAAAAGACCGAATTCTTCTGGTTCTTCGTCTGCAATATTTCGATTATCATTGCTTTTATCCTGTAACTCATCTCTTTTTTCTTCGAAATATTCATCCTCTTCTTCAAAAGGCGTTTGAACAGGTTGAGCAAGGAACGCTTCTAATTGATCAATAAACTGGGAACGGCCTTTAGTTGAAAAATCAACATAATTGATCGTGTTATTATTATCTAAAACGCCTTCGAACAAATTCTGTTTAACCAACAAACCGGCTGCAATTTGTTGTTCGATTGAATTGCGGGAAATAAAATTATAGATGGTTAATTTATTGCTTTGCTGCCCCAAACGATCGATACGTCCGATACGTTGATTTTTTTTCGCCGGATTCCAAGGCAATTCAAAATTGATAAGGATATCGGCTACTTGTAAATTCAGTCCTGCTCCTCCGGCTTCGGTGGACAGGAATATTTTGCATTCGGGATTATTTTCAAACTTTTTTATAAGTTCTCCTCTTGATTTAACCGGAATTTTTCCATTGAGTTCTGCAAATCCGATTTTATTTTCTCGAAGCATTTGTCCGATTAACTTATGAACTTTTACCCATTCCGAAAAGATGATGATCTTACGATTGACGTTGCAAATATCTAATTGATTGAATAGAATATCTTTAAGTTCATTCATCTTGGGCGATTCATTAGTCTCATCATCAATTAAATATGTAGAATCGCAAACCATTCGCATATTGGTAAGCAATAATTGCAATTTTTGCAAATCATAAGGAGTGAGGAATTTTTTGCGAATGATAGACGCAATTCCCTTAGTATAAGATGCATGATATTCTTGTTGTAGAGGTGATAATTCTACGGGGATATCAATCTGCTGTACATTCGGCAATTGATCTAAAACAGTTCGTTTTTCGCGACGAATCAGTATTCCAGATAGTTGTTTGTTCAGAGGTTGCAAATCAAAATAGCCATTGATTTTATTGGGTCTTTCAGGATCAAACAAGCAATGTTGGTACGAAAACTCCCATAAAGGTCCAAGGAAATACGGATCAATGGCGCTTACCAAAGAATAAATGTCTATTAACTTATTCTCGATAGGCGTGCCTGTAATTATTAATATATGTTTAGGTTGCAACCGGCGTACGGCAGAAGATGTTTTGGTTTCGAAATTTTTTATTTTTTGTGCTTCATCCAAAATTAGAAAATCAACGTTAGCCTTATTAATCATTTGGCTATCGCGCAAAACCGTTTCGTAATTGACAATATAAAAGTAGTACGAGTCGTCGAAATATTGTAAAGCCCTTTCTTCAGGAAGTCCATTGACAATTAATGCCTTCTCGTTGGAGAACTTTTCAATTTCTTTTTTCCATTGCGATTTGAGGGTTGCCGGGCATACAACCAATGTTTTCTTGAATCCGAAAATTTGTTTTTTCAGAACGGCTGTTGAAATGGCTTGAATGGTTTTCCCCAAGCCCATCTCATCTGCAATAATAGCTGATTTTTTGAATAATGCAAAATCAACGCCATCCTTTTGATAAGGGAATAACTTAGCTTTTATCAACGTATAATCGGGAAGGCAGGTCTTCTGCACATCAGCTAACATCAGCTGTTCAAATTTGCGTTCGACTTTTTCCCGCACTTCGGGCCGGATACAAATGTTTTCATAATTCGACGCCGTTTCTAAAAATCCTAGAAATGCTTCGATTTCGCAATCTTCAATATATTGTTTCTTTCTAAAGTAGCGAGAAATCAACGCTTGCTCTTCTACCCGAAGAGGATGGGGATAGAACCAACTGATTTTATAGTCGTTTAGCGGATCGCAATAAATTTCTATAAACGGATAGGTCTTCTCTAAACGATTGAATAATTCCTGATTCCGTTTCAGCTCCTTAAAAGCAAACATAATATGTTTTGTCGTTCCCAATTTATTCAATTTGGCGTCAGGACTATCGCTATACCCTGTTTCATTTTCAAAATCTCGTAATAAGATTCTATAACAAACGCCCTGTTCATTGGTGAGAATATGATCGCCATAAATATTACAAGCCCATTGGATACGGTAATCAGCTTTTTCAGCTTTTAACCGACGTTCATCCAAAACCCTTTTGATCATTCCTTTACGGAAATATTTTTTATGTTCGATTTTTTCTTTGGCATCTAATGAATTCAATTCGGCTTCGTATTGCAACAGGCAGGCATAAGAATAACGATTCCAACCGATTCTGTCTTTATTGCTTTCAGGAACAATGTTTAATTTATTATCTTCTGTTTCTTCTATTAATAAATAATACTCCACAGGCTCTTTCATTTCGGTGGAATCGATAATAAAGTCGATTGAAACGGCCGATTGAGATAAAATCTGGCAATTGCAATTATTAAATAAGATTTCTCCGTAAGCGATTTCCTCAGAAGAGATAACTGATTTTATTTTTTCCTTATAGGAGGTTATTTCATTTCGTATCTTCATAAAGCGTTTATATTATTTCTGATGATTTTGACAACGTCTTTCTAATCAAATTTGCACGGTATACTGAATTATAAAAAATATCTTTATTCCAATCTATATTAATCTCTGTAAATTGCCAAACGCATTTTCCGTTCGCGGTCGTTGCCGGAATGAATTAAAGTAGCATGAATGCCTTCCGCGCTACTCCATTTTACCAAATCTTCGTATTTGAATATTTGCGGATTATCCGATTCTACTTTACGGCTTTCGGGCGCTCCCAATAATTTTGTAAGTTCTTTTTCTACAAAATTAAATTTATTTTTGAATTGAATTTTGTCATCCGTCATTATTTTCCAGTCATAAGAAATATCGTTCATTCCCCAGAATTTATTCCATTCAAATAATACCGCTTTTATCGCTTTATCATCTTTGGTATAATAATAAAGTACGTCGGTAGAAAAAGTAGGACACTCCGCTCGTTTAAACATGTAAGGAATTTCCAGTTTATAACCTTTTTTATTGGGGTATAAATCATTTTGCATATAAGCAATACTGAAAAACATGGGCTCTCTTGATTTGATTTTTTTCTCGTAAGTCCGCATATCCTCTATGTTGATTCCTTTCTTGTTTAAAAAGCCGCTTTTTAAGGATGTTATTTGAGATGCAAAAATGCTGTCGCCCCATGCAATCGTATGTTTCGGATTTTTTAAACAGATAGAATCTTTTACTATTTCGTTAAGATCAAAGATGCGGAAGTTGATCAAAGCGATGGAACCGATAGGATAAGGCCAGGTTTCCACCGAAACTTTGTTGGGTAATAAAGGTAGAACCGGCGTCGGCTCATATTTTTCTTTTTCCCGTTCTTGGGCTTCGACATTGTAAGTCAATATACTGTTCGTTCTGTTTTTTAAAAGTATCACGCTTCGAAAATTTTGTTCCCTTTCCTGAGGAGTATTTCCGTAGGTTCCGATACAAAAAACAACTTCTATCGTGCTATCTTTAGCGGCGGCCGTAAAATATTTTTCTGTGTTCTCTAAATCAATAAATTCCTGAAAATCTTGATAATCCTCAACTACATAGTGAAAAGAAGCCGAATCGACGGCATATAATTTTATAGTAAATCTGGCTCCCAAAGGAAACATAAAAGCAGGCCCCGGTACAGGTTGCATATTTTGAATGGTATCCATATTTTGTGCCTGTGGAAAACAATGAATACAAATAAACAAGAAAGTAAGAAATATTTTTTTCATAAGGATTTAGATAATTGGTTTTTAATTCTTTTAATTTGAGAAAAATAGATTTTTAAGATTTTGAAATATGCCTCTTATTACTGTTTGCGAGCTTCACTCTTTCCAATATTTTTCAGTAAATTATTATTTGACAACTACTTATACTTTATCGAAATACTTTCCGAATAATTCCCACGCTTTGTCGAGTATTTGAGTCGTATCGAAGATGAATAAAACAAATTTCATTCTGAGCGGCAGGTTCGTCGACTTCCACAATCACCAAATTGGAAATGATGCCATTTACTTTCTCTTTTGTAAATATTTCTTCCGGCTTCCCTTTCGGGGAATAGAATTGTTCATTATATGTCTTTAATTTTACCACAGTTATTCTACGGAAAACTTTGACAAACGTTAAAACGTCGTCAATGCTAGATTTAATATAAAAAACCAAACAGCCGAAGAGGAATTTTATTTCCATATCCATATTCAATATCATCGGCTACTATAAAAACGTTTTCTGCATCAGATATTTGTTTTTTGTTTTTGGAGTTTCCCCCTACTTCAAAAATATATTTATCCTTAACAATAAAATCTCCCACTTCTACAAATCCCACTTTATTTTCAATAGAGGACTTCGAACAGAATTTTGTTTTAACATCTACGCTTCTAATTTTTCTTAACGCTACCTGTGGTAGACCATTATTAGCTTTGCTTTATTCAGACTTCGTTAGCCCGTCAAACGCCATGCGTAGCATACCTTTGCGAGGATTTTCCGTTCAAGCGGAGCCAATAGGCGGAGCGCGTCTAAATCTTCAAGCCGTTTTTGATTCTTTTGAGGCTCCAAAAAGAATAGAAAGAAAATATCTTCGCCTATTTTTACACTGATTCATTATTTTGGTTCTCTACAAGAATTCTCCACTAATCCCCCATTTTGGATCAGTGTAAAAAAACAGGTGGAGATAATTTTTAATGTTTCTATCATAATAGTAAGAATGTAATAGACTGCATTGTGATCTTTCTTTTGCCTTGACGCAAAAGAAACAAAAAGTCAAGGCTGACGATAGATATGCTAAAAAATCATTTGTTGCGGCTAAACAAAATAACTCGCCTGTCGACGCTGTTATTCCAACCCCTAAATAACAAATGCTGTTATGTTATTTTTCGAAAGGAGGCTTCGAACAGAATTTTGTTTTTAACGCCTCCACTAATGATTTTTCTTAACGCTATCTGTCGTAGGCCGATATTCCCTTACTTATCCTCTTTTGACCTTTGATATTTTCACTTAAATATTTTAGTTCTCCACCGGAACTTTACATTGATCCCTCATTTTCGCATTATGAAGAGGAAATGATAAAAACTTACCCCTCTGTTTAGAACAGAGGGGTAAGGAACAAAAGTATAAAACAAATTGGTTTTTAGATTTCTAAAACGGCAGGATTTTTTTGGGCTAATTTGCGTATATTGATAAGGGCATAACGCATTCTTCCTAAAGCCGTATTGATGCTTACGCCTGTTTTTTCTGCAATTTCCTTAAAATTCATTCCGGCATAGTAACGTAGTATTACTACGCGACGTTGATCATCGGGAAGCAGTTTTACCAATTTTTTTAAATCGGCGTGAACTTGCGACGTAGCCATTGTTTTTTCTATAGAATCTTCGTGAAATTCAAACGTTTCAAAGATATCTTTATCATATTTTGCTGAAATCGTTGGTATTTTTCCGATTTTTCTGAAATAATCAACCGTCAAGTTATGAGCTATACGCATCACCCAATGAATGAATTTTCCTTCATCCTTGTAACATCCGCTATTTAATGTATGGATAACTTTTATGAAAGTATCTTGGAAAATATCTTCGGCAATACATTTGTCTTTTACTACAGACAATACATATCCAAAAACTTTACTTTTATGGCGCTCTATCAAGTATTCGAAATAAGAGTGATTTCCCTCAACGTATCCTTTGATAAGCTCATTATCATTTAGCTTGGTAGTACTCATTAACAACCTCCTTTTATATTTAGTAAAAAAGTAGTTGCTTTATTCGATAGAGATCCTCCTTAAATTTATTTGAAGTGATAATTTTGATTGTACAAAGTTACAACAATTTTCGCTTTATACAATGGTATAGACAATTTTTTTTCCAATTAATCGACATCCCCTCAAAAAAAATCGATTAAATTTCTTTCTTTCATCTATAATAATTTGATTTATACATATTTAATTATTTTGTTATTTTGAAAAATATTTTTTTTACGATTTTCTACCCAAGGATTTTATTTATTAACCCACATTGCAGCTTTACCTCCTCGAAATGTTAAAAAGCGGGGTGAATTTGTTAAAAAAGCGATGGATTTGACTGGATTTGGTGGGCGGTATTTTGTAATGTACGGATAATCAGAGGTAATTCTTTTTAGTTTTCGATTTGTAGTACACAGGGGGGTGCTGATAAAAAAGGAATTATGATTTACTTTGCCGGATGTATTTCAAAGTATCCATGCGGCACAATCCGGGCAAGGGCCATATCGACGGTTATTACCGTTTGATAGAGAGCTATCGTAACCTAGCCGGTAGGCGGAGCGCGTTTAAATCCTCAAGCCGTTTTTGATTCTCTTTTTGAGGCTCCAAAAAGAATGGAAAGAAAATATCTCGACTTGTTTTTTCCACTGATCCACTTTTTGCTTAAGTTGAATACTCCGCCGAAATTTTTCACTGATCCTTTTAAATGATAGCCCCTTCCCTGCTAACCTAATTTAAAATATTCTATTGCGAAACTTATTCTCTGCTATTTATTTGGCTTTTCGAGCCTCATTTTGTATTTTTGCAAAAAATTAAAGCGAACAAATAAAAATACTCAAAACAAAATGGTTACAAAACTCGACAACATTCTTGATTTAGTAAAAAGCAAAGGCAAAAAACGTTTGGTAGCAGCTTATGCAAATGATTCCCACACAATAGGAGCCGTTAACCACGCGGTAGACATGGGAATTGTGGATGCGACTTTGGTCGGAGACATAGAAACAATAAAACAAGTTTGCAAAGCCGAAAATATTGACGTTAACAAATTTGAATTGGTGCAAGAGGCAGACGAGCAAAAAGCGGCCAATCTTGCCGTGAAACTGATCAACGAAGGTAAAGGCAATTTACTGATGAAAGGTTTAGTGAGCACCGACAAATATATGCGCGCCATTCTTAACAAAGAAAACGGATTGATGCCGGGGCCTAAAGCCGTGCTTACTCATGTTACGGTAATAGAAGTTCCTACTTATCATAAATTACTTACCGTAGGCGATGTAGCCATTATTCCCGCGCCGGATTTAAAACAAAAAACAACGATAGCCAACTATTTGATCCAAACAGCTAAAATCTTAGGAATCGAATTGCCAAAATTAGCGGTTGTAGCCGCTACGGAACAAATGTCGGATATGCAAGCCTGCGTTGACGCTGCCATTATTTCTAAAATGGCTGATAGAGGACAAATAAAAGGAGCTTTGGTAGACGGTCCTTTAGCGATAGACGTAGCAGTTGATAAAGAAAGCGCCCAAATAAAAAAATTGACGGGAAATGTTGCCGGCGACGCAGATTGCTTGCTTTTCCCCAATATCGAATCGGCTAATACTTTTTATAAAACCTGTACGAAATTCTGCGGAAGCGAGTTGGCCGCTATGGTAATGGGAGCAAAAGTTCCTTGTATTCTCTCGTCAAGAGGCGACAGCGAAAAAACAAAGTTGTATTCCATCGCATTGGCGGCTCTAACGACTAAATAAGAATTTGGACATGAAACCCGAGGAGTCAACGGTTGTATGCTAATTTTTAATGATAATCCGCAATGTTGCCCCTAACTTTTGAAAAGACAAATTTTATTACCCCTAAATCCCTACCCCTCTTTAATTCTCCCCTCAAGGGAGATAAATAGGATTTTTAATTTAAAAGGGGACTTTTGGGCAATCGTTTTTCTTAAATTAGCACCCTTTAGGGGGTTGGGGGGAATTATCGAGGATCGTCATTAATTTTTTAATATTCAGAAAAGGTCGGATCTTGATTATTCGGCCTTTCTTAATAAAAATGTTATCCATTCCTTATCAAGCCTCCTAGAATTCTGAAAAGATAGATTTTTATTTGCGTCTTATGAAAAATCATAAGCCGGCATATTCTAACAAATCGAAACAAAATAACGAAATGAATAATTTATATCCTTTGAAATTCATGCCCCTGTTCAAACCGAAAATATGGGGAGGACATAATATACAAGATGTTATGGGAATCGATATTTCGCCTCTTCCCAATTGTGGCGAAGTATGGATGCTGTCCGACGTGGAGGGCAACGAATCGGTAGTGGAGAATGGCTTTTTAGCGGAAAATACGCTCTCGGAATTACTTGAAATATACATGGAAGACTTGGCAGGAGAGAAAGTTTATGAACAATGTCAGAATTCCTTTCCCTTGCTTATAAAACTGATAGATGCAACCGACGACTTGTCTATTCAGGTTCACCCCGACGATGCAATGGCGCAAAAATACGGTTTTGAAAATGGGAAAAATGAAATGTGGTATGTGATTGATGCAAAAGAAGACGCCCGTATCATTAATGGATTTAAAAACCGTATCAATCAAAACATTTTTTTAAAACATTTGAAAGATAAAACCCTGCCGGAAATACTAAAATCCGAAAAGGCAGACAAAGGAGATGTTTTTTACATCCCCGCCGGACGGGTTCACGCCTTGGGAGCAGGTTTATTGATTGCAGAAATTCAACAAACTTCGGATGTTACCTACAGGGTTTATGATTGGGACAGACCCGGCGACGATGGCAAGATGCGGGAATTGCATATCAAAGAGGCATTGGAAGCCATTGATTTTTCCGATGAAGGAAATGCCAAAACAGAATATACTATTAAACCCAATAAAACGACAGAATTAATAAACGTTTCTTATTTCACAACCAATTTATTGCAATTGGACAAAAATCTGCAAAAAGATTTTACCGAATTAGATTCATTTGTTATCTATATCTGTATCGATGGAAATTGTAAAATAAAAGCGTTAGATACAATCGTAGATCTGAAAAAAGGAGAAACCGTTCTTATCCCTGCAATAGGAAAAATAGTGGAAATTTATCCTCAGGATGAAATAAAATTATTAGAAGTTTATATCTCTTAATCAAAAATTTGTCTTGTTCCTCTACGAATTCCATCGAGCAAGCAACATTAAAAAACTAAACTATTATAATACAATGGCCTTAATAAAAAAAGTAAACGGAATAGAGCCTGTTATTGGGGAAAATTGTTTTATTGCCGACAATGCCACTTTAGTTGGCGATATACAAATGGGCGATAACTGTAGCGTATGGTTCAACGCGGTAGTCCGCGGCGACGTTCATTATATCCGTATAGGAAACAATGTAAATATACAAGACGGCGCCATCATACACTGTACTTATGAAAAAGCCCCTGTTAACATTGGGAACAATGTTTCAATAGCCCATAAAGCAATTGTCCATGGCTGTACTGTAGAAGATAACGTATTGATTGGAATGGGAGCTATCGTAATGGACGGAGCCGTTATCAAAAGTAACAGTTTAGTAGCGGCGGGAGCCATTGTTCTGGAAAATACAGTTGTTGAATCGGGTTGTATTTATGGAGGCATCCCGGCAAAAAAAATTAAAACAATAGAACCGGAAACCCTCGAAGGAACCGTAAAAAGAATTTCGGATTCTTATCCTACCTACGCCAGTTGGTATGACAAAGACGAATAATTTTTTAAAAATTGAACTCAGCGACGTCGCGATAAATCCGTAATATCTAACATATCTATTGATTTTTAAAAAATGAACGAATCGTTTATAATAGAGGCATTGACATTAGCCCAAGCAAATATCGACAATAAAAAAGGAGGCCCTTTTGCGGCTGTAATTGTAAAGGACAACCAAATAATAGCAAGGGCGGCCAATACCGTAACAACTACCAACGACCCTACGGCGCACGCCGAGGTAAATGCCATCAGGGAGGCATGTAAAATATTAAATACTTTCGATTTAAGCGGATGCGAGATTTATTGTAGTTGCGAACCCTGTCCAATGTGTTTAGGAGCCATTTACTGGGCTCATATCAATCAAATATATTTTGCCGCAGATAAAGTTGACGCTCAACAGGCGGGCTTCGACGATTCTTTTATTTATGACGAACTCGAACAACCCGTTTCAGAAAGAAAAATAAAAACAATTCAAATTCTACCGGAAAAAGGCAAGGTTGTGTTGCAAAATTGGAAAGATAATCCCGACAAAGTAGAGTATTGAATTATTTTTTAAATCCTTCTTTCGATAAATCACAGCTTTCAGTTCTATGGATTTGACTTGAATATTTCGCAATAAGAACTTTACAAAAATTACCGACCTATAAACCTTCTAAATATCCCAAACTCTCTAATACATCCTCTTCGGAAATTACAATATCCAACGCGGGTTTGCCTATCTCATATAATAAAGACATCTTTAACTTCGACCGGCTGTTTTTTTTATCATGCTGCAAATAATCCAGGATCATTTGTTTTTGAGAATCGGCATATTTTACTTTTTGAAAATTCCGAACAATAAAATTTTCTATCTCTTTGAATTCTTTTTCCGGAAACTTCAGTTTTTTCACAGACAAGAATAATTCGCAAAGCATTCCTAAAGCAACGGCCTCGCCATGAGAAAAAGGATTTTTGCCTTTTGCTATCGAAAGGCTCTCAATAGCATGACCAATACTATGCCCGAAATTTAAAGATTTTCGTAACCCTTTCTCAATAGGATCTTTTTTAGTGATCTGTTCTTTAATCCCGGCGCAACGATAAATAAAGTCTTTTTTGGCGACAATAGTTTCAAAATTCATGATTTTTATCCTGTTCCACAAATCTGCATCTCCAATGAGCGCCGTCTTTATCATTTCTCCCAAACCTGACTTCAGTTCTTTTTCCGGCAATGTTTGTAAAAAATCAGGAAAAATGCAAACATATTCAGGCAAGTAGAAAAGACCGACCTGATTCTTTATATCCAAAATATTCACAGCCGTTTTTCCTCCAATGGCGGCGTCCACCATCGACAACAAAGTCGTTGGAATATTAATATACCGGATGCCTCTTTTATAGGTTCCGGCGACAAAACCGCCTATATCCGAAACAACGCCTCCGCCTAAATTAATAAGGACGGTATCTTTATTGGCTTCTAACTCTAAAAATGCTCGCCAAATCTCGTTTGCAGTTTGTATGGACTTGTTTTTTTCCGAACTTTCAATTTCTATCCAATGCGATTCCTGTAAAGGTTCGATAGCAGAGATTAATTTTGAAAAACAATATTCATATGTATGGGTATCGAGCAAAGTAACGAACCTTGCATTCTTAAAAGACGGGGAACGAAGAATGCGCTGTAGCCGCTGCAAGGCGTTCAAACGCGCAGATTCGAACAAAATATTGCTTTTCATTTGAATTTGGTTTACGGATTTTGAACAAAAATTATGACTATAAATATTCCATTTATCATTGTCCGTAATCCGACAACAATTTTATCCGCATCAAACGAACTTCCTCCTCAGAGTATTCATTTTCGCCCAAATGCATCAGCGCTTCTTTAATAGAATCATTTTCACAATTAATCAAATGATCCCAAATTTCTTCCTGATGCGTTTTGTCAATATACTCCTGAACATAATAATTGACGTCTAATTTGGTTCCCGAAGCCACTATAATTTCCATTTCGTGCAACAACTCTTCTAAACTGAGCCCTTTGGCTTCGGCAATATTTTCCAAAGGAATTCCCCTGTCAATGCTTTGAATAATGTATACTTTCAGTCCCGATTTATTAACGGCAGACCGTACGACAATATCCTGAGGACGTTCTATTTCGTTCTCTGTCACATAAACCTTTATCAAATCAATAAACGGTTGCCCGTATTTTAAAGCTTTGTTACTCCCCACGCCGGCAATTTGTTTCATCTCATCCATCGTAATGGGATATTGAATGGTCATGTCTTCCAGAGAACGTTCCTCAAAAATAACGTAGGGCGGCAATTTCTCCTTTTTAGCAATTTGCTTTAACAAGTCTTTCAACATAGTAAACAAAACCTTGTCGGCGCCCCCTAAACCTACCGAATTTACGGAATCAACAATATCCGGGTCGTCCGATTCATCCGAAGAATAATCATGATCTTGGGAAACCATAACCGTATAAGGTTGCTTGAGAAATTTTTGTCCCTTTGCCGTAACCTTCAAAAGCCCATACGTTTCGATTTCCTTTATTAATAAATTTTCGATAATGGAATGACGTATAACCGCTTGCCAGAATAGTTCGCTTTTATCGGCGCCTTCGCCAAATTGCGGTAACTTATTGTGTTTAAAATTTTTGATCTGACTGCTTTCGTCCCCCAGCAAAATTTGCATAATATATTTTGCTTTGAAACACTGCTTAACAGCCAAAACGGTTTCAAGGAGCAATTCCATTTCCTGAGCGGCCTCGACTTTAGGTTTAGGACGCAAACAATTGTCGCAATTATTACAATTTTCGAGGGTATACTTTTCTCCAAAGTATTGAAGCAGGTTAATTCTACGGCAAGTCGACGAATTGGCGTAGGAAACGGTTTCATCAATCAGTTCTAACGCAACCTCCTGTTCTCCAAGGGGTTTCTTTTTTACTAATTTCTGAATCTTTTGAACATTCTCTTCCGAATAAAAAGCAATGCATTTTCCTTCTCCTTCGTCGCGTCCGGCCCTTCCGGTTTCCTGATAATAACCTTCCAAACTTTTAGGAATATCATAATGGATAACAAAACGTACGTCGGGTTTATCGATCCCCATCCCAAACGCAATGGTGGCAACAATAATATCCGTGCGCTCCATTAAAAAGTGATCTTGGTTTTCGGCCCTGATATGCGGATCCAATCCTGCATGATACGGAAGAGCCTTTATTCCGTTTAGCTGCAACATTTCCGCCAAGCTTTCTACTTTACGACGGCTTAAACAATAAATAATGCCGGACTTGCCTTCGTTTTCCCTGAGAAATTTAACGATTTGCTTGTGTAACAATTTCTCATCTTGAGGTTTGGGACGAATTTCATAATATAAATTGGGTCTGTTGAAAGAAGATACAAAAGTTTTGGCATTTTGCATATTAAGCGTTTTCAAAATATCCTGCTGGACTTTAGGCGTGGCTGTGGCCGTTAATGCCAAAATGGGCGCGTCGGGATTAATTGCCTTAATAATAGGATGCAACCGGCGATATTCGGGACGAAAATCGTGTCCCCATTCCGAGATACAATGAGCTTCGTCAATAGCAAAAAAAGAGATGTTTAGTCTTTGAAGAAATTCAATTCTATCATCTCTCGTAAGCGTCTCCGGAGCGACGTACAATAATTTTGTCATTCCGCTCAGCAGATCATCCTGTACTTCTTTGATTTGAGGTCTAGCCAAAGAAGAATTGAGAAAATGCGCTACGCTGGATACGACTCCGAAATTCCGGATAGCATCTACCTGATTCTTCATCAACGAAATAAGCGGAGAAACGATAATGGCGGTGCCGGGAGTTATCAATGCGGGTAATTGATAGCACAGCGATTTTCCTCCCCCTGTAGGCATAATCACAAATGTATCATTCCCCGACATAATACTTTTTATTACATGCAATTGGCTTCCTTTAAAATTATTAAAGCCAAAAATTTCTTTTAATTTGGCGTAAATATCAATTTCTGTTATAGGGTCTGTTATAGGCTCTTTCAACGTTTGCTTCGTCATTTTATCATTAACTGTATTACTACATCAACACCAATAACCTATTTACTATCAAGTAGTACTGGTTTATTAAATGCTTTCTCTTATTTCAAAACTCACTTTATCCCTCTTTGCTAAATGCCATATTCGAGAGATAAATACTCAAAAACCATTTAAAATTTTCACGAGACTTTCCAAGCATTAAATGCTTTTTCTATAGAAATTATTCCTAAGCAATATGCTATTTCTCAAAAAATTCCGTTTATGAAAACAACTGTTTTCTAGCTTTCAATTTTTTTACAAACCGAAATGTTTTCTCCGTTACAAAATGTAACATGTAAAGATTAGATTTTCAGATATGGCATATTAGTATTCCGAGCTATATTAGCAAAAGTTGTTACCTTTGCGCCATAATTTGAATATGTAAAGTTATCAAAAAAAAACAATCTCACAAAATAAAAAATGGTCGTATCGGAAAAGTCGATAAAAGACATTGCTATACAAGTAATTACAAACGAAGAAATTGCAATAGGACAGTTAAAATCGTATATTGATCAGGACTTTATTGACGTGGTTGATCTTATTTTTAATAGTCGCGGACGCGTAATTGTTACCGGAATTGGGAAAAGCGCCAATATCGGAAACAAAATTGTTTCTACATTTAATTCAACCGGAACGCCTTCTGTTTTTATGCATGCGGCAGACGCCATACATGGCGATTTGGGTATTATTCAAAAAGACGATATTATACTATGTATTTCAAAAAGTGGAAACACCCCCGAAATTAAGGTTTTAATTCCATTGATAAAAAATTCGGGAAATACATTGGTCGCATTGGTTGGAAATCTGGATTCTTATTTGGCAAAACAGGCAGACTATATTGTTAACAGCGCCGTGGAACGCGAAGCTTGTCCCAACAACTTAGCCCCGACTTCCAGCACTACGGCTCAATTGGTCATGGGCGACGCTTTGGCGGTCGCTTTATTGGAACGCAGAGGATTTACCCCCGAAGATTTTGCCAAATACCATCCGGGAGGCGCCTTGGGGAAAAGGCTTTATCTCAAGGTTTCCGACTTGTATATTCAAAATGAATCCCCGCAAGTAAGCCCCGAGGTTGATATCCGGTCTGTAATCATGGAAATTACATCTAAACGTTTGGGTTGTACGGCAGTAGTAGAAAATGAATATGTAGTTGGAATCGTTACGGACGGGGATTTGCGCCGGATGCTTCAACGGACAGGTTCCATAAGCCATCTGAAAGCAAAAGATATTATGTCTTCAACGCCTAAGGTCATCCGGAAAGACGAGCTAGCCATCAATGCATTGAGTCTGATGAGAGATAGCCAGATACAACAATTATTGGTGGTCAACAATTTTAATAAATATTTGGGAGTTATACATCTGCACGACCTTATCAGGGAAGGGATTATTTGATACAAAGTATGATTTTACAAACGCAAAACATTGTAAAGAAATATAAAAAACGCACTGTTGTTAAAGGCGTTTCTATTCAGGTAGAACAAGGCGAAATTGTGGGACTGCTTGGCCCGAATGGAGCCGGTAAAACAACAACGTTCTATATGATGGTGGGCTTGATAAAGCCTTTCAGCGGAAAAATTTACCTGGATAATATTGATATTACAGAAATGCCTATGTACAAAAGAGCCCAGAACGGAGTCGGCTATTTGGCGCAAGAAGCTTCGGTTTTCCGTCGTATGTCTGTGGAAAATAATATCATGTCCGTATTGGAATTCACCAAACTCTCCAAACATGAAAGAAATGAAAGACTGGAATCTCTTCTGGACGAGTTTTCTCTTCAAAATATTCGTAAAAGCTTAGGGATTCAACTCTCGGGAGGAGAACGCCGACGTACCGAAATAGCAAGGGCGCTGGCAATGGATCCTAAATTCATCCTTTTGGACGAGCCTTTTGCCGGCGTTGACCCAATTGCAGTTCAGGATATTCAAATTATTGTTGAAAAACTTAAACAAAGAAAAATAGGCGTTCTGATTACCGACCACAATGTGCATGAGACTTTATCTATTACAGACAGGGCCTATCTTCTCTTTGAAGGTAATGTGCTAAAATCGGGATCTCCCCGCGAATTAGCCGAAGATGAACATGTAAGAAGGGTATATCTGGGCGATAATTTTGAATTAAGGTAATTAGAAAACAAGCAAATGAGGGAATAAGGAAATAGGTAAAAAATGCTTCCAAACTTTAAAACGAATTTTTTCCCCCCCCCCAATATAAAAAATAGTATCAATGAATTCTGCTTATAATATCGAAGTTTGCATTGCCTCTGTAGAATCGGCTATTGCCGCTCAAAAAGGAAAAGCCGACCGGGTAGAGCTATGCGACAATTTATACGAAGGCGGAACCACTCCAAGCCTAGGAATGGTAGAAGTAGTACGAAAAAAAATCAACATTGATTTATTTGTAATGATACGTCCGCGCGGAGGAGATTTCTTATATTCCGATTTTGAATTTGAAGTAATGAAGCAAGATATTGTTTCCATGAAACAATCGGGCGTGAACGGATTCGTTTTTGGAATATTGAACAAAGACGGAAATGTAGATTTTAAACGGACTTCAGAATTGGTGAAATTATCGAAACCTTTGGAAGTTACTTTTCATCGAGCCATAGATATGGTTTCTTCTCCCCTGAAAGCGATGGAAGCTATCATTGAAAGCGGATGCGACAGAATTCTGACGGCCGGACGCGCCAATAAAGCCATAGATGGAATAGACGAAATTGCCCGAATGGCGAAACAGGCGGATGGAAGAATTAAAATAATGGCCGGTAGCGGGATTCATGAACAAAATGTAAGAACAATCGCAAAACAAACAGGCGTAACCGAATTCCATTTATCAGGTAAGCATTACATTCCAAGCAAAATGGAATATCGAAATGAGCAAGTATTTATGGGAAGTCTCCCTCAAATACCCGAATACGAAATTGCCGTTACGGACGAGAATAAAATAATAAACGTATTCAAAGCGTTGAATGAATAAAGTTTTGAACCTCGCTTGCAATTTCAGTTCAAAGCTAAAATTCTCATTACTACCAATAAAATTTGTTTCTAGCCTCTTCGTCCCGAATTTTTTAATACTTTTCAAATTGCAAAAAACTTCATAATGCTTGTTTTTATGAAATAAAATTCCCGATAAAACAGTAATTTTGCATTTCGAAACACCAAAACACATGCTGGAAAAACTAGAAGCTATCTACAAGAAATATAACGATATAGAGCAAGAAATGAATAACCCTGAAGCAATGGCGGATATGAAAAAATTCGTCAAATTGAATAAGGATTATAAAGACTTGCAGCCTATTATCGAAGCTTACAAAGAATATAAAACGACTTTGAATAATATTGCCGAAGCCAAAGAGGTCTTGAATACGGAAAAAGATGAAGATTTTAGGACAATGGCCAAGGATGAGTTATCTTCTTTGACAGAGAAGAAAGAAAAAATGGAGGAGGATATCCGGCTCATGCTCATTCCCGCCGACCCTCAGGATGGAAAAAACGCAATTGTAGAAATCAGGGGAGGAACAGGAGGCGACGAAGCAAGTATTTTTGCAGGGGACTTATATAGAATGTATCTGAAGTATTGCGAGAAAAAAAATTGGAAGGTAGAACTTGTAGATTATACAGATGGAACTGCCGGCGGATTTAAAGAAGTGATTTTCAATGTTATCGGCGAGAATGTATATGGACAACTTAAATACGAATCCGGCGTGCACCGGGTGCAAAGGGTTCCTCAAACGGAAACGCAAGGAAGGGTACATACTTCGGCCGCTTCGGTAGTTGTTTTGCCCGAAGCGGAAGAGTTTGACGTGGAAGTAAAAATGTCGGATATCCGCAAAGATACGTTCTGCTCGTCGGGACCTGGGGGGCAATCTGTAAATACTACATACTCAGCTATTCGCTTAACTCATATTCCAACCGGAATCGTTGTTTCATGTCAAGACCAGAAATCCCAAATCAAAAACCTGGAAAAAGCCATGACGGTACTGCGCACCCGTTTATTTGAACTCGAATACAACAAATATTTAGACGATATTTCTTCTAAACGTAAGACTATGGTTTCTACCGGAGACCGTTCCGCAAAAATCAGAACTTACAATTACCCGCAAAGTCGCGTTACCGATCACCGTATAAATTACACTATGTATAATTTATCGTCATTCATGGACGGGGATATACAGGAAGTGATTGATGCCTTGCAACTTGCCGAAAATGCAGAACGATTAAAAGAAGCCATCGGATAATTTATTCTTCTCTTTAATATTGGCGTTCCAAAAGTTTTTTCTAGTAAAATCGCTAAATTTACCGTCATCTTGACAGGAGAAACCTGTTACAGACTATTGCAGTTTTGAATCCTTGTTGTTCCCAAATACCTCCAATGCTTTGAATTGAGCAAGTACCCTGATTTATTTCATGGAATAGAAAGATATTAATTGAGACAATTTTTTTAAATTTATTGAGTTATCTAGTTGTTTTATAAAACATCTCCGAATTTTTAAATTCAGCCAAAGTTGTTCAAAAGTAATTCAATAGAAATCAGCCGGATTTATAAAAGTTGTTTCTGTTTTTTACGAATAGACCGTGTAGATTAATATTTTGGAGTAAAATAATACCTTACTAAGTATATTATGAACAGAATATATTGCTTTCTTCTTATTTCTTTATTAACAGGATTAAATACTCTCCCATTAGCAGCTCAAACAGAATTGAATAAAGTAGCCATCGGAAAATGGAGGGATCACCAAAACTATAGTTTTACAAAACATGTAGTAGATGCCGGAGACAAGGTATTTGTGGCTACCGACGTATCTCTTTTTTCGTATGATAAGACCGACGGCAGCATTGAACGCTATTCAAAAGTAGACGGTCTGTGCGAGATGGCCATCAATACCATCGCATATAACAAAAACCTGAAAGCATTGCTCATTGCCTACGTAAGTTCCAATATAGACATCTTAGTCGATGGCAGGGTATACAACATTTCCGGCTTGAAAAACAAAATGCTGCAAGGCGACAAAACCATTTACAACATTACGTTCAATGGAAATTACGCATATCTTTCATGTGGTTTTGGAATTCTGGTTGTCGATATGAAAAGAAAGGAGATAAAGGATACTTATATTATAGGCGATAACGGGAATACGTTAAAAATAAATAATCTGGTAATAAACGACACTTCAATATTCGCCGCTACGGAAAAAGGCATTATGTATGCGAAAAAAGACCATCCGTTTTTGGCTTTTTACGGGAATTGGAAATCTCTTGAAAGACTTCCGACTCCCTCTACGGGATATTATAAAGACATTTTCCTGTGGAACAACTCTTTAGTCATTTCTGAAGAATTGACTCCCGACGCTTCTAATAAGGAAAAACCTTATTACAGATTTTATTATTATGACCCTGAAGTTGGAGAATGGAAAACTTTTATTGACGATGTCCGTTATACCACGGCAAAGGTTTGTAATGGAGATTTGGTAATCAATTGCGATTATGTGGTTTACTTCTGTTACCCCGATTTTGGTACAAGACATTTTGTTATCGAAGATATGGTAAACGGGGTAAAAAACCTCTATTTTTTTAATGATGCGGTTGTCGATTCGAAAAATAAATTATGGATTGCTTCTCTGTATGACGGTTTAATCGAATGTATTGATTATACCCGGGACAATCAATTCAAACTACACTGTCCCTCAGGTCCCGTCAGGCCTACTGTGAGCAAGGTCCGGAACTTTGATAATAATATCTATGTAGCGCCCGGGGGCAGGGATCAACAATATGCAAACTTATACACGCCAGCCAACATATTTATCTTGGAAAATAATAAGTATTGGTCTCAATTAGATCCTAATCAAAAAAATAATGATTCCAACATCAGAAAAATTACAGATGTTCTGGATGTTAGCATCGATAACCGGAATCCGTCTAAAATTTTTGCGGCTACCTGGAGCGCAGGGTTATTGGAAATAGAGGGCGACAAAATCGTTAATATTTATAATGAGACCAACAGTCCTCTTGAAAAAAATTATGTAGATCACTCCACTATCCGTATTGCCGGAAGCGCATTCGATAGCGAAGGGAACTTGTGGATAGCGAATTCATTGGTACCTTATGGACTTTGCGTTCGACGGGCAAACGGAAATTGGGAACGTTTCCGGACAGACGACTTTATGGGACTTGGCGTTGACATACACAATATTGTAATAGATCCGTTTTACGAATATAAATGGATTATTATGAGAGATCAGGTAAATAAAATATATATTTTCGACAATAAAGGATCCGGCAGATATATCAATCCCAATAACGGGAGCAAAAGAGAAAGCAGTTTCGTGAATGATATTGCTTTTGATTGGGATGGCATTGTATGGATAGGCACCAACAAAGGAGTTAAAGTAATATATTCCATCGACGACATTTTTACGACGTCTACGGGCCTTGAATCCATGTCGGAATGCCATAACATTACCTATTCGGAAGGAGACCAGACACAATATCTTTTAGAGTTTGAAAATATATCGTCCATCACTGTCGACGGAGCCAATCGCAAGTGGATCGGAACATTGGGAGGCGGAGTTTTTCTCGTTTCAGCCGACGGAACCGAACAATTAATTCATTTTTCGGCTGAAAATAGCCCTTTACCATCAAACTCAGTTGTATCTATTGATATAAACAAACAAACCGGAGAAGTCTTTTTCGGCACCGACAAAGGGATTGCTTCATTCAAAAGCGATGCGACAGGCTTTGGAGAAAAGAACGAAAATGTATACGTTTATCCGAACCCTGTAAGATCCGGTTACACGGGTCCCATTGCCATTAAAGGTTTGGTTCGCGACGCCATTGTAAAAATTACGGACGTCTCCGGCAATTTGGTATGCAATTTAAAAGCCTTGGGCGGACAAGCGATCTGGGACGGAAAAAATATGAGCGGAAAAAGGGTTCCTTCCGGAATTTATCTGGCTTTTATTGCCGATAGCGAAAATACTGAAAAAGCAGTAACCAAAATACTGTTTCTTAAATAGGAGCATTTTATGCTGATTCTCACGCAAGGAATTGTTTTACGCACGGTTAACTATTCCGAAAACAGTGTCATTGTTACGATCTACACCCGGCTTTCCGGATTGGGTTCTTATATGCTAAAAGGCGTTGGAGCCTCTTCAAAAAAGAAAAAAAACAAGCAAAATCTACTGCAACCTTTATCGTTGGTTGAAATGTCGGCATATCATAAACCAACGGGCAATCTTCAACACATTAAAGAATTACGACTCTCCTACGTTTATAAAAATATTCCCTCTGATCTTATCAAAACCTCCGTTTTTTTATTTCTTCACGAAATCATTTATTTATCAATTAAAGAGGAAGGCGCTAACGAAGCGTTATTTTTATTCCTCTCAGATTCTTTGATAGAACTGGACAAGACCCAACAAAATGTTTCTGGTTTTCATTTGTATTTCCTGTACAAATTGTCTCAACAACTCGGATTTGCTCCATTAAACAATTTTTCGGATCAACGACCGGTATTCAATTTGGTTGAAGGTTGTTTTCAAAAATCCGCACCGGAGCATTCTCATTTTCTGGATAGGGACTTAAGCAAATGTTTTTATCATTTTTTATGCTGCAATAATGGAGAAAACGGATCACTAACCCTATCGTACTCAGACCGGAAACAGCTTCTTGGAAAACTCATAGAATATTACCAACTTCATTTGACAGGAACCAGGAAAATACAATCGGCTAAAATATTAGAAGAATTACTCCGGTAAATTTCTTATTCTTATAGGGAAGACATCAATTAGTTTTTTCGAATATGATATCTGTAACGCATGCAACAATCGAAATAACTTTACCCCATTTACACGTTTTGCCCTTTTATATTTTTCGTCCGGATTCCTTGCCAATTCTACGCCGGAATACGCAACTAAAATTTTATTCCGATAATAAAAATACCTTCTCTATCCGCCATTTCGATGACAGCGTCGCGTTCAATCAATAAAATTCCCCCCGACTCCACGGCAATCCCTTTTATTCCGTATTTTTTAAGTTGTTCTATAGTTTGTAAACCTATGGCAGGCAAATCTACGCGCATATCCTGTCCCGGCTTCAATACCTTTACCATTACAGGCGCTTTACCCTCTTTTTTAAGTATCGACGCCCTTGAAAGCATCATATCGGTGCCTTCTACCGCTTCAACAGCCAGCACCATTCCTTCCTGCACCACTACCGCTTGTCCCACGTCTACGGCGCCCAAAGCTTTTGCTACAGTAATTCCCCGTTGGATATCGTCCATATCGTCATTTGAAGGTTTTACTTTTCCGTAAATGCCTTCCGAAAATAACATTTCCGGAACCACTTCTTCAATTCCGACTACTTTAAAATCATGCTTCTCAATTTCATCTATCACCGCCCTGAACATACTGTCGTCGCTCATTTTTTTTATTGCTAATTTGGCAATAATTTTTAATCCTAACCAATCAGGAATTAATTCTTTGAACGAAGGTCGTTTAATACCTCCCGCCAAAACAATTTCATAAACGTTATGTTGTTTAAATGCTTTCACCATTTTCCCCGCCTCGGCGATTTTAGCAAAAATATGAGGCGCATCGGAAAGTTGTTCTTCGCTGGCAAATGATTCAAGACCTATAACAAATATTTCGCGCCCCGCGGCTTTACAATGTTTAATAATCTCTACCGGCATCATACCGCCCCCGGCAATCATCCCCAATTTCTTATTTTCAGACATAGTACGTTTATTTAAAAATATTTAGATTAAATTAACCGACAAGACCTACGGATTAATGAATTACAAAAATACGGATTTTAGAAAAAATAAAAAGACAAAGTTTTAAAGTTCACATTTTTAGCAATATAGTTAAATAATTCAAATTCTATTTGGGTTTTCACAGTTTTTAAATAATTCTTCAAACGCTTAATCTGTATAAAAAGATAAAAAATATGGAACCATTGAAAACGACAGACGTTTTAAATCCTTTGAATAAAAAATGATTGATTATTCAAATCATCATAAAACCTGAATATGAAAATCTTGCAATCCATTTTTTTAAATTAACCAAATTGCATTTTAATTTGTCTGGTTTTTATTTGTGCTATTCATTACCAAATACTACTTTTGCAAAAAATTTGATGGTTGAAAAATTTCATTTTAAATTAATACCAGACATGCATAAAACTTATAAACCCGTTTCGGCCGAAGAAGCCGTAAAAATTTTAAAAACAGGAGACCGAATTCATCTCAGCAGTGTCGCTGCTACTCCTCAAATACTAATTGACGCCATGTGCAAACGAGGCGACGAAGGCGAATTGAAAAATATTGTCATCTCTCACTTGCATACAGAAGCCACAGCGCCTTATGCATCGGAAAAATATGAAGGCGTTTTTCAACTGGAATCTTTTTTTGTCGGCGCCAATTGCCGTAAAGACACACAGGCCGGTTATGCCGATTACATTCCTTGCTTTTTGAGCGAAACGCAACGGTTCTACAGATCGGGCGTATTAAAACTGAATGTAGCAATGATTCAGGTGAGCCCTCCCGACAAACATGGCTGGGTATCATTAGGCACTTCGGTAGATGCTACTTTGGCGGCTATTGAATGCGCCGAAACCGTTATTGCCGTTGTAAATCCGAAAATTCCAAGGGCATGGGGCGACGCCATGATTCCAATGAGCATGATCGATATCTTTGTTGAGGACGACACGCCTCTACACCCTGCGCATTTTTCAGAGCCCGACGACATAGAAAAGCAAATAGGCAAACATGTAGCATCGCTAATAGAAGATGGCTCTACATTACAAATGGGAATCGGAGCTATTCCCAACGCCGTTTTAACCCAATTGCAACATCACAAAAACTTGGGCGTTCATACCGAAATGTTTGCCGACGGCATTTTGCCATTGGTTGAAAGCGGAGTGGTAAACGGGGCGGAAAAGAACATTGATCGAGGTAAAATGGTGTCTACATTTTTGATGGGTTCGCAGAAAGTATACGATTTCATCGATGATAATCCTATGGTTGCTATGATGGATGTTTCCTATACAAACGACCCATACACTATTGCAAAAAATCCGAAAGTACACGCTATTAATTCTGCCATTCAAATTGACTTGACCGGACAGGTTTGCGCGGATTCCATAGGAACCAAATTTTACTCGGGCTTTGGCGGACAAGTCGACTTTATGTTCGGCGCTTCGCTTTCAAAAGGAGGAAAACCCATTATTGCCATGCCTTCCATTACAAATAAAGGAGTAAGTAAAATAGCGCCCGTATTAACGCCAGGCGCCGGCGTTGTTAGCTCAAGAGCCCACGTACATTGGGTGGTTACGGAATATGGAGCGGTAAACCTTTATGGAAAGTCTTTACAGGAAAGAGCGAAACTACTTATCTCCATATCGCATCCCGATCATAGAGACGAATTGGATAAACTGGCGCTGGAACGCTTTGGAAACCATTTCCATTTTATAAGTAAATATTAAAACCTACGAACGGGGGTTGTTCAAAAAGCAGTTTAACCACTAAGCACATAAAGTCGCACAAAGGTTCACAAAAAGAAAAGGCATTGTTTTCAGAATTTTGTGCTCTTTGTGGCAAATGTTTTTTTTTGACTTTTTGAACAGCCTCTTTTCTTAGAGTTTATTCAAAAATTTTTCCAGGAAATATTTCGAACTAAAAATGCTCTTTCTTGTCGGAATTTTTGCCAAATAGCTCTACTATTTTTGAAAAATCCCGCCTGCAAAATAGCCATTTTTATCTCTCAAAACTTTTTCCATAAAATTTAAACGACCTCTTAAATTCTGGAAATTATCCAATGTCTTTCACACAAGAAGAAAACCTAACATTTAAACCCTGCGTTCCGCCTGTTTTCTTGAATAACAAATTCATTCATCTATCTGATTCTATACTACTTAATCAATTATTGCATTGATAAATTTACCGGATTAACGTAATATTACCCTTGGTTTTATAATGTTTATTGGCTCTGCAATCCACTTCCAGCGTATAGACGTATACGCCTTGTTCGCAAATTTTTCCCTTATAGGTTCCATCCCAACAGGCGCTTGATTCAGAAGTTTCAAATACCTTTTCCCCCCAACGATTGAAAATAGCAAAATAATAGGAGGTTACCCACTGGGAACCTACGCATAACCGGTCGTTCTTTTCATCGTTATTAGGCGTAAAGGCATTGGGTATAAATATATTGGGTTCTCCGCAATTTACAACAATTACATTTATCAATATGGAGTCTCTATAAACGCAACCTCGCCAATCTGTACATTGAAGATAATACAAGGTTGTCTGTGGCGGTTTTGCGTCCGTATCGGGTCGGGTTGGCGTAGACAGATTTGTTCCGGGCGACCATAAATAGCTAACATTATTTATTGGCGTTGCATGTAAAACGGTTTTTTCATCTTCGACTATTTCGTATTTGTCTGCCCAAACATGTATATTGGTATCAAAAGTGTATACATTCAAAATTTCAATTGTATCATAAGTTTTACACCCCTCAGAATCGGTGGTAATTAAACTATATTCTCCCGCGCAAAGATTTTTTATTGTATCTGACAATTTTCCGTTACTCCATGAATACGAAAAAGGAGGCTTTCCGTTTATAGGGGTCGCAACGGCTATTCCCGTACAATACCCCTTACAAGTATTGTTTTGAAGGGTTATATCGGCAGAAAAAGATTTTGAAACCATGAATGTATCGAAATGTTCGCAGTTATTGATATCGCGAATAATTACAGAATAAGTTCCTTCGCACAGATTTTGTATAAAAGAAGTCGTTTCTCCTGTACTCCATAAATAACGATAAGGAGGAGTCCCTCCGCTTACTTGTAAATTAATGCTCCCATCGCAAATATTACTACATCTAGCGCTTACAATAGTAGGAACCGACATTATTCTTTTCGGTTGCGCAATTTGAAACGGCTGGGTTTGCGAGCATCCTGCTCCGTCTTCGACAGTAATGGAATAACTTCCCGCACACAAATTTTGAATTGTCGAGTCGTTTCCTCCCGTACTCCAATGATAAGCGATTGGTAAAATTGCCGACGGCATCGGAGTAACGGAAGCTTCCCCATCACAAAGTCCATAGCAACTTGCAGATTTAAAAACAGGCGGGTAACTTATCGGCTGATAGGTAACATACAAGCTATCGATATTGAAGCAACCGTTGGCGTCTGTTACTTTTACATAGTAATACTGAGAAGAAGAAAAATATACCAAGGCGGTATTATTACTCGTCGACGCATTTAACGTGTCGGTAAAGCTATTATCCGACGACCATTGATAAATCACGCCGGTAGAATAAGGGTTAGCCGTAAGTACGGAAGGACTTATGCATGTATTAATATCGTCGCCTGCGTCAACCGGAGGATGAGTTATTTTAACATATTGATAAATGGTATCCGTACAGAACCCGTTGGAAACAAACATATAAAATAACGTATTCTGAGCAACAGTGGCAAACGGATTGGAAATAGTAGAATCCGTCAATTCCTGGGCGGTATTCCAATGATACGTCATTCCCTGAACAGGCGTCAAACCTATTTGTACAGACTGGTTGGGACATGTATAAATATCCGGCAGGAAATAACTGGTATCGCCAAGTATCATCACTTGTTTTTTTATGGTGTCGGTTAAAGAGCAACCTGAATTTACGTAGGCGATTTGAGTAACCGTGAATAATCCGGGTTGAGTGAATAAATGCGTCGGATTTTGTTCGGAAGAAATCGAACCATCCCCAAAATCCCAATAAAAATGATCGCCCCTTCCCGTATTTTGAAATTTTACCGAATCAGGCTTACAAACAGGTCTGGGAAGAATAAAATCCGCCACGGCAAAATCATTATGAACGTTGAATGAAAATATCGCATTATTACAATTGGCTGAATTATTTGAAACAGACCACGCGCCGGGAGTGGGAGCAATAGGGAAAGCCTGAGTCCCGTTGCAACTGGCGCAAACCGATTGGTATAAATTTCCATATTTATCAAAACGGCTGGTTCCTCCGTCCACATGATCATTGCCATTAGGCCCCAATATTGTGTTTTTATGCAACTCGCCCATGAAAGTAGCATAATCTAAACCTTCCGCATCGGGTTTTAAACTGATAATATAAAAATCCTGTCCATCCGTTTGACTTTGATACGCGCCGGGCGTCGTAGGCAACCGGGTTGTACCATATGTTCCCCAGGGAATATTGTTTTGCCCGGCCCAACATCTCCCCCATCCCGATAAATAGATCCGGTCGCACTGATCAACGGCAAAAGCCGTAAGGGATAAATCCGGTCCGCAGGTCAAATCGCCGGATCCGAAGACCGTCGACCAATATAAGGTTCTCAGATTAATATCCAACTTAGCTACAAACTGCCCGCTGTTCGGCACGTTGTATAAAGGCCTCTCTATTGAACTGTAAACCAAAGTAGCGCCCAACGCCTTGGTTGAACCGGCGATATAAACATTATCATTCCTATCGGTACGGACAAAATAAGTTTGATCATATTCTGACGAACCGAAATAAGTAGAATTCATAATCACATTTCCCGCATAGGCAATTCTGGTTACAAACCCATCCGTATTACCGCCTGCGTAATTTCGTTTATTGGCGTTCGAAGTCGTCGGAAAATTCCGGGAAGTCGTTCCTCCGGCAACAATCAAATTATATTCGGAATCCACATCAATAGAATAAATCGCATCGTCCCCGCTTCCTCCCAGATAGCTACTCCATAGCAAGTTAGAAAGGTTGTAATCCAATTTAAAAGTAATTCCCTCCTGTCCCCCTTTAGATACCGGTTGAAATGCATTGGAAGTAACCGGAAAATCAGACGAAAAAGTGCAACTACCTACATACACATTGCTTAAATCATCTACAATCAATTCTCCCCGGGCGCCGTCCCCATAATTCCCATATAAGTAATTATTGCCCCTGAACATAATTTCATAATCATTATACTGATTCTTAAAATTCAAACCGTCATTTCCCGTTCCTCCTATATAGGTCGAAGCCGGAAGTTGCGTTCCGTCCTCGCTGAACCGGCAAACAAATATGTCGCTTCCTTTAGGGAAAATTATTGCAGACAAATACTTCAAAGTATCGCTTCCTTCCTTAAACGTACGGCAATATGCGTTGGCGCTGGTTGGAAAATCGGAGGAACCTGTCGTTCCAAATACGACAAGTTCGTTCAACTCATTCACAATCATACTATGCGGCATATCGGGAGCGTCCCCGCCAAGATAGGTGGCAAAAAGCCGGTTCGTACCCCTTGGATTTAACTTAAATATGGCAACATCGCAACTTCCCCCGTTAAAGGTTTCATCATAAGCGCCTGTATTTACAGGGTAACCCTGCGCTCGCACAATCCCCGCCGTATAAACATTTCCTTTTTTATCATAGGTAGCCGTATACCCCCAATTATCAGCCAACGAACCCGTATAGGTAGAAAAAACCAACATCGGATCTATTACCAGGGGATAGGCTTGCTCATAGTCGCCGATCTTGAAAGTCGCTATGTTTTTTTCGAGGACGTATTGCGCGTCAACAGCTATTTTTTTTTCATTAATAATTTGGTAGGCAACAGGCATTAGTTCTATAACCTCTCCAACAGAAGTCGATAAAACCAAATTCTTATTTTGTATGCGAATACCATCCAAACCTTCATATTTCAACACAATTTGTTGGTGAGAAGCAAAGGGTTGTACGACAAAATCATATTTCAAAAAAGCGTTCTGGCTATACAACTTTAAATCGATACCCTGATAAATATTTTCATAATAAACGCTTTCATAATTTCTTACTCCCGACGCCCAATGCGCAGGATCGTTCCCGATAAAATAATTTTCATAATCCTCGGCCGGATTTTGAGACAAGATATTAGGATTAACGTTGGAATTAGAAAAATGTAGTTTATAAGAATGATATTTATCAACAGTATTCTTAGACGGAATATATGCGTGATTGTACTTCGGGTTGTCAGGATGACTCAAAACAAATGTAAAGCAGTTTTTTTCGGCAAATAAGACGCCTTGTTGTAAATCCGCTTTAAACAAAATACAATCTTTCCATTGTTTCTTGTTTTCAATAAAGCGTATTTCGCCTTTCGCATGTAAAGTATCTTTATGCCCATACGCATGTCCGCATGCAAAAACAATTAAAACAAATAAGAAAATCCAGTATTTCATACGCAGATTTAAAGGTTGTACGGAAGCGGCATGATCTATTTTCGGCAAAATTATTCACATTCGTCTTTTTTCAAAAGACAAGGCAAACTTACAGATTTTTTCCCAGAAGACAAACTATTCTTATGGAGTTTGGAAGCTGTTTTAAAAATTTTCTATAAAGTGTTTTGAATCTAAGAAGTTGTTTAAAAAATTTTCTATGAAGTATTTTGAGTCTAAAAATGCGCTTTCTTGTCGGAATTTTTACCCAATAGCGCTACTATTCTTGAAAAATCCCGCCTGCAAAATCGCTATTTTTATCTCTCAAAATCTTTTCCATAAAAATTTAAACAACTAAGGATATTTCATGTCCGGTATAACTGCGGTCGAGAAAATGGCGGGGCCTACATATTCAGTGACAAACCAATCATTCTCAAACCGCGGAGGCAACCCCAGGCATCGTAGTCTAAATGGTCTACTATGTTGCCATTATAGTCGATAACGACACCCTAGCCGCTCTGGCAGTTGGTTTGGATGTAATACACTTCCATCACCCGCTAAATGCAATTGAGAATTGCGTTGTGTTCTGATCGGGAATGTAATTGAGCGATCAACTGCTTACTAATTTCCTCTCGGCAGGGAAAAATGAGAAACCGAACCTCTGGCGAAATTCCTCCAACGAGCAAGGATAATTTTTTTATTACAGTTATAAATTGCGTGATTTTCAGAATGAAAAATATTTCCGTTTTAACAAGAGAACATGAATTCAATTTAAAAATTAAACAATAGAGTAGCGACTGTGTTATTATGTTGTGTAACTTAAATTTTAACCCTTATTTTAAACAACTTAATACAAAATGAAAAATTCTATATCGGTATTCACACTAGTATGCACGCTACTTGCAAGCTCGTTATTAAACGCCCAAACCACCCCGACAGCGGACAAGAATGCAGCAGCCATTGAACAAATTAAAGCAAAAGCTCGGAAAGCTTCGGATAAAGCCGATGCACAGTTGCAAAAAGATATGGACGATGCGCTTGCACAACAAGAAAAAGATATAAAAAAGGCGAAAAAAAAGGCAAAAAAAAGTGGCGAGAAATATGATCAACAAAAAGAAGATAAAGCCCAAAAAGAGTATGATAATTCAATAGCCGACGCCCAAGCAAAGGCTGAAAAAACGAAAATCAAGGCACAGCAAGAGGGTGATGCTGAAATTGCCAAAATACAAAGTCAATATGCGCCGGGCGCTATTATGAGCGAAGCTTCGAACCAACAAATTGAGCAAATCAAAGCCAAGACTAACAAATCTATTGCAGATGTAGACGCCGATCTGCAAAAAGAAACTCAAAAAGCCCAATCTAAACGAGATAAAGAGGTTGAGAAAGCCGCAAAAAAATCTCAAACAAATGCAAGCGACGACATCAGTAAAGAAGAAGATAAAGCGAAGACTAAGTATGATAAAGCTGTCAGTAAAGCGAAAGAAAAAGCCAATAAAACAAAACAGAAAGCTCAACAAGAAGCCGACAAAGAAATGGCAAAACTAAATCCCACTATTCCCAATAGCACAAATCAATTGAAATAGTTTCGATTTTTAAATAGCGTGACAGCGACTATTATTTAGGGGTTGGAATAACAACTTCGACGGATAGAGACATTAAAATTTTCTCCACCTGTTTTTACACTGATCCTTTTTTGGGGTTAGTTAGTATCTTCCTGAAAACAAGACCTATCGTCCGTTTTCTATCAGACGACAGAATTTTATTTGCAAAACCGCTTGTTATCAATATTTTTAGGATCAGTGGAGAATTCCGGTGGAGAACCAAAATAATGGATCAGTGTAAAAATAGGCGCTGATATTTTCTTTCTATTCTTTTTGAAGCCTCAAAAAGAATCAAAAACGGCTTGAGGATTTAAACGCGCTCCGCCTATCGGCTGCGCTTGAACGGAAAATCCTCGCAAAGGTATGCTACGCATGGCGTTTGACGGGCTAACG
>JAVBLV010000110.1:0-24485 GCA_031553195.1 Bacteroidales bacterium
CAAGTCTATTAGGATCCTAAATAATGGGAAAAGGGCGAAAAGCCTTTTCAAATATGGACTCGAACTAATTGCATCTGTGTTGCTAAATCAAAGAAATAGTGATAATTATGACATATTCAAATTTTTGTCATGTACTTAGTATAATTTATCACTTTTCATTCTTCATTTAAGAGGTTGTCTAAAAATTTTTCTATGACGTATTTTGAGTCTAAAAATGCGCTTTTTTGTCGGAATTTTTACCAAATAGCGCTACTATTCTTGAAAAATCCCGCCTGCAAAATGGCTATTTTTATTTCTCAAAATCTTTTCCACAAAAATTTAAACAACTAAGAAGGCTTCGTTTTCTTTTCTTCATTATTCAATTCTTCCCAATCAGGAATATAATCAAGAAACCGGTATTGTCCATTAGAGAAATCGAACATAAGGCAGTAATGTTCTATTCCGTTTGTAACAAGTAGATAAGGCGCCTTTAAACTGATATTGTAGCGACAAACCTGATCGAATGTTTTCTGGGATATCAATGTTTTTGTCTCCTTACATTCAATTAATAAAACCGGAGCATATTTTTTATCATAAACCAGGATGTCGCAACGTTTTTTGAGATTTGCCACTTGTATGCTTCCTTCCACTTGTATCATACCCTCCGGGATATTTCGATGTTTAATAAGATAGGCGATGGAATTTTGCCTGACCCATTCCTCGGGCGTTAAGAGGACAAATCTTCCCCTCAAGGAATCAAATATTTCCATTTGATTCCCTTTCTCCCGGAAATTAAAATTAAACTCAGGAAAATTCAGTTTTTTCATGTTCGTTTTACGAGTCCTAAATTGATTTTTTAACAAATCCATTTCCAGCGCATAGATTGTCTAAAAGCGCAACTACATTTCAATTCCCTCTTCCTCATTGTTGCGGTTGGGCGTGGATTTTGTCGTTGACTTTTTGGCTCCCTGATTGATTTTATATGAAAATCCCACCGATAAAGATGGAGAAACATGCCGGAAAGTCGACGAACTTTGGATTTCGGGCGTATCCACTTCTACCCCGAATTTGCGCGTAGCAAAAATATCGCTTATCCGGACATTGATAGTCGCCCTGTTTTTCCACAAATCTTTCTTAAGAGCCATATCGAAATAATAAGAAGGCTTCACGCTCCCCTGCACTGTCAGCCAGCCCGACTGGTATTGTCCCGAAATTTGCAAAGTAATCTGCCACGGAAGCGTCATATAGGAATTCAGTTTGCAATTGGCCATAATATCGCTTTTTGTATTGCTGAATCCCAGACCGGATCCGCTTATTGAACTATTATAAAAGTTCATGCTCAGGTTTAACCGCCACCATTTCGTAATTTTCTGATCAACGACGACTTCCAACCCATAATTAATTCCCTTATCAATATTCATAAAAGTAGAAGCCACCCGGTTCGTGGTGTCTCCATCCCAATAAAATCCATATTCTTCGGCATTTTCTTCGTTCCAGATAAATTGAAAACGATTAATCATATTATTGGTTTGACGGAAATAGGCCGAAGCAAAAATATTGGTAATCTTAAATATTTTATTGTAATTCAGTTCGAAAGAATTTGTGTATTCCGGATCTAATTGCGGGTTTCCGAATTCAAGTATTTCGGGATTCGAATAGTCTCTGAAGGGATTCAACTGCCACATGTTAGGCCGCTTTACGCGCCGGCTGTAACTTAATTGAAGTCCTTGCGTTTCGCTGATGGAGTAGGAAGAATGAATAGTAGGATAGAAACTTCCGTAATTTTGGGTATAGTCGCCGTTGGAAATTGCTGGTTGCTCTTCGCGAACATTCACGTATTCATAGCGCAAACCTGCCTGTACCGACAATTTTTTGATAATTTGATAACCTAATGTAGAGTATAACGCGTTAACCATTTCCCTGTAGTCGAATTTGTTTGAATTCAAGGTGTCCAAATAAAAATCCCCTGTCGAATCGCCTGAATAATATGAAATCTCCCTGTTGGTGGAATTGGTTGTCAGATTGTATCCGCTTTCAAGTTTTATTTTTTCCGAAAAAGGATGAATATAATTTAGTTGCAAGTATGCATTTGAATTCTTGTTATTTCCGTCTGATTTCTGCAAGTAAGGAATTTTTAAATAATCCGTAAAAAGCTGTTCCAGATTAGAACTCGATTCATTGTTAGAAAAACCCATTGAACCGTCCAAAGACAATTCCCTTCCTTTTTGAGAAAACTGTTTCAAATAGGAAAGGTTAATATTATGATTGTTTTCGTTTTGGGTCGACTTATTGTTTTGGGTATAACTATTTAAGGGATTCAGATAATCTGTCGTGTATATTTCTGTTTTGGGTTTTCTTTCGCTTTCGCGGAACTGGTAAGATAAACTCAAGCTGTTTTGGGCATTAATCAGATATTCCGCGCCAACCTTAACGCTTCCTGATAAATTATTTCGTTTGGTTTCCTGTTCTTGAGAAAAAGATGAAAAAAGAGCGCTGTCATTAAACCGTTTAGACCAACTTTCGCCTTCCCTGAGAGAATTCCGGAAATTACCGTCAATAACCGTAAAGAAATTAAATTTTCCGACTCCGTAATTCAGATTTAAAGACCCGCTTACGGTTGGCGTAAATACAGGTAATGCGGAACCTATATTTAAATTGGCTAACCCATTAATGCCATGGTTTTCTTTTTTTTCTTTAAGCTTGATATTGATAATTCCCGACATGCCTTCCGGGTTATATTTAGCAGAAGGATTGGTAATAATCTCAACCGCTTCTATAGTCGTTGCGGGAATTTGTTCCAAAATTTGTTGAATATCCCCCCCAAATAACTCCGAAGGTTTTCCGTCAATTAAAATTTTGACGTTTGTGCTTCCACGCAAAGATATGCTTCCGTCATTATCTACCGAAACCGAAGGCACATTTTCCAGCACGTCTGTTGCAGTCCCGCCGCTGGCTACAATATTTTTATCGACATTTACAACCCGCTTATCCAATTTATACTCCATCACGCTGCGTTCTTCTACTATTTCAACTCCTTGCAACAACATAGCATTTTCCGAAAAAAGGATTTTTCCTATATTCACAACCGCGTTTTGAGGAGTGACTTTTATGTCGTTGCGCATGTAATCCAAATAACCGATAAACGATATCCTCAAATAATAGGAGCCTATTCCTATATTGTCAATAGAAAAACTACCGTCGGGCTTTGATATGGAACCTCCAACCAGAGAAGAATCTTTGATTGAAAATAAAGCTACGTTTGCATATTCTATAGGCGTTTTTGTAGTTGCATCAACAATAACTCCTGTGATTTTTCCTTCTTTTCTAGAATAATTGGGGGAATTTTGCCCGAAAAGGGGAAAAGTTGAAAAAGCGAGAAGGGTAATAAAAACTAAGCGGTTTAAAAGATTCATTATTGAATAAAAAGTATAAATTACTAATTTTGTATTGCATCAAATATTAGGAAATTAACTATCATGCTAATTTCAAGACTTCTTAAGCATAATCCTAAAAGTACTTCCTTTTCCTTGTACAGAAGATTTTACAAAAATTTTCCCTTTATGATATTCGCTTACGATTCGCTTTGCTAAAGATAATCCCAATCCCCATCCCCGTTGCTTAGTAGTAAAACCGGGCTTAAAAATAGTTTTAAACATAGTTTTGGGGATTCCTTTGCCGGTATCTTTAATATCAACGTACACAAATCTGTTGTCTTCCGTAAGCATAAGGGTAAGCTCTCCTATTCCTCCCATAGCGTCGATGGCGTTTTTACAAATATTTTCAATAACCCATTCCAGTAAAGCCGCGTTCACCGGAATCATAATTGTTTTATTTTCAGGAAGGATTAAATCGTACTTTATTTTCTTTGATGTCCGGGCGCTTAAATAGGAAATAGAATCCTGTAATATCTTTACAATATTATCTTGCTCAAGCGCCGGAGCAGAACCTATTTTTGAAAAACGTTGCGCTATGGTTTCCAGTCGGTTAATATCCTTCTCTATTTCGCCGGTAATATCTTCCGGAATATTCTTGATTTTCATATATTCAACCCAAGCCAACAATGAAGATATCGGAGTCCCCAGTTGATGCGCCGTTTCTTTAGACATTCCAACCCAAATCAGATTTTGTTCGGAACTACGCGCCGCGCTGAAAAAATTATAAGCAATCAGAATAAAAACAAACGCCACAAAAATGTAGATCATAGGATAGTACTGCAGAGCCGTAAGCATCGACGATTTTTCGTAAAAAACAAATGCTTTTTGATTATCGGGCAACATGATTTCGATAGGAACATTCTCCGATGCCATGCTTCTTACCAAACTATGCAACTTCTCAGGCGAAGAAAAAGACAACGAATCGATATTCCCCGAAGCAATCACCTTGGTTTGAGCGCTGTCCGTTATTAAAACCGGCACAAAGACCGAATTGTCGGTAACTTCGGAAAGAAACGATTGCGTAAAACTTTCCAATACATTTCTCAAATCAGAATATATTTGTGATTCCGTATAATAAAGCCTTTGATAAAATAGCCCATGAATATCATATTCTACAGGCGTTTCTCTACTGAATTTTTTGAGTAGTTCTCCCGACAAAACATTGACGCTATCGGGAAGCGCAACATTTTGAGTAATTTGAATGAGATTATTTTCGTTGGTAATAATAATCGGAATAGTTGTATTCTCTTCTATAACCTTAACATAGAAACTCAATTCCATGGCAAGGGGTTGCTCTATAATATTTTTTTGCGCTTCCAGATAAAGCAACATCCTTTTTCGCTCCTCTTCCCTGATTTTCTTAAAAAAATCTTCGGTATGCCTTACCAGTTCGTTTTTTTTACTTATTGCCGAAGCCCAAAGCTTTACTTTCTCCTGCTCCTCTTTTTTTAATTGTTGAACAATACGGTTAATTTGAAACAATGCTAAAAAAGCCAATACAATTGCAGCGCTAAGCAGAATAAGCTTCCACCTGTTTTTCTGATAATAAATCCTCATAGTTTTTAAATAACAAATAAACCTTTAAGCGTTTGCCCGAATCTCTTGAAAAAAATTTTGAGAAATAAATTGCAGGGCTCTAACCTCAATAAAACCGCTCCTGCAAACTCAAAATACTTCATAGGGGAATTTAAAACAACCTATTACGCGTCTTCAAAAAATCCAAAAGAAATTCAAAACTACACATTTTCTCATACATAAGGAAGTTCGAAATAAAAATCAGAAATCAACATCCATGTAATCTGTGCTTTTGGGATAACATTAAATATAGAAATAAATAACGTAAAAACTTTCGTAAAAATATAATTTGAAATCAACTATTTTTGTACTTCAGATACCAAAGCTCATGTCGACTATAAAAATTTTACTTACAGATAATTGTCATCACGTTCTCAAACAGAAGCTAGAAACGGCGGGAATAAGCTGCGATGAATTCTTTACCGATTCCAAAGAAAAACTTTTAAACTGCATTCATCAATACAATGGAGTAGTTGTGCGAAGTAAATTTATTGTGGATAAACAATTTATCGATTCGGGTATCCGGCTGAAATGCATCGGACGTTTGGGGTCGGGAATGGAAACTATCGATGTTGAATACGCAGAAAAAAAAGGAATTACTTGTTTGAATTCTCCCGAAGGCAATAGAGACGCTGTTGGAGAACACACGCTAGCTATGCTGCTCGGCTTATTTAACCATTTGAACAAAATCAATAATGAAATCAAACAAGGCTTATGGAGACGAGAAGCCAACAGAGGGCTGGAACTGAAAGGTAAAACAGTTGGAATTATGGGTTATGGAAATATGGGAGCCGCCTTTGCTAAACGTTTGCAAGGTTTCGACGTTGAAACCTTGGCTTACGATAAATATAAAACCCGTTTTAGCGACAATTACGCAAAAAAGGTCGATTTAAAAACCCTTTTTGAAAACGCCGATATTCTCAGCTTGCATGTCCCTTTAACCGAGGAAACACATTACATGGTAGATAACAAGTTTTTGCAATCGTTCAAAAAAGACATTTATCTAATCAATACTTCTCGTGGAAAAGTGATAAAAACCAGCGACTTAGTCGATAAATTAAAATTAGGAAAGGTAAAAGGAAGTTGCCTGGACGTGCTTGAATATGAAAACATGATAATGGATAAACTCGATCCGGAAGCTTTGGGTGAAGACTTCAAATATCTCATTCATGCAGATAATGTGTTGCTCAGCCCTCATGTTGCAGGTTGGACAGTAGAATCAAAATACAAATTGGCCGACGTATTAGCAACGAAAATAATAAACGTTTTTATTCTTGATGAATAAAATCCTTGAGTAGAAAAAAAGCAACTGTTTAGGCGGAATAGGATCAACTACATCTACAATTGTTCTATTGCCGCCAACTCCAACATAAGTTTGATAACGAGCCTCTATTGGATAATCATTATCATTTCTGATATAAAATTTTGTTTGAGTATCATTATCTTTGAAACATGAAAATTGAAGTAATGCAATAAAAAGAAATAAGATAATTAAAATGTATTTTTTCATAAGTTATTTATCTTATAAAATTATTTGTACTGTCCGGTTTAGACGAAAACTGCCGAAAATGATAAATTTTATTCGTTTCAAATTGTGTTCCATCTGAATTAATACTTTTAGTAATGCGAAAAGTAGTATCGTTATCAATAACACCTAAAGTAATATAAGTAGGTAATCCTCCACCAACAGAAGTACTCCATGCAGAAAATTGAATTGTATGGTTATTTATCTCAAATACTCCCCAACGGCTTTTATCCTCTTTTAAATAGTTATATTGAGTAAGTAGTTCTTTATCAGCAATATAAAAATCAGAAGAATTTATAAAATAGGATGTTAATTCAATCCCGTTTCTATATAAGAATTTAACGCTAACACCATAAGGTTCATCCTGAATGTAATAATAATACCCATCTATTCTTAACTCATTTCCAGTATAAGGAGTTTTGGAAAGCAAGAGTTCTTCATCTTTACAGCAACCAGATGTAAACAAAATCAGCACTAATATTATTAGATGTTTAATTATTTTTCTTATATTCATTGTTTTAAATTCTACCATAATGTATTCCCGCTTCCGGTTCCAAAAGACCAATACCCTGAAGCCGGAATCGGTAGTTTTTGAAACCAAAAAGGACCGTATTCTTTTGTTTGACCATTCAATAAAAAATCATGTGCAAATCTGTTTTGAAATGTGTGTCGTATTCCTTCTGAATTTTTTCCAAAACGAATAGGCCAAAGCCAAAACTTAAAACGCCTGCTCGGTATATGTTGGCATTTTCGTTCTTATTTACCATTTTCTATTTTATAAAACTATTGGTACTATCTGGTTTTGGGGAAAATTGACGAAAATGGTAAATATTATTTTCTGTATATCTTTCCGACCCATTCGAGCGATATGAAGATGTTATATGAAAAGAGGTATCGTTTAGGATTTTTCCTTCATGCATTATTACTGGGCAAGGTTCTAATGCACGTGCTCCTCTCCACATCTCATATTTAATAATATCTTTTTCTACAATAAATACACCCCAACCAATTTTAAATGAATTGGATGGGCATGGATTAGTTCTACTTTCAAAATCTTGTATTGAAGCAGGGCTACCACAAGTCTTAATAATCCCATTACGATTTAAAAAAAATACAACAATACGTTCCGGATTTACGCCATCATTGTGATAATAGTAATAATACCCATCCGTACGCAATTCATTCCCTGTATAATTTCTTCGTTGTAAGGATAATTCATCATCTTCTATTATTTTATTACATCCAAAACTAAAGAACAACACAAACAAATAAATTGTTATTTTAATTATTCGATTCATCTTTATTTATACTTTAAGTTTTACCATAATGTGTTACCACTTCCGGTTCCAAAAGACCAATATCCAGATGGGGAAATCGGAAGTTTTTGAAACCAATAAGATTTTCCACCCATTAAAAAATCATGAGCAAAACGATTTTGGAAAACATGCCTTATCTGTTCAGAATTTTGCCCAAATCGAATGGGGCCGAAACCAAAAGATAAAACACCGGCACGTAATTTGGAATTATTGGCTGATTTAGATGTGTAATATTCTCTCCCATTTGGTAGATAATCCCAATTCCCTTCTTCATATCTACTATTCACCCCCCCCCCCTACATCTGGATCCCCTGTAAACATATTCAAATTAACGGAAAATAAGCCTATGTTAATTCCTACAGCAGCTGTGCGCCAGCGGTCGCCATTATCAGCAAAGGGGAGCCCAAACATATAATCATTTTCATACTGTATATTTCCAAAAGGCCCGCCGAAAGTAAACATGCCTGTTGTTTGGCTATACTCTCCCGCCGTAAATCTTGTTACAGAATAGGACATCAACGATGTAAACATCTCTCCGCCAACACGCGTTTCCCATCCATTGTATCCCCCATAAGAACTCCACCAGTAGGTTGCTCCTGCATGAAAACGTTGTCCGGGAAGACCTTTAAGCATTCCAATAGACACATCAAAACCCAATCCATTTTGGATGCTTCCAAAAGCAAAATTTGGTTTAAACGCAATGGGCGATATGTATTTTTGCATTTCATAGCATTGGTTGGTAAAAGGGAATACTGTTGCTGCTGCCGAAGTTAATGTGCCTCCTGTAAGAATATCTCCGGTACTCCAAGTTGTAGCCGCTGCGCCGGAGGCGCCAACCAGAGCGCTTACAGCAGTTGTTATTCCGGCAGCCGAAATTGCACCTCCCGATAATACATCAGCAGTGCCCAATGCCCAAGCCCACCATTTGTATCCTGTAGGGTCGGTATACATTAACGGATTATTCCTCGCATAGGAATATCTGTTAAAATCTTGTGTTGAAGTTGCATCGGCCACATACGGGTCGGGGCTGAAAAAAGTGGCAATCACCGGATCGTATAAGCGGCCGTTCATGTTAATGGTTTTATTATCGTCCAAATGTTCATGCCCGGTAAAGCCGCGGCTGAACAGATGGTTGGTTCCGGACGCTTCCTCCTTTCCCCAGTCGTCGGAATTGCGCCTCAGGCCCCAGGGATCGAAACTCAGGCGTTCCAATTCGCTTCCGGTTTCGTCGGTAATGACATGATAGCTCCCCAAACGGTCGGTATAGACATAATACATCCTGTCCGGAGAACCGGTTTGCTTTTCATAGAGTCCGATCAATTTCCCGCCGGCTTTTATATTATGCAGTTGGCGGGTTTCTTCATTTCGTTTTATTTCAAAGAACTCTTTTTCTAAAGCAGTTACAAACTGCTTGGTGTTCCGAGCGGCAATGCAATTGACCGCTCGACAGCCTACTATTTTCCGCTCAGCGAGGGTAAAACTATTCCATAACACATTTTACTGAATCATATCCCATTTCTTCTTTTAGGTATCTTTCCCATGTATCAAAAGTACTTTTGGATGAAAGAAGTTCATAAGAACAGTTTTCCTCGTTATAAATTTCCCCATTTTTCCAACATTCACAAGTCTTGCATTTTTTGCAAGAATAAAATGATGTTACTCCTACAATTATTATTATAAATATTGCTATTTTTCTCATTTACAGTTTGTTTTTGATTTTGTTGTTCCATAAGTAGGCCACATTTTTACATCTTTCATTGCTTCGGTTGGTGGATATGTTATCGTCCAACCCAAACGATCCAAATCAGACAAACTCAGATCATAACGTTGTGTTACTTTATAATTATTTAGTGTATCGGCTTTTAATGCGTCCCAATCATAAACAAATAGCATTACAATTCCTTGAGTGGATTCTTTTATTTCCGACTCCCACCAATAGGTCATGTTCCTTTTGCTATTTGGAGGAATAACCCAACCACCTGTATTTGCGATAGTAAGGGTGTCGGGGAAAATAAAACTAATATCCGTCTCTAATTTTTTGTTAGTGTTATTAATGAAAGAGAGGTATTGTACCTCTCTTCCGTTTTTATCACAACCACAGAAGAATAAACAATATAACAAAATATAAAATATAAAATACAAACATTGCTTTTTCATAATACGATAGAATATTAAAAAAATAATAAAGTTCTTATCCAGCCCAAATTAACGTTTTGGCGAAAAATATGTTCCCCCCAATGAAGAGTGCCATATCCACTCATAGAAAAGCCTCTTTTTTTATCTGAAAAATAATTCATTCCTCTCAAAGACGCATCTCGTTCACACCATGCTTCGGAATCAGTTTCTCTATTATGACCACTGCTATTTAAAGCAGCAAAAATAGAACCTATAGAACCCCATGCACGCCCTTGCAGATAATGACCATATTCATGAATAAGAACTGAACTTTTTAATTCCAGTTCTCCATTCTCTTTATATCTGATATCTGTCACATCAAAATTACCATAAATATAATTACTCAAGGTATAGGCGTATTCGGAAACAGCTCCTGGCTTTGTATTTATTATGGTAGCGCCATAAAAGTTATGAACACTTTCCACATCGCCTTTCAAGTTGTAATAATGTGCTACAGTATTTCCTACTTGATAGCCAACGGATTCAAAAGGCGTAACACGTGCTAAAATTTGCCATGCTTGATAACCAAAACTTTGTGTTTTATCTGTTCTAAATAAACCTAAATCTATTTGAAATGCATTATTGATTATATCCCATCCTTTTGCAGGATCAAAAAGTCCTGTAAAGAAGCCTTTTGCATAAGTAAGAGAAGATAGTGTTGCATGGGCAGTAGCAAGAATTGAGGAGCCTGAGGTGTAAAGAGCGGAACTGGTAGCGCCTAATGTTATACTAGCAGTTCCTGCTGTTACAGTTGCTGTAGTAATAGCTGATATTGGATCTAAAAGAAATGCCCCTGCTACCCAATGCCACCACTTGTATCCTGTAGGGTCGGTATACATTAATGGGTTATTCCTTGCATAAGAATATCTGTTAAAATCTTGCGTCGAGGTGGCGTCGGCTACAAACGGATCAGGGCTGAAGAAAGTGGCAATCACCGGATCGTATAATCGGCCGTTCATGTTAATGGTTTTATAATCGTCCAAATGTTCGTGCCCGGTAAAGCCGCGGCTGAACAAATGGTTGGTTCCGGCCGCTTCCTCCTTTCCCCAGTCGCCGGAATTGCGCCTCAGGCCCCAGGGATCGAAACTCAGGCGTTCCAATTCGCTTCCGGTTTCGTCGGTAATGACATGATAGCTCCCCAAACGGTCGGTATAGACATAATACATCCTGTCCGGCGAACCGGTTTGCTTTTCATAGATTCCGATCAATTTCTCGCCGGCTTTTATATAATGCAGTTGGCGGGTTGCTTAGTTTTGTTGCATTTCAAGGAACTCTTTTTTAGCAGTTGCAAACTGCTTGGTGTTCAGAGGATATATATACCACTTAAAACCAATTGAATGCGATCTCGGGTGTCTAATTTATTTTTAATTCCACAGGGTCAATATCAATATTTCCAGTAAAATACTTATATCCATTTACTTCTTCAGGCATAAATATATCATGATACCAAAATGATTTGCTTTTTTTGTCGTAAGAAGAATAAATAGCATGATTGGTTTCATTTTTCCATTTCATATAAAAAATAAAATGCCCTCCCAAAACATAAAATGATATCAAATCAAATTGAATAATATATTCTTCTTGAGGTTTTAAAAAAACGAGCTGATTCTTTATATCTATAGGAAATTCTCCTGAATTAATTTCTGAATTGGAGTAATATCGCCTCAATTGTAAATAACGCTTATCTCTTTTCTGATCTTTTTTAGATATCATATCTCGAGCCTTATCTATCGAAATCTTTTTCTTATTAGGATCATCAAAAAAAAGAAGCTGCTTACTGGGTGCAATTTTTGCTATCCTCCTCTCATAATAAAAAATATTTTGAACATAGCTCAAATAATCTATCAAACTATCAACAGCATACTTGGCCGATTCCATTTTCTTTTCGTTCTCGTAATTAAAAAATCTTTTCAGATCGCTCAAACTATCAATAGTATGCTTAGATAAATTTATGTTTTTTTCACCCTCTTCAAAAAACCATTCAAATAGATAATTTATATATACCTTATAGGTATTGTCAAACAAAGTAGTATTCGTTTGCTTCAAGCCCCTTTCCATATCCATATCACTTAAAACACCCTTAGGTATAATAAATGGCTCTAATTCTGAATAATTTTCATCTCTAAAATTTCCTAAACCATTGAAGAAATATATGCTCTGATTGGTTAGATTTTTATATTTTACTGTTAAATAAGGTATGTTTATGCTTGACAGATTCTTTATCCTTCCAAAACTGCAAAAAGATTCTTTATCCTTCCAAGCAATAGATAAATCGATAGACAGTGACTGAGCAAATACAGACTGTATTCTTATTAACACGCAGAGATATACAACAAATTTTTTCATATTGTTAGAATGTTAAAAATTTGGCAATTTCCGAGGTAAATTTCCATACACTGCATCATAATTAAGTAATTTAATAATATTAGAATATTTATTAGAAAAGCTACGCATTAAATTATAGTCAAAAGAATTCATTATTCTATCTAAGAAAATATGATCATACTGATATGCCTGATGTTCTATAAACTCCATAAATCCGGCATTTTTCATCAACGAAGAACTTTGTCCTGCCAATACTGCAAATTGATTTACATGTACAAATTCATGTCCCATTGTAACAAATAATTGTTTTGCACTAGAAAAAGCTATTTTAGAGAAGTACACATCGGAAATTCCTGTAAATTTACTATTTAAGGATGTCGGAACTGTTCGCCCATAAGCAAGATTTCCATTTTTATCTATCATATTAATACCACTAGGAATATTTTCCGTTGTAAAATCTCCGACTTTATCCATTGGAGCATTTGGATGCCATGCTTTCTGAGCATCCAATAAGAACCGATCTGTTGCAGGAACAGGATCTCCTTCTCCAACCCCAAGCGTTTCGCACCCTTTTCTAAAAAGATAAGTCTCATTCATGTGTTGCAATTGCCCTATAATTCCCCCTGTTACCCCTCCTATTAATGCACCCATGACACCTTCCTTAACTCCATCCCACAATCCTTGCCTAAAATTGTTTCCTCCCAACCATGAATTGCCAACGCCGGTAACAAATCCACCGGCAAACCCAGCGCTTGCACCTGTAGCGGCGCCCGCCACAAATCCTATGGATGATACTCCGGTTGTTGTTCCCCAGAATCCAGCGCCGAAACTACCTCCTGCCATGGCTACATTCACCCCCGTACCTATTCCTGCGCCCAAAGCGCCGGAGATCATTCCAATTCCAAAGTATTTCCCTGCATCGGCAAAGCTTTGAATATTTTTAGAATTAACCGTTGCATTTACAATCCCTCCTATAACTGCTCCTACAACTAAATTTACCCATTCCCCATCCGGGTCGGTATACATCAACGGGTTATTCCTTGCATACGAATACCGGTTAAAATCCTGCGTACTTGTGGCGTCGGCTACAAACGGATCGGGGCTGAAGAAAGTGGCAATCACCGGATCGTATAATCGGCCGTTCATGTTAATGGTTTTATAATCGTCCAAATGCTCATGCCCGGTAAAGCCGCGGCTAAACAAATGGTTGGTTCCGGCCGCTTCCTCCTTTCCCCAGTCGCCGGAGTTGCGCCTCAGGCCCCAGGGATCGAAACTCAGGCGTTCCAATTCGCTTCCGGTTTCGTCGGTAATGACATGATAGCTGCCCAGACGGTCGGTATAAACATAATACATGTTATCAGTCTCTCCGGTCTTTACATGTATACCTATCAGCTTGCCCCCTGCTTTTATATAATGCAGTTGGCGGGTTTCTTCGTTTCATTTCAAAGAACTCTTTTTCTAAAACAGTTACAAACTGCTTGGTATTCCGAGCGGCAATGCAATTGACCGCTCAACGGCCTACTAATTTCCGCTCAGCGAGGGGGCGTATACATTCTTTGCACAACAGAATGCAAAACAACCGAGAAATACTTTATTTACTTTTTTATAAAGAAGGTGTTTATTATTTTCTTATATGGATTTTCTATTATTCCTTTCATTGGATCCATAATTTTAATATATGGAGGACAAACCTTTATCTTTCCCGACTGGGTCTCTATGGTTTTTTGCATAACGGATTGAATTAATACTTCACGTCTCTTTCCTGATTCATAAGCAGTCATTGAAATTATAAAATCATCGTTCATAAATTTAACAGCATCATCAGGCAATATTGTTCCTTTCTGCCAGCGAAGGCTATAATTTCCTTCACAAAACCACTCCCAATAAGGATAATCCATTAGTAAAGTATCTCTTTTCAAAATAAAAGGACTCCTCACATCATTTTTTTTCGAAGTATTTTCCCCTCTATTTTTCTCGAGAATCTTTCTAATAATTAACTCGGAATAGTCTATATTCCCTATTTTTTTTGAAACTCCATTTACTTTTTTGCATACTCTCTTTTTTTAATAGTAATAGAATCACTCTCATAAGGAAATAAAACTTCCCAGTAATTATTCATGAAAAAATCTAATTTATAAACTCCTCTTGGTAAAATAAATGAATACTGTTCGCTTGCATTTATAACCAGAATTTCGCCACTTTTAGCGACTCCAAAGGCAATATAAGCATTTGTTTTATCAATATGAAACATATATAATAGCTTTTGTTCGTTAAATATATCAAATAGAAATTGAGATTTTATAGAATCAAGCAAAAGCCCTGTGATAGAAAATTCATCTATAGATCCTATCATATTCCCACAAGAATCATAAATACGAGAATAAAAAGCCATAATACTATTTTTCTTTTTTTCAGGGAAAGAGTAGAGGGGTTCTACATTGTTTAAAAAAGAACCTGTAACAAAATCATTCTTGTTCAGAAAATTAATTACTCCACTTTTTTCACTCAAAGAATACGTTGGTAAAAATATAAAGGAGGTGTCATATTTGATCCATTTTGCTTTTTTGAGTAACTTATTTCTCCATCCTGCAGATTTTTGAAAATTTGCTTCAGAAATAATGCCGTGCGGATCCCTTTCATTAATTTGCGCACTTAAGATCTCAAACCAAAGCAAAAACAAACAAAGCATTATCGTTTTCATTGTTATTTTAATTTTAAAATAAAATAATTAATGGCTTGATATGGATTATTTATCAACCCATAATAAGGATCTATTATTTTCATTGAAATAGGCCCTTGTATAACTTTTCCCAGTTGTATAGTATATGTTCTTTGTACGACAGAACGTAAAATAGCCGAAGGTTTTCTTTATACATTATTTATTACCAGCTATTCATTGCTAATTCTATTAGATATTCTAACTGTTTTTTTTCGGCGTGATTAATTCCTTTGCTCAATAAGGCTTCTCAGAAGGGAACAATTTCCCCCAATAATTACTTATAAAATAATCAAAAGGATACACCCCTTTTTCTAAAGGATAGTCTTCCCTTATGCTATTACGTTTATTAAACACAAGTATTTCCCCATTCTTTGTGACTCCAAATTCAATAAAGCCATTTGTTCCATTTACAAAAAACTTAAATGCCAGTTTAAATTTTTCAAACTCTTCAAAAGTTGATTTGAAGTTATTATTCTCTTTCAGGTTTCGGATATCCGAAACCTGAAACTCATTCATATACACAAGAGGAACTCCTGTTGAATCATATATAATAGAACTAAATCCAATAATACTATCTTTAGATTTACATTTTTTAGAAAAACAATAATAAAATGGGGTTAGATCTTTAATAAATGATTTATCTAAAAATTCTTCTTTAGTAAACATTTCTTCGTCTTTTTCCTTAAACCCCACCACAAATGAAATTATCGAAATATTAGACGAATCATCGTTAAACCATTTCATTTTTTTCAATAATTTATTTTTTTGTCGTTCATATTTTTGAAAATCACAACCCTTGATAATATTAAGAGGATCATTAAATTTTTGAGCATTTACAATCCCAGATATAAATAGGAGCGCTAAAATTATTGCTATTTTCATAGTTACTTTATTAAGAAATGATTTATGATTTTGTAAGGATTGGTTATTAATCCATAATAAGGATCTATAATTTTCATCATAATAGGTCCTTGTATTATTTTTCCAGATTGAGTTGTATATATTCTTTGCACAATAGAATGCAAAACAACCGAATGATTAGGCGATCCTTCACCTGTAAAAGGTACCATATATCCTTCATTCAAATATCTAATTGCGGACGATACAGAGAAAGACCCCTTAATATGCTTATAATAATATCTATTTTCTGAAAAATGACTCCAGAAAGGGACATCATAAAATAATCCTTCCTTCTCATTATATATGAGCGGATTTTTTTAACTTCTTCCCACAAGTCTAACATTGTTCGGTTTCCACCCAAAGCATGGTCTATCATTTCACCAGAAATCAATCCACAATCGGTCGTTCCATATGCCTGATAGGATGTTCGCATCAGATTATTAGCCTTTGCATATACATAATCTTCATAGCTACGTCCTTTCCAAAAGGTTTTGCCTTTAATTGCCGCATCGATACCTCCTGTTAACCCTCCAATAACAAAACCGGAAGTTCCTGCAATAATACCCGCTTTGGTTCCCGACCAGATGGCGTCTCCGAAATTTTGTTTTTGCATGAGGCCATTTCCAAAGCCTCCGGCAAACCCGCCTGCAAATCCGCTTGCTCCCGCCGAAACGGCGCCGGCCCAGAAACCAGTGGCTACGCCCGCCGTGCTTGTTCCTAAAAAGCCTGCCCCAAAAGATCCTCCGGCTAGGAACATGGAGTTCACTCCGGAACCAATCCCTGCGCCTGCCGAGCCTGCCAGCCCTCCAATTGAAAAATATCCCAAACCTTGCCAAAAATTATGGACGTTATCGTGATTGGCGGCTAAATTTGCAATACCGCCAAAAATTCCGCCCACAACCAAATGTATCCATTCTCCTGTTGGGTCGGTATACATCAACGGATTATTCCTTGCATACGAATACCGGTTAAAATCCTGTGTACTGGTTGCATCGGCCACATAAGGATCTGGGCTGAAGAAAGTGGCAATCACCGGATCGTATAATCGGCCGTTCATGTTAATGGTTTTATAATCGTCCAAATGTTCATGCCCGGTAAAGCCGCGGCTGAACAAATGGTTGGTTCCGGCCGCTTCCTCCTTTCCCCAGTCGCCGGAGTTGCGCCTCAGACCCCAGGGGTCGAAACTCAGGCGTTCCAATTCGCTTCCGGTTTCGTCGGTATAGACATAATACATCCTGTCCGGCGAACCGGTTTGCTTTTCATAGATTCCAATCAATTTCCCGCCGGCTTTTATATAATGCAGTTCCAATATGCTTAGCCTTGTTTTATTTCAAAGAACTTTTTTTCTAAAACAGTTGCAAACTGCTTGGTATTCTAAGCGGCAATGCAATTGACCGCTCAACAGCCTACTATTTTCCGCTCAGCGAGAGTATTCAAATCGTTTTTTCGTTTTTTGACGTGATTTGCAGCGCAGATTACCTAACGGGATCCAGTTTTTATTGTATTAAGGTATATATATTTATCCCAACAACACTCGACAAATTCAAAAACGGAGTGTCTATTAATCTTACCTTCTTCTGTACTAAAAAAGAAAATTTTTTCATTTTTAACTCCGATATAAGTATAGGATAAACCTTCGATTAGAAACATGAAATCAATTTCATGATAATGTAATAGCTTTGTTAACCCTGAATAGATACTATCTTGTTTATTTAGGTAGGGGTATAATCTTTTCCCATCGAATAGGGCTATAAAATTACCCGATGTGTCACTTATTAAGGAGGAGGTTCTTAAATATTTATATTTGGAAGTGGGCTTGCAAATTTGATAAGATGGTCTTAAATAATCAATAAATTTATTACTCAAGAATAATTCCTTTTTAAATTCCCCACAATATTCCAAATAAAAAATATGATAAATATTTGTTTTCTTTGATTTGATACTATCTTCTTTATTAATAAGCGATTGTATCTTGTTATTTAATATAATAAGATCTTTTTCAATTTTCAATTTTTGTACTATATCATCATTTTGGAAAAAAGATAATATTCCTAATATTATTCCTATAAAATAGATATTTAATTTCATAAAATTTATTTTTAATAGTTTTAACGCCAAATATAAAAAATATGACCTCCTATAAAATGTGTAGCTTTCAGATTAAAAGTCTCACCCAATGCAGGATCCATTAATCGATATATTAAATATGTACTAGATGTCCCATTCTGTCTTATAACGGTTTTTTCGATTATACCTTGCAAAACGACGGAATGGTTGCCTCTTCCATTATCGTAAGTAAATGACATTCTAACGTCGTTTCTCATAAAATGTTCCACATCTTTTAATACATCATTTGTAATGATCTCTCCCCCATAATTATATCCTCTTTTTTTTGCATATATTTCCCAGACAGCCTTATCTGGTAAAAAGTGTTTGTTCTTATCTGTTCCTGGAGCAACCCAGTTTCTTAGTTGCTCTTGCGTTAAATCACCTCCAAAAGATTCATCAATAGATTGAGCAGATCCTGCCAAGCAATTTGCATCGCCATCTTGCAATACATCTGGTATATTTTGTTCTAATTTTGTTTTATATGATATCTCGACTCCATTCCAAAAACTTCTTTTTTGTATTTTTCCAGCGATACCTCCTGTTAATCCTCCAATGACAAAACCGTAACCTCCGGCAATAAGACCCGCTTTGGTTCCCGACCAGATGGCGTCTCCGAAATTTTGTTTTTGCATGAGGCCATTTCCAAAACCTCCGGCAAACCCGCCTGCAAATCCGCTTGCTCCCGCCGAAACGGCGCCGGCCCAGAAACCGGTGGCTACGCCTGCCGTGCTAGTTCCTAAAAAGCCTGCCCCAAAAGATCCTCCGGCTAGGAACATGGAGTTCACTCCGGAACCAATTCCGGCGCTTGCCGAGCCTGCCAGCCCTCCAATTGAAAAATATCCCAAACCCTGCCAAAAATTATGGACGTTATCGTGGTTGGCGGCTAAATTTGCAATACCGCCAAAAATTCCGCCCACAACCAAATGTATCCATTCCCCTGTCGGATCTGTATACATCAACGGGTTATTCCTCGCATATGAGTACCGGTTAAAATCCTGGGTAGAAGTGGCGTCCGCTACGTACGGATCTGGGCTGAAGAAAGTGGCAATCACCGGATCGTATAAGCGGCCGTTCATGTTAATGGTTTTATAATCGTCCAAATGCTCATGCCCGGTAAAGCCGCGGCTGAACAAATGGTTGGTTCCGGCCGCTTCCTCCTTTCCCCAGTCGCCGGAGTTGCGCCTCAGACCCCAAGGATCGAAACTCAGGCGTTCCAATTCGCTTCCGGTTTCGTCGGTAATGACATGATAGCTGCCCAAACGGTCGGTATAGACATAATACATGTTATCAGTTTCTCCGGTCTTTACATGTATACCTATCAGTTTGCCACCGGCGCGTATGTAATGCAGTTGGCGGGTTGTATTTCCCGTTGTTTCCTCCTCATAAAAACTATTGACAAAGGTAGTCGTTTTGGTTGGTTCCCCGTTTATTTTGGCAATGGTTCGTATGCGCTGCTGGTCGTGGCCGTAATAAAAGCTCAGGCTCTTGTCTTCTTCGCTGATTTCTTGTATTTTGCTAAAGGGCGTGTAGTCGGTCTGGCATTGAACAACCGGGTAGCTGTTCCCATAACCCACAACCGAACCGGCTTTGGTTACGGCATGGGGTTTTTCGCCGAATTTATACGACCAGGGCCCCAAGCTACTCCTGCCTGCGATATTTCCTTTGTCGGCATACGAAATCCGGTCGCTGAACCCGCCCGTATTGTTTACATGAGACAAGCGGTTCAAGTGATCGTACCGGTATTCTTCCGTTTGTCCGGTAGTACGGCATATATTTTTCGACAACAGTCCCCGGTCGTCATATTCATATTCGAGAAATTGCAGCGAAGCGTCGCAAATAGAAATCGAGCCGGTCGTTCCGGGCCTGTCCGTAATGCCGGGGCCTTCGGCGCTGTTTTGCGTACTTTGCATGTTTAAATCCCCTCCCTGCAAAGAAAGGTTTCCACTCAAAGGAACGATTACGGGAGGAAGCGGAGGGCCGGGATTTCCTGTTTGGATCAATGTCAAATTGCCGTGGTCATCATAGCCGTAATAACTGATCTTGCCGTTTCCCCATGTACAGCTAACCGTTTGTCCGTACCTATTCTTGACTTCGGGACGCCATAAATCTTCGTCCTGCGCGTCTTTTACGGCGGTTAATTCCCCGTGCGCATTATATTCATACTTTACCGAATAACCGCCGGGGTAATGCAACCGGCTCAATTTCCCCTGGGAATTGTAAGTATAAGCGGTTTGGTAGGGGATCGAAAACAGAGTTTCCGTTTGTTCGCTCAGCCGTCCGTTGTTATCATACGCATACTGGGTTGTATGATTCGTGGAACTGACAGAGGAAATTTTCCCCCTGGCTTTGTTCCCCTGATCATACGCATAGGTTGCCGAACCTTCGGCATTGGCGTTTCCGTTGATGATTTTTTGCGTCATACGTCCCAGTTTATCATAGGCAAAGGTAGTAATATTTCCTCCGGCATCTTTCTGTTTGATTAATTCCCCGAATAGATTATGCCACGAAATAATTGTTCCCGCATTGGGTTCGGTAATACTGCTCCTGTTTCCCCAGGCGTCGTATTCAATAAACGTTTTTGCCCCGGCGTTTTCTATTTTAATCGGCAGGCTCCGGGAATTATAAGTATACGACACCTTTCCGCCGGGGTCGATAGATTCCGACAAACGCCCTAAGACATCATATTTTTTGGTATACTGCATTCCGCCGTTGTTCAGGTTGTCCCTTGTATTCACTTGCCGGGTTTCATACGAATAAGTCTTGTTCAGGCGGTATCCTCTTTCCGATGCTAACTTCTTATGCATGTAGCCGAATTGAATCCAGTCTTTTGCTTCGTCGGGCGTGTCGATGCTGGCGTAAGGCAACGATTTTTTTGTCAGCCGCCCCACATCGTCGTAGCGGGTATCTACGTAAACATTTTCCGCTCCCGAAAAATCCGAGCCCGTGTAGCTACACGCTTCTCTTCCCAAAGCGTCGTAAAAAACGTAAGCAGGCATTTGCGCCGTTCCGCCGGAAATCGTATAGTATAAAGCGTTCGGAATCAGGGTATTTTGTGCCCAAGCCACTGATTGTTCCGAAACGGTTCCGTCGGGATAAATTGTTTCTTTCAAATTTCCCCAACCGTCGTATTGGAAAAACGTTTCAAAATCATTTTCATCCGTTATTTTTGTCAAGTTGCCCCAACCGTCATTTTGGTATTTTATCGCATGACCCAATGCATTGGTTGTTTGGGTCAAAAATCGTCCTTTCGGGTCATAAACATAGGTTTGCGTGCGGCTTTCTGCGGTTCCGCCGGCCGGAACGGCCTTTGTTTCTATTGAACTGACATTTCCAAAATCATCATAGGTCAACGTTTTTTCCAACAAGTCGTTGTTATGCGACTCGCTGACGCGCTGGAAATATTCGCCGTATTCCATGTTTATCCGCCGCGTGTAATTTCCTTCCTCCGAGGTTTTTATCTCCTCGACGGAAGAAGGTTTAAAGTTCCAGAAACCGGTATTGACGTATGCCGACCGGACGGTATTCACATGCGCCGCCATGCTGGAGCCGGCAAAAGAGAAAACCTTGGTTATTTGTTCGCTTACATTACCGTTGTTATCATAACCAAAAGTCGTTTCCGTCCGGGTATCATTGGCTTCGTAAGTAACTTTTTCTTTGTTTGTTTTCAGCCAAAAACGTTTATCTGTATATGCGCTGATATTGTATGTATACTCTGTTTTAACCTTTTTCCCTTCAAGGAGATCGTCAACAGTAATTGAAGAGGGTAACAAATATAGATAATTCTGGTTAATAAACGATTGCGTAAATAATCTCGTCTCTTTTGCAGGGTAGATCAAATCCGTTTTTTCAAATTTTTGGAATCCCAGAAAGCCCTTTCCCCGCAAATGGGTTAGGGGAGACTGGAAAGAATAACTTTCTTTGGCGTATTCGCCTATGTTGGGATTGGAAGAAAATAGCCGGACTTCGCTCACCGGCAGGGTAGGGGCGATTTTGGAACTGTAGGGATAGTTCATGGGTTGCAATGTTGCGTTGGGGCGTTGGTATGCATATTTTATATTTACTCCGTTTTGCATTCCGTCCTTGATTTGTTTAATCTTTTTGTGGAGGTTGCCGTTGGTTCCGTAAGCGATGGAAATTTCGTCATGCCCGAAACCGATCATATCAGCAATGCCGTCGCCGTTAAAATCACCGAATGTCCGGAGCAACGATCCTTCGTCCCAGCCGTTGATATAAGAGAATAAACCTAATGTAAACATGTTTAGAGAAGTCGAAAAGGAGCCTCCTGTATTAATATAAAATCTTGTGCCTAAAGATGTAAAGTGAACGAAATCCAACAATCCGTCTCCATTAATATCCAAAAAACGGATCGGTTCCCGCTTTATCATTTCTTCGGTGTCGTTTCTGCCGGTATACGCCCAGATAGTCCAATTTTCATATCCCCCGCCATTGCATAAGGATACCACTATAGAGCAGCCTGTCGTGCCCACGATGTCGGGCAATCCGTCGCCATTGACGTCCAACATATGGATTTCGTTGCCTTTCAACGTCCACCCTTCTTTTTCGGTAAAAGCATTCTCTAAACGATAACCATGGTCGATAAAACTGCTTCCCGTACTGAGGAATACCCATACTTTGCCATCGTCAAAAGCGATGAAATCCGTCATCCCGTCGCCGTTGACATCGGTTAAACGGTATTGGGTATTTTCTTTTTTCATTTCCCATGACAATGAATATCCATAACTGAAATTGCATGAACCGTTATTGAGATATACATGCGCAGTCGTAAAATCATATACCATCATGTCGGGCAATCCGTCGCCGTTGAAATCCCCGAATTGCACCGAAATCTGATTTTTTGCATAACCGCATCCGAAAGCGAGCATCTTTTCAAAAGACGTTATATTATATAAATCAACGCGGTTTCCGAAATCCGTCCCGTTGAATTTATAAGCCGAAACATAAGTATATCCACGCTGAACAATGGCTACCAGTTCGTCTTTTCCATCTCCGTCAATATCGAACAACATGCCGTCGCTCAGGAAAATGGAAGTCTGTTGATGGGTTACAAGAAAATCTACTCTGCCTGCAACTCCTATCTCGCCAATCTTATATGGATATTTTTTCGGGTAAAGGGTTGACTCCTCGCTACTATTGGTACTGACTACGTCTGAGATTCCGTCTCCGTCGATGTCTCCAATCATCCGCAAAAGCCTGGTGCTGCTGGATTGAAAATTGGAAGCCGTTCTGCCGAAGTAGGATATATTATTGCCGCCTTCATAATAGGAACCGGGCGTTTCTTCCCATGTAAATATCGTTTCGTTATAACTTTGGTTCTCTCCGTTAGACTCTTTAATCGAATGTAAATAAAATTGAAAGGCGAACGTATTCGACGAATATCCGAGCCAGTATGAACGCGCCAACTGTCCGTCGCTGTAGCAGTTTATTTTGTTCAGGCGTAAACGGTTTTTGAACACTTTATAAAAAACTCCGAAACTATAGGCTGGATAAAAATCATATGTATCATAAGAAAATTCGATGCGGTTATAGGGTTGCAAGGCTTTATTTTCATTGCCGGTGTAGGAGACGGCTTTCAACAGGAAATCTCCGTTATAATAGGTTCCGGTTCTTACTCCGGAATTGAAATCCTCTATATATTCGCAGATCATGTAGTTACCATACTCGTCGGTAATTTTGTTTACATACCAGGCAATAGGTTCTCCTCCTCCTCCGGGCACGATTTTTCGCTTGCTGTATTCGATGGTTTTACCGTCTTTGGTATAAACGACAAAGCGTATAGGCCAGCCGGTAGGACCGTATGAGAAAACGCGGACAAAACTCTCGTTCTCGGTGCGGTATTCGGTTCCCTCGGCGCCGTTAGTTCCGTTCACTGCAATTAAACGCTGGCCGTCCAGGGCATAATGATCGCTTTCGTCAAACTTGTACCCTTCTACTTTACCATCGTGGTAATAGTTTTTATGCACCCTCGTAATGACCGATACGCCGCTGATTTCCCAACCTAAACCCATACAGCCCAAGCCTCCCTGGCTGTTATATACCAGGCTGACATTGGGTTGCATGCCGTTGCTTCCGGGCGGAATGTAAATAGGAACCGTGTAGGTGGCGGCGCCGGTTAAACTGACTTCGAATTGCCCGGCTGTAGCGCCCACGGGTTTAGTATAATCAATCTGGGCTTTCAGGCTAAAAACGCCCAGCAAGCCGAATAAAATAAGTATTGTCTTTTTCATAGTTCATTTTTTTGAAGGATTGAAGGGTTGAATAATTGAAGGGTTGAATAATTCAATCATTCAGTAATTCAATCATTCAGTAATTCAATCATTCAGTAATTCAATCATTCAGTAATTCAATCATTCAGTAATTCAATCATTCAGTAATTCAATCATTCAGTAATTCAATCATTCAGTAATTCA
>JAVBLV010000100.1:0-6266 GCA_031553195.1 Bacteroidales bacterium
AAAACTTGACAGCCCTAAACCCTACACCAAATTGCCTATGAAACAAAAATGACCGACCCGACCGATGACGCATATAAAAAAAGTCAGCATGATGAAGAACGGTAAACATATAGTAACGAATCGACGCAGACAGCGAGCGCAAAGCCAAACTTGTTTGGGCTTTGCCGAGTGTCAAGGAGAAAAAGCCGAAAGGCTTAAACAAAAATTCCCTCGCCTCTCAAATCTGCATATAATTTGGGTTTGGACGAAGTGGCTGATATTAGTCGGGTTGCTTGTGGCGATGGGTTACGCTGTCGTAAATAGCGGCGTAGGTGTATTCCTTGCGGTTGCTGTGGGTTTCCTGCTTATCCGTTCGCTTATACGGTTAGCGTTCCGGTTAATCGTTACCGTCGTTTACATTATCCTGACAGCCTTAATACTTGGTTTAATCATCTTATAATTATCAATATGGAATCAATAACAAAAAACGGTGTAAGCACCACAACCGAAAAGGGACAGGAAAAATATGTAAAATGTGTTTTAGGAGCATTTCGGGGGACGGAATATTTTCAATATGATTACCGTCATACCGACGGAGAACTGTTTTCAACAGTAGCAAAAACATTGGAAGAATGCTGCAAGCGGCGGGACGAATGGTTGCAGAAAAAGAACTGTAAAGCATTATCGACAAACGTATTGAAACGCATAGAAGAAAAAAAGCGTTTGACCAAAGACGAAATGGGTTATGAAATCGGTAAGATTGACCCATACCACGCCGCCGCCCTCTATTGGGATTACTTAAAGCGGGATGAAATCAGGGATGCTTTTAACAGGATTTTTGGAACATCAATAGCATAAGGGTATGAAAGCATACATTTTATTTCAGACGGACATTTACAAGTCCAAACATAGCCGCATTTGTTTCGGCGTATTTTCAAGCGAAGTAAAGGCGATAGATGCCGCCAAAGAAAACGACCTGTACACAGACCAGGCGGAAGTCGTAATCATTGAATGTGAAATCAACCAATTTGAAGAAGTATGAAAACGAATAGACTTTGCGGCAAATGCCGTCAGCCCGTAGAAAAAGAAACGAAATTGGATTATCCGTTTTATTGCCCCCATTGCGACGAAAATCTGTATGAGTTTGAAACGATACAGGAAACTGCCCGAAAGATTGTCAGGCGGGAAATTTACAGCGCGGAAGAAGCCGCCCACAGCGTAGAATTATATGCATTTATGCAGGAAAACGGTTTTTCCGATGTGCACGACCTTTTCCAATCCGACCCCGATATTTTGCGCATTAAAAACAGAGAGGTCAGTTTTACGGAAGTGGACATCAACAAAAACACGACCTTTGTCATTTACAGTGATTCGGAATACCAAGCCACCGAAAGCGAGATAAAAACCATGTTACAGCGTTTTTATGCCGACAATTTCAAGGAATATTTTACGGAATTGGATTGCAGTTGGTCAGTGTTCCGGCGTTTGGTTAATGGCGTTGCCTATCGGAGCGGAAAGGGCTACCATTATGCGATATGGAAACACAAGGACTAACTAACGATGATTGACGGGCATTTGCCGCCCGCTTCTTTTTCCATGAGCCTAAACGGATGAAAAAGAAGCAAAAAGCCTGATTGTAAATTATATGTTAACAAATCTATTTGGTTATTAGCAAATTTGTTAACTTTGCAAACGGAAGTTTGAAGCTCTATTGTTTGTTATTCATTAGAAACAGAATAAGCAATATAGTTTGCTATCTTTACAAGTAGATTTTAAACTATAGATGAAATATATGCGTATTGAAAAAAAATATTTATCAGTCCCTTTAACGGCGCAACTTGAAATTACCGATTTCTGTAATCACAAATGTGTACATTGCTACAATTTGGATTCCAATGTTGAAAATCGCCCTATTAGAAAAATAGGCGATGAAACAGTTATTGCTAGCGCTCAAAAACTGATTGATAGTGGAATTTTTGCCGTAATTGTTACAGGTGGCGAGCCATTGATAAAAAAGGAGCTTACAAAAAAAGTCATTAGCCTTTTTCGTGAAAACAATATTAAGGTAAATCTTAATTCTAATCTTACACTTTTTGATGATGATTTTATTGCATTTCTGAAACAAGTCAAAGTTGGCGTTCTAACTTCTTGTCCATCTGCCGTTCCAACTTCTTTTGAAAAATTGGTAGGAATTGACAACTACGAAAAATTCGAAATTAATATAAAAAAAATGGTATCGGCAGGTGTTCGATTCACTGTTAATATGGTAATAACTAAAGATAATTTACATGAAATACGAGCAACTGCCGAAAAAATGAAAGAATCAGGCTGCAAATCTTTTGCTGCAACGCCAATGGGTTTAAATATGGATTATCCACGATTGGATTTATTATTGTCTGTTGAAGAAGTGCAGGATGTTATTGCCGATTTATTGTGGATAGAGGAGAATTTGGGTTTGAATGTTGATATTTTAGAAGCATTGCCAAAATGCGTTTTTTCTGAAAAGATTTTGACTGAAAAGCATTCGTTTTTAAATAGAAAATGCCAAGCGGGCAGAACGGTTATTGCGGTTTCGTGCAATGGCGATGTTCGTCCTTGTGCGCATAATCCTATTTCTTATGGCAATATTCTAAAAACAGATTTAAAGGAAATTTGGAGGAAAATGGACGATTGGCGTTCTGCCCAGTATGTGCCAGACGAATGCAAAGAATGTAATTGGTTAAATCGTTGTAATGGTAGTTGCCGTACAAGTGCAAAAACTATTAGTAGAGAATGGAATGGTAAAGATATGTGGGCAACAAAACCACTTAGCACTCACCCACCCAAAGTTCAAAAACAAATAGAATTAAAATCTGAAACGCAATTACAAGTAAATTATAGTTACAAATACAGACAAGAGGATGAAAACGCATTTGTTGTTTATAATGTTGTGGATGATATTTATTTTATGGTAAATAAAACTTATTATGATTTTATTTCGAGGTTCAAAGAAAATGAAAAGTTTACATTTGGGGATTTAATGCAAAAATATAGTATGGATATTGATAATAATGCTTTTTATGATGTGATTTTATTTTTAGTACAAAAAAATATATTAAAGGTAATGGTTTAATCATTAAAAATAAATTTTATGGATACGAAAGAAAAATTTGATGAAATGGTTGCCTATGATTTTAGCAACTTAGACTTACAACAGAAAGGCAATGATAATTGCTTTTTAGATTGTGATTGGTGCGATGGTACTTGTGAATGTGAAGCAGGATAAATGTAGCTAATTATTATCAATTTCTAAAAATGGATTTTATGAATACAACAGAAAAATTTAGAGAAATGGTTGTTTTTGATTTCAGCAACTTAAATATAGAAATGTCTGGTGATGACAATTGTTATTGTCATTGCGACTCTGGCGATTGTGATAGTTGCGATTTTAGTTGTGATTGCGACGGTGGTTGTGAAATGTAATATCAAATTGTATCCTAAAAAATAACTCTTATGGAAGTAGATTTTGAAGAAATGCAAGTTTACGATTTTAGTAATTTAAACTTGCAAGAAGAAAGTAACGATAACTGTTTTAGTTGTGATAGTTGCGACAGTAGTGATTGTGATTGCGATAGAAGTTAAGCCATGAAAAAGAGTAATTTACTAACTATAAGTATTGTAATTATTACTATTATAGCAATTTTTCTTATAGTGCAATTATTGCTTTTTTCTCTTTTCCCTGTATTCATTGGAAAATCAGAGGCTTTTTGGGAAATATCAGCAAATACTGATTACATGAATACAGCTTGTGTGGCTGCAAGTGCTTTATTTACTGCTTTTGCCTTTGGTGCTACTTTTTATGCAATTAGGCAACAACAAAAAGAAACTCATAAACAAAAAGAAAATACATTAAGAGCCACAACCCTAAGCGTTTTCACTAAAACATTTAATGAATTACAGAATGAGCCTGCATTTATTAAAGCACAAGAATATGTTTTATATAACTTAAAACCGGATATAGAAACAATCAAATCAAACAAGCAAACTGATGATGGTCAAATAGGGACAAAGGAAATAAAAGAGTTTTCAAAAGACAATTATGGCCTTGTAATGTACTTTCTGACCAAAATGGAATACATAGGTATTATAGTAAAAAAAGAATATATTGATGAGATAATTTTGGATTATTTCGGGAAAATAATAATTGATTCATACTATAATTTAGAAAATATTTTAAGAACTGATAGACATAGGATGAAAGAGCACGAAAATGGAAGAGATGAAGCAAAAACTTATTTCATACACTATTTTTATTTGTTCAAAGAAGCAGAAAAACGGAAGCCTAACTTTATGAGTGAAAGCCAATACTACATAAACCATAAAAAGTGGCCTTCTAAGAAAGAAATCAAAATATTAAAAAATAATTAACTTGAGACCAACATTATGTTGGCGACTAAACAGAAAAGCCCTTGATTTTCACCAAGAGCCTTTCCCAATGGTTTGCTGAAGAACTTTCCTATTCTTCTTTATCATCCGTTCGTTTCCCTGTAAACGTAACCGTGTATTCCACCCGTTGCCCGAAGTTGTCTTCAAACACAAAGTCTAATTGGGCTTGTTCTTCCGCAAGATTGGTATAGGTCAGCACGAAATCATCGGAAGCAATGGACTGAAAGCGATTCACCGGAATAATTTGACCTTTGTCGTTGGTCAACATTCCTTCGCCTTCGCTTTGGAAGTACCGGAATTTGTAGGTTGTGCCGTCGTAGTTTCCTTCGCGGACAATCGAAAATTCGAGGTCGACCGTTTCACCTTTTTTGAGCGACTTCGGAAGCGGCAGCGTTTCCACAGAGTAAGGATAATCCCTGCGAATATCCAAATCGTCACTACAGCCGCTACAGGCACAGGCTACCGCCGCAAGCAGTAGCGTATATAAAAAATAAGATGCAAAGCGTTTCATATTCTTATCGTTTTTAGTTTATAATAAATCGTATTCCCAACCCTATTTGAGTATTGAACTTGCCGACAGACGAACCGAGCAGCATCCGTTCCCGGACGTTGAGCAGCAATGCCGCCCAATCCGTCAGGAAGATTTCAGTTTCGAGTGTCAGGGCTGCACCATACAGGAAAGCATCTTTGTTCTCAATAGTTGCACCGTCGGGTAGCAGTTTATCGTTCCTGTTGATTGTTTCGTAACCTGCCATTCCCGACAATCCGAGTGAGAAGAACAGCGTTTTACTTCCGTCCGAAAGGAAGTTCAGGAAGTAGCCGCCTTCGGCTGTTATTTGTGCCTGTGGCAACTTCCAATCTTCATATAAATACTGTTTTTGCAGGTATTCGCCGCCGAATTTCCAATAATTCCCATGCTTGGTATAGGAAGTTACCGCAGTTCCGAAATGGAAGCCGAAACCGTCGCTTTTTGAATCCAAATTGAATCCGTTGACTGTTCCACCCGTGAATTGAATACCCTTTTGAGAGGGTAAACGGCGTTGCGCCTGTGCTTGGTTTTGAACAACCAGGCACAGCGCAAGCGCTAATAAAAATATCGTCTTTTTCATCTTACTTCACTTTTAGTTCGTTGATGACTTCTGCGCGGGTAATGTCGTCGTTCTCTATGATGAACGTTTGATGCCGCCCGCCGTTCTTTTCAAAGAGTTCCACGACCAACTGTTTACCGTCGGGGATAGTGAATTTGTCCATTGCAAAGACTGTCCGTTCCGAACGCTTGCCATGTACCTGCGTGATGAAGTGATACGCCCGTAACGGTTCTATCACCGTTTCCTGAATGGCAGTGCGTTTGGCGACTTTCTTATCGACGATTTTCCAACGAATGAAATCGACATCAAACGGAACGTTCGACGAGTTTTTGACCTGCGTGTGGAAATACAACATGCCGTTGTGCGTATAAATTCCTTTCAAAAGATATTGGATTCCGAAACGTTTGCAGCCGATATGTTTGACTTTCCGTTTGTCGCTTTTATAAATGGACTTCATTATCAAATGGACAACCTTTGGCGATTCGTTGCCGAGTTCCGTCAGGTATATGTCCATTGCATTATTGGGACGATTGACTGCTTCGCCATCGTGGATGAAGTCTTTCATTTCGACATTCAACTTTATCGGCTCGTTAGCATACTTCACGTTGAACGTGTAAAAACTTCCTTCATCGGTAATCACGGAAAAGTTGGTTCCCGTTTCAAAGCCTTTGACGGCGGCCTTTACACGGACAACATTTTCCGAGCCGTCGGCTTTGCCGGCAATGATGTTGGCAGAACCCAAATCAATGTACCGCACGCCGGACGGGAAAATAA
>JAVBLV010000048.1:0-8089 GCA_031553195.1 Bacteroidales bacterium
TCCATCAATTATTACTACATTTGCTTTGACCATTGAGTTTTTGTTTTTTAGTCGATACAAAGAAAGGATTTTTTATCCTTAACTCAATGGTTTTTATTTTTGTATCCCTTAACTTAACGACATTGCCCTAAATCCCCTAAAGGGGACTTCGGGGGGTAATAAAACCTGTTTTTTCAAAGGTTAGGGGCTATCATTTATTATTATTTATGTTTACCTTTGCGTTCATTGATCCTAGAAAGCTGCCCAAGAAGGCCTCTCACAGCGTGCGCTGGCAGAAAAGCTGGGAAGCAGTACCAAAAGTATCCTTTCGTGGCAGCGGCTTTATAAACAGGGAGGGATAGAAGCCATTTGTACACATGGCCGCAGGTTTCAAGTCCTTAGTCTTCACTATTCAGGAGCATGATGCAATTAGACGAAAACTGCCCGACCCAGCCAATGGATTATAAGGTTATTATGTGGAACTGAAACAATGGATAGAGGCCGAATTAGGCAAGACTATTAAATATAATACATTACTCAAATATAGGGATCAGTGTAAAAAAACAGGTGGAGATAATTTTTAATGTTTCTATCATAATGGTAAGAATATAATAGACTGCATGTGACCTTTCTTTTGCCTTGACGCAAAAGAAACAAAAAGTCAAGGCTGACGACAGATATGCTAAAAAATCATTTGTTACGGCTAAACAAAATAACTTGCCCGTCAAGGTTGTTATTCCAACCCCCAAATAATAGCCGCTGTCACCCTATTTTTCGAAAGGAGGATTCGAACCGAATTTTGTTTTAACGCCTCCACTAATGATTTTTCTTAACGCTATCCGTCGTACGCCCTTATTCCTCTCCTTATCCTCTTTCGATCTTTGATATTTTTTACTTAAATATTTTGGCGCTCCACCGGGATTATTCATTGATCCATTTTATACTGAGCCATTTTTACCTTTTTTAGGTATTTTCCTAAAAACAAAAATTCGTAAAATCAAGGTTTTACGAATTTTTGTCTCTTTTTGATAAATTAAAAGTGCGGATGAAGGGACTCGAACCCCCACGTCTCACGACACCAGATCCTAAGTCTGGCGCGGCTACCAATTACGCCACATCCGCGAAAATTTTTGCAAAGATATAAAAACAATCTTAGTTTTACAAGTTTTTATATTCCTTCTTGCTGCGAATTGGGTTCCGAATGAACGAAGGAATATCCTTTCATAATACCTCTCTCGGAATTTTCGAAGAAAGAAATAATATTCCTCTTTTCTTCCGAATCAGGAAATGAATTCTTTATGGATTGAATAGCATGGGAGTAATTTTTCGATTCCAAAAAGATAATTCTATAAATCTCCTTGATTTCATCAATTTTTTCTTGAGAAAAACCTCTTCTATGAAGTCCCAAAATATTTAATCCGGCATAAGATATAGGATAACGCGCAGCTTTCACATAAGGAGGAATGTCTTTATCAACCAATGAACCGCCGGCAAGTATAGCATGCGCTCCAATTTTACAAAATTGATGAATTGCAGAAGATGCGCTTAAAATAGCCCAATCTCCCACTTCTACATGTCCTGCTAGCGTGGCATTATTTGCAAGTATTGCATGATTCCCAATGATACAATCATGGGCGACGTGGGCATATGCCATAATCAAGCAATTATTACCGATGTTGGTTTCCCCATGGGCATTTGTTCCTCTGTTAATAGTCACGCATTCTCGTATGGTAGTATTGTCGCCGATAACAACAAAAGTCTTTTCGCCTTCAAATTTTAAATCCTGAGGAATGGCTGCTATGACGGCTCCCGGAAAAACTTTGCAATTTTTGCCAATGCGAGCGCCTGAAAAAATAGTTACATTGGGGCCTATCCACGTATTATCGCCTATCTCAACGTCGTCTTCAATAGTAGAAAAATTATCGATTTTAACATTTCCCCCGATTTTTGCCAAAGGGCTAACACTTTTAAGGTTCTGATACATTATAGATGTATTTGATTTAAAGTTCTTTATTTTTCACTATTTGCGCCATTAAGTCAGCTTCTACGGCTATTTTTGTTCCCACAAATACCGTACCATGCATTTGCACCAATCCTCGACGAATAGGGTTTGATAACTGCATCTTAAGAATAAGAGTATCTCCGGGTACGATTTTATTTCTGAATTTTACATTGTCGAATTTTACAAAATAAGTAGAATATTTTTCAGGGTCGGGGACAGAGCGAAGCGCCAGAATTCCGCCGGTTTGTCCCATTGCTTCAACAACTAAAACTCCAGGCATGACGGGTTCTTCCGGGAAATGTCCTTCAAAAAAAGGCTCATTCATGGTTACATTTTTAATTCCAACAACATGCTCGTCTCCTACTTCTATGATTTTATCAATCAATAAAAACGGATGCCTGTGAGGCAATAACGTTTTAATCGTATTAATATCATAAACTGGAGGCAAGTCCGGATTATAAACCGGAACCTTGTTTTTCTCTTCCATGATTTGTTTTTTTATAAGTTTTGCAAATGCTACATTTGATTTATGCCCAGGTCTTTTAGTGATGAAATGCCCTTTCAAAGGTATTCCTACAAGAGCCAAGTCGCCAATAAAATCAAGTAACTTATGTCTGGCTGGTTCATTATCGAAATGTATTTGGATATTATTAAGAAGACCTTCTTCTACTTTTAAATCTGCAGTATTTTTATTGAATAAACGCGCCAGACGCTCCGTTTCGTCAGGCTTTAACAAGCGATCTACAAATACCAGCGCGTTATCAAGATCGCCTCCTTTTATCAAATTATTTTTTAGCAAAATTTCAATTTCATGCAAAAATACAAAAGTCCGGCAAGGTGCAATCTCTGTAGCAAAGTCATTCAAATTACGAATAGTGGCAAACTGTTTTCCCAATACTTTTGTTTTATAATCGATCAACAAAGTTACTTGAAAATCATCAGCAGGAAAAGCCATCATTTCAATGTCAGCTTCTTTATCGACATACACAATAGGTTCTCTAATTGTATATGATTTGGAAACGACTTCCAAATCCTTAATTCCAACTTTTTTGATAGCGTCTACCCATGGTCTGGCGCTTCCGTCAAGTATCGGTATTTCCTGACCATCCAGTTCGATAATGGCATTATCAATGCCCAAGCCCCTCAAAGAAGCAAGCAAATGCTCAACAGTCCAAATTTTAACGCCGTCTACCTCTAAGATTGTCCCTCTTGAAGTGTCCGAAACATTATCTACGTCGGCTCTAATAATAGGAGCATCTACTATGTCGACACGTTTAAAGTAAATGCCCGTATCGGCGGACGCCGGAAATATAGTTACCGTAACAAACATTCCGGTATGCAATCCACACCCGGAAATTGTAACGCTGCTTCTTAAGGTCTTTTGAATCTCCATAATTAACTTGCAAAAATAGTAAATTTAGATATTCCTTTTCATTATTAAAGATAAAAATAAACCAGAAAAATACATTTTACTCTCGATACCAGACAATTAGAAATGTGTAGCAAATAAATAAAAAAGAGATTAGGTAGTTATACATAAAAGTTGTATCTTTGCAAACCTCAAAAATAACGTAAAAATGGCAAAAAAGACAAAAGAAGCACGGGTACAAGTAATATTGGAGTGCACAGAACACAAGGCCAGCGGCATGCCTGGGACATCCCGTTATGTAACGACAAAAAACAAAAAGAATACTCCTGAACGTATGGAGTTGAAAAAATACAATCCGATTTTAAAGAAAGTTACTGTTCATAAAGAAATCAAATAAAGCTAAAAGTTATGGCAAAGAAAGTAGTTGCAACCTTAAAAACCTCAAGCGGGAAAAATTTTGCAAAAGTAATCAGAATGGAACGGTCGCCTAAAACAGGGGCTTATGTTTTCAAAGAAGCGATGGTTTTGTCAGAACAAGTAAAAGATTTTTTGGCAAAAAAATAAATTTTGTAAAATAGCATTACGAAAGTCCCGGAAATGAACGGGACTTTTTTGTTTATAAATATCCCAAATTATGTTGCAGTTTGCTATTTACAAACTATAGAAAGGAATTTGAATTTTTAAATTCATTCTTTCTCCTCCGAAATGGCTTCTAATTACAGGGTTAAAAATGCAGAAAAAAACGTATCTTCGCTTCTCTATTACAGTTTAATATTTATAATAGAATTCTTATGGGTATTTTTTCATTCTTTTCTAAGGAAAAAAAACAAACGCTCGACCAAGGTTTAGCAAAAACCAAAGAAAGCGTTTTTGATAAGCTATCCAAATCCATTATTGGAAAATCCAAAGTTGATGATGAAGTTTTGGATAACTTGGAGGAAGTTTTGGTTACTTCTGATGTGGGCGTGGAAACTACTCTGAAAATAATAAAACGATTGGAAGCGAGAGTCGCTAGAGACAAATACATCGGAACCGAAGAATTGAATCGGATTTTAAAAGAAGAAATAGCGTCGCTGCTCCAAGAAACAGGATCGGAAGATTATGCCAGTTTTGACTTTGTTTCCAAGCATAAACCTTATGTAATTATGGTTGTCGGCGTTAACGGAGTTGGGAAAACGACTACCATTGGAAAATTAGCGTATCAATTTAAACAAGCAGGAAAATCGGTCGTTTTAGGAGCTGCCGATACTTTTAGAGCCGCCGCCGTAGATCAATTGACAATTTGGTCGGAGAGAGCGGGCGTTCCTATCGTTTCGCAAGGGATGAATGCTGATCCCGCTTCCGTTGCCTTTGATACTTTAAAATCTGCCTTAGCCAGAAACGCAGATGTTGTTATTATTGATACCGCCGGTAGATTGCATAATAAAATAGGACTGATGAATGAACTTTCAAAAATACGTAACGTTATGAAGAAAGTCATTTCCGATGCTCCTCATGAAATTTTGTTAGTATTGGATGCTTCTACTGGCCAGAACGCTTTTGAGCAGGCGAGGCAGTTTATTGCGGCGACAGATGTAAATTCCCTAGCCTTGACAAAGTTGGACGGAACGGCCAAAGGAGGCGTCGTAATAGGCGTTTCCGACCAATTTAAGATCCCAGTGCGTTATATAGGGTTGGGAGAAAAAATGACGGATCTCCAGCTCTTCGATCGAAAAGCGTTTGTTGAAAGTTTGTTCGAATAAAACCGCCCCCCCCCTCTTAATATGCGCTATTCATGAAAAAGAAACGGATTAATATCGTAACGTTGGGGTGTTCTAAAAATATAGTAGATTCCGAGTATTTATCAGGACATCTATTAAATGCCAATTATACGCTTAGTTTTGATTCCCCTTTGGATAATGCCGAAATTATTATTATCAACACTTGCGGTTTTATTGGCGACGCCAAAGAAGAATCTATCGATACGATTCTTCGTTTTGCCGAAGCAAAAAAAAAGGGTGAAATTGAAAAATTAATTGTTTGCGGTTGTCTTTCGCAACGTTATAAAGAAGAATTACAGAACGAGATTCCCGATGTAGACGCTTTTTTCGGCGTACATGAATGGCTGGATATCATTAAGTATTTGGATTCAAACGCTTCGTCGCTTACATACAAAAAACGAAAAATAAGCACCCCTTCTCATTATGCTTATTTGAAAATTGCCGAAGGCTGTAATCGTTCCTGTTCTTATTGCGCTATTCCTCTAATTAGGGGCGAACACATTTCAAAGCCGCTAGAAGAACTACTGGCCGAGGCCGGACAATTAGCGGATAATGGAGTTAAAGAACTTTTACTTATTGCGCAAGATACTACCTTTTACGGATTGGATATTTATGGAAAACGTCGTTTGGGAGACTTGCTGAAAGGTTTAACGACTATAAAAAAATTGGAATGGATTCGATTACATTATACATTCCCAACAAATTTTCCGGTAGACCTCATAGAAGTAATCCGCGATTATCCGACTATTTGTAAATATATCGATATTCCGTTTCAACATATAAGCACAAACGTCCTGAAATCAATGAAACGGGGGATAGACAAACAACAAACGTATGAGTTAATTCAAAAGTTCAGAGAAGAGATTCCCGCTATTGCATTGCGTTCTACTTTAATAGTTGGCTATCCGAACGAAACTGAAAAGGAATTCGAAGAGTTGAAAGAATTTGTAAGGCAAGTTCGCTTTGATCGTTTGGGCGTATTTCAATACTCTCCTGAAGAAGGCACGCCCGCTTTTACGCTTGGAGATCCTGTTCCGGATGAAACTAAACAATTCCGGGCCGATGAATTGATGAACATTCAACAACAAATTTCATGGGAAATTAATCAAGCCAAAATAGGAAAAACATTTAAAACTATCATTGATAGGAAAGAAAATGAATTTTGGATCGGACGCACGGAATTCGATTCTCCCGAAATCGACAACGAAGTATTGATTCCCTCACACCAGAATGATTTAAAGATCGGATCTTTTTATCATACAGAAATACAACAGGCCGAAGAATATGATTTATATGGAGTAATCAATAATTTATTGTAAATAAATCATTTAAAACAATCCCTCCCTGAGCCCCTGTAGTTTTTCTCCTAGAAATAAGTCCGGATACTAAACTTTTTTTAGTTTTGCAATATGTGAAAAACATTTTGTAGAACCAATTCTCATCTTCAAATTAGAAATAATAATTGCGCCAAAAGATTAATTCGGCGCAAGACTAATAGTTTGATAACCCAATTAAAAATTCCCATGCAACATTTCAAATCATTTTATCATCTATAATAACAGGAACGAAAATTCGAATGGACGAACGGCAGTTAATCGAAGAGTGCATACATAATAAACCATGGGCTTGTAAAAAATTATATGAGCAATATGCTCCTATTATGATAGGCGTGTGCATTCGCTATGTCGGAAACCGTGAAGTTCGCGCGATGTGTTGCAAGATGGATTTGTGAAAGTATTTACAAAAATTCATACTTATTCGGGAACAGGTTCCTTTGGCGGTTGGATTCGACGGATTTTCGTGACTACCGCTCTTGAATATTTGAGATTAAATAAAAGAGATAATCTAAAACACGGTATTGATTTTGAAGAAATAAAAGATTTGGTAGCTCATGTTGACGCTTCTGCGGTGGAAAAATTATCGGCCGATGAATTATTGAATTGTATAATTGATTTGCCGGAAGGTTACCGGACAGTATTTAATTTATTATTCGGGATCTTATTTTTATGTGTGTTTTCTTATTTTATAAACTCTATAAAGACGCTCATAAATCTTATTTACTAGAACAGGAGAAGGTTATTATTCAACAAGAGAAACTCGAAAATCTCAAATCAAAAATTGCCCCCCATTTTTTGTTCAACAACCTGAACAAAATCCGCAACGAACTTTTGTTTAATGATCCCAAAGACGCCGCCGATAAAATTGTGGCCATGTCTGATTTGCTGCGATCTATACTAAATAAAAGGGGGCTTTTGTTCCCATTGCCGAAGAAATTAAATTTATAGAAGACCTTGTTCTACTGGAAAATGATATGCGTTACATTAATTTGGACGTGCGCTTTTCTTACGAAGACATGGATCTTTCCCAAAAGGTGGCGCCGCTTCTGTTCGAGGTCTTTATCAGCAACGCCTTCAAATACGTAAAAACCGAAAGCGGCTATATTCATATCCGCCTGTATAGCGATGAAGACAACGCGATTTATTTTACATGCGAAAACAGCATCGGAAGGAAATCGCCGGACATTTCCTCTACTAAAAGCGGGATTTATAATGTTACCCAGCGTTTGCATCTGATTTATCCCAACAAACACGACCTGAAAATAGAAGAAACTGGCGACGTGTTCAGGGTGAGCTTAATAATTAGGAATTAGGAGTTAGTAATTAGGAATTGAGAGTTGAGAGTTGAGAGTTGAGAGTTAGCAACTAATAGTGAGAATTGAGAATGAGCAACAATTATTCGATAACCTGCAACGAGCCTTTAATTTTTCTAGTAATCGCCTTTACATATTTTGTTGAAATACATCGGTATTTATGTAATATGTACGAATAAAAGGGTAAGTGGGACTATCCAAAATATTGTGTAAACAGAAACTCTACAGGCAATCGTCTTTATAGGGGTTAACCCCTATAAAGACGATTTTCAAAGATAATCAAAAATTGGTTCAAAATTTGTCCCCAATTCCAAATGGGTTGATACCAT
>JAVBLV010000045.1:0-2621 GCA_031553195.1 Bacteroidales bacterium
TTGGGAATCGTCATGCTGATATTTACCGTTTTATTCGAAATACAATTAGGAACCTCGTTCTCGGAATATACCGTAAAACTGGTGTCGGACATAGGCGTTTTGGTTATGGATGCGCCTTGCGTTCCTTCGCTCCACCAATACCTTATCCCATAATCCGAATAAGCGGTGAGCGTCGTGGTATTTCCCATACAAATAATGCTATCCCCGGTAAAAGTAATTTCAGGCCTGGGAATCACATTCACCGTATGGAAAGACGAATCCTTGCAACCGGTTTTGGTATCGGCGACTATCAATTGAATGCAAGTCGTATCGTTAATAACGCCGGAATATGTTTTTCCGTAGATTACGGTATCGTTAACAATCCATCGGCAAGTGTCTCGTCCGTTTTCCCTTTGGCTGGTACAGGCGAGCTTAATGGAATCTCCCGGACATATTTTCGAAACTCCGTAAGAGTTGTTTTTATTCGAATCTATTTTTGCTACGGGCAATGTATCTATAATAATCGTATCTGTTGTGAATGCCCTGATGCCTATTTCTGAGGAGATAGCGTATTTTACAATATAGATGCCAGGATTTTCGTAAATATGCATAGGATTCATTTTTCTACTGGAAATCCCATCGCCGAAATCCCATCTTACAGAGTTAGTATCCAACGCAGAAGCTCTTGCTATACTGGTAGAAGTAAAATATACTTTTCGGTTTTTGTCGCAAGTATCCCTTTCCATTTCAAATTTCGGGAAGGGCCTATTATTATCGACGTTGGCTTCCAGTCTTGCAACGCATTTTCTTCCGTTAATGCCTGTTACTAAAGAGGTTAATTGGCAGAATATTTTTATTGTGCTCAATTCGCCGAAATCGGAATCTTTTAAAGACAGGATATTGCTCAACGTATCATAGCAATTTCTTACCGGATCGAACTTGTTTAAGATTTCATTATATTCATTCGTCCACCAATACGTATAACCTTCAGGCGCCGTAATAATTGCGACTGTGTCCGAATTGACCGACGTTCCGTAGTATCCTATATTTTTAAGTTCCATCTTATTGCAGGTACCGGCAAAATAGGCATAGCCAAAATGAGCTGTCGGCGAACAATCTCCGATGTCCAGTTCTATTTCTATATTATTTCCCTGGTAAAGTCTCAGATCTATGCCTACTTTTGTCCAACTTCTATATACTACGGGCCCATAGGAAGCATTGTATGTATGATATGCTGTATCGCCGGCTTGCCGCCGGTTTGCATTGATATCCAATTCTGCGCATTTTAATATTTCCGTGACTATTCCGTCGCATTTGACGTGGATTTGAAAAGCAGGCGTTTCAGTGACGCTGTGACCCGATGGATTTTCAAGTACAATGGCATAATTTAACGTTAATAAATTACTTTCCGGTCCAGGCTGATAGTTAAAGCATAATGCTTCCGCTTCTGCTCCAGTACAGGGATTTCCTAAACGAGCCGATGTTAAAAATTTGTATCGGTATAAAATGGTATCTTTGTATTTAAGGATAGTGTCATTTGAGTAAATGGTGTCCTTTTTCACGATAGAAGTTTCTCTTTCTGTAATAATTGTATCGAAACAGCGAAAAATCGTATCCGACAGAATTGTATCTTTTATTTGGAGTTCTATTATTGTATCGCGAGTAATTATTGTATCAGGGATACTATTATTTCTGAATAAATTTTCTCTTTCGGTATCTCTCACAGAATCTTGGGGTACAAAATACAGATTGTTTCCGGTATTAGGATCTTTTGGACGAAGGTTTTCCGGAAGAATCGGAAATGCATTTTGGCTAAAGAGGCTAAATCTCTTGGGAGAAGGACTGGAACCTTTACAAGAGGTAGTGGATGGCGCTCCTGGCAGCAATAGGCTTGCCGGAATACCTACCGTACTCCAAATATAATATGGAGGCATGTTTTTATAACTTCCTACTTTTCCTGTCCAATTGAAAAAATCGCCATAAGCGAAATCGAAATTGGAACAAACTCCTTGGGCGGATGATTTCGACTCTCCCGTAAAAGTTAAGGAAAGTAATAAAAGTCCGCTACAAATTAGAAATGGATAATCTTTTTTCATTTTGAGTAAGTTTTTAAGCCCATGGGGAAGGGGAGATTAGACTTTCTTAATTGGATTCACTTTTACAAATAAGACACAAAAATTATATGAAGAGTTGTCCGGAATTAATTTTTTAAATTAGGATGTAACAAATTCTTATTCGTAATTCACTTCTTTTGTAAATGTAAAAGGAAATGCATTTCATTTGCCTTCTGAAATATACATAATTGCCATATTATGAACGGTTTCACAGAGTGGCATTATCTCTTATTTAAGGGCTTATTTTATGAAAATCTAAAAAAAATAACGTCTATAAAATTTTTAGGTAAAAACAACGTTATTCCTATGTTTTGGTTAATTTGTTTGATTCTAAATGATTGTAAAATAATGTTCTATGCTGTTTTTGAGGTATATGGAATGTATTTTGCAGTTTAATTAACATACAGATGGATACAATGTAAGCCTATTTGATTTAAGAGATTGTCTAAATTTTTATTGAAAGATATCTCGACATGACGAATCGCATATTGTAAGGTAGAGAAGGGGGGGGGGGGGGGGGGGGGCCCC
>JAVBLV010000109.1:0-24201 GCA_031553195.1 Bacteroidales bacterium
TAAGTAATCCTTGCAATCCTCATCTGTCTTGAACTTGTCCGTGAAAGACAATATGTTCATCCCTTTGAATAAATCCATAAATATATGTTTTTTACAAAGATACATGTTTTTCAGCAACTAAAGGGTCGTTTCAATAAAAATTATTCCTCTGACGAATACTCAAACTCTTATTTGTGAGGGGGAAAGATAGTATCTTTGTAAGCATGGTATGGAATTTACAAACGATAGCTATGCCTCTTTATTATTCCAACATGTAATAAAATTAAGATAATCGGGCAACGTTTCTCCACTAAGTTACTGTTGGCATTGCCTAAGAGGTTGTCTAAAAATTTCTCCAGGAAGTATTTTGAGTCTAAAAATGCTCTTTTTTGTCGGAGTTTTTACCAAATAGCGCTACTATTCTTGAAAAACCCCGTCTGCAAACTCGCTATTTTTATCTCTCAAAATCTTTTCCATAAAAATTTAGACAACCTCCAATAATATTAGAAGTTAGCTCGCTATAGGCGGCTATATTTTTAACAAGTTTAATTGTGCTTCATGTTGCAGTTATGGGCTATTGTTATTTGTTTTCAGGGCTGAAATTATCATGTTTTATTTTTTAAAAACCAGTATTTTATCTTTTAGCATCGGAGATTTTACCTATCCAGTCAATATAATATCTATACATACATATAGAATCACATCATCATGAATCAAGGGTTTTAATCTGAAAAACATCTTCCGGATGTTTGTTATAAATGAAATGGAAATGCTAACTTTGCAACAAGTATGATTAATCCCGAATTAGTTCAAACCATATTAGAAACGGCCAAAATCGAAGAGGTGATAGGCGAATTTGTAACCCTTCGAAGGCGCGGCGTCAATTTGTTGGGAAATTGCCCTTTTCACAACGAAAAAACGCCTTCGTTTACGGTTTCCCCTACAAAAGGTATTTTTAAATGCTTTGGTTGCGGAAAATCGGGGAACGTGGCCAGTTTCTTAATGGAGCACGAACATTTCACGTTTCCCGAAGCCATCCGGTATCTGGGGAAAAAATATCATATCGATATTGAGGAAGAGGAACCCAGCGCCGAACAACTGCATCAGCAAAGCGAGCGCGAAGCTTTGTTTCATGTTACAGAGTTTGCCCAAAAGTATTTTGCGTCGTTGCTGTTCGATTCGGAAAAAGGACGGGCTATAGGCTTAAGTTATTTCAAAGAGCGCGGACTAAACGAAGAAATTATTAAGAAATTCGGGTTGGGTTATTGCAAAGAGGAGTGGGACAATTTTACTCAACATGCGCTTAACAGCGGGTATTCAATGGATGCTCTGGTTAAAAGCGGGCTTACCATCGAAAAAGACGGGAAGCATTACGACCGTTTCAGAGGAAGAGTTATTTTTCCTATTCATAGCATTAGCGGCCGGATTTTGGGATTTAGCGCCCGTATTCTTTCTGTAGAAAAAAAGGCGGCTAAATATGTTAATTCGCCCGAATCGGAAATTTACAATAAAAGCCGTACGCTTTATGGCGTATTTTTCGCCAAAAGCGCAATCGTTAAAAATGACATGTGTTATTTGGTAGAAGGAAATATCGACGTGGTGACGCTACAGCAATCGGGAATAGAAAACGTAGTCGCTTCGTCCGGAACTTCTCTTACCGAAGAACAAATCAAACTGATTAAACGGTATACAAAAAACATTACCATTTTGTACGATGGCGATGCGGCAGGCGTAAAAGCTTCTTTCCGCGCGGTGGACATGCTGGTGCAAGAGGGATTAAATGTGCGTATTGTTTTATTTCCCGACGGAGAAGATCCTGATTCATACGCAACTAAACGCGGATCTTCGGAATTAATTGACTTTATCCAAAAGTCGTCGGATAACTTTATTCTTTTCAAAACGAAGGTATTAAAAAACGAAATCGGAAACGATCCCATTGCCAAGGCTTCGCTTATTAAAGAAATTATCCAGACTATTTCTTTAATTCCCAACTCTATCGATCGTTCGGTTTATTTGAAAGAATGCTCTTCGCTTTTAGATATTTCGGAACAAACGCTTACCAGCGAATTGAGCAAGCTGTTACGCGACAAAATCCGCAAAGAGATACAGGGAAAAGAACCTGGTTTAGCAGAAAAAGAAACGTCCGCCATAGAATCGGAAGCCCCGTTTTTGATAGAAAGAGAACGATATGTAGAAGAAAATAATTCCAACGCCGAAGCGCAAGAACGGAAAATTATCAGTTTGTTGCTTAATTATGGAACAAAAACGACTATTCAATTAGTTAGAGACGAGTCCGGACAACGCAAGGAAGAATCTTTTTTTGTGGCGGCATTTATTGTAGGCGATATCATGAATGATGAACTTTCGTTTGACAATCCGTTTTACCAGGAAATTTTCGATACCTATAAAGAATACCTGCTGAAAGAACATATTTTACAGGAACAATATTTTATCCAAAGCGAGAATCCGAATCACCGATCGTTGGCCGCGACTCTGCTTACCCAAACGCATTCTGTAAGCGAAAAGTGGCAAAGCCGTTGGCAAATCAGCGTTCCTAAACCGGACTCGCAGGAACGGATTGATTTAGACGTGAAAGATTCATTATTAAGTTTTAAACTGAAAAAGTTGGATAAAAAAATAGATACATTATCGAAAAAAATTCAATCCCCCGATTCGGAGGAGGAACTTATGATTTCGCTTGCCGAACTACAACAGTTAAAAGAAATACGCGTCCAAATTGCAAGAGAATTGAAAAGGGTGGTTTCATAATCTATAAAGTTTAAAAGTTACATATTAACTAAAAAACATACCTGTAGTTCGTTTCAATACAGAGGCCTCCTGACGACGGAAAGCAAGAGACCTCGCAGTTTTATCATCGTATTCTGCGAGGTCTCAATAAATCGGCTATTTTACCATATACAAATGGTATTTCCAAACTTCCGGAATAACCTTTACAATTTTTTTTTATTTTTTGAATCAAGAACCTCTGTTAACTCATTGAAATTAGTTTCTCCACCACCTGTTTTACGCCAATGCCGGCAGGTTCTTTAATATAAGTTACATTGCTTACATGCGTCTTTATTTCATTGGGATCAACCACATATTTAGGAATTTCCTTTTTTGTATAATCAATTAATCCGGCTGCAGGATAAACATTTAAAGAAGTGCCGACTACTATAAAATAATCGGCTTTTTCGCATAGTTCCGCGGCAGGGGCAATCATGGGAACCGATTCGCCGAACCAAACAATATGAGGCCGCAACTGGGAACCTTCCGGACAAAGCATCCCTTCGTTCAATTCCCATCCGGAAATTTTTGTTATATAATCTGGATTTGACGTGCTACGCGCTTTTTTTAATTCGCCATGTAAATGCAAAACATTTTTAGATCCTGCCCGTTCGTGCAAGTCATCCACATTTTGAGTTACAATTTGCACATTATAATATTGTTCCAGCAAGACCAATTGCTTATGAGCTTCGTTAGGCTCTACTTCCAGTAGTTGCTTTCTGCGTTGATTATAAAAATCCAATACCAACCGGCGATTTTTCAACCATGCGTCATACGTGGCTACATCCTCGATCCGGTATTGTTCCCACAGTCCGCCGCTATCACGGAAAGCGCTTATGCCGCTTTCGACGCTTATACCGGCCCCGGATAAAACAACTACGTTCTTCATATTATTATTTTTCTTCTTTCAACAACGTTCTTAATTTGCCTTCCAATTCGTCTAATAATTCAGGATTGTCATTCAAAAGCTGCTTCACGGCATCTCTACCCTGTCCTAACTTCGTATCGCCATAGCTAAACCAGGAACCGCTTTTTTTAATCAATGCCTTCTCCACGCCTAAATCTATAATTTCGCCTATTTTTGAGATTCCTTCTCCGAAAATCAAATCAAATTCGGCCGTACGGAACGGAGGAGCTACTTTGTTTTTTACAATTTTCACTTTCACGCGATTTCCAATATTGGTTTCCCCATCTTTAATGGCTTGCGTCCGTCTGATATCGACGCGCACCGACGCATAGAATTTCAAAGCATTGCCCCCTGTGGTAGTTTCGGGGTTGCCAAACATTACCCCTATTTTCTCCCTTAACTGATTAATGAAAATGCAGCAGCAATTCGTTTTACTAATCGTTGCCGTTAATTTCCGTAACGCCTGAGACATCAAGCGAGCCTGCAATCCCATTTTGGAATCGCCCATTTCGCCTTCTATTTCGCTTTTGGGAGTTAGAGCCGCTACAGAGTCAATAACAATAATGTCGATGGCTCCGGAACGGATAAGATTGTCCGCTATTTCCAATGCCTGTTCCCCATTATCGGGTTGCGAAATTAAAAGATTTTCAATATCGACTCCTAATAGTTTTGCATAAGAACGATCGAAAGCATGTTCCGCATCGATAAAAGCGGCAATTCCTCCTGATTTCTGCGCTTCGGCAATGGCATGTATTGCCAGAGTGGTTTTCCCCGAAGATTCGGGACCATAGATTTCAATAATCCGGCCTTTAGGAAATCCGCCAATACCCAAGGCGATATCCAATCCGATCGACCCTGTTGAAATGCAATCTATTTCTTCAATTGCCGCATCGCCCAATTTCATAACGGCGCCCTTGCCGTAACTTTTCTCAATTTTTTCCAGCGCGCTTTGCAATACTTTCAATTTTTCCAAACGGATTGCATTAGCGTCGTTTATTTCTTTTGCCATAATATATTCCTTTTAAAGTATAAAATTTACAAATGCAAAAATACGTCAAAGAAACGTCAAAATATGTCTCCGCTAAAAATATTTCGAAAGTATTTTGTTAAAACTGCCCATGTGTCAAATTCCTAAAAAATGGTATCCGAATTTTTTATTTATTTGATTGAATTAGATGTTTAAGCAATATCGTAGATATAATTTATTATGATAATTTTCAATGGCTTTCATGTGTTTGTCTTCTAGTTGATAGACTCGTCAGGGCGTGACTTAGAGTTACGCCCTGACTTATAATTATTTCTCTACCAAAATAACTTCTTTTTGTCCGGTTCCGATAAATGAAGTCCTGACATTAAATACCTTTTTTATCATTTCTTTGTTGAAGCCTTCGGAAGTATTTCCTGAAAACACGACTTCTCCCTCTTTTAACAATATCAGTTTATTGCAATATTGAAGAGCCATATTTAAATCGTGTAAAATCAGTAGGATTGTCATATTTTTCGTCTGATTTAATGAAGTCAGCAATTCCAAAATTTCGTATTGATGAGCAATATCCAGATTCGACAGCGGTTCGTCCAACAAAATAACAGGCGTTTGCTGGGCAATTGCGCGGGCAATAATTACCCTCTGGAATTCTCCTCCGCTTAAAGTATTCATTAATCGACGACGCAATTCCCAGGTATGGGTACTTTCCATTGCCGCTTTTACAACCGTCATATCTTCGTCCGATTCGTTTTGTAAACGTCTCTGGTAGGGATTGCGTCCCATCAAAACAATTTCATGGGCTGTAAAATCAAATTCAATATTCTGGCGCTGGGGAACAATAGAAATTAATTTGGCTAACTTTTTCGCAGAGAGTTCGCAAATATCCTTTTGATTAATAAAAACCCTGTTTCTCTCCACTTCAAGCATTCCGGAAAGGCAACGCAACAACGTCGTTTTCCCGGAGCCATTGGCGCCCATCAAAGCATAAAAGCCCCCTCGATTCAACTGAAGACTTAAATTTTTCAGAATATGCGTCTTCCCCGATTTATACGTCAATTCATTAACCCGAATCATTTTACAACTTCTTTTTTGCCCTGTATAACAAATAAATAAAAAAAGGAGCGCCGATCAAAGCGGTAATGCTTCCTACAGGCAGTTCTGCGGGTTGCATGACCGTGCGTGCAAAAGTATCGGCCAATAACAAAAAAATAGCGCCTGCAAAAATCGAATACGGAATCACCAAACGGTTATCCGCGCCGGTTATAAGACGTACCATATGGGGCACTACCAAACCGACAAACCCTATAACGCCGCAAGTAGAAACAACAAAAGCAATCATTACCGTAGAAAAGAACAATAGCCGTTTTTTAACTTTTTCCGTTTCAACGCCGAGACTTCTTGCCGTTTCGCTTCCCGTAAGTAAAATATTCAGTTCCTTGGCATATGAAAGGACTATGATAATTCCAAGCAACGTAAAAGGAATTACAATTGACGTACTTGACCAATTGACAGATGAAAAACTCCCCATCGTCCAAAAGATAATTTTATCCATTTTATCCTGACGAATAACAATAATAAACGAAATAATGGCCGCCGCCAAAAAGGTAAGACTTATACCCGAAAGCAATAAAGTGGCTGTATGTAAACGATTTCCAATGGAAGCAAGCCGGTAAATCAGGAATACGGTTAGTAGAGCCGTAATTAAAGCAACTCCGCTAATTCCCAATAAATAATGTTCCAATCCGAATAAAATAGCCAACGAAGCGCCCAATGAAGCGCCAGAAGATACTCCTAAAATATAAGGATCCGTCAGGGGATTTCTGAATATTGATTGATAAGCGGCTCCGCATACCGAAAGCGCCGCTCCTGCAAAAACGCTTAATACAATTCTGGGCAACCGGATTTGCCAAACGATAAAATCTTCCGAAACAGTGTAGTTCTGAGGAATCCATTGCGAAACAACGGGAAACTTACTCAACAAAATCTGTAACGCCTTTGAAATATTTAAATCCGCTACTCCCAATACGCTTGATATTAGCATTAAAACCAGGGTCGCTCCCAACCATAATACAATAAATATGTTCCTTCTCTTTGTCTTCATAAATGAACAAATCATACACAACCATAAATGCCCAGGAAGAAAGTTGTAAAAAAGTGGAACAGTCAACTTCTAGCTCTTCAACCCGAAAGCGAAAATTGCGGATATTTATATGGCAGCAGGTCTTCTGACTTGTTCTTGTCTGCGCGGCCTTCCCATTCATTTAAAATTAAACAGTGGCAATTAAAGAAGCGCAAAACAATTCGACGAACTCACAGCAGCGGGTACTGTTCAGGATTTTCACCTGATTCCCTTACAGGTAATTTCTTCATGTAATTACCTTCCCAACATTTAAGCTACAAAGATACGGTTTTTGTCGAAAACAGGCTCTTTCATTCTGTTTATCCTAGGTATAAATGAGTTATCTATGGTAAACTTTGGGCAAAAATAACTATCTTTGCAGTAGGTAAAAGTTATAAACGGATAAAAACGAAATTGTTATGAAAACACTAACTATTGACCACATTTACAAGGAAATAATGCAACTATCAATTGCCGATAGAAGCAAATTATTGAAAAAATGCAACGAACCATGTTTGCAAAAAAGGAAATAGTAGCCTATACCACTGCCGGACAACCATTAACGAAAGATGAATATATTGAAGAAATAAACATCGGTTTAAGGCAGATTGAGAAAGGCGAAATGATCACCGATGATGAACTACAAAAAGAAATAGACACGTGGTAAAACATACGGTTCGGTGGTCTGCGCAAGCTAAAGCAGACCCGAAAGATATTTTTGAGTATGTAAAGAACGTAGAGAGCAAAGAACGTGCAAGCTATGTAATGGTAGGCATTAGGCAAACCGCAAACGATATTAACCTGTTCCCTGCCAAACACAGCAAAGAGCCGGTTATATTGGACGGTTCCGTGCGCTATGCCGTGAAATGGCGTTACAAAATACTGTACACCGTTACCGACAAGCATATAAACATTGCCCGTATATTTCACACCGCCCAAAGTCCTGCCAAACTAAACCCGTACCCTGTTTAATAGATAAAACTACTTCCCCCTAAAAATTCACGCATAATAGAGGTGGGCGGGATTTCCAGTTCGGAAACAAAATTGAAAATGGATAAAAAGCCTAACAATCGCGAAGCTGTGGCATATTCGGGAACGTTAGCCGGCACGGATCGCAATAAGGGTTCGGCATATTTTTTCAAAACGCATAACTCGTACATCAGACTAGAGTTAAACATCACGTCCGCATTTTCCTGGTAAGGGAATATGTGTTTCTTTTCCCCGTCGGTTACGCTATCCCATCTTTTCAGCGTTTCATAAGCGCTGTAACCCCTGAAATTGAAATCGCGCACAATTCTTCTGATCAGGCGGCTATCGGTGCTGTGAATAATATTATGCCTGTCGATAGAAATTTGCGTTATTGGCGAAACAAATATTTTATACTTAACGCTGTCGTCGATTTTCTTTGTTAATTTAGGATTCAACCCATGAATACCTTCTATAACTAAAATACTGTTAGGCTTCATTTTCAAAACCTCTTTGTCGTAAAAACGTTTCCCCGTTTTGAAATCAAATTTAGGTATCCGTACCTCTTTTCCGGCTAACAAATCGGAGAGGTCGGAATTAAAAAGTTCAATATCCAAAGCCTCCAAGGCCTCAAAATCGTATTCTCCGTTGGCGTCTAAAGGCGTATCTTTTCTATTGACAAAATAATTATCCAACGAAAGTTGTTGGGGCGTATATCCTAAAACCGCTAATTGTATGGCCAATCTACGGCATGTAGTGGTTTTTCCCGAAGAAGAGGGGCCGGAAATAAGAACAATCTTTATGTTATCCTTGTCTGCATTAATATTATTTACGATCTCGATGATTTTCTTCTCATGCAAAGCTTCCGAAATCTGGATAATTTGATTGGAATGTCCTAGATTGAGCGTTTCGTTAAGATTGCTGATATAAGGAATATCCAAGACGTTCAACCAATTTTTATGTTCGCGATAGATGTTGAATAATTTGGAGAGCGTTGTTCCGTTTTTAGGCAACGCAAGCGGGTTCTCCGGTTTTGGCGATTGTAAGAGAAACCCATCGTCGTTTTTTAAAGATTTCAAGTCAAATAATTGCAGGTAACCGGTTGAAAATAAAAATTTTCCAAAGAAAATCCCCGGCGTTTTATGATCGTCTCCCAAAAAGTTGACTTTAGTGTATAATTGATTCGAACTTTTCAAGAGATCAATGGTGTCTTTGTTTTTTTCTTTCTGATCTTTAGCAGAAAGAAGCTTAATCGCGTCTTTGGTAGACATAATTTCACTCCTGAATACCAAATTTTGATCAACCAGTTCTTTCATCCTTTTCTTTAGCGCTACAATGACTTTTTCTTTGTCGTCAGATAAGTACTTTATCCTACAGTAAAGTCCGTGCGTGGTGGAGTGCTCGATTTTTAAATCTGCCCCGGGATAAATATCGTTTACCGCCTTGTATAGCAAAAAAGAAAGAGACAGGGCGTACATCCGGGCCCCTAATGGATGAGTAATGTCGATAAACCGGATTGTTTTAGGATTATATACTTTATACGAAAGTTCTTTCAACTTATTATTGACCAATGCGCCGAGTATTTCATATTTAGGCGAAAATGAGAATTTCTCTTTAATATCGCTTAAACATAAGTCTTCTTCAACTTGAATAGTTTCGTTATTATTTTCACAAATAAGCGTTATCATTCCTTTAATTTTATTGTAGTTTTTGACATAATTTTGTTTCAAGATAAAATTACTTCCACAACAAGGATAACGCCATCTTTGTGGAAATAGTCTTACCTTTGAACAGTATAAATAGATGTTTTTATTGTTTAATACATTATTATACATCTTTTTATGCATAATAATGTATTTTTGAGAGAACACGAAATTATGAAAATTATCATTATCAATGGCCCTAATTTAAATCTACTGGGTAAAAGGGAACCGGAAATATACGGTTCATTATCATTTGAAACCTTTTTTGAAACGTTGAAACATGATTTTAATCAGATAGAACTTTCCTGTTTTCAAAGCAATACGGAGGGCGAGTTAATTAATCAATTGCATGAATCCGGTTTTTCGTATGACGGCATAATTTTAAATGCCGGAGGATATAGCCATACTTCTATTGCTTTGTTAGACGCTATCCAAGCAATAAAAACGCCGGTAATAGAAGTGCATATTTCAAATATTTTCGGCAGGGAAGATTTTCGGCGCCGGTCTTTGCTGAGTTCCGCGTGTAAAGGATGTATTGCCGGTTTGGGCTTGGATGGTTATCAATTGGCAATAGAACATTTTATAAGAAGTTCCGATGCGAAACAAGCGTAATGAACAACTCTGGTTGTAATAATCATTTTATTTTTTGAGAAAAATCTGAGATCCATTCTAATTCTCTCCGCTTTCCAAAATAATCACCGACACGTCCGCCCACATCCCTAACCGTCCATGGAGCAAAGAACTGCCTATCCCTTTTGAAACATACAAACGTTGTTTGTCGTGGCTATATATTCCCCTGACTTCTTTTTTGCGTAGCCTGCCTTTTTCTTTTTCAACTCCCTTTCCCAATGGAATCCCGAATTGCATTCCATGCGTATGCCCCGATAAGGTTAAATCTATAAAAGGATAATTTTTTATTATTTGAGTAGACCAGATGGAAGGATCGTGGCTCAATAAAATAACCGGGATATTTACATCTTTGTTTTCAAAAGTTAATGAAATGTCGCCTCTGGACACGAACCGTTCTGTTTCGCTCAGGTTTTCAATTCCTCCTATCAATATGGCCGAAGAATCTCCCTTTTTTATCTCAACGCTTTCGTTAGCAAGCAAATTCCAGTGCAAAGAGTCTTTCATATAGCTCGCAATTCTCCTGTGTTCTTCTTCCTGTTCTTCGGCGCTTTTATATTGGGAATAAGTTCCGTAATCATGATTTCCGAAGATGGCGTATATGCCATCTTTGGTTTGAATCCCATTTAGGATATTTTGAAAAGCCGGGATTTCTTTGGACGAGTATGTAACCAAGTCGCCTGTAAAGCATACAATATCCGGATTTTGATCGTTTACAATTTCCACAATCTTCTGCACGGTCTTTTTGCTAACCGATCCCAAATGAAAATCGCTGATATGTACAATTTTATAGCCTTCAAACTCTTTAGGCAAACGACTTATTTTTACCGGAACTTTCTCTAATTCAATTCTCCTTTCCCCGTAAGAAAAAGCCAGACCAAACAAAATCAATGATATTACGCACAAAATATAAGAGGCAATAACATAGGGCCTGAAAAATCTGACAATAGGAAGCGCTTGTATTTCACGGGCTAATTTCCAAATAACAAAATGAATAATTCCGATCATGTATACAAAGTAAAGCGCCCCTTTTGTAAAAGACAATACCATAATAACGCCTATAAACCGGCTTCTTGCAACAGGATGCCAATCATAATAAGGTATAAACAACGGAATAATACAAGCAAATAGAACCAATAATAATGGCAAGAAATAAACGGCGGCGTATAATATTTTTCTCCAATGGTTGTAATTGCTTATTAAATATCTCGATATGAAAGCATAAAATAAAATATCGAAAATAACCAATAATCCTAAAGCAACCCAGAAATGAAGATACATAGGCGAGGCAAACCTCCAGAAAAGTATGATAAAAACAAGCGAAAAAGTAAGCGCAACCGCCCATTTAAGAATTTTATTCTGAGGTTTTGTTATATAAGATAAAAAATTCATCTACTTATCCGGTTTAATTCTTGAAATTCTATATAAACATCAAAATTGATGCCTAATTGCCTCTTTTTGATTTTTTATCATATTCTGCAATCAGAAGATTGTCCTGAAAATGTAATGAAGTCAGGGCATGACTTGGAGTCACGCCCTGACTATACTAAATTGTTTGCAAACAAGAGGAAAAAACAGAAAAAACCGGTCTTCAAAAAAGGAATATTCCGCTTTTAGTTCTTCAACTGCCGTTTCCATATTTGAAAAATAAGACGTCCGTTGCGACATGCCGTTGAATACTTTTTTCAAAAAATCTAAATCTTTATAATTTTCCAACCAATTCTGACTTTTTATGAAAAAAAATGCCTGTTGTATTTTGGGAGGAAGAAGAGACAGGTGGTCTTGAATAATATTATATTGGCGTTCTGCAAAGCCGGAAAGAGGCTCGGAGGAATAAAGATTCCAGTTGGCTGCAAGAAAATGATCGAAATAAATATCAATAACCACTGCTGAAAACAAACGAAACTTAGGGCGTAATTTCAGAATACATTCCTTTACAATAGGATGTTGATCGGTGAAGGAATCTATTGCCCTATGTAAAAGAATCCCTTCCCTGATTCTTTGAGGATAAGAATTCATTTGACTTCCTTTTACCGCATCGGCAATAAAACAACCTATGCGCGCCAAATCGTCGCCGGGCGAAAGATATAAATGAGCTAAGTAATTCATGGCATGCAAAAGTAACAAAATATATTTAGAGAAACATGTTAATTTCCTGAAAACCTAGTAACTTAATATTGGACTTTGCAACTAACAAAAAAAGTCCGAAATTTGCAGACTTTTGTAGTCCATTTTATTATTTGCATAAAACCAAATATAAAATGATATTGTCGAACAAATAAAATCCTTTATGAGTATTGTATCTATAGATTCTGAAATCGGAAGATTGGAAGGCGTTGTTTTATTAAATCCAGGAAACGAGGTAGAGCGGATGACCCCCGACAATGCAAAAGCAGCTTTGTACAGCGACATTTTGAACAAAAAAATTATGCAGGAAGAATATAGCGTTTTCCGGAATGTGTTATCGAAATGGACAAAAGTGTACGAAATACGCGAGCTACTCGCAGAATCAATAGAAAGCAATTACGATCTGAGGGTCGGCCTGATAAAGGAATCGTGCAAAATCGATAAATGTGAATTTATTGTCGAAGAGTTAAAATCTTTTACGGCGGGTAAATTGGCAGAAACGCTTATCGAAGGATATGAATATGACGCTAAAACCTATCCTAAAGAGTATTCGTCCGAACGATTCTGTCTGAAACCTTTATATAATTTCTTCTTCACACGGGATACCGCTTCCGTCATATTCGATACGGTTCTTGTAAATCCGATGGCCTCTAAGGCGCGATGCAGGGAACGGGTGATAATAGATTTTATTTTTACCTATTATTTCAAGGCAAAAACATTTTCCGCTCTAGATTTTGACGAGACCGCCCTTACCGAAGGCGGGGATATTTTAATTGCGCGCCACGATACAATTTGTATCGGACAAGGGAAACGGACAAATGAAAAAGGAATTTTATCTCTTGTAGAATATTTTAAACAGAGGAAAAGCGTTTTTAATATTGTCGTACAAGAATTACCTGAAAAAGAATCATTCATTCATCTGGACATGGTATTTACTTTTTTGGATAAAAACATTTGCATGATATATGCGCCGCTTATTGAGAAACTTCCTGTATTTAATGGCTTTAAAACTACTCATATCAGAATCGACAATGGCAAGGTAAATTATTATGACCGAAACAATTTGTTACAAGCCTTAAAAGAGTTGAAGTTCGATTTGAGACCTGTTTATTGCGGAGGTTCCGACGCTTGGTTTCAGGATCGCGAGCAATGGCATAGCGGAGCCAATTTTTTTGCGTTAGGAGAAGGGAAAGTAATTGGATATGAGAGAAACCAACATACTATTGAAGCCCTCTCCAATGCAGGTTTCTCTATAATGCCTGCCAATGAATTTTCTGTCGAGAAACTTAACAATACCTCTCAACCTGTAGTAATTACGCTAAAAGGTTCTGAATTGCCCCGGGGCGGAGGGGGCGCGCGTTGCATGACTTTGCCCGTTAAAAGAAGCGCCGTTCAATGGTAATTAAAAACATATAAAAGAATGAAGAACTTAAAATTAAATCATTATCAAAACCTGAATAACATAATAGGTTGGGCGATATTTGTAATAGCAAGCGCCGTTTATTTGCTTACGGCCGAGCCCACAACCAGTTGGTGGGATTGCGGAGAATACATTTCCACCGCTTACAAATTAGAAGTGGGGCATCCTCCCGGCGCGCCGACTTTTCAATTAATCGGGCGTTTTGCTTCTTTATTTACAGGCGGCGACGTGATGAAAGTTGCATTTGCAATTAACGCTATGTCGGCAATCTGTAGCGGCTTTACCATCCTTTTCTTGTTTTGGTCTATTACTTTAATAGGAAAGAAACTTGTCCTCAGGACGTCGGAGATAGACACATTTAAAATGTTTTGTATCTTCGGCAGCGGATTGGTGGGCGCTTTGGCCTATACTTTTTCCGATTCATTCTGGTTTTCGGCTGTCGAGGGCGAAGTGTATGCCATGTCTTCGTTTTTTACCGCCATTGTGTTCTGGGCTATTCTGAAATGGGAAAGCCAGGCAAATGAAAAACATTCTTTACGTTGGTTGATTTTATTAGCGTTTCTTATCGGCATATCCATCGGCGTTCACTTATTGAATCTGTTGGCTATTCCGGCCATTGTATTCACTTATTACTTCAAGAAGTATAAGAAAGTTACGAAAAAAGGATTATTATATGCATTCTTAATATCAGTAGCCTTGTTAGCCTTTATTTTATTTATTATTGTTCCTTATATTGTTATTCTGGCCGGCGGTTTCGACGTGTTTTTCGTCAACTCTTTGGGAATGCCTTTCAATAGCGGAGTCATTTTTTACTTCCTATTATTATTTGCCGGCATAGCGTTTGGATTGTATTGGACGATAAAGAAAAGCAAACCGGTTTGGAATGCGGTTATTCTTTCGTTTTTGTTTATATTGATAGGATATTCCAGTTTTTTCATTTTGGTGATTCGTTCGAATGCCAACACGCCTTTAAATGAAAACGCGCCAAAAGACGCCGTATCCCTAAGGGCTTATTTAGGTAGGGAACAGTATGGAGAAACGCCTTTTGTTACGGGACCTTATTATACTGCAAAAATCATTGATTACGAAGAAGGTTACCAAAAATACGTTAAGGGAGAAGATAACTATATTCCGGCAGGAAGAAACAGCCATCCGATTTTTGAAAAAGAAAAATCAACTGTATTTCCTCGTATGTATAGCATGGATGAAAACAGGAAACATATAATGTTCTACAAGTATTGGACGGGAATAAAAGGAGATAGGACGCCTACTTTCGGCGAAAATTTAACGTTCTTTTTCCGGTATCAGGTGAATTTTATGTACTGGAGATATTTTATGTGGAATTTTGCCGGCAGACAAAATGATATACAAGGGAATTATTTTAACGACAACGGAACCAGGGATTATCTACATGGAAACTGGATTACAGGGATTAAATTTTGGGACGAAATGCGTTTGGGACCTCAAGATCAACTGCCCCTCGAGTTGCGAAATAATAAAGCGCGGAATGTCTATTATTGTTTTCCATTAATACTGGGATTGATAGGACTGTTTTATCATATTAAAAAAGATAAGCAATTTTCTTTTATTGTATTTCTCCTATTCTTTATGACGGGTTTGGCCATTATTATTTATCTGAATCAAAAACCTACGGAACCCCGCGAACGGGATTATGCTTTTGCGGGTTCTTTCTATGCTTTTGCCATTTGGATAGGACTTGGGGTGATGGCTTTATCGGACTGGATTTCGAAAAAGGCGCCTAAAATGATTACGGTATCTGTCGTGACCTTGGCTTGCTTGTTATTGGTACCGGGTATTATGGCAAAAGAAAATTGGGACGATCATGATCGTTCTAAAAAATATGCCGCACGCGATTTCTCGGAGAATTATCTTGATTCCTGCGATAAAAATTCAATTTTGATTACTTCGGCGGACAACGATACATTCCCGCTTTGGTTTTTGCAGGAGGTAGAGGGGAAACGTACGGATATGCGGGTGCTGAATTATACATTGTCCGGAATGCATTGGTATGTGGAACAGTTATTCTACACTTTATATGATTCGAAAAATCTTCCGTTTACTTTACCAAAGAAAATGTATGGATTGCAGAACGATTTCTTCTTTATCCAGGATAAAATAAAAGAGCCTTTGGATTTGAAAGAGATGTTGTCGTTAATGGCAAAAAATAATGAAGAGTTTAAAGTCTACACTCAAGACGGGCAACAAATGTACGCCCTTCCAACCAAAAAATTCAAAATATCATTGAATATTCCGGATCTTCTTGCAAAAGGGATTGTTACAAAAGAAGTTGCCGATACCATGTCCAGCGAAATTATCTTTGAAATAGACAGACCTTATATCCGTCGTCAGGAAATGATGTTTTTAGATATTTTGGCCAGCAACGGATTTGAACGTCCGCTTTATATATTAAGTCCGAGTACGGTAGAAGCCGTTTTCCCCGTAATTAATAATTATGTTCAACAAGAAGGGTTGGTTTATAAGGTTATGCCATATAAGACTTATAGAACCATGAATTTGGATAAAACTTCCGATCTAATGATCAATAAATGGGACTCTTGGGGGAATTTAAATAATGCTTCCGTATATGTAGATCCTGTGAGTTTGAATAATGGACAGTACATTCGCTATGTATACGGTCTTTTAGCTGATAATCTGCAGAGAGCGGGAAAAAGTAAAGAGGCAGTCAGGGCATTGGAAAAAGGATTGAAATATTTCCCCGATTCGAAATTTATGTTTAGCAGGGTGCCTATCTATTATGCAGAGATTTATCATCTGTCGGGCGAACCCAAAAAATCAGAAGATTTACTGAGAAGAACGGCCGAATCATTTAAAGAGGAGATCAATTATTACTCCATGTTCAGAGAATCCAAAGCCAAGGGAGTAACAGCCGATATGCAGGAAGCGGCCGAATCGTTGTACTCATGTTATAGCCTTTCCGAAAAATTAGGATTTAAAGAATTAAGCGAAGAACTGAAAAAATATTTATCAACTCGTTTTGGCGAAATGTAGTCATATTCTCTGAAAACGGATATTTAAACATAAAAAATAGTAAAAAACGGCAGATAAAATAATTTCTGCCGTTTTTTGATATTAAGGAATGGCTGTTCTTGATAAAAACATATTGAATTTTTGATTTTTTTAATAGCCTGGAATGGGCGTAAATATTAAAAGAATGTCTTTCTTGCTAATTAAAGAACATGCTCTCTTTTATTGATTCTAATAAAAAATGAACTAAAATAAAAACAGATTCCTTACCTTTGTGTCTTATTAAACGCAATAAAATAAATTATTCATAAACAAGATGAAGAATCGATATCAAACACTTAACAATTTGTTAGGCTGGCTTGTATTTGTTATAGCAAGCGCGGTTTATTTGCTGACAGCCGAACCCACAACCAGTTGGTGGGATTGTGGAGAATACATTTCTACGGCTTATAAATTGGAAGTCGGACACCCTCCGGGAGCGCCTACTTTTCAATTGATAGGACGCTTCGCTTCTTTATTTGCAGGAGGCGACGTAATGAAAGTGGCGTACGCCATCAATGCCATGTCGGCAATTTGCAGCGGTCTTAGCATTCTTTTCTTGTTCTGGTCAATTACGATGTTAGGTAGAAAACTTGTTCTCAAATCGTCCAAAGAAATAGACACGTTTAAGACGCTTTGCATATTCGGCAGCGGTTTAATAGGGGCGTTGGCCTATACGTTCTCGGATACGTTTTGGTTCTCGGCTGTCGAGGGCGAGGTTTATGCCATGTCTTCATTTTTTACCGCCATTGTATTCTGGGCTATTTTGAAATGGGAAACGCAAGCCGACGAAAAACATTCTTTGCGTTGGTTGATTTTATTGGCATTTTTAATTGGAATCGCCATCGGCGTTCACTTACTGAACCTGTTGGCTATTCCGGCAATGGTATTTGTATTCTATTTCAAGAAGTATAAAACCATTACCAAGAAAGGGATATTCTATGCGCTTTTGCTTTCTGTCGCTTTATTGATAGGCGTATTATATATTATTGTTCCGTATATAAGCATTCTGGCGGGAAATTTCGAAATATTCTTTGTCAATTCGATAGGAATGCCTTTCAACAGCGGAATTATTATCTTTTTCGCTCTGCTGATTGCCGGCATTGTTTTCGGATTGATTTGGACGAATAAAAAAGCAAAACCGGTTTTGAATGCCGTCATTCTTTCATTTGCATTTTTATTAGTTGGGTATTCCAGTTTCTTGATTCTGATTATCCGTTCAAATGCCAATACGCCTTTAAATGAAAATGAGCCTAAAGATGCGGTGGCGTTCAGAGCTTATTTAGGACGGGAACAATATGGAGAAGTGCCTCTTTTTACGGGGCCTTATTATACAGCCAGGGCCTATAAATGGAATTATGGCTATCAGAAATATATCAAGGGCGAGAATGATTACATTCCTGTAGCGCGATACAGAACATTAGAATATGAATCGGAACAGTCGACCGTATTTCCTCGTATGCATAACAGTAATGGGGAAGCGCGCCATATTAATTATTATAAATATTGGACGGGAATAAAGGGGGATCGTACTCCCACTTTCGGAGAAAACTTGTCGTTCTTTTTCAAGTACCAGATCAATTTTATGTACTGGAGATATTTTATGTGGAATTTTGCCGGCCGGCAAAACGATATACAGGGTCATCGCTTTAATGAAAATGGAACCAGAGATTATCTCCACGGGAACTGGATTACAGGCATCAAATTTTGGGACGAAATGAGATTGGGGCCCCAAGATCATCTCCCTGTGGAATTGCGCGATAATAAAGCAAGGAATACCTTCTATTGTCTCCCATTATTATTGGGGCTAATCGGATTATTTTATCACGTCAAAAAGAGTAAGCAAGATGCGTTCATCGTATTTCTTTTGTTTTTTATGACGGGTTTAGCTATTATTATTTATGTAAATCAAAGGCCGCTGGAGCCTCGCGAACGGGATTATGCTTACGCCGGTTCTTTCTATGCGTTTGCTATCTGGATTGGATTGGGCGTAATGGCTTTATGCGATTGGATTTCGAAAAAAGCGCCGAAGATGCTTACGGTATCGGCTGTAACCTTGGTTTGCCTGTTATTGGTTCCCTGTATTATGGCCAAAGAGGGTTGGGACGACCATGATCGTTCCAAAAGATATGCGGCTAGAGATTTCTCTAAGAACCATCTTACAACTTGCGATAAAAATTCCATTTTGTTTACCCATGGCGATAATGATACCTTCCCCCTTTGGTTTATGCAGGAAGTGGAAGGTTACCGCACCGACGTGCGGATTTTAAATTATACCTTGGCCGGTATGCATTGGTATATTGAACAGTTATATGATGCCGTGAACGAAGCCAAACCATTGCCGCTTACGTTGCCAAAAAGCATGTATGGCGTTGCCAATGATTTCTTTGCGGTAAAAAGATACGACAAATATTTGGAGCTAAAAGAAGTTTTAGCGACCATGGCTTCTAATTCTTCTGCTTTCAGAGAAAGATGGGATGACGAAACCGAAGTTTATGTATTACCTACGAATCGTCTTAAGATAACGTTGGATATTCCTAAATTGGTGGCAAAAGGTATTATTCCTAAAGAAATTGCAGAAACAATTCCGAATGAAATATCATGGGAAATTCAAAAAGGACGCCTGGAACGTAACGAACTTATGTTTTTAGATCTTCTTGCTACAAATGAGTTTGAACGGGCAATGTATATTGCAAGTCCTAATTATATGAAAGATATATTTCCTCCCATATCCGAAATGTTGGAGCAGGAAGGTTTGAATTATAAAATAATACCCTATAAAGCATTCCAGAAAGTAAATCTGGATAAAACTTATGCGTTATTTGCGGGAAAAGAGACCGAATGGGGTAATGTAAACCATCCTACGGTTTATTTGGAAAATGCATACACCATGCATATTTCAAGCATTACGCGGCAGATATATTCTATTTTTGCTCAAAACTTGGTTCAGGCTGGAAGAAATCAAGAAGCGCTTACTATATTGGATAAGAGTCTTCATTTCTTTCCTGCATCCAAAATCCCTCTCGACGTATATTGCGTTGCCAGCGCCGAAACATACAATCAGTTGGGGAATACGAAAAAGGCGGAAAGCATGATGAAGGAAATAGCAAACTATTACCAAGAAAAAATCCGGTACTTTAATATGTTTAGAGGTTCAAAGGCAAAAGGCGTTGCCGCAGATTTGGAAGACTGTTTGGGAGCGTTGTCTTACGTGTATGATCACGCAAAAAGAATGAATCTGGAAAGTGTTCAGAAACAGATAGAAGCTTTCATGGGCGGCAACGTGTCTTGAAAAGAGTAATTCAAAATTCAGGTCAAAATAAACAATAATTAGGGTTATTTATTAGTTTTATATGCTTGTCCATTTTAAAATAAACGGAAATGTCTAAAAAGAATAGATACCATTTTGACCATCACTCGATGAGGTTTGAAAGGGTAAAAGGGAGTTTCAAGGAAAAGCTTAAATCTGTTTCCTATAGCGTAGCTTTAGGAGTTGTTTTGGCGACAGTCATACTGGTATTGGGATATAATTTTATAGATTCTCCCAAAGAAAAAAATCTTAAACGGGAAATAAAACAATACGAACGTCAATACTCGTTATTGAGTAAGCGTCTTGCCAATTTGGAAACGGTTTTGAAAGATTTGCAAAACAGAGATGATAATATTTACCGTGTTATTTTTGAATCGGAGCCGATTCCCTCTTCTGTCCGAAATGCAGGGATTGGAGGAGCGGAACGTTATGACGCCTTGAAAGGATTTGATAACTCGAGAATAATAACGGAAACCTCGCAGAAAATTGACAAGGTTTCCCGTCAGATGTATATTCAATCCAAGTCGTTGGACGAAATTTTTGGTATTGCCAAAAAGAAATATGAACGCATGGCTTGTATGCCGGCCATTTTACCGGTTTCTAAAAAGCAAGGCAAAATTATGTCGGGATTTGGCGAACGTTTTCATCCCATTCTGAAATATATGCGTCCTCATACCGGCATCGATATTGCGGCGCCAACAGGAAGTTATATATACGCCACAGCCGACGGCGTTATTACCACCGCCGGTCGGGGAGGCGACGGATATGGAATTTGTTGCATTATCAATCACGGTTTCGGCTATCAAACGCTTTATGGACACATGTCGGAAATACTGGTGCGGGAAAATCAAAAGATAAAAAGAGGAGAAATTATAGGAAAGGTAGGGTCTTCAGGTTTGTCATCGGCTCCGCATCTGCACTATGAAGTAATCCAAAACGGGAAAAAAGTAAATCCGATCTATTTCTTCTTTAATGATTTGTCTCCCGAAGAATACGAAGAGGTATTAGAAAAATCAAGAGAAGAAAATCAATGCTTATCATAAGGTCGGCAAAAACAAGTAAATTTGTCAATGATAGAGAAAATTTCTGTTCTTAAATAATTGTATAATTTTCGAAAACCGTTCTCCTTTCTTTGGAGAAACTAGGGAAAGAGAGGGGTATGAATATAATTATCGATCAACATGCAGGGTTCTGTTTCGGAGTGGTTTCTGCTATTCGTTCGGCAGAAGAAGAATTGGGAAAATCCGAAACATTATATTGCCTGGGAGATATTGTTCATAATGGGAAAGAAGTGTATCGTCTTGCTCAGAAAGGCTTAAAAGTGATTTCCCACGACGAGTTTTGCGAACTTTCCGGTTGCAGGGTGCTTATAAGAGCGCACGGCGAACCGCCTTCCACTTACGAAAACGCCAAACGCCGGAATATAACGTTGATAGACGCTACTTGTCCCATCGTTCTGAAATTGCAGGAAAAGGTGCGGAGAGGATATTTGGAAATGAAGTCCAAAGGAGGGCAGGTTGCCTTGTTTGGAACTAAAGGACATGCGGAAGTTCTTGCCCTTCAGGGCCAAACCAATAATACAGCCGTTGTGATCAGCAGCGTCGACGACCTGGATTTGTTAGATTACTCCAGGCCTATTCGGCTTTACTCGCAGACAACCAAAAGCAAAGAGGAGTTCAATGAAATAATTGAGCAGATAAAAAAACAAACCCTTTTGACAAACGTTGATTTTGTGTCGTATGATACAATCTGCAAAAAAGTGGCCAATCGTTCGGATGAAATTAAAGAATTTGCCCAAAAAGTGGACGTGATTATTTTTGTAAGCGGGAAAAATAGTTCTAACGGATTGTATCTTTACAAAATATGTAAAAGCGTCCAACCTAGCTCATTCTTGATATCGGAACCTTCCGAACTTAAAAAGGAATGGTTTGAAAATGCAAATACGATAGGAATTTCAGGCGCCACATCTACTCCCATGTGGCTAATGGAAGCTACTTCGGAGGCAATTTTGCATATTTAATACGATAGACCCCTAATGCATTGTCCGGAAAATGATACTAAGCAAACTGAAACTTTCTAATTTTAAAAATTATGCAGAACTCGAAGTTGAGTTTTGCGAGAAAATTAATTGCTTAGTAGGTAATAACGGCGTTGGGAAAACGAATTTGTTAGACGCTATTTATTACTTGTCGTTCTGCAAAAGTTACTTTAATTCGCAAGATTCTCAAAATATAAAATATGGCGAAGATTTTTTTGCCATACATGGTAAATATATTTCCGCTCCGGATGCTCGTACCGATGCAGTTACTTGCATTCAAAAACGATCGCAGGGCAAACAAGTCTTATTCAATAAAAAAAATTACGAACGTTTTTCCGATCATATAGGTAAAATTCCCCTGGTTATTATTTCTCCTTACGACCAGGATTTGATTAACGAGGGAAGCAATGTGCGGAGAAAATTTTTAGACGGCGTTATTTCCCAGGTGGATAAAGTATACTTGGATCAGTTGCTGAATTATCAGAAAGCGTTGGAGCAAAGAAATAAGTTGTTGAAATTTTTTAATACAAACCGTTGTTTCGATAATGATGCAATAGAACTTTGGGATGAACAACTACAAAGATTCGGGGAGCCGATATTTGAAAAAAGGATTGTTTTTCTGGAGAAATTTTCAACGATTTTTAATGAATATTTCAACTTGATTTCATCTGCAAAAGAATTGGTTTCTATAGAATATATTTCTACTTTGAATCAGGATTTCCGGCGGAGTTTATTGGAAACGAGAAAAAAAGATTTGACATTCGAATATACCACGACCGGGATTCATAAAGACGATTTATTATTTAAAATTAATGAACATCCCGCCAAGCGATCCGCTTCGCAAGGACAACAGAAATCTTTTGTTCTTGCCCTGAAATTGGCTCAGTTTGAATATATATCCGCATGTATTAATATCCGGCCTATTCTCCTTTTAGACGATATTTTCGATAAATTGGATTTGTTGCGTGTGAAACATTTACTGCAATTAGTGGGAAGCAATCGTTTTTCTCAGGTATTTTTAACAGACACGCAACAAAATCGGGTAGAGGAAATGTTTCGGGAAAATAATACCGAACACAAGATTTTTTTTGTAAATGATAATCAGTTGGAAGAACAATAGCTATGCCTGCGAAAAATGAATTTGAAATAAAAGATTTAATCTCCATTTTTCTGAAAAGGAATAATCTGAAAGGAGCCGTTCTGTCGAAAGAAGCAGAAAATGCTTGGTATAAGATAACGGGTGATTTAATAGTGAAACTCACCTTGAAAGTAATGGTTAAAGATGCTGTTATGTACGTCTACCTTGCGTCCCCTGCCTTAAAGCAGGAACTTTCGTTCAAGCACGATGAATTGGTGAAGCGAATCAATGATTATGTGTCCGAAAAGGCAATTCGAAAAATCGTTTTCAGATAAACAGGCATGTCAAAGTCAAGGAAATATTTTTCGAGAATCAATAAGGCTAAATGGCTTCCCTATGCTTTAATTGCATGGACAGGCGTTTTGTTGTTGCTTACATTTCTTCCGGGAAACGCATTTCCTAAATTGCCTCATTTTATGGACTTGCTTTCTCCGGATAAAATAATTCATATTCTTTTATACGGTGTTTTACAATATTTGATTGTTCAAAATTTATTTCTGATCAAGAAGTTTTCTTTTTCTAAAAGCATATTGATAGCAACTCTAATTACGACGCCGTTAGCCGCTTTGACTGAGATATTGCAGGGGATTTTGCCTATAAAGAGGTGTATGAGCCAATATGATTTTATTGCCAATGTCATGGGTATTCTTTTGGCGATACTAATCCTATATCGTCAAAACAAAAAAGCAGAATCGCCTATGGAATAGCTTAAATATCTTTTTCAATTCTTTACCTGAAAAATGAAGGGGCGTTTGTAATTTGCGCATCTTTTAATGCATATAACCCAAAATATCTTGAGAGTGGTCTAGTATGATCCCAATTTTGGATCAATGTAAAATTCCAGTGGCGAAAAGTATCAGTATAAATCTATTTGTATCTCGAATGAAAAATCTTCATTCCGGCTAAACAAAATAACTTGCCTGTTGAATCCATAATGATAATCCATAAATGATTTGATTTCATTATCAGCCTATTTTCAATAGAGGACTTCGAACAGAATTTTGTTTTAACGTCTGGCGTTTCTAATTTTTCCTAACGCTACCCGTCGTA